>JBBDSZ010000024.1:36394-39762 GCA_040904685.1 Paenibacillaceae bacterium | reverse complement strand
ATGCCTCCAAACTGCTTAACCATCATTTACGAACTCTTTCAAACTAAGTACCTCCGCGTTTAAGGCCCGTCGGCCATTGATTGACTCCGTATCGGTGTCAACTTATATGATATTACCATGACACCAAAAAAGTGTCAAGTCATTTAAAAATAAATTGACTCCTTTATGGTGTAGATTTATAATGGGGGAAACAGGGAGGTGAGGCAAATGATTCATTGCAGATTGAAAGCGATATTAGACCAGCGCGGGGAGTCCATACGGAAGGTATCGGAGGCCATCGAATATAGATTTGAATCGGTCAGGAAGCTCTACAACAATACGGCTCCTTTTTATCACCGTGATTTATTGGATAAGCTCTGCACCTACCTGGGGGTCGAGATCGGGGAGCTACTGGAGGTTGTGAAAGAGGAAATATAAAATTCATCTAGGAATTCATGGCGAACTTTGATACAGTGGACTTGCATAATTCGACAGCAAATACTCCAACCGATGGGGGTTATTTACGGGTGATGGCAATGCGCACATATTTCGCACTTAAACTTATTTTAGTATTAATCACTATTATCATATGGGGACGGCTAGCCGGAACAGGTATCGAATTGTTAATCGCAGTGCTTATAGGCATTGACTTTACAATTGTACCGATCTGTTATCTGATCTACCGGTTGTTTCATCGCGGACGAATCGCTCCAGGGGAATACAAAGTTAAACCGAAGGGAAGACAGCTATAATTATTACTCCAAAAAAAAGCCCCTCACCTGTTATAGTGTGAAGAGCTTTAGCTTTACTTGCCTATTGTACTTTTAGCCCCAGACCATAAACAATAAAACCGACTGTTTTAACGTCAAATTATAAGTTGAAAAAAATTAATCGTAAAATGGAGGCTCGATCAATGAAAATACGGATTACAGCTTGGGTAATATGCCTTTCTCTTCTCATCACATGTGCCGCCTGCAGCTCTAAGGAACGCGATGAAACACAACCTTCATCGTCTCCAAAAGTAGAGCAGCCAAACCAAAAGAAATGGGAGCAAGTGTCGAGAGGATACCGGGTACAAGGGAAAATCACCGGCGTTGTTGTACAAGACGATAAACTGAAATCAATCGCGCTTCAGGCAACCAAAAACAGGAGGATGGAAAATAATCCTGTGGATTATGATTTTGTTGGTAAGACCCTTGATGTTCAATTCGAAAACGCAGCATTGGATTTGAAATTCTTGAACAAATTAAAGAAAGGTACGGAGATCATAATGGCATTTGCGCAGTATGCCTTGCCTGACGGGAAAGTGGTGGACGGTACGCTGCCGGAATGGATATACTTTGAAACCAACGGAGCTTATGAAGATTTGCAAGGCAAATCTGTAAATGAAAAAGAATTACGACCATAGATAACAGAATGAAAAAAAAGCATAGCGGGAAAAATGCAAGAAGTGAAAGTGGATGCCAAAACTGGCGATGTTCTGAAGGTGGAAAATCCTGATGATCCGGAGAATGTTAGCGAAAATTCGGAGAACGAAAGCGAAAGCGAAAGCCATAAAAATGAAACGAAGTAACTGAACGCTAGTTCAAATTCATTAACAACAATAACCCCCGAGCGCTCATGCATACGGGGGTTACAGGTTATTATTCATTTTTTCTTGTATTCCTTAAAACCTGTGATCATAGTCTATCAACAGGTTCTAGCGTATACAAGAGACTAATCTTCTTTATTTCCGTCTTTATTATCATCTTTATTTTCATCTTCATCATCATTTTCTATTTTTACTACCTTGCCATTGGAAAATTTGATTTTCAGTTCAAGCTCAGTAACTGCACTGCTCTCTATGTTTAGGCTGTTGAGAACTTTTTCAACTATCTCTTGCTCACTCATATCGGGTGTTAAAGCAAGTCCCTGAAGGAAAGCTTCAACTGCGGCAACCGCCTCATCCCCCTTTATTTTTTCTTCCTCATTCGCTAATTTGGTTTTAATTTCGGCTTCTATTTTGTCTTTTTTGTTTTTGTATTTGTATTTGTACTCATCTTCTCCTAGTTTGACTTTCAGTTCAAATTGCTGCATTCCTGAGACATTGTTCTCTAACGCTTCTTGATCCAACAGCGCTGCCTCAGTGACAAATTCATCTTTAACAACAAGGGAGACAACATCGTCCGCTAAAAGTTGATCCGCAGGAATAAACTGCTCATGAGACTGTACAAGCAAGCCAGATGAAATGGAGTATGACATCTCCTCCCCGTTCAAGCTTTCAATGGTGATGGTTCCTGTTGCTTCCGTAACTTCGCCGGTTGTATCGACAGCATCACTTGTACCAAAATCGATATGCGTAATTTTGCCGGTCACCGTGATAGCGCCGGTCTCCTCAAGTAGACTGTCATTTGTTTTATCCAACAATACAGCTATCTCCGCCCGTGTCACATTTTTATTAGGTTTAAATGTATTGTCCGGATAACCGCTGACAATGCTCCGTTCCACAACAATGCTTACATATCCAACAGCACCGGCAGGAATAGAATCAGCGTCTTTAAAATCCAGAACCGTATTCATTTGGCTTAAAGCTTCGGATTGCAACCCGAGGGCTCTGACAAGGAGGGTCGCTACCCAAACCCGGCTTGCAGGCTTATCCGGTTCCATGCGATCCTCGGAAGTATCAAACAGCCCGTTCTTCAACGCAACAACAATATATCCTTTGGCCCACGAATAGTTTTTATCAATCAAATTAGCGTCTTTAAAATTAAGCTTTGTATCCGCGGAAACTGCCTTAGCTTCTTCTTCCAATCCCATTAAACGAACCGCCGTCACAATCGCTTCCACCCGTTTTATCGGTTGGTTGGGTCGGAAGGTTCCATCCTTATAGCCTGACAAAATTTGTTTGGATTTCATGTTCGCAATATATTCCGTCGCCCACTTTGCTTCTGCCGCATCCGCAAACTCCATGGTCACTTGAACACGGTTATCTGCTGTCACTTTCGTCTCTACTTGTTCTGCCGCCATACTTAACCCCGAAAAACTAAAAAAAAGCATGATCACCAGAAATAATGCACTCGTCATTTTTTTCATAATAATATTCTCCTCCAATTTTTTTAAAAATCATATGCATGTTTACTTATTACACAGAATATTGTCGATTTGGGGGGGTCGGAAAATAAATTTTATTTTTCTTTCAAATTTAGAATCATCTTCACGTTCAATTCTCCGATTCTAGGTCATCGTTTCCGTCTTCCTGACCATCCTGTTCCGGTTCCTCGTCTGCCTTATCATTATTTTCCACTTTCTCGTCTGCCACATTATTGTCTTCGACTTTCTCGTCTGCCACATTATTGTTTTCCACTTTCTCATCTGCCACATTATTATTTTTCACTTTCTCGTCTGCCACA
>JBBDSZ010000024.1:0-36294 GCA_040904685.1 Paenibacillaceae bacterium | reverse complement strand
TTATTGTTTTCCACTTTCTCGTCTGCCACATTATTGTTTTCCACTTTCTCGTCTGCCACATTATTGTTTTCCACTTTCTCGTCTGTCTTCTCTTTGAGTTCCGTTTCTCTGCCCTGGTCTTCATTATTTAAGCCATCACCATTAGTTTTTACATCCCTATCTTTGTTCATCTTATCTGGTGAAAAGGGCTTCGCTTCCTTCTTAAAAAAACTTTCCGGATCCCAGCCGACACGAGTTAATGTATAGATAATCGAATGTTTGCGAAGTTCATCCACATTTAACTGGATCCCCATCTGTTTGCCTTGCTCATAAACGATGAATTTGTTAAGCGTCAATCCCATCTGCTCGGCTTTTTCTTTTTGCTTCTTGTTTGAATAACGCAATTCCACTTTGTACTCTTTATTTAATGCGGATAGTTTCTGCAAATCCACTTGTAAAGAAGTCTTACTAAGATTCACTACAGCCATCATCACCAGTTTTTTTTCAGTGCTGGGATCAAGAAATCCTTGCGCTTCCGCTTTGGAAATAATCTTGTTTATCGCATCATACATGTCCTTACCTACTAGTTCCTGTTCTGTTATCATCCATCTGGCATCCTCATTCAAAAGGGAAGCTGTTCGCACCTTTCCTTTTGAATCCACAAAAAGTTCAACACTAGGATTAATATCTATAGCTACCACAGCTGTTGGCCGGTTGAATACGTTAAGTACCGACAAAAGCCCCATTACACCGATTAGTAAAACAAATAAAGCGGCAGCAATCCACGTTTTGTTTAAAGAAAATCTTCCTTTGTTTTTATGGATATTTAAGTTGTGGACATTTAAGGAGGCTTCAGGCACCGTAATTCCTTCTCCCAACGCAGGCACTTCCGAGGAGAGCGGCATATTGCGAAACCTTCCATCTTCACATAAAACTACAATCCGGTTCTCTGTGACTTTCATTACCATACCCTGCATTTTGTTCACTCCCCTACATCCGCAAATGAAAGCGTCTGGCAAATCCGGTAAAATTCATCAGAACTATATATTAAAACAACGGCAATTAAATATTTGCGGTTTCTTTCCAGTGTTTTTCGGCTTACCTTTACAAATTGAAGCATTTCGGTTAAAGGAAGTTGTTTTGTTTTTTCTAAATGGTTGATCATAGAGGGGTAACGAATAAACTGTTTCGCTATCCGAATGAGTTGGATTCTTGTGTCACGATGAACGGGGGAACATTCCTCCAGTTCCTCTAAACGGATGCCGTATTTCTGAAGCGTTTCATCGTACCGCATCAGTTCTTGGACCAATTCGGCTGCCGCTTGTTCTTGGCCATATGCTTCTAAAGAAGAGGCAATTTCAATCATAGAATGTTCGAATTCATCACCGCTGTTAACAATCATACGCTCCTCTTTCGAGCCTTTTCTGCGAAATTCGTTAACCAGATGATTGTGAATGACCATATAAGCGAAATTATCAAAACTTTTCCCGTGAACTGCATTATAATGGCTAATCGCCTCGTTAAATGCAATCAGGCTGAGGCTGGCTTCATCGTCGTTCCATCCAATGCGGCGTTTGCAAACATGGCTAGCTGCCCGCAGTATAAAAGGCCGATATTGTCGAATAAGCCCTTCACGAGCAGCGGCATCTCCTTTTTGGGCCTGTACCAAACTATTTTCCCATGATGGCTCCATCGTCTACAATTCACTTCCCATTCATATATTACAAGAAAACAATTGCATTTGTGGGGGTCATCATTTTCAAATACTAACTTCCCATAAAAAACAGCCCAACAATTCCTTGTCAGGCCTACAAATTTCATCATAGGCAGCTGGCTGGTTTCTTCACGAAAGATATTTAGTCCCTTTAGCTTTGCGTCCTTATCTTTAGATAAGTTTGCCTTTGACCAAGTTATATGTAGTATAATTTAAATCAACTCCAAATGACATTATTCTTAATGGTTGTGGTGCAAGAATTTCATTCGTGGAGCTATTTGCGATGTGCTTTTTTTTCAAAATAATATCAGACCAAGAGATTACGGAAATTCGATCCCAGAAGTGTTTATGCACAGCGTAAATTGGACGCGAGAACGATATCGTTCCTACATGTGGATAAATGGGCACACGAATCCCTTTATCCACAACGAAGGGGCTGTGGATTTCGCTTTACCTGAGCTAACGGGATGATCAGATTTATAATTAGTTTGATATCTAGTCAACTAATGCAGTCTAGGCTTCTTCTAATGTCTTTTATTTTAGAATATATCCCATTACTGGATAATGAGACAATTTTTCAATTTAGTTGTACATGCGTAAGTTACAACTCCAACCCATTCAACATATCCCGCAGCACAACGATCTCTTCCATAGACAAAGTAACACCTTTGCCCATCTTATCATGATCAGGCGACCATTCTCGGATGTCATATTTTGGTTCGCGGTCATTCCAGCTGATGAGATTGAGTTCCTTGCTCCAGCCTTTTGAGGATTCGGAGAGAACTCCGATATTTTTGGTGATATTGAATTTAAGTTCTAGCATGATTTATCCCTCCATAGACTACTTTATTAAAGACGACTCACAATTTTCTCATCAAGGGCGACCGCCAACATTTAAAGCCCCTCACCATAGTGTGAAGGGCTTTCGTTTTACTTGCCTATTGTACTCTTAGCCCCAAGAGAGTGATATCAAATAAAAATCATCTAGAAATTCATGATGAACTTTGGTACAATGTGCTTGCATAATTCGACAGCAAATACTCCAGCCGATGGGGATTATTTACGGGTGATTTAATGGACTTTATTTCAATTGATTTTGAAATAGCCAACACTAGCCGTTCAAGTACTTGTGCATTGGGTATCGTTGTAGTGAAGGAAGGTGTAATAGTAGATGAACATTATCTATTAATTGACCCTGAAGACTATTTCGATAATTATTGCATTCGAATTCACGGAATTACCCCCGCAATGGTAGAAGGAAAACCGACCTTTTCAAGACTCTGGCCATCTATTCAAGCGCATTTTAATGATAGTCTAATTGTGGCTCACAATGCTTCTTTCGATATGAGTGTTTTCCGGTATTGTTTGGAAAAGTCAAACATTGCTTTCCCTTTTTTAAAATACTTTTGTACTTACTTGTTAAGCAAAAAAATTCTTTCTGGTTTAACAAGTTACAGGCTTGACATTGTAGCGGATCACTTTGGCATTGTATTTAATCATCACAATGCTTTAGAAGACGCTCGGGCCGCGGCGATGATAATGATCAAATATCTAGAAATGTCATCAGAGACTAACTTGGAAACTGCAGTTGCCTCTTACGGATATAATAGCGGAGAATTGTTCGTAGGTGGATATAGGCCTTTCTCATCAAACACACCTCGACCGAATCGTTACTCAGCCGGTCTCCGTTCGGCGGATATCCTCACAGGAAATACTGAATTTGACGAATCACATCCGTTATATAAAATGACCATTGCATTTACTGGAGAGTTGTCGTCTATGACTCGACAAGAGGCGATGCAATGCGTGGTTGATATAGGGGCTTGTTGCGCGGACGGTGTGACAAAAAAGGTTAATTTTCTTGTTGTGGGCTTTCGAGATTTTAGCAGATATAAAAGCAATGAAAAAAGCGGGAAGATGAGAAAAGCTGAATCGTATATTGTTGCTGGGCAAGACCTCGAAATAATTTCAGAGGATGACTTCCTTAGAATGCTGTGATTGCGGTCGAGAAAATCATATGCGGGAGAGGTGTCTTGGTGGTAAATATTAGCTTGCAGGCAACGTTCGAAGATTTCAATTGCATTCTCCTCAATTACACCAATAACAAAATTTTAGTGACGTTCTTTTACAGCGAAGAAAGGTACGAGGATTTTTTAAATGGGGTCAATTGTATTCAAGGAAGTGGAGTGTACAGAATTGATCAAATATTAGAATTCAACAAATTAGATGACGGTAAGTTAGTTGTAGTCCAGAATGACGGAATAGAAATAGAAAAATATAAGTTTCTCACTTTATTCAAGGCAACAATAGAATATAAGGATTCGATCAGTGATAAGAATAAGAGCCTAACGCTCAGAATTAGAAAACATGTATTTAATAACAGGATAAATTTATTTGACGAGGCTGGAAACTCTCTGGATTTCGACAATATTATCAAAGTTAAAAACTATTTAAGTGAGAATTTCGGGAAGTATAAAATTATTGACTGGAATGTCTATGTTCAATAGACTAAGTACTCAGGAAACAAAAAAAAACCCTCGCCATAGCGGAGGCCACTGAAAAAGTCCCTTAAAGGTAAAAAAGGTATACTTCCTCATGTAAACTGAGGAAATTATACCTTTTTTGCTGTATAATTATAGTATCAAATTCATGTGGGTGGTTACTATGATTCAGCAACAACAATCAATGATTTTAAGTTCATATATGGACATATATGATTTAGTTGTTCCAAAGGATAACCTTTTGCGAAGAATAAATGAGTTAATCGACTTTTCTTTTGAACGTTCAAAATATGATATGTCGTTTAAATACTTTTTGGATATGGCACCAGAAGAGATAGTTATCGAATCAAGTTCTTTAACTAAGTTCCGAAAACTCCGCTTAAAGGATGTAAACCTTTTGGATATACTTATCAATAAAACCGTAGAGCTTGCCATCGAAAAAGGCGTTATAAAAAGTAAATCCATTATAGTAGATGCCACTCATACTAAAGCTCGGTACAATCAAAAATCTCCAAAAGAAATCCTCATGGATCGATCGAAGAAACTGAGAAAATCTGTATATAAAATTGATGAAAGCATGAAAAACAAATTCCCCAAAAAAACAACAACGGATGTATTGGAGGACGAAATTGAATATTGTACAAAGCTCATTAGCGTAATTGAAAATGAAGGCAGTATTTCCGAATATCCAAAAGTAAAAGAAAATTTGAACCTTTTAAAAGAGACAGTGGCTGATGATATAGAACATTTACAAATATCTGAAGATGAAGATGCAAAGATAGGCCATAAAAGTGTGGATTCCTCATTTTTTGGTTACAAAACACACATTGCCCTGAGTGAAGAAAGAGTTATTACTGCCGCAACTATAACAACAGGAGAAAAGAATGATGGAAAGCAATTAGAAACACTGATTGAAAAAAGTGTCCTAGCTGGGATGGATGTTGAAACAGTAATCGGTGATACAGCTTATTCTGAAAAAGGAAATATCGAATACACGAATAAGAACGACATGAAATTAGTGGCAAAATTAAACCCTTCTGTTACACAAGGGTTTCGTAGTAAAGAAGACGAGTTTGAATTTAATAAAGATGCGGGTATGTATGTCTGTAAAGCAGGACATATGGCTATAAGGAAAGCTCGACAAGGAAAAAAAGGTGTAGCTGATAATCAAGTGAATACGTATTATTTTGATATAGAAAAATGTAAACGCTGTCCATTAAAAGAAGGGTGTTACAAAGAAGGAGCCAAGAGCAAGAGTTATTCGATTAGTATTAAATCCAATGAACATACCGAACAAGCAAAATTTCAAGAAAGTGAATATTTTAAAGAGAAAGCCAAAGAACGCTATAAAATTGAAGCTAAAAACAGTGAGTTAAAACACAGACACGGGTATGATGTTGCATCATCTTCGGGTCTTATTGGCATGCAATTGCAAGGGGCAATGGCTATGTTTACTGTGAATTTAAAGAGAATATTGAAACTAATTGATTGAAAATGGGTAATATAGCAAACCAAATGATAAAAAAGACGACTCTAAAATTCAAGAAATGAATTTGAGTCGTCTTTTTTTGATACAGCTATCTAAATTCATTCAAAAAAACGCAAGTTTTTCAGTGGCCTCCCTGCGGGGGAGCCTCTTTTCTATAAGCCTTCCATGAGCTTATCCAATTTTTCCACTGCCGCCTTCTTTCTTGCTTTTCGTCACGTGTAGGTAGATATCCCTAGTGACTCGATCGCTCTTATGTCCGAGCAGCCGCTGTATGGCCTCCAGTTCAACGCCCGCCTCTGCCATGAGCGATGTGTATGTATGCCGGAGTGAGTGCGGCGTAAGCGTTTCGGGGAGTTTGGCGGCAATCAGCGAGCGTCTCATTCTTTTCTCGAACTGGGGTCTCGGAGCAGGATATCCAGGACACTGCTGATCATTGACAAATATGAATGTTTCCTCTTCCCAGTACCAGTCTCTAACTGACATTTTAAATTCAGTACGCCATGCGTCCTGCTTTTTCAATATCGCCAGCACCGTATCACTGACATCAATCTTACGAATGGAGGATTTCGTCTTCGGTGTGTTCAAACCAAAGTTTCTAATTCTTCCTCCATCATAAAGCGTCTTAGTAACAGAAATTTGTTTATTCACTTCATCGATATCGGTTGGCTTTAATGAGCTCAATTCGCCCAATCGCAATCCAGTATAAGCCATAACGAACAGAGCATGGTACCATTGCTTGCCAGGGATTGTATCGTCTTGCTTTGCCGTCCGAAGTAGGAGGGCAAGCTCTTCTTTCTCCAAAAATTTCGGTAGCTCCTCATCGGATTCTAATTGTTCAACGGTTTCTGGAAAAGCGGGTATTTCTGCTCCCGCAGCTGGGCTGACTTTAATCATCTCCATCTGTACCGCCTTGTTGAACATCAGATTCGAAGCTTCTTGCATTAATTCGATTGTACGTTTTGAATACTTCAGCGTTTTCATCCCATCAAGCAACGATTGGTATCGGAGTTTGGTCACTTCGCGGAGCTTCAATCCCGCAAACTTTTTTTTGGCATGCACCAGACTGTTTCTGCGTTACGCACAGTGCTGTTTTTCACCTTGCCTGTTGCCTCATAAATCGTTAGCAATTTATCCACCCAATCCTTGAACATGATATCCTTTTCTTCGATATACGTGCCATGCAACATTTCAGCTTGGATACGTATCGCTTCGCGTCGCGCTTCCGTCGGAGTTGCAAAGCCCTTCGATTCCTTTTGTTTACGCTTGCCCGTAACAAGGTCCTTGATATCGTAGCGAAAATAATATTTCCCATCCCGTTCCCTGATGTTGCGTTCCTTACCTCGTTTTGCCGCCATGCTATTATCCTCCCTTATTTTCACTCGCACACGAATATTCGTGAACGCATTTTTATGGACTAAATGTAGCTTGCCACAGTGCAATCCCTGTTGCAAGAACAATATGTGGGTAAAGTGTAGGGTATGGGAAGCGAGAAACCACGAGACACCTACTGCCGTAAGGGAGCTCAAAAACGTAAACTTCATGAAGCACACGTCGTTTGCCTCCCTTTATGGAGCAAGCGGCGTTTTTTGTTTCTATAACTTTTCTTACAAAACGAATGAGCAGGATTTTTTCGCTCCCGCCTATTGCAACAAGCATTAATGTTAATACATAGGTGAAGAGCATTAGGGAACCAGAGGCATCGAGCTTGCGATGCTTAATAAGTTGTCAAGTGCATATAAACATGAGTTCCTTTTATTATGCTTTAGTCCACATTCGTCTCGAAGTGGCTACAGAACCTACTAACAGTGCGGCAATAAACACGATGGTTAACACTATGACTAACCACAAATCATCTCCGCCTTGGCCTTCTAGCAGGATTTTCCCTGCCTTCCTAGTCAATTGGCTCGGATTCCACCTCATCACATCACCTAACACCTGAGTAAGAATAGCAAGAACGGCTGCTACGGCTAATGAAATAAAGGCGATTCCTCCCATCGACTTCAGCATGCAGCTAAGAAGGAGCGTAATCGTATTGATAAAGAGCAGCCATAATACGTAAACCCAATAGCTGGCCCATACCAATTGAAACGGGATACTATCAAAGAGAAGGCTTGTATAATACCAGGTTCCGAGCTGGCCGAGCCCAACAGCCACGAGTGTAATAACGGTCATCCCGAACCACTTTGCCAGAATATAACTTGTGTGCGACACCGGCTTCACCAGCACCATGATTGCTGATCCTGACTGCCGTTCGGCAGCAACGATCCCCATGAAGGAAAGTGCAAGCACAAGCATACCCAGTGTCCCATATTGCGATAAGGATTTCACCATAATTTCTGCTGATGTCGGAACGGCAATCAGCTTGGCTACGTCAGCCGCTACCCCACTAGACTCCAATATTTGCGGCATATAATATGAGGTAACCGGATTCGTGATTCCAAGTAACAGAAACACTAGCGGAATCCAGATCCATTTATAATTACGGGAACTTTCCAGCATTTCCTTGCAAAATAATAGCATCCACGTCCTCATCCTTGCACCGCCTTCATAAATAAATCTTCCAATGAGGACTGACCAATCTCGAAGCTTTCAACATCAATGCCTAAGTCGGCGATCTCCCGAAATAGCGCTTGTCTTGCCTCTGGGAGATTGGTTACATGTAGGTTAATCCGGTCGAGCGCGAATTCAAATTCCTTTACGAACGGTCGATTTCGCAAGCCTTGGGCCCACTCGATATGGGAATTTCCGACTTTAATCCAAATTTGGGGGTTCTGATAATTTCGCATTAATTGCTGTAAATCGCCCTCCACGACAATATGTCCTCGATCCAAAATGATGATATCGTCACTTATTTCCTCCGCATCATGCAGGACATGTGTAGAGAAGAGAATCGTCGTTTCCTGCTTCATTTCTCTTAGAAGCTCCATGACTTCCCGACGCCCCTGCGGATCAAGCGCAGACACCGGCTCATCTAGGATGAGCAGCTTAGGACGGTGAATGATCGCTTGAGCTAATCCGAGCCGCTGCTTCATCCCTCCGGAATAACCGCCGATTTTGCGTTTCGCAGCAGCTTTCAGACCTACACGTTCCAGTAGCTCGTCTGCCCGACTTACAGCCTCTTTAACAGACATGTGCGCAAGCTTAGCCGTAAATTCGAGAAATTCTCTTCCGCTCATCCAATTGAAGAAGGATGGGTATTGCGGCAAATAACCTATTGCCTCTCGAATATCCGTCCGAGTTTCATCAATAAACCGAATCGATCCAGAAGAAGGCTCTAGTAACCCGGAAAGCATCCTTAATGTCGTCGTCTTACCCGCCCCATTAGGACCCAGAAGAGCCATACAACGGCCCGAAGAGATGTTAAATGATACTCCCTCTACAGCAGCACTCGTTCCAAACCGTTTAATTAACCCTTTAACCTCAAGAAGACTCACCCTTCACTTCTCCTTCCAACCGTAAAGTAAACAATCGATCCGAGTATATTACCCAATACAATAACGAATACCCACAGTAGCTTCGGTCCTCTTGTCGTTTCCCTTTTACTCAAATCCACAAGCGCTATAACCATTAGAATTAGTTGAATGATAATAATAGGTAGCAATACCTCTAAATTAATATCTTGTATTTGCATGATCATTTCCTCCATTTTGATTTATGGTTAGATAAACAGTAAGCAAGTGATTCCGATGCATTTTTGCGGATTTGATTTCTTAACCGGTCGACCAAAGGAGCTTTCAGCTTTACTAATGGATATTGAAGATATGACGATCTATGACATCAAACCCGGAGACCCGATATCCTTATATATTTGATCCAATTCATTGGTAGAAAGCTCTCGCCAGCTCCCAGTAGGCAAACCTGCCAAGGTGATATTCATGATTCGAATCCGTTGCAGTCTACGCACCTGGTATTCAAAATGTGCGCACATTCGACGTATTTGGCGATTTAATCCCTGTGTTAATATAATTCGAAAAACGTAATCGGATATACGACTCACTTCACAATGCTGTGTCACAGTATCCAGAATCGGGACACCCGTCCCCATCCCTTGTAAAAATTGCGGGGTGACCACGCGATTGACGGTAACAATATATTCTTTAGCATGACTATTCTCTGCACGTAGAATTTGATTCACAATATCTCCATTATTCGTTAGCAGGATAAGCCCCTCTGAATCTTTATCCAAGCGGCCAATAGGGAAAATGCGCTCCTTGTGCCCGATGAAATCAATAATATTGCCTTTAATATGAAGCTCGGTTGTACAAGTAATACCGACTGGTTTATTGAATGCTATATATAAGGAGGTTTTCTTCTCACCTATCGGTTGTCCATCCACACGAACATCATCTTCTTTTTCCGCCTGACTTCCAAGCTCCGCAAGCTTACCATTGATGGTCACCCTGCCCGCTTCTACCCACTTGTCCGCCTCACGTCTTGAGCAAATCCCTGTTTCACTAATAAACTTGTTAATCCGCATGCTAATCATCGCCCACCTTTCTTTACGTCAAATTATTATATCACAATTGAAAAAGCAAATAATGGAATGGTATAATAGTCCTAAAAATTATCTTTATCCTATCTTAATTGTCTTGTCGCCATACCATCGGGAATAAATATTAAATCATACTTGGATAGATCAGGCTAGACATGCTTTATTCTTATGTTCTTCCCACGATCATCTGTAATTTCCTCACTAGCGGTGCAATAATCTCAAGAAACATTCTTGCGAAACGCACGTTTATTCGGAAATATAAGATCAGTCATCACATTAAAGAAAAAATTTCGCTATAAAAGACACTACATTTTCGTTATTTTAGCTATTATGTGGTTAAATGGGAAGAAATAACGAAACTTTGGCGTTATTAGCGAAAATTTTTCGTCAATAACGCCATTATTTCGTTATCCCCGCCATCTAGCCAATTATCAAACTAAAATAAGGAAAATCATAGCACTAATAACGAAATTCTTTCGCTAAAGTGTGCAGAACGTACAGAACGGATAGGTTACTGGAGGTGAATTTGTTATTTTGGAGCACCTCGAGTTGCTTTGTAGCAATTAAACACCACACCCAATACGAGCTCCAAAAATACGCCTCGTTTTGCGAAATGAGCAAAAATCGATGAACAACCCTCAAATTATATGCTTTTTGATATACAAGGAAAAACGGCTTTGCGTCCTCTCAGGACGAGTCGCGTTTATCCAGAAATATAAGAAAGACTGCCCTAAGGCAGTCCGAATCACTCCATATTAAGCTACTACTTTATTCCCCCGAAAGTGTATTGTCTTTCAGGATCACGTCATGCGCTCCACCTTCGACTAGACTGGTTGCAGAGACAAGGGTAATCCTTGCGTTCTGCTTGAGCTCCGCCAGCGATTTCGAGCCACAGTTACACATGGTGGATTTGATTTTGCTCAGGGTTTTATCCAGATTGCTTTGTAGGCTTCCCGCATAAGGCACATAAGAGTCAACGCCTTCTTCAAAAACAAGGGTTTGCTTACCGCCCGAATCATAACGCTGCCAGTTGCGCGCGCGGTTGGAGCCTTCGCCCCAGAATTCTTTTACATAGTTGTTCCCTACTCTTAATTTTCTTGTCGGGCTTTCGTCGAATCGCGCAAAATAACGGCCCATCATCACAAAATCAGCGCCCATCGCTAAAGCAAGTGTGATGTGATAGTCATGTACGATCCCGCCATCTGAACAAATTGGGACATAAATGCCCGTTTCGGCATAATACTGATCTCTGGCTTCCGCAACTTCAATAATCGCTGATGCTTGTCCACGACCGATCCCTTTTTGCTCCCGAGTAATACAGATTGAGCCGCCGCCAATCCCGACTTTAACGAAATCTGCGCCAGATTCCACCAAGTAGAGGAAGCCTTCGCGGTCAACGATGTTACCGACACCTATTTTGACGTTAAAGTTCTCTTTAACATATTTGACCGTATCGCTTTGCCATTCGCTAAAACCATCGGAGGAATCGATTACGAGAACATCGGCACCCGCTTCAACTAGCGCAGGTACACGTTCTTTATAATCCATCGTATTGATGCCGGCTCCGGCAATATAACTTTTATTGGCATCCAGAAGCTCCAATGGATTCTCTTTATGCTCGTCATAGTCCTTACGGAACACAAGAAACTCAAGCTTTTGCTGATCATCTACAATAGGCAAGCAATTGAGCTTATGCTCCCAAATCAAATTATTTGCTTCAGACAACGTGATCCCCGACTTGCCATAGAAAAGGGAAGAGAAGGGGGTCATGAATTCATAAACTTGATTTGTTAAGGCATCGCGACTAATTCTGTAATCCCGGCTTGTCACAATCCCTACTAATTTACCATTCGGTGTGCCGTCATCCGTAATTGCAACTGTAGAGTGGCCCGTAACCTCCTTCAACTCCAATACATCCTTCAGAGAGTGATTCGGTGTTAGGTTCGAGCGGCTTACAACAAATCCTGCTTTATACCCCTTTACCTTCCGCACCATTGCAGCCTGATCTTCAATCGATTGAGAGCCGAAAATAAACGAAATTCCCCCACTTCGCGCCAATGCAACCGCCATACCGTCATCCGATACTGCTTGCATAACTGCCGATGAGAACGGAATATTCAAAGTTATGTCTGGTTTTTCGCCGCGCTTGAACTTGACAATCGGTGTCTTCAGGTCCACATTGGCCGGCGTATGATCCTTCATCGAGAGATTGGGAATCAATAAAAATTCACTAAACGTACGTGATGGTTCCATGTAATAATGCGCCACTTGATTTGCCTCCTCCTTTAATTCTTTCGGGTAAATTTTTAATATCATATCACAAAAGCTTCAACCGCGCCACCCGATAAACACAACACCAGCCAATATCAATAAACAACCTACAACCTTTGGTATCGATAAAGGCTCATTAAATACCCAATATGCACCAAATACCGCCATAATATAAGCTAAGCTTTGAATCGGATAGGCTAAACTAAGCGATACGCGCGATAAGATAAATAGCCAAAGGATCGTCGCGAATCCATATAGAAACAATCCGCCCAGAAAATAAGGCGATACCAACAGCTGCATCAAGGCTCGCATGGAGCCAAAGCTAGATTCATTGTGCTGCAATGCCGTTTTCCAAAGGAATTGACCACTAACCAGCATTATGGTATTCATAAGAATGAGCAGAAAATTGACCAACGTCATATACCAAATTGCTCCCCTGATCTGGAATTGTTGCTTTTTGTCGTTTCTTTAGTATACCACGTTAATAGAAAAGCTTCCTAACCTTTAGTATAGTGAAAATAGTGAAGACCAATAATACTTACTGTCTAAGATAATGCTTACGATGCTGGCTTGCTAAAGCAAGCCCTAAGGAGGAAAATCCATGGAGGAATGGTCACAAAAAGAGCTTTTGGAGTATGCTGAGCAAACGGATACTATTTTTGCTATATTCCTATACACGCCATTATGCGGAACCTGCAAGCTTGCCGAGCGTATGCTCGACATTATCATGACCATGCAGCCCGCCCTGCCTTTATATAGAAGCAACATCAACTTCCTGCCGCAGATTAGCCAAGATTGGCAAATTCAAAGTGTGCCTTGTATCGTCATCAAGGAAGCAGGCAAAGCAAAGCGTATGATCTATCGGATGCAAGCAATTGATGCGTTATATAAGCAGCTAATGCCGCTCACCAAAAAAGGACCTTACATCGTGTGATAAACACCATGTAAGTCGAAAAACCAGCTTAGGTGCTGACTTGCGGGAATTCCTGGATTCATTTCCCACCTATTTAGTGTTCTGCATTTGCTTCGATCTGCACCGTTTGCAGCTTCTCAGTTAGCGCTATTGCTGTAGTTTTACCCTCTAGCAACTGTTGCACACCCTCTTCTAATTCAGCTAACACCTTCCTCTGAATGCGTGTTTCCAAGGAATCAAACGTACCTGTAGAGGCTTTCGCCGCTGCGATCATTTCCGTCACTAGCGGTGGAACACCTGCATTGTCCAGGAAAAACATGGACGGAAAAACCCCATCTTCTCTGAGCTGTCTTTTCTGCATGTCATCGTTAAACATATTTTTGATGAATGCTTTTACGGCTTCTTTTTTTGCATCGGACAGCTGAGCAGAAAAGCCATAGCCTTGGTTAAAGTTACCGTTTATCCAGCCATCACCCACTCTACCCATATCCGGAAGGCTGAAAAAGCCTATATCATCGGATATCTTCGATTGTTCCGGGTCGATATAATCAGCATAGGTCCAACTGCCATCGAATAACATCGCAGCTTTGCCCGCTTTAAATTGATTTTGCTGCTCCGCATATTTCAACCCAAGACTATTCTCAGTAAAATACCCCTTGGTCACAAGCTCACTATATTGTGTGAATGCATCAACGACTTCAGGGTCAGTCCAATTCGTGTCTCCAGTAACAAGGCCTTTTATCGCCTCCACACCCGCATTACGCACCAATAAGCTATTCATTAACATCGTCGGTACCCAAGCATCTCCCGCCGCTAGAGCTAGAGCCGTAATCCCTTTCGCTTTCGCTTTATCACAGATGTTCAAAAACGCCTCATAGGTAACGGGTGGAGCTATTCCAAGGTCTGCAAAAATTTTCTTATTATAAAAAATACCCGAAACCTGCCCCGTAATCGGTAAACCAAAAACTTTACCTTCGACAATAAATTCCTGAAGGCTGGCAAAATCATATTGTTTCTCTAGCTCACCAAGAATAGGTGTTAGGTCTAACAATTTGCCTGCTTTTGCATAAGCGAATGCGTCCGCTTCACCGCCGTATAACTCAAAAATATCAGGTGGATTTCCCGTTGCCATTTCATCCTTTAAAGTGGAAGAACGGTTGTGATTCTCATCTATACCCTCTAGTGCAATATGTAAATGAGGAACTGCGCTTTCCGTTGCAGCTGCAATCTCCGTTAGCGTTTTCAGCCTATTGGCGGAGTTGCCCTTTATTAATGAATGACGCAAAGTTAAGCTGACGCTCGGTTTTATTGTTGCAACAGATGTGACAGTTGGTGTTGCCGTAGGTGATGCTTTTGCTTTTGTAGAGTTAGCATTCTTATCGCACCCATTCAAGATGATCATGCCTATGAGTGCCATCGAAACGAGAAGTATAACATGTTTGTTCATGACGGCGCTCCCCCTTGACCTGATTCATCTATTATAATCCCAGTGTTCACTTGATGCTACCCGTATTTTGGAGGATAATAACGTAGCTTGGGTGTGTTGATAGCAATCGCAGAAGAAGTTGCACTCGACGGTGTTAAGCTGCGGGAGCAATTAGAAGCAAATTCCGCTCTAGAAGCTGTAAAGGCAGATATCGCAACTGCTCAAGGCTATGGGATTCGTGGTGTGCCTTATTTTATATTAGATGGCAAATTGGCTGTCTCTGGTGCGCAAGCTGCAGAGGGATTTCTCCGTGCTTTGAAGCAGGCTGCGGAAGCTTAAGCGGCCTCTTCTCGTTACCTCCGAGTGCCTTCATTACTTAAAAGTAACTAAGTTAGTAATATTTCAGTACTTATGAATTCTTAGTTTACTTGCTATACTATATAGAGTAAGCAATATAGTATAAATACGAAGTAAATTCAGGAGGTAAGTAGGATGACAAATAAAGCAACTATGCCCTTGCGTAAATTAGGTTCCTCAGGACTTTCTGTTAGTGCCCTTGGAATGGGCGGCATGCCATTATCGATCGAGGGTCGCCCTTCAGAGGGGCAAAGTATTGAAACGATACACGCAGCATTGGAGCAAGGCATTACTTTCATTGATACGGCAGATGCTTATTGTTTGAATGATTCGGAGAATGGACATAATGAACGCTTGATTGCCAAAGCTTTAAAGCAGCACCCCGATATCATCGTTGCTACAAAAGGCGGACATATTCGTCCCAATGGAGCTTGGGCGACAGATGGCCGACCCGAGCATTTGCACCAAGCTTGTGAGGATAGCTTGAAAGCGCTTGGTACAGAAGCGATTGCGTTGTATCAGTTTCATCGTCCTGATCCGTCGGTGCCTTTCGCCGAATCGGTTGGGGCTATTGCAGATTTACAGCGTGAAGGTAAAGTGATTCATATTGGGATTTCCAACGTCAGCGTCACTCAGTTGGAGGCTGCTTTATTGATCACCAAAGTCGTTAGTGTGCAGAATCGGATGAACATCTTTGACCGTTCTTCCCAGGATGTATTGAAACGCTGTGAGGAGTTGGGCATCGCCTTTTTGGCTTACAGTCCATTAACAGGCATGGGGAGTGCTAGAAAACTTGGCGATAACGAAACCTTAAGCCGGATTGCAAATGCGCATCAAGCTTCAGCACAACAGGTTGCTTTGGCGTGGCTGCTTCAGCATTCGGATAGCATCATTCCGATTCCGGGCTCCAGTCGTGCTGCAAATATGATAAATAGCGCACAATCCATAAATGTGAAGCTCAGCTCTGAAGACATTGCTTTGTTGGATGCTCTCGTTCAATAATGTGTTTAAAAGTAAAAAGGAGGCACACGGATGAATTTCAGACCACTTGGCAACACAGAATTAAAGGTTAGTGAAGTTAGCTTCGGAACATGGGCCATTGGTGGAAGCTGGGGAACGGTAGCGGATGCGGAATCGTTGCGAGCTTTACATACGGCTATGGATCAAGGGGTGAATTTCTTTGATACGGCAGATGTTTATGGCGATGGGCATAGCGAAGAGCTTTTGGCGAAGGCTACAGCTGGACGTGAATCCGACATTCATATTGCGACTAAATTCTGCCGTGCAGGGGATATTCATGATCCTGCAATCTATACAGAAAAAGCTGTACGTGCTTATTGCGAGGCAAGCTTAAAGCGTTTGAAGCGTGAAACCATTGATCTCTATCAAGTGCATTGCCCTCCGCTTGCCATTCTGAAGCAAGGACTTGTCTTTGAAGTGCTGGATAAGCTGCAAGCCGAAGGCAAAATCCGTTATTACGGCGTGAGTGTGGAAAGCGTGGAAGAAGGCTTATTCTGTTTGGAGCAGCCCAACGTTCGTGCGTTGCAGGTGATATTTAATATTTTACGGCAAAAGCCACTTGAGGAACTGTTGCCTGCTGCTTATGCCAAAGGCGTTGGCATTCTAGCCAGATTGCCGCTTGCCAGTGGGTTACTGACCGGTAAATTTAAAGCAGAGGCTACTTTCGAAGCAGGCGATCACCGCAGCTTTAACAATAACGGCGAGCAATTTAACGTCGGTGAAACCTTTGCTGGGCTTGGCTTTGCCAAAGGTCAGGAGCTCAGCAGCCAGCTGAATTGGATTGCCGAAGGCAAAGAAAGCATGACACGCGCTGCTTTGCGTTGGATTCTTGATCACGAAGCGATTACCTGTGTGATCCCAGGCTTTAAGAACTCAGCCCAAGTGTTAGACAACTTAGGCGCAATGCATCTGCCCTCCTTCTCTGTTGAAGAAAAAGACCGCTTGTCCGCTTGGTATAAAGCGAACGTTCATGCTCATATTCGCGGGGCCTATTAGTATTACCCTTACACGAGGAAAGGGATCACAAGTTATTCATAATTGTGATCCTTTTTCTTATTAAAAAAGATCAACAACCCTAGACCAATTAAAGCAACGGCGATCAAAGGACGTCCAAAGCCGTTGAACAATGCACCTGCCGTGAAGAATCTTCACTATAGCCTACCAAATCCCCGTTGACCCAGACATAGAAAGCAGATTCCACGCCTTGAAGCTGCCAATGAGCAGGCACCGGAATCTCTTTCCAAGCACTGCAATCATATTGAAGCTCGAAAAAGTTCGTAATTCTCACAGTCGCGTTCTCTGCAAAAGCAAACTTCCAAGCCCCATTCAGCGAATGAATCGAAGCCGCCGCAGCCACATCGCCCCGAAACGCCTCTTCCACAGTTGCATAAGTCGCACGAACGGCATGGGCATCGAACGGCAATATAACTATTTTCGTCTTTTGAAGAATGGGATGCTTAACGTAAACCTCTTGCAGTTGGCTTTATTTTTGCCATCCCTAATGAAGGCTAACGTGGCATTGATTTCCCCGCCTAACAGAATAATAATGCTGCTTATGTATAACCAGACCAAGAGCACAATGACTCCACCGATACTGCCATATGTTTTAGTATAGTTGCCCCAATTATTCACGTAAAAAGCGAATAAAACGGAAGTGGCAATCCAACCCAGAGTTGAAAATAAGGATCCTGGAATGACTTCTTTGAACGTTAATCGGCGATTGGGTGTAATTTGATATAAAAAAATGAAGACGACAAACATCGTAATAAGTGGAATGAAGAATTTGAAAAAATTCCAAATCGTATCAAAATTATTCGGGAAATGCAGCCACTTGAATACATGCTCACCGATACCTTCACCAAAAATAAGCAAGACAAAAGCCAGCAATATAACAACGCCCATCGCTAAAGTAAATAAAAATGAAATGCCGCGTACCTTCCAAAACGGACGGTTTTCTTCCTCATCATAGGCTTTATTTAATCCTTTCATAATCGCCATAACCCCCGAAGAAGATGCCCATAAAGTACCAATCATCCCAAAGGAAAGCAGTGTTGTATTCTTCGACTTCAGAATCTCGTTGATAAAATCCTCAATAACCGTATATGTATCTCTGGCTACAATCGTGCTAAAGTTGGAGAGAATATCAGCAGTAGTCACACTCGTGTAACTCACAATCGTCATCAAAAAAATTAGGAAAGGAAAAAAGGCGAGGATTAAATAATAGGTCATTTGCGCCCCAAGCGCTCCAACCTCATCGTCCTGATATCGGCAATACATTTGCTCTATAAAATAAAATATTCGCTTCCCCATGAGCTTCACTCCTTGTGATGGTAAGTTCCCACTATCAGCATGCCCTACGAGGGGTATCTATAAATACCTTCTCTTTGCTTTTTTGAATCATTTTTTCAACACTTTGGTCTTTCGCATTGCCATAATATAGGTTAGACTAATATACACGTTATGGAAACCATAAAGGATATCATGGATATGAATCAAGTTGGTGAAAAAGCTATGCATCAAATCTTGTTTGTTTTATGCGTTAAATTCGCTCAAGCCGGAGCAATTATCGCAAATTATCTATATCCGCAAATGAAGGTTGAATTGAAGAGGACCGAAAGATGGTGTTGTGATGATAGATATTACAGAAATCAAGCTCGAGGTATTACAACATTTAATCCCGCAGCTATATAACGCAATTGCGATTGAGCCTATACATAAAGGTGTTTCAACAGATGAAAAAGTGATGATTCATATGCCTAATAACGAGAAACAGTTGTTGCGGCTTTTTGACTTAGCTGAGTTTGAGCAAAAGCAGTTGGAATATGAAACTATAAGAGCATTAAATGGTTTCGTGTTTAAATGCTCCATGGCGTTAGCATGTGGAAGGCTGCTTGATTACAATCTAGCATACATGCTCTTAACCTATATTGAAGGGGAAGATGCTAGGGATGAACTCCCCAAGCTCACTGAGGCTGAGCAATATCAGATTGGATTTGATGCTGGTAGAGAGCTATTAAAGATGCATCAGCTTAAGGCTCCACCACACATTTCACCTTGGTATGATCGTAAAGTTGTGAAACATCGAGAGTGTGTGCGTGCATACGCTAAATTAAATGTGAAATTCAACAATGATTCCAAGGTCATCGATTTTATTGAAGACCATCTAGAATTAATGAAAGGTTGCCCTAATCTTTTTCAACATGACGATATTCATATTGGAAATGTGATTGTGAAGGAGCGGAAGTTCGCTGGTCTTATCGATTTCAATCGCTATGATTGGGGTGACCCGGTTCATGACTTTCTCAAAATGGGCATGTTCAATAGGCAATTAAGCATCCCTTTCTCCATTGGCCAAATCGATGGTTACCATTCATCCCATGCACCTAATGAATTATTTTGGCAATTGTATGCTTTGTATCTCGCCATGTCTCTTTTTGATTCTGTCGTTTGGGTCCATGAATTTGAACCTGAAAATTTGACTAGCCTTTTAGGTAAAATAGATGTCATCCTTGCTGACCATTGCAACTTTGACCAGGTTAAGCCAGGTTGGTATGCGTCCATTTACCACAAAGACATTAAATGACCTATCTGGATTGATCCTTGCTGTATTTTTGCAGGAGTTTTTCCAGCTAGTTAACTCTCTTAAAGTTTAGCCTAGTCAAATATAATATTTTGCTCTATAATTCAGAGACAAGTGACGAAGAACGTCCTGTTTCCACTCTAACGAGTAGAAGCGGGGCGTTTTTTGATTTTTCAAGGGGGAATGAAAAAATGACATTTGAAAAAGCACATGATGCCTTTTTTCAACATCATCTCGCAAATCGTATTGGGGAGCGCCGGGGTAGACTTGAAAGAGGACATCAGCATGGAGAAAAGTTGTTTCTACGCAATGTTTGGTATCCCGAGCACGGTAATTTAGATCATCTTCATCCAGAATATGAAGTACTGGATTGGCGAGGCAGGTCTTACTTTGCCGACTTCGTATGGTTAATGGGCTTAGCCAAGCTTTTAATTGAAATTAAAGGCTACGCCGCTCACATTAAGGAAATGGATCGCCATAGATACTGCAACGAACTGAACCGTGAAACTTTTCTCCATGGCATGGGATTTCATGTTATCTCCTTTGCGTATGATGATGTGGAGCAAAGACCTGAGCTATGCATTTCACTGCTGCGCATGGTACTTAGTCGCTTTCACTCCAACAAAGCCCCCGTCTCACGAATCCTACTTGCCGAGAAAGAAATCATCCGACTTACAATCGAGCGAATTCGACCAATCAGACCGAAGGATGTAGAGGAGCATTTCAAAATCAGTCATAAAACTGCAGTGTTGTTGCAAGCCTTGTGCGTTAAAGGCTGGCTAACCCCAGCTTTACGGGGCAACGAAAAGCGAGTTGTTGCCTACGAGTTGTCTCACGGTGTGTTGGACTATTTCGATTAACTGGAAAAACTACCGTTAATTACTCCATATTTGGGTATCACGAACATTTAGATGGAAATACTCCCGCTAAATTTCATGAAATTCGGTAAAATGGCCAATAACCGCTGATTTACATGGAGTATTTCCAGTTAAATTATACTTTTGTGTAATTTCAGCTAAATTAACTGGAGGAATTCCATTTAATACAAGAAAAGTGTGGCCTTGGAGTATAAAGCTAGTCCTACAGTACAGAATATGGCTGAGGAATAGAGTAAAAGTGCAAGTATCTCTTAGAGGTTGGAGTAATATGCGTGTGCTGGATGTCTTTCGTGTATGAGTAATGTGCGTGTGCTGGATGTCTTTCGTGTATGAGTAATATGCGTGTGCTGGATGTCTCTCTGATATGGAATTTTGTTAGAGTGCTGAGGTATCTGGATTATGGATTATGAAGAAACGCAAAAAACCGCCAGTGGCGTAAGCCCTGGCGGTTTATCTTGATGCTTAGTTTGTTGGGAACCAGCTTCCACTCGATGTTGCAAGCAGTCTGCGGTAGCCTTCTTTGTATTCATCGTAAATTTTAATCAAGTACGATTTAGAATTACTGAAGGAGTTCATAAATTTGATGCCTTCATTTTCGCTCGTAAATTGAATTGGGACTTTTAGAGATCCACTTCCCAGCTTCAAGCCCAAGCCCTTTGTGGCATCCGCAACCGCAACATCCAAAGGATAGGTTACGCTATGAACGTTAGATAAACCATCCGTAATTTCTACAACTAATTGATGAATATTGGTTGCAGGATCAAATGAAGAGTTCGCACTCTTGGCAAGTGTATAATCAAAATTAATGCTAAAATCAGATGAAGTTGGCCCATCCATTGATTTGAAATTACTCAAACCAATCGTATAAGGCGATATCACCAAGCCGTCCAAGGTAGACTTAACAGTCGTATTCTCATCTGGCAGCACCATCTTCGCTACGCGAATGTAGCCATCCGTGCTTGCAGTTGTCCCTGTACCACTTGTTACAGCCTGACCAATCATCAGATCAAGATCCGCTCCTTTTAAGCCTTGCGGAAGTTCAGCCGTTACGGCCAGAACCGCTTTGCCTCCAGGATTGATTTTCCCTGTCACATTCGATACGGTTGCCGGGAAATAAAGATCGTCCTTCGTTTTCAGATAAGCGGACAGCGGTGTTGCCGTTGTCAAACGTTTCTCTAAGTTTTTCAAATCCAATTCCATATAGTATAGGTCATCTGTGGTGCCTCTGTACGTATACAGATTCGTGATCGTCAGCTCAGCAGATTTACCCGTGTTCAGCAGCTTATAGGTTTTACCTTTGTCAACCGTCGGCAAGGTCATCAAATCTGCATTCCCTCTAAATTCAGCTAACGCCACATTTTCCGTGTCAGACTTCTTTTCCTCTACTACCAGCTTCAAGTTGCTAAACTGTGAAGTATACGGGATTTTACTCATGAGCACATAGCTCACTTTACCATTAGCGGGAATGGAAATAACTTTATCCATATCCAGTAAATTTGCTTCAACTTTTATTTTGCCATCTAACAAATAATAGCCTTGAAGCTTGGGTGGAGGTGCGATTGCTGTACCTTTATTTCCAATGGTAATCTCAGCGGAAAGGATATCTTGATCCTCCCATGGCAGCCGCTGGATGGATACAAGCTGAGCTGCATAAGAACCATTTGTGTTCATGTAAGGATACTCGGTTCCAATTGAAACTTCCTGAGCGGTTGATACAGGCACCTTGTAGGTAGCAAATGGATAGTTAAAGCTGCTATCTGTTCCCGTTGCGCTAGGTTGAACCAGCTGCAGCTCCAGACCCTCCACATTTACCGTAACGGGAATGCTGACTGAAAGCTGGAACTCCTTGCTTTCCTTCGGGTTTAGGCTAATTTTGGTAAACCCTGCAGCGGTTAGCGGATATATCAAACCTTCCTTGGTTTTTACATTGAACAGATAATCCGGAAGCAATACCGCTTTTGCACCATTATTCTCAAATGAGAAGAAAATATTGGAAATATAGCTGGTTTCCGTTTTAGCCATAGAAGCACGATTAATCATTGTGTTAACTGCAATACCTGCAACGTCAATCACACGTTTGCTTTCTTCTCCACTGCCTGTATTTACATCACTAGATTGCGGCAATGCATACAAGGCGACGGGTAAACTTTTTACCGTTGGATCTTCTTTGGTTACCAGCAGTTTCCAGTCTTTAGCAGCTATACCTACTGGAATAGTGGCAGTCAACTGGACTTCCTTCTTCACTCGCGGTGCAAGGGTTAAATCTTTAAGACCCGTTGCCTCCAAAGGATAGATATATCCTTCTGCTGTGTACAAGTCAAAGGAAAGGTTAGGCAGCTTGACACTTTTCAAACCAATGTTTTCAAGTGTGTAATAGACCGTAACCAAGTAGTTCTCATCCGTCTTATTGATGGCTACTCGCGTTACTCCTGTTTTTAAAGATGTACCTAACACCGGAATGATCCGCTTCACTTGGATCGGAGTTAAATCCGTGTACGTTGCTGGGATAGAGATCTCTCCAAGCTTACGTTCGTAGTTGCTGAGTGAAAAGTCCCACTGAATAAAGCTGAATTTCAAATCCTTTAATGCTGTCTTGGAATTGACCTTGGCATAGAATTGGAAATCCAAGCTGCTATGTGGGGCGATTCGATTCTTATCTTTATCATCTGGCATCAAGTTAATGGTATATTTAGCACCTGTTGTGTTTGTTAAACGTACCCAATAATCTAAAAATTCTAATTCTGTGTCTTCCCCGTTATTCACGGTGACTGTAAAAGTCACTGTTTTGTCTTCATCCCCTGCAAGCATAGCCACTTGTTTAAGCTCAAAATTACTTTTCTTATTGATTGCGACAGAACCCACGGGAGTAATGGCCGCAACAACTTCAGAGACTTTTGGAGCTGCAACAGGTGTCAGTGCAGCTCCTCCATCAGCAAAAATTGGAATCGCAGTCCCACAGAATAGAACGAATATAAGTGCAAATGAAGTGATTTTTTTGCGTATCGATGGATTCATTTAAATGTACCTCCTTCGTAAGACGAATCTAAAAGTTGGTTTATCCTGCTGGAACAGCCTGAACACTAGACGATTGAAAGGACTGTTGTGGCCGAGGTGACATATATTCGGAAGGATCAATTTGTGCTTTGGGATTTTCTTTAAGCTTCTGCAGCACGAGATCCCCCTTGGTTTGCCATTCAGTCAAGGCTTCTTTTACCGTTTTAGTACCTGCGGATACTTGTTGGAAGGCATTTTGCCCAATTTGTTGGACTGCCCAAATACTTGGTTTTTCCTGATAAATCTTATTTTCATCTACCATCGGAGCTTGTTTAATCTTATAAAATGCTTCGACATGGAATTCAGTGCCTTCTTTGGGTTTGATATATTTCATTCGCGAAACCATTTGGTAGGAGCTATGGGATTTCAATTGCGCCCATTTCTCACCATTGGAGAATTCGATAAATTTCCAAGCATCAGGAACATTTGTCGATTTAGCATTAATCGCCATTAGGTTATTAAAGCCAATATTGGCAACCACACCAGGTGCAGATGGATGACTTGGCACGGTAACAACATCCCAGTCAATTTTGGTATAGCCTTTGATGTTATCTGCACTCTTATTTGCATTAATGATCTGTGACAGATTACCATAATTCATAATCGTCATGGCAACCCGACCTGACATAAAATCGTCGTAAGCAAACGGTCCTTGTGGTTGCCCATCGCTACCATCCCCAGATGCCATCTTCATTCTTTCCATATCATTGTTATTCGATGATGGAATAACCTTATCCTTTTGCAATTGATAAATCGTATTATACGCATTTTCCCATTCTGGCGTATCCACCGTCATTTTCTCGCCTAGCTCATCAAACATTCGCAATCCTAAAGGTTGGGTAAATGCTTGCATGCTATAGAAGAAGTCACCATATGCCTGTGGTGAGAAAGAGAAACCATATTTATGATCCTTGCCTTCTCCGACAGAAAGGCGCTTAGCCAATGCAAAAATTTGATCCCATGTCATGTTATCGGTTGGCATTTCATCGACACCTGCATCGATAAACATCTGTTTATTATAGATCAAAGCGTTTGAGCTGAAGGTTGGCGTAAGTCCATAAAGCTGACCATCCTCACTCAAACTCTTTAAGCTGTTCAAAACAACTGGCGCGATATCGGTTGTATCGAATTTAGTCTTTTTAATCTGCGGATCTAGAGGGGCTAGTAAATTTTTACCCAATACGGTTTTCATTTGTTCAACCCCTAGAATCACAACGTCTGGCGGATTAGGTCCGTCCATCAGGTCCATCATGGTTTCAAGTGGAGTCTTTGGCTTTGGCGCATTCGGATCATTTGGATCCTCCGTGCTGCTGTAGCCACGGCCATACCCGTATTTCATTCCTTCATCTTGCGTAGGAATGATTTCTATTTTTATGTTCTCATTAGCAAATTCGAATAGTTCCGTATACTGCTGACGGAAGTACTCTTCATCAAAACCATAACTAGATGCAATTCTTAACACATGCTGCGTATTGCTATTTGTAGCCTTCTTCGTACATGCTGCAAGCATACTTCCCACCATAACTAGCGTTAGCAGGGTAATCATTATTCTTTTCATTGCCACGCACCTCCAATTAATTTTTATTGTTTATCGGGTTATTCCGCCTTCTCGTTCTTTGGGGGACGGATTAAGATTTTCTCACCATCAAACTCCATCGATGCTTTACCATCAATCTGCAAAGCGTCTAAATACGCTTTCGGCACCTGTAGTCGACCTGCACGATCCAATACGACATACTCTTCATGCTCCGTTTCAAAAGTGCCCAGATGCGCTGATAGGCTACCTTGCTCTTCCAGGTTAGGATTGCGTTTAATAAATTCGGTACTCGTAAGTCCGTCGCGAATCGCAACCACGCGATCCACCTTACCTGCTAGCTCCATATCATGCGTCACGATAACAATCGTTACGCCAAGCTCCTGATTCAGCCTACGAAAAATATCCATAATGAGATCGGAGGTTTGTGAATCCACAGAGCCCGTTGGCTCATCTGCCAATAGCAAGGATGGACGGTTGCAAAGTGATATCGCAATGGCCACCCGCTGCTGCTCGCCTCCCGAAAGCTGATGGAGCTTATTGTGCATCCGCTCCTTCAGACCCACCCACTCAAGAAGTTGCTTCGCATAAGCACGATCGACCTTGCCGTTCAACATCATCGGCATTTCGACATTCTCAAGTGCAGTTAGGTAAGGTAGTAGATTTCGCACGTTATTCTGCCAAATGAAGCCCACTGTTTTTCGCTTGTATTCTACCAATTGTTTATCTTCAATTTTCAGCAAATCCCATTCTCCAACGCGTACCTGACCAGCCGAAGGACGATCAAGCCCTCCGAGAATATTCAGAAAAGTCGATTTCCCACTCCCGCTGTTTCCGATGATCGCCATCATTTCACCAGCTCCGACAGAGAGGTTAAGCCCTTGCAAAGCGACGACTTCAACGTTGTCGGACTTGAATATCTTCACTAGACCTTCGCAATGTATCAAGGTTTAACGCTCCTCTCCCAATTTAATAGCCTGATGTACACGCAGCCTGCGAATATGGAAGAACAAGAAGCCCGCTCCCAGAAGCATCATCACCATCACGATAAAATAAAGCTGATACGTATCACTAGCCTGAAACACGATGTGAAACGGTGGGACTTGAGTTTGCACATTATCGGACGTTTGCAGAAAGGGCAGGAATAAATAACTTGCCAGCTTGCCTACCCCTATCCCAATAGCAATCGATAAGCCGCCAGTTAAGGCTTGCTCCACCAATAACATTACTGTTAGCTGCTTGCGCTTAAGTCCCATAGCTCGCAAGACACCAAACTGGACGACCCGACTGGATAAATTAAAGAACCAATATAAGATATAGCCTATGAGTGAGATGAGAATCGATACCAAGAAGCCTAAGCTAAGAATCCCAAACACTCCGCCATGTGTCGGATGTTTGTTAAGCTTAACTAACTCGCTGCGCACATCTTTCACTCCGACAAGCTCGATATCTTTTTTCGCTAAGTCCGCGACCAATGGCTGTACCCGTGCGCCATCTTTCATTTTTAACCAAATGTCATACGGAATGATGGGCACCTGATCGTAGATATAATCCAGATTCGTGATGAAAAATGGCATTTTATCCGGATACTGTGTCGGCCAATAAGGCAGTGTGCCCACAATGACAAATTCAACGGGTACCTGCGACAAGGTTATGGTGATTAAGTCCCCCGGCTTTAACTGATACCGTTCCGCAAATGAAGTAGAGACAATAACGGATTGCTCATAAGAACCCATTAAGTTCAAATAACGAAACGGATGTGCAGGAAATAGATCATTACGGAACCAAGCGACTTTAGCAAACTTGTCATTATCAATCCCCATTACACTGCCCTGTCCGAGCGACTTGCCAGAAACAATGATATTGCCTTTCGTCTGCAGCACTCTCGCTGCGGCTTCAACACCATTCAGCTCTTCAAACGCACCAAAAGGCGGTTCAATATAGCGAACTTTCTTAATTGGTTCTTGGGTGTTTCCGCCACTACCGCCTTGCGAGCCTCCTTGTGAGCCGCCACCCGTCCCACCTCCAGTTCCACCAGGCTTTGGAGTCGCTGCAGGTGTGCTTGGCAACGCATCGGTTACCCCTTCCCATACAGGCTGCATCACAACATCTGTCCCATATTGATAAAGCATCCGTTCCGTCGAGTTCAAGTCAATCGTTCTTGCTGCCGAAGCATTATAAACGCCTAGACCCAAAGTCATTATCAATAAAAGCATCAACGGATAGTAAGCTTTAGCGGAACGTGATAGCTGCGTTAAGGTCAAATAAATCGAAACAGGCAGCATGGATTTACCCAACCAACCCAACAATTTCAGCAACCACGGGAATATTCGCAGAAAGAACAAACCAAGCGCAAAAATCGATAAGGCCGGTACAAAGAATAATACCCAATGCACCTGAAGCTCATCTGAGGATAGCCCTGTTTGCTGTGTGATAAACTGGTTTTGCTGAAACATATACCAACCATAACCCGCTAAAAGAATGAGAACAACGTCCAAAAACCAACGCTGCCATATCGGTCTGCGATCCGCACGGGCAAGCTGCTGCTTGTAATTCACAATCGATGATCTTGCATACAGCACTGCCGGAATGACCTGTGAGGCAATCGCAATAAATACTGCAATAAAGCTATAAATGAACGCTTCCTCGGAAAATCCAACCGGAATCGCTTTGCGATCCACGAAGGTCAAGAAACCACTGGAGGAACCAATACTTTTGGCCAAAAACCAACCTATTAAGGGACCAATAATTAAGGCAGCACCGCCGAGAATGAATCCTTCTGAAATATAAATCCAAATAATCTGTTTAGTACTGCCTCCCCGTGAGCGAATCACGGCTATATCCGTTCGTTGCCGATCTAGCGATTGCCTTGCATTCATCACAATGTAGTAAAATACCATCGCAATCATCGGAGCCGCTAACGTAAACAACAGGATTTGCAGCTGAATGCTCTGACTTTTGAACTCACCTAGCATATCTAGAAAAGATGTATCGACCTTGGTATTTTTCAATTTCTGATCCAGGTTAATATCCAAACGCTCCAATGTTCGCTCTAAGGATGAAATTCGACTGGTTTTAATCTCACTTAAATCGAAAGCATAATACCAAACGGATAGGTTAAGCGGCACCTTGTTCTTGTCTAACAGCTCATCTTTAAATACCTTATCGCTAATGATCAAGCTGTTTAACGTCGATTCCATGCCTTGGAACCAGTAAGGTTCATTCTCTAGCAACGGTTTAAAGGCTCCAACAATTTTCACCTTCAACGCCAGCTTTTTGGAGCCAGAGGGTAAAGGATAATTGAATACATCCCCGATATGCAGATCATTGCGAAACATCGCCTCTTCAAAGACAACCGCTTCGACCACACCATTTCGTACAACATCACCAAACTTGCTCCCATACGACACTTCCGTGTGATCCGTTAGATTGTTCATTGTCGAGATCGTCATTTGCCGTCTTTGACTTGCAACGTTTTTCGGTGTATCCACCTGGGTAAGCTGTGCACCACGAATTGCCATACTATTTACGTAAACGTCATTGGGATACTGAATGTCCTTAGGTATTTGTTCACGTATGTATTGATCCACATCATTTAAAGCAGCTAAAGTGGGTTTATCCGAACCCGCCGGTTGATACCGCATAAGCAAAGATCCTGCGGGCATATTATCGCTTTTCTCTGCCAGCGTTTTGATTACTACACGTTTTAAAGCACCGTCGGAATACATCGGAATACTACTTGTAAAAGAAACAGCCAGCAGGAGTCCGAGGAAAGTACTCAGCGTCAGCAAGCGTGTATTCCACATTTTTCTCATGAGAAATCGCAGCATAGCCATATATTCTATCGACCTACGACTTTCTGACCTACCGTCAATCCTTTAACAATCTCTACACTGGTAGACGTCATCTGCCCAATTTCCACATCAACTTCTTTTTTGGTGCCCGAAGCATCTATGACCTGTACATAGTTGCGAGCCCCAACTGTGCGTAAGGTTGAAGGCGGTATAACGATCACATTCGTCTTGCGATTCATAATAATTGCAGCGCTGAGGTAAGTACCGCGTATTGTGTTTTCCGGCATTTTCTCAAGCTCGATTAACAGGTAGTTGGATAAGGATTCCTTCACTTGTCCTTGATCACCATTGGGATCATCGGCCTTCGGATTCGGCAGCTGCGCTACTTTTCCTTTAAGCTGACCCGCTCCGTTTAAATCAACACGGGCTTCCATGCCAACCGCTACCTTTTTAAGATCGTCTGCTGTCATACTAAGAGCTGCTGTAAGCTTACCCAAGTCAGCAACAATCGCGACCGAAGCGTAAGCTTTGACGGTATCCCCTTTTTGCACATAGACCGCAGCTAGGTTCCCAGAGAAAGGAGCAGTCAGCCTCGCTTTGGCAATGATCTCTTGTTTATCGGCAATCGTTTGACGCTTTATCTCGAAATCAAGCTTCGCTTGTTCCAATTCCTCAGGTGTTTTACTGCCATCCCGCAACGTAATCTTCATGTTATTTTCTTCCTTGCGGATTTGGAGAACCAGCCCCTTAAGCTCGGCCTCTATATCCGTCACATCCAGCTCAGCCAATAATTGTCCCGCCTCAACCATTTGCCCTGGCTGTACATAGACTTCTTTAATCCTTTTATTATCCAAAGTAAAGAAGAGCTCTTCCTCTTTGGTAGCCATAATTTTGCCGGATCCGCGAACGAGCGTTTCTATGGTATCTGTTTTGACGGCATATTCTGGTTTTTTGGAGATTTTCGGTGGCGCTATAACAGGTATCGCTTCTTCATTATTTTCTTTGGGCAACATAGAACAGCCCGCAGTGAACACTAAATTTATAGAGAGTAAACAGATAATTGCCATTTTTACAGTCTTTGATTTATTTAATTCTGCCGTCCACCATTTCAAGTACATGGTCTGCTACCTCCAAAATTGTAGGATCGTGTGTAGTCATACAAATCGTTACTTGCTCCGTATCAATAATCGAACGAAAAACCGCCATAATCTGCGCACCCATCTGAGAATCCAACTCGGCTGTAGGCTCATCTGCCAATAATAATCTCGGACGATGGACAATCGCCTTTGCAATCGCCACCCGCTGCTGCTCGCCTCCCGATAATTCGTACGGACGGTGATGCATGCGCTTCACTAATCCCACCATGTCTAAACAATGCTGCACCCGCTCCTTCCATTGCGCTTTAGGCGAATTCGCCATACGCAAACCCAACTCGACATTCTCATACGCAGATAATAAGGGCATTAAAGCATACGATTGAAAAATAAAGCCAATTTCCTTACGCCGTACCTCAGTACGTTGATCATCATTCCATAAATGAAAGGGATAATTGTGAAAAAAAACTTCCCCCTTATCAGGCTGATCTAAGCCGCCAATTAAATTAAGCAATGTCGTTTTCCCAGAGCCGGATCGGCCGCGGAGCATGACAAGCTGTTTTGCCTCTAAGCTCATACTGATTCCCTTAAGCACGGGCAGCTTAGTACCGCCTACTTGAAACGATCTTTCGACTTCTCTCACCAGCAGAAGCTGATTCGAATCCTCCACTAGACTCCCCACCTTCTCCCAAGCTTTCTCTATATTAACATGCCATGTTAATATAAACGTAAATTATTCCAAATAGTTGCAGGCTGAAGAAATCTATTTTTTTATATAAAAATAGATCTATTTATCCCGGTTGTTGTCGAATTTCGCGGTTAATTTGTTGCTGTTTTTCTTGCACATTCATCTAAAATTGTTATATAGACGAATATAAACAAACCCTAAGCGAATTAGTGCTGCAATCAAAGGCACACACCAAAGGGATTATCTTGATGACGCCGTTCTATCTTGAGCCGAATTCGAATGACGTGATGCGTGCAACGATGGATCAGTACGGTCTAGCTGTAAAAGCGATTGCCACTTTTTGAATGCAGTCGATTTCGCCTGGCAGGGTGAATGAAAATAGGAAACTTTTATTGCGCAGCCTTTAGCATTCGATCACAAAAAGCAGATTAAAATCAACCCTTTTTGTAAAACCTAACCGTATCAAGAGCATATTTTGAGACAGGATGTGACGTTATGGCAAGAAAGAGCAAAAGGCGGCTTATTGTGCCGGGTGCTGAGCAAGGTGTAGACGCTTTTAAAGGGACAGTCATGCGTAACGAAGGGTATGCAGTTAATCCAGCTAGAGTGGATGATGTAAAATTTGAGGTAGCGCAAGAGTTGGGCGTGCCTCTGAAACAAAACGGAAATGGAAATTTAACAACCGAAAGCGTCGGGAAAGTTGGAGGTAAAATTGGCGGAGCCATGGTACGTGAGATGGTTCGACTTGCAAAGGAGCAGCTAAGCAAACGAGGTAGCCCCTAAACTTAATTTACTGGTGCAGCGAGTGATATTTATAGCTCTAAGAACTAAATACACCTTAAACCTTAAGATTATCTCTTTATAACGAAAGGGCTGCACAGGGTAGCCCTTTCGTTATTTACCTAGACGGTAGTATCCTCTAATGCCGCTTCAAAAGCTAATGACACTTTTTCAAATTCTTCATCGTTATCGATCACTGAAAGCTCATTATTTTCTTTGACTTGCAGGAAAAATATATCCAGATCCTCTTCTTCTATTTCGCTATCCTCCAACTCGTCCAAGTAGGCGACTGCTATATAGTGCTGATTATCCAAATCTAGACCACCCATCACTTCAACCTCTTGTTCTATTCCCTCTTCATCGACCATTGTGAAAACTTCGCCATTTTCAAAAGCCACTTTAATCCCCCCTCTGACAATAAATATATTGATCTTTTATCTTGCCACAATACCTGAAAAAAAATCATAATCATTAATAGTAAATTAATTTTTTGTAATTGTAAGTAGGTTTTTGGGATTGCAATATTAGTCAACTTATCTCATAGTAAAGATATCTCAATCATTTCTTTATACACTGGATGCTTCGTAAAGGCCGCTAAGTGCATCGGCATTCCCATTCTCCCCGCTTTTATCGCGGTAACTGGATGTCCGCCCACAGCACGCCAGATTGGAAGCAGTAAATCATGTCCAATCTCCCTTTCCATTTCCACTGTACAACGTTATTATGAACTATAAGAACAAATCATGTAAGTACATACTTTTAAGTACTATAGTATATAAAAAGATACTAAAGGGGTACGAACAGAATCAGCGAGCTAAAACGAAATCTACCAGGAATCACCCAGAAGATGTTGACACAGCAGCTACGAGAATTGGAAGAAGAGGATATTATCAAGCGTAAAGTATATCCACAGGTACCTCCGAAAGTAGAGTATTCCATAACTGAATACGGAAAGAGCTTAGAACCGATCTTGGAAGTGATGCACGAATGGGGAACAAAACATATTCTCGGAATGATGGGCTTTCTCATTAGCTGGAAGCTGATACTGGCTGCCTTAATCCCCCTTCCACTCATGGCAGTATTATGGGTAAGCTGGGGGAATCACATTCATGGACACTTCATGCGGGCGCAGGATGCATTCGGTGATATGAATGACCGCGTTCTAGAAATAATCGCTGGCGTTCGTGTCATTCGTGCTTTTGTACAAGAAACGGCAACGGAGCAACGATTTCAAGATATGACGAATGATGTTTATCGCAAAAATATAGCTGTTACCCGAATTGACGCGCTTTTTGAACCTATAGTGAAGGTGCTCGTTACAGAACGAGGGCGTATTACCATTGATGGCAAGGATATACACGAAATTCCCAAGCAGCTTCTGCGTCAACAGATGGGAATCGTGCTTCAGGATCCGTTCCTCTTTGTTGGCACGATAGCCTCTAATGTAAGCTTGGATGATCCGGCCATCACGCGGGATGTCGTGGAGAAAGCGATCCGCGATGTGGGTGCTAAAGAAATGTTCAGCAATCTACCGCACCGGATTGATGAGCTGGTCATTGAGAAAGGTGCTACTTTATCGGCGGGCCAGCGACAATTGATTTCTTTTGCCCGTGCATTGGCGTTTAATCCGGCGATTCTTATTCTAGATGAGGCTACTGCCAGCATTGACAGCGAGACGGAAGCGATTATCCAATCGGGACTCGACGTGTTGAAAAAGGGTCGCACCACCTTCATAATCGCCCATCGCTTGTCGACGATTAGGAATGCGGATCAAATCCTCGTCTTAGATCGCGGCAAAATCATCGAACGCGGCAATCACGATTCCCTCATGCAGCAATCCGGCAAATACTTTCAAATGTACCAGCTGCAGCAAGGGCGGCCGACTGCTGCCTCCAAGCTTGCTTCCGATGGGAAGCAAGCCGATGGAAAGCAACAAAATGCCGTTGGGAATATTCTGCCTATTGTGGGATGACTTTTTATGTGGCTGTCCCACTCCTTTAGCTCATGATTTCATGGTTTAACGGGCAAAGCAACTCGTCACTTTCCACGCACAAGGAAACAATTTCGTTATTAAATACGTCTTTTTCGCTAAATGTTCCCACAAAGACCCTAACAGGGGCTTTTAACGAAAATTTGGCGTTAATAACGAATCTCTTTCGCTATTAACGCCAAATTTTCCTTAATAGGAGTGTTATTCTCGCTTTGTTTAACATATTGCGAAAATCAGGTATGAAATAACGAAATTCTTTCTTTATCTCTACGAAAACTAACCAATCTCACGTAGACACCTGCAATAATACAGTTAAATTCGGAGAAAATGTGTACTTTGGTGGATGAAAATGCGAAAATACAGTTTCATTTACTCGATTTCGCAAATGCCACTCGATTTCGGCTTGTTTTCTAAAAACAAACTGCACTTTTGCAGGAAGATGAGCAAAATGACGGCGAAAACGTAATTCTAACTGTATTTTTGCATTTAGCAGACCGTTCTAATGGTTACTCCCAAGGATATTTCGTTATCAGATAGTCGGCAAACTTCTTACTTTCTGCTCTGCGTTGTTTTCTCATTTCAGTTCTATGTTCTGCGGTTTCGAATAGTTTCTTCTCTTCTTCCGTCTCTGGTACGATCCGAGGTACAGGCATCGGCTTGTTATGCTCGTCCAGAGAAACAAAAGTAAGAAAAGAAGTGGCTGCAATTTTCATTTCTCCACTTCCTAAATCTTCTCTGATTACTTTCACAAAAACCTCCATTGAACTTTTGCCCGTCCATGTCACGAAAGACTCCAACGACACAGAATCGGTTGGTCTAATGGGGTAAAGGAAATCTACAGAATCGGTAGAAGCCGTAACAACCACCGCACGACATAATTTTAAAGCTGAGATCGAAGCGATATCATCGATATAAGACATTAACCTACCGCCAAACAAGGTTCCATGGTTGTTAACATCCGATGGAAAAACTCTGGAGATCTTAAAGCATCGGGTTTCTTTTGTATATTTCATTTCCAACAGCTTTCACACCTCCCTCTTACAATCCCCTACTCCTTCAAGTATCCAAACAAGATTTAGTCAAGGATAAACCACTGCTCCGTCTTTTAAAATGGTAGCGTTTGTCCAGAATTATAGGATCAGTATAAAAACAGAAAAATATTGCGATACCCTGTGTTATCGTATTGATCAAGCCATTTGCCGAACAAAGTGTGCATGAAGATGTCCGGGATGTAGCCAATAATGGATGCGATGCCAATTGCAGTACCCGCCACATGTGTAGGGATATTCGATTCTTCTGCCGTAGCCCACATAACTCCGAAAGCCGTATAGGTTACAAAAGCAGTCCAACCAGTCTGACCGCTTTCATCGTGACCGCTACACTTAGCGCATCCTAAAATACAAATTTAATAAAAGGAACGGCAAAAATAGAGACAGCGCTAAAAGAGAGAGAAAATAAAATACTATATTTTCTAAAAGCACTCATTAAAAAATTCTCGTTTCTCTAGATAAGAGCCTATTCTAAGCTAGTTTACAATATTGAGCGGGTTCCCTTTAATAAATTCAACAATATTTCTAATCGCTATACCCAAAATGGTTTGAACAGACTCTTTCGTATTGAAACCCACATGCGGCGATAGAATGACATTATTGCATTGCAGTAAAGGATTGTCTTTGGAAATGGGCTCTTGATCAAACACATCAATTCCAGCTCCAACTAATATACCTGAAGAAAGTGACTTAATCAATGAAGGTGTATGAACCACTTCCGACCTTGCCGTATTTATGAAAATAGCTCCTGGCTTAATCATGGAAAACTGTTTTTCGCCAATGAATTCTTTCGTTGTATCCGTATACGGCAAATGTAGTGATATGAAGTCCGAGCTAGACAATAAGCTTTCGAGCGAAACAAAGGTTATACCTAACTGTTGTGCCCGTTCCTCACTTGGATGAAATGTCCAACATATCACGTTCATTCCTAAAGCTCTGCAAAGTTTAGCCATTCGGGTTCCAATGGACCCAAGTCCGATTAAACCCATTGTCTTTCCCTCAAGTTCTATATTAATCGAGGATGGATCCCATTTTCCTTTAAGCATGTTTGCATGATTTTGCGGAATATTCTTCGCTAAGGAAAACAGTAGGGCAAGCGCATGCTCAGCAACCGGATTAGCGCCATAACTTGGCGTATTCGCTACCTTGATCCCATGTTTCGCTGCGAAATCAACATCCATATAGTTTTTATAACCGGTCCCGGTAAAAGACATTAATTTTAAACTAGGGCACTCCGCCATAACTTCATTTGATATACCGTTCCATAAAAGAAGCACATCGGCGTCGCGAACCCTATCCACATACTCTTGTTTACTTGGATTTCCTTTGAACAATTTGAATGCTCCAAATTGTTTTAACTCGTTTATATTTTCCTTCGTTAACAATTGTTAGGTTGACAAAAAAACCCCTCCATTCCCGTTTATTCTCCAATTTAAGTAGGCTTTTTATTAAATGAAGTGAAGAAAATAATTTTCGATACATTTGATGTTAACGGTTCCAAACCAATATTGATAGAATACCACTTTTTCATATATGATTCAATATATTATTTTATCATTTTCACACAAATAAAGAACCGTTATTCTATTAACCCGAGTTTGGCGACATAATTTTCCAGTACCAGTCGTAGCAAGGTCTCATGGCATCACGGCATAGTCATTTAGGGACTACATCCAGTTTTCTGCTTGTTT
>JBBDSZ010000023.1:0-42053 GCA_040904685.1 Paenibacillaceae bacterium | reverse complement strand
ATTTTCCTGATCCACAAGCCCATCAATGTAATTTAATCTTGTGCGTCAGCTCTGGGACGGGATGACAATTTTGTTGATAAAACATTTACTTTCTCATTGACATATCCGATTTTTTTTAGCATCATAAGGAAAGCGGTGTCGAAGCAATAAAGGAAAGGGTTGGATGAAGATGAGTCAGGACGATTATTTTGTAATTAAAGCTAAAGATAATGGCGTGCATGTCATCGGATTAACTCGTGGTCAAGATACGAAATTTCATCATACAGAGAAGCTGGATAAGGGCGAAGTGATGATTGCACAATTCACAGAACATACTTCAGCTATCAAAGTAAGAGGCAAAGCCATCATCATGACAAAGTTTGGTACAATCGATACTGAACAATAATTCCTCTTTGCAGGCATAGCCTGCTTTTTTTCATTATATGATGAAAGAAAGGCATTGGCTTTGTAGATAAGGGAGGAATTCGTATGCGTCCATATAAGAGAATCTTGATGATGATTGTTGGCTCGGTTGGAATTTCATTTTTGTTGATGTGGTTGGTGCATAGTGAACAAACCGGTAAAGACAATGATCTGGACGTATTTGCGAATCCCAACGGAAGTCAGCTATCCGACCAAAACATAGTAGATTACATGGTACAATTACCATTAGAACTACAGGTTGCTAAGGTAAGCTGGCAACAAACTATTCTTTCGGTTGATTTACTCTCTGTTCCGGGAAATACGATTGATACAATGGTGTATCACGATTTGTTCGTGTTAGCGCAATTCGGTTTATATCGGGTATCGAATGTGAATCAGGTCCTAGTTCGGATAATCGAGCATAAAGAAACAGAGCACAATCGCAATGAATTACTGCTTGCCATGGATTCCAGAAAAGAAAATGTACAAACTCAAAAAACCAACATGAAGGAATTTAGCGCACTAAATAGAGAAAAGTATTTGCAATCTCACTATCACCTCACCTATACCAAAAAGTGGAAGGAGCAATTTGTCGATTAGTTCAAAGCTTCCTTTTATGATATAATGAATAGCTATTGGAGGCTTGGTTATGAACCCTTTTCGCATTGCAGAAATGACGAAACCTTTCACCGATTATGACATGATCTATAAACATACGGGCTTACCAGAGCTTGCGGAATATCGAGCGAGACTGTTGTTGGTTTTTTTGAATCAAACAGACCTAGAGCTCGAGCAGAACGAAAGGGTTACCGTTGCGACTTCGCTTGTACAATTAGCATTGGATACACATGATTTAGTTCCAGTATCAAATTTACAAAAAGAAGAAAAAGATGCACGCTCCAGACAATTGAAAGTATTGGCGGGGGATTATTTCAGCTCGCGTTTTTATCATATTCTTGCAAAAGCAGGTCAAATTGAGATGATTAAGCAGCTCTCTGAAGCAATTTGCAAGGTCAATCGGACAAAAATGAATTTATATCTCCGGATGAAACAGCTGAAAATGACTGCCGCTGAATATTTAGAGCAATCGGTTCTAATCAAGGTCGAGCTTTTTCTCAGCTTTGAGCATTTGATGCGTGGAGAAAGCTTGCAAATTTGGTCTGACCTCCTGAAGATGTTTGCGTTAGGAGAGGTATTGACTGCTGAAATCGCACGAAGTGAAGGTCCTGAAGATTTTCACAGCAGCTGGGCTTATTGGCACATTATGCAAGCCGCTACCAAGGATGAGAAAAAGCAACTGCAAGCAGGTGAGCTGGACAAGCTTCGCCAATTAATTATCAAATACAACTGCTCCTCTAGCCTTCATTCCTTGTTAGAGAAGAATATGGAACAGCTATTGAACCAAATTCAGCTAATTGAATCTGAAAGCTTGAAGCAAGAGATCAAACCTATTTACGAATCCTTATATAAATTTCAAACCGCTTGATATATGATATTTACACAGTTAAGAAACAGCTGAGGTGACCCATTAGATGAAATCGAAAGAAGAATTCGTGCACTCCGTGTTTGAAAGCATAGCACCTAAATATGATTTAATGAATAACATTTTAAGCTTTCGTCAGCATAAATATTGGCGTAGATTTACGATGAAAAAGATGAATGTACAAGAAGGCCAAACCGCAATTGATTTATGCTGCGGCACCTGCGATTGGACAATCAGCCTTGCGCAAAAAAGTAAAAGCGGCTCGATCATTGGACTGGATTTCAGTCAAAATATGCTTGATTATGGAGCCATTAAGCTAAAAGAGCTTGATTTGGAGCATCAAGTGAGCTTGGTGCAAGGGAATGCAATGAAATTGCCTTACCCAGATGATTCCTTCGATTATGCTACAATTGGCTTTGGACTGCGCAATGTTCCAGACTTGGAGCAGGTGCTTCGCGAAATGCAACGAGTAGTTAAGCCAGGTGGCAGCGTTGTTTCGTTAGAGTTATCCAAACCAACATGGCAGCCATTCAAATCACTGTATTATTTTTATTTTCAGAAAGTGTTGCCCTTATTAGGTAAGCTAATTGTGAAACGTTATGAACAATATAAATGGCTGCCCGAATCCTTGATTCATTTTCCCGATCACAAACAGCTTGCAGAAATTTTTCGTAAAACAGGACTAACCGCAGTAGAGGCCTATCCACTCACTGGGGGAATTGCCGCATTGCATATCGGAGTAAAAGCCAAATAATTGCGGGGAAGCGTGAGAGAAGTGTTGAAGAAACTTAAAGTATTTCTGGAAATGATTAAATTCGAGCATACACTATTTGCCCTCCCATTTGCTTATATGGGGGCTATTCTTGGTTCCATGGTCATATATAACGTGTTGCCAAGCTGGACTGCGATCGGTTGGATTACCTTAGCGATGGTTGGCGCGCGTAGTGCAGCAATGGGGCTAAATCGCGTCATTGATAAGGTCATTGATGCTAAGAACCCGCGGACAGCTTCTAGGGCAATTCCTGCGGGCTTGCTTTCTTCCAAAGAAGTCTTACTCTACATCGTTATCTCCTTAGTACTGCTATTCATCGCAACTTCACAATTGAATGCCTTATGTATGAAATTGCTGCCGATTGCCGTATTTTTTCTGGTGATTTATTCATACACCAAACGGTTTACTTGGGCTTGTCATTTAATTCTTGGTCTAACCATTGCCCTTGCACCACTCGGGGGCTGGGTTGCGGTTACAGGTAGAATTGACTTGGTATCGCTTGTTTTCTATTTTACTGTAGCGTTTTGGACCGCAGGATTTGATGTCATTTATGCTTGTCAGGATATTGAGCATGACCGCAAGGAAGGATTATATTCCATACCGAGTCGCTTTGGGATTCCGAAAGCACTTTTTCTTGCGAAATTGTTTCATGTGCTTACAGCTGTTGGTTTTATGAGCTTATACTTTTTAACAGCGCTGAGTTGGGTTTATTTTGCAGGCATTATTCTCGCTTATCTGATATTAATTTATGAGCATCGCTTGGTATCGCCAAAGGATCTTTCTAAACTGAATACAGCATTCTTTACGATGAATGGTATACTGAGTGTGTTGATGTTTACTTTTACCTTCATCGATCTGGTGGTGCGTTAAGTATGGAAAAGCCATGGGTCATTGGGATTACGGGTGCAAGTGGTGTGATTTATGGCATTAGGCTTTGTGAGTTTATGCTTTCAATTGGCAAGAAGGTTCATTTACTTATCACAGATGCGGGTTGGCGTGTGTTGCATGATGAGTTGGAGTGGGAAGTCACTCGTCGGTCAGATGCCTTAGATAAGTACTTTAAGCAGGCGTCGGGTCAGCTGATTTATCATCCAATTCAAGATATTGGCGCTAGTGTGGCTAGCGGTACTTTTCGTACAGAAGGGATGATTATTATCCCTTGCTCGATGGGCACTTTATCTGCAATTGCTCATGGAGCATCGGATAATTTATTAGAGCGGACCGCAGATGTGATGTTAAAAGAAGGCAGAAAGCTGGTAATCGTACCTCGTGAAACTCCTTTGCATACGATCCATTTAGAGAACATGTTGATCTTAGCTAGAATGGGCGTAAAAATCATACCGGCAATGCCAGCCTTTTACCAGCAGCCGCAATCCTTGGACGATCTGGTTCAATTTCTGGTCGGCAAGGTTTTGGATAGTGTGGATATTGAACATGAATTGTTAACAAGATGGGGAGAATCGCAAGCATGAATAACAAACAGCCTATACGTATAGGTCAAATTAATTTTGCTAATGCTTGGCCGATATTTTATAATTTTCCACATGATCAGTTTAAGGATGAAGTTAAGTTTATCAGCGAAGTCCCGACAAGCTTAAATCAAGCACTGGCTAAGAATGAAATTGATATGGCATCCATATCTTCCTTTGCTTATGGAGAGGATTTTTCCCAGTATGTGCTTTTTCCCGATTTATCAGTAAGTGCATTTGGAGAAGTACAATCTCTATTGTTATTTCATTCTCAGCCCATAGCAGAATTAAGTCAAAGCACGATCGCACTACCGACCACCTCAGCCTCAACAGTCAATTTATTAAAAATTTTGTTAACGAAATTTAGTGGAATTCGTCCGCGTTATCAGTATGCACCGCCTGTGTTAGATGATATGATGAAGCATGCGGAGGCTGCTTTACTCATCGGTGATGATGCAATTAAAGCACAATGGACGAATCAAACCTATAAAGTGAATGACCTGGGAGAAATGTGGAGAAGAGCGACCGGGAAGTGGATGTCATTTGCGGTTTGGGCTGTACGCAAGCAGATCGTGCAGGAGCAGCCTGAGCAGGTAGCAAGGATTTACCAAGCCTTCCTTTATAGCAAGCAGCAAAGCTTACGGAATTTAAAGCCTTTGGTGCAAGCAGCACAACAGACTATTGGTGGGAATGAAGCCTATTGGCAGCGTTATTTCACACAATTGAAGTATGACTTTGGTCCTGAACAATGGGAAGGGCTGCAGCTTTATTATGATTATGCTTTTGAACTGGGGCTTCTAAAGCAAAAAGTTCCGTTGCAAATATGGCAAGATAATAAGTTGAACCGGGTGAAGGAATGAAAATTTTAGATATTTATGCACGATTGAAAAAAGATATGAACTATATCGAAAAAGAATTGGAAAAAAGCATATACTCCGACTATACCATCATGCGGGAAACATCAGCCCACTTGCTGAAAGCCGGTGGAAAGCGGATTCGTCCTGTATTCGTCCTACTTGCAGGACAATTCGGCAACTATCAACTCGATCAATTAAAAAATGTAGCTGTACCGATGGAGCTGATTCATATGGCTTCATTGGTACACGATGATGTCATTGATGACGCAGATACCAGACGTGGTCAGCTTACGGTTAAATCCAAATGGGATAATCGCATCGCGATGTATACCGGAGATTATATATTTGCTAAAGCCCTGGGTGTGGTAACTCAATTAGCGAATCCATTGATTCATCAAGTTATGTCTAAAGCCATTGTCGAAATGAGCATTGGGGAAATGGAGCAAATTCGCTTCTTTTTTCATACGAACCAGACGGTTCGAGATTACTTGCTACGGATTAAACGTAAAACTGCCTTGTTGATTGCAATCAGCTGCCAGTTAGGTGCGATTGCAGCAAACGCGCCAAAATCCGTTGTACAAAAGCTATATCAGTTTGGCTATAATGTAGGAATGGCATTCCAAATTCGTGACGATATTCTCGACCTTTGTGGAACGGAGCAGCAGATTGGCAAACCACCAGGCAGCGATATTAAACAAGGTAATATTACAATCCCGATGTTATTGGCTTTGCAAGAAGAGTCGTTGCGAGAGCCTTTACTTCAAGAAATAGCTCGGATCCAAGCCTTAGATGGTCAAACCGATGTTTCTGCCTTTATCCGCATGATTCGAAATAGTAAGGGTATAGCTAAAGCTGAGGATATGGCAGCCAGATATATCGAGAAAGCTATTGCAGCATTAAAGGAATTGCCAGATGCTCAAGCTAAGCAGGATTTAATTCGCATCGCTTATTTTGTTGGGAATCGATCTCACTAATTTACATTATACATAACAAGGCAGGTATGGTTCGATGACCGATGATGAAGATTTTGCAAGGTTCGTAAAGAAAATTAGAGAGTTAACGACCATAGATTTGAATCAATATAAAGAAGTTCAGATGAGACGAAGATTAACCACGCTGAGAACCAAGAAAGGTTTTGCAACCTTTCTTGCTTATTTCGATGCGATCGCTAAGGATAAGAATCTCTTATATGAATTTTTAGATCGGATGACGATTAACGTTTCAGAATTCTGGCGGAATGCAAATCGTTGGGAAACTCTTGAGAAGACATTCATTCCCGATATGCTGCAGAAAAACCGTAAAATCAAATGTTGGAGTGCAGCGTGTTCTACGGGAGAAGAGCCTTATACACTTGCTATGATTATTGCAGAGATACGTGGGAGTCTTCAAGATATTCAAGTAAGCGCAACAGATATTGATGACGGTGCACTGGAGAAGGCGCGCAATGGTGTGTATTTAGACCGTTCACTTCGTGATGTGCCTGCAAGCTATTTAAAAAAGTATTTTAAACAAGACGGCATCATGTATCACATAACAGCAGATCTTAAAGCAGCGGTCAAATTTCAAAAGCAAAACTTACTCTTGGATCAATTTGAACCTAACCATGATTTGATCATCTGCCGTAATGTGATGATCTATTTTACAGAAGAGGCCAAACATCTGCTTTATCAAAAGTTTGCTCAAGCGCTTAAACCCGGGGGCATTCTCTTTGTGGGAAGCACAGAACAAATCTTCTCACCTGGGCAATATTTACTAGAGCCTGCGGACACTTTTTTTTATCGAAAAAAATAAATTGATGTATAACGTTTTCCAAAAATTCCTATACTATGCTCATCAGGCGAGTTTTTAAAATATAAGAAAGTATATGTTTCACACATTACACTGATCTTATATTTCTGGACAAACGCTGCCGTCTTAAAAGACGGTATAGCCGTTTATCCTAGGGAGGCTTTCAGAGTTGGATAAACGTAAAGTCATAACAGCCTACTACAGGGGTTTCATCACGATTCAAGAATGCGCACAAATTTTAGGCATGGATGTCAAACAGACAATTTCTATTGTCAACGAGCCTAAAACAGAGGATCCATCTGATCATCTGCGCAAACAGTCCGTTTATTAATAGGAGAGAGAAAAAGCACTTAGGTTTCGCATTGCGCGAAGCTTAGGTGCTTTTGTTCTTGTAGAGGAAGCACCTTAAGAACACCCGAAGAAGGAGTTTGCTATGTTTGCTTGTTTTATCCTCGCTATTTTCTTGTCAAACGGATAGAGCTGTACTATAATTATACATACTTTGCTTTGCGTAGGCTTACGATGCCAGTTTTGCTAAAGCAAAACTCAGATGAAGCTTACGATGCCAGTTTTGCTAAAGCAAAACTCTTAGGGGGATATTTAAATGAGATATTTAACAGCGGGAGAGACACACGGCCCACAGCTAACAGCAATCATAGAAGGAATGCCGAGTAATCTTGAAATTAGTGCGGAAGCGATTAATGTGCAATTGCACCGTCGTCAAAAAGGGTATGGACGCGGTTTAAGAATGCAGATTGAAAAGGATACCATTCAGCTCGTGGGCGGCGTTCGTCATGGGAAAACTACCGGTGCTCCAATTGCACTCGTGGTAGAGAATAACGATTGGATGCATTGGACCAAGGTGATGGGTGCTGAGCCTGTAGATGAAGATAATGAAGGTCGTCGTCGCGTGCATCGTCCTCGTCCGGGGCATGCTGATTTGAACGGTGGTCTGAAATACAACCAAAAGGATCTACGTAATATTCTGGAGCGCTCTAGTGCTCGAGAAACTACGGTGCGTGTTGCTGTCGGAGCAGTTGCTAGACAATTTTTAGCAGAGTTTGGCATTGAGGTTGCAGGTCAAGTTCTCCGTATTGGTGATGTTGAAGCGAACCGTGTTGATTTACCTATCGAGGAATTACGACGTTTGACGGAGGATTCCCCGGTACGGGTTGTAGATAGAGATGCGGAACAACGGATGATTGCTGCTATTGATGCTGCGAAGGAAGATGGCGATACCTTAGGCGGAATCGTTGAAGTTATCGTAGAAGGTGTTCCAGTGGGTCTTGGTAGCCATGTCCAATGGGATCGTAAGCTTGATGGGCGGATAGCTCAAGCTGTAGTTTCGATTCAAGCCTTTAAAGGCGTTGAGTTTGGGATTGGTTTTGAAGCTGCGAGACATAGAGGCTCTAAAGTGCATGATGAAATTATGTACACAGAAGCAGATGGGTTTTATCGCGCTTCCAATCGAGCTGGAGGCTTAGAGGGTGGAATGACAACTGGTGAACCGATTGTGGTGCGTGGTGTAATGAAGCCAATTTCTACCTTGTACAAGGCTTTACAAAGTGTGGACATCGATACAAAAGAGCCATTCACTGCGCAAGTTGAGCGGTCTGATACATGTGCTGTACCGGCTGCAGGTGTTATTATGGAGAATATTATTGCATGGGAAGTAGCGCATGCCTTTTTAGAGAAGTTTGGCGGGGATTCAATCGAAGAAATCCATGCCAATTTAGCTAATTATAAAGCGCAAGTGGAGTCCTACTAAGATGATGGAATTAAAAGTGGATTTAGGCGAACGTTCTTACCCCATTTATATAGGTGAAGGCATCATAAATGATATTGCTGAGATCTTCACCAAGCATGGAATTAGCAAGCTATCACCGATTTTATTAGTTACAGATGAGCATGTAGCCAAGTTTCATCTTGAGTCGGTGATGGAGCTTTTAGTGAAAGGTGGCTTTCAAATTTCCTCTTTCATCGTTCCAGCTGGGGAGAAGTCCAAGTCACTGACTGTATTTGAAGAATTAATAACAGCTGCGCTAGAAGCAGGGCTAGATCGTAAATCGGCAATCGTTGCATTGGGTGGGGGCGTTGTTGGTGATTTAGCGGGTTATGTTGCTGCAAGCTACATGCGCGGGATTGCTTTTGTGCAAATCCCTACAACCATTTTGGCACATGACAGCAGTGTTGGTGGAAAAGTTGCCGTCAATCATAGACTTGCGAAGAATATCATCGGCGCTTTCCATCAGCCTGAATTGGTGCTTTATGATATTGCAACACTGCGAACTTTACCTGAACGAGAAATAAAAGCAGGATTATCGGAAGTGATTAAGCACGGATTTATCCGCGATGCTGATTTTGTAGCATGGATCGACCATAATGCCTTTAAACTGCTAGAATTGGATAGTGAAGCTTTGGAGTTTGCTCTGTATCATGGTTGTCGAATTAAATCGATCATCGTTTCGCAGGATGAACGCGAGAATAACCTGCGGATGATTCTCAATTTGGGGCACACCATTGGACACGCGTTAGAAGCTGTTGCTAAATACAATGCATTTTTACATGGTGAAGCGATTTCGATTGGGATGGTCGGTGCAGCAAGATTAGCTGTCTTGTTGGGTCATCCAGAGCATATTTATACGGAAACGAAGCGGATTCTACGTAAGCTTGGATTACCGATCCAGGTTCCTCAGCATTTAGAGATTAATGACATTATGCACGCCATGATGCATGATAAAAAGTTTGATTCAGGCCAGATGACTTTCATCATTCCAACAGAAATTGGCGAAGTCGAAATCAATCATGAAGTAACACTTCAACAAGTGCGTACGGTCCTAGAACAATTAAAGCAGGAGGAATAAACGATGAGGGTAAGAGGAATTCGCGGGGCGACAACCGTTGCGAACGATGAGGAAAATGAAATACTTGCTGCAACAACTGAGATGCTGCTCCAAATTGTGGCGGAGAATCAAGTCGTACCTGAAGATATTTGTAGTGTGTTTGTAACCACAACAGAGGATTTAACCGCGACCTTTCCGGCTCGGGCCATTCGCCAAATGCAAGGTTGGGAGTTAGTACCCTTGATGTGTTCCTTGGAAATTCCAGTTAAGCCGAGTTTACCAAAATGCATTCGCTTGATGGTTCATGTGAATACGGAGAAAACACAAAATCAAATCAATCATATATACTTGAATGAAGCTAAGGTTTTGCGTCCAGATATTGCTGCTAAAACCAATTGACCTTATTCCTATAATTGATGTATAGTTAGGGAGAGCAGAGTTGTAAGAACAGAAATACGAGTTGCTTCAACAAGAGTGTTGAATGGCAATCGTATGGATGAGTTGAGTTGAGATGAGATAAGTTGTGAAGATGGATAATATTAGGGTGGCTGAATAGGGCTAGTTCTATTATTATGAAATCGATCAATAATCCAATACTAAACTCAAACCTCTACTTTGAAGTAGAGGTTTTTAATTGCTAATAACGTAAAGGAGCTATGATTATGATGTATTCACTTGACTTAACAGAAGTCAATCACCTGGCAAAGCAGTACAATTTAATCCCGCTTGCACGCGATTTGATGGCGGATACGGAAACGCCAATCCGTATTTTCCAGCATTTTTATGAGGAGCCGAAAGCATTCTTATTGGAAAGTGTGGAAGGTGGCGTTAAATGGGCGAGATACTCCTTTATTGGGACTGACCCCTTCTTAATGATTCATGCAAAGAACGGCGAAACGGTTATTGAAGCCGGAACAGAAACCAGAGCAACGGATGAAAAACCAATTGAAGTATTGAAATCGTATTTGCATGCTTATCGAAGTCCTTCTTTACCTGATTTACCACGCTTTACGGGTGGAGCAGTTGGATTTTTCGGTTATGACCTGCTGCAGTATTATGAGAAATTACCGAAACACCGAATCGATGATTTACAAATGAACGATATTCAATTTATGTTTTGTGATCAGGTCATTGCTTTTGATCATTTCAAGCAACAAATCAAAGTGATTGCTAATATACACATTCCACAGCATGCATTACCGCATGAAATCGCAGAAGCTTATCGTTTGGCTTGCACAAAAATTGATGCTACTGTAGAAAGATTAGGCAAGCCACAGCTTAAATCACCTTTGGCGCATCAGTCCATCCCACATGATGTGGAGCTTGGAGAGATCCAATCGAATCTGACCAAAGAGCAATATATCGCCAACGTAGAACAAGCAAAAGAATATATTCGTGCAGGGGATATTTTCCAAGTGGTGCTATCCCAGCGTTTTGAAATCACAACGGATGTTTCTCCGCTCCATGTATATCGGGTATTACGAACCGTGAATCCATCACCCTACATGTATTGCTTGAAAATGGGGGATGAAGTGATTGTGGGCACATCTCCAGAATTACTAGTCCGTGTCGAGGATGAGAAGGTAGAGACTCGCCCGATCGCAGGAACACGTCCACGCGGAGCTACACTAGAGGAAGATGCAGCTTTAGCAGTAGATCTGTTAGCCGATGAGAAAGAACGTGCAGAGCATCTGATGCTCGTTGATTTGGGGCGAAATGATATTGGGCGCGTATCCGAATTTGGCAGTGTGAAGTGTGATTCTTTCATGGAAATCGAGCGCTATTCTCATGTGATGCATATCGTTTCCAATGTCATAGGTAAAATTCGCGGTGATAAAGACTTCTTTGATGCCTTTCTGTCATGTTTGCCAGCTGGAACGGTTTCGGGTGCGCCCAAGCTGCGGGCTATGCAAATTATCGCAGAGCTAGAGAATGAATGCCGCGGTGCCTATGCGGGAGCCATTGGTTATCTTGGCTTCTCAGGAAACATGGATACCTGTATTACGATTCGCACGATCATCTTCAAAAAGGGCAAAGCCTATGTTCAAGCAGGAGCAGGAATTGTCTGGGATTCTATACCGGAGAAAGAATATGAAGAAACAATCAACAAAGCCAAAGCACTGTTGAAATCGATTCGCATGGCTGAAGTGATCTTTGCAGAGCAGAAGATCCAATCACCAATCAATCATGATTATTATGTGAATTCATAACTTTTAGGAGGCCTATAGAAATGGAAAATAGATTTACCATTCAACAAGCGATTGCCCAAATCGTCAACGGAGCAAATTTAGAACGAGCCGAAGCCAGATTGGTTATGGCTGATATTATGGAAGGCAAGGCAACAGCAGCACAGATCGCAAGCCTTATCACTGCTCTAAGTATGAAAGGAGAAACCAGTGAAGAAATTACGGGATTCGCAGAATCCATGCGGAGTATGTCCAATCGAGTACTAACGGAGACGTCTAATTTATTAGACACTTGCGGTACAGGTGGAGATGGGGCCGATACGTTTAATATATCTACAGCTTCAGCACTTGTTGCCGCCGCAGGAGGTATTCGCGTAGCGAAGCATGGCAATCGTGCGATGTCGAGCAAAAGCGGCAGTGCAGATGTGCTAGAAGCTTTAGGTGTCAATATCCAATTAAATGGCGAGCAAGCGGCAAAATGTTTAACCGATGTTGGCATTTGTTTTATGTTCGCTCAGCATTTTCATCAATCCATGAAGCATGCAGCTATCCCGCGGCGAGAAATTGGCATTCGGACTATTTTCAATTTATTAGGACCGTTGACGAATCCGGCTGGAGCAGACCATCAGCTCTTAGGCATCTTTGATCGTACTAAAACCGAACTAATCGCGCAAGTGATGCTCGAATTAAAAGTGAAACGCGGCTTAGTCGTGGCAAGCATGGACGGTTTAGATGAAATAAGCATTTCTGCGGCTACACAGGTAACAGAGCTTAAAAATGAGCAAATTCATAGCTATCAAATTGGACCCGATGATTTAGGTCTTCGTGTTTCGAGTATAGATGCAATCAAGGGCGGAGATGCTCAAACGAATGCTGCCATCATCCATGCTGTTTTTCAGGGAGCGCATGGAGCTCACCGGGATATTGTATTAGCCAATGCAGGTGCTTGTTTTTATGTTTCTGGTCGTGTTGGAACGTTGCAGGAAGGTGTCAAGCTGGCGGGATCGATTATCGATTCGGGTAAAGCAAATATGAAATTAGCGGATTTGATCCGTTGTACAAGGGAGCTTTGCCATGTTTCTTGATCAAATCGTTGCAACCAAAGTCACTGAAGTCGAATCGCTAAAGCAGCGATTCTCGCTAGCTTTAATAGAAAAACAAATTAGTGAACTGCCTCCGTGCCTCGGCTTTAAAAGGGCAATTTCAACGAATCGCAAGCGTGAAACGGGCTTAATAGCTGAGGTTAAGAAAGCTTCTCCCTCTAAAGGTCTCATCCGTGTAGACTTTGATCCTATTGCGTTGGCTCAATCCTATGAAAAAGCAGGTGCAGATTGTATTTCTGTTTTAACGGACGAGCAATATTTTCAAGGCAGCAATACGTATCTAACCGATATCCGTCAACAGGTAAGAATACCGATTCTACGCAAAGACTTTACGATCGACTTCCGCCAAATTTATGAAGCTCGTTTCATTGGGGCGGATGCTATATTATTGATTGCAGCCATACTGACTACAGAGCAAATGCGTGAATTTTTGCAAATCAGTCGGATGATTGGGTTGGATGCTTTAGTAGAGGTACATGATCGTGAGGAATTGGAACGTGTGTTGGAGTTGGATGCGGATTTAATTGGCATTAACAATCGCAATTTGCAAACCTTTATCACGGATTTGAAAACGACAGAGCAGCTTATTGGCATGATTCCTGCAGGCAAGACAATCGTCAGTGAAAGTGGTATTGCGCAAGCAGAGGAGATCGAGTATCTTCGTCATGTGGGGGCGGATGCTGTACTGATAGGCGAAACCTTCATGCGCAATGCCAATGTAGAAGAAGCGGTAGAGACGATGATGGGTAAGATTAAGCCAAAAGAGGTGCGCTAGTTGATGCAAAATGATTCAAAGATACAAACGCCTCCTACTGTGAAAATTTGCGGGTTGATGCTATCGGATACGGTTCGTGCTATAGCCAATTTGCCTATTGATCAAGTCGGGTTTATATTTGCACCTAGTAAAAGACAGGTTACATCCAAACAAGCTGGGGACATGATTGCTTTATTGAAAAGTGTTTATGCAGAGCATAACGCAGCCGCACCTCAAACAGTTGGCGTTTTTGTGAATCCAACACAGGAGCTGATCGAACAAACAATGGCTAATGCTCCATTGGATATTATCCAGTTGCATAGCCCTGAGCCTGTTGAATTCTGCCAATGGATCAAAAATAATTACCAAGTGCATATTTATAAAGTCATCTCGGTATCGGAATCCAGTCTTATTCAGCAGCAGCTCAAGTTATTAAAGTCCTATGTTGGTGTAGTGGATGCTATTTTATTGGATACGTACGATCCTATTGTTGGCGGGGGCACAGGCAAAACCTTCGCATGGGATTGCATAACGCAATATTTGGCTTGGACTCAACAACATGGTTTAAAGCTGATTGTAGCGGGTGGTTTAGATGAAGATAATGTGGCGCAATTAATAGCAAAATATCATCCGGATGGAGTAGATATTTCGAGTGGTGTTGAAACGGATGGCAGCAAGGACCCATTAAAAATAAAAAGCTTTGTGGAAAGGGTGAAAGAGTTATGAAGCAAGTTCCAGACGAGAATGGACGATTTGGTAAATTCGGTGGTAGATATGTCCCAGAGACCCTAATGAACGCTTTGATTGAATTAGAGCAAGCTTATAATAAATATAGCAAAGACCCTGAATTTATTGCTGATGTCAATTATTTACTTAAGCAGTATTCAGGCAGACCTACTTCTCTATATTATGCTCAGCATTTAACAGAGAAGCTAGGCGGAGCGAAGATTTATTTAAAACGTGAGGATTTGAACCATACAGGTGCGCACAAAATCAATAACACCATTGCACAAGGCTTGTTAGCCAAACGAATGGGCAAGAAAAAAGTCATAGCTGAAACGGGCGCAGGTCAGCATGGAGTTGCCACAGCAACAGTTGCTGCTTTGTTAGGCTTGGAATGTAAAGTATTTATGGGGGAAGAAGATACAAAACGGCAGCAACTGAATGTATTTCGAATGAACCTGTTAGGTGCTGAAGTCATTCCCGTTCTGTCAGGCTCCCGTACCTTGAAGGATGCGGGTAATGAAACCTTACGTTACTGGGTGAGTCATGTTGAAGATACCTATTATATTCTCGGAAGCGTTGTCGGACCACATCCATATCCGATGATGGTACGTGATTTCCAGCGGGTTATTGGCGATGAAGCACGCAAACAAATTTTGGAGGCGGAGGGAAGACTGCCTGATGTTGTTATTGCCTGTGTGGGTGGAGGCAGCAATGCGATGGGTATCTTTTATCCATTTGTGCAGGATGAATCCGTGCGATTAATTGGTGTTGAAGCTTCTGGCAGAGGTATTGATACAGATAAACATGCGGCGACGATGACTTTGGGGACACATGGTGTATTCCAAGGCTCAATGAGTTATTTGCTGCAAGATGAATATGGACAAGTCCAGGAAGCGCATTCGATATCCGCAGGCTTGGATTATCCCGGTGTAGGACCAGAGCATGCTTATCTGAAAGATTCGAAACGAGCGCAGTATGTTCCGATTACGGACCAGGAAGCTCTTGACGCCTTGCAATTACTTAGCCGAACCGAGGGGATAATCCCAGCATTGGAGAGCGCACACGCCATTGCACATACCTTAAAGCTTGCGCCGACGATGGGTAAAGATGAAATTATTATCGTCAGTCTTTCAGGTAGAGGCGATAAGGATGTAGAGTCGATCATGTCCTATTTGGGGGGGGAAACACATGAATCGCATTGATCAAACATTTGCTAAGCTTAAAACCGCTTCGAAGGCAGCATTAATCCCTTTTTTAACGATTGGTGATCCGAATGCAGCTACCTCGGTGCAAATTATTCGCGAATTGGAAGCTGCAGGTGCGGATATCGTAGAGCTTGGGGTTCCCTATTCGGACCCATTGGCAGACGGTCCAGTGATCCAAGAATCCTCACAGCGCGCATTACTGAATAAAATCACGATCTTAGATTGTATGCAAGTGGCACGTACCTGTCGTCAAGAGGGCAGCCTGCTTCCATTTATCCTGTTTACTTATTATAATCCTGTGTTACAGGTTGGTTTAGAGAAGTTTTTTACCTTACTCAGCGAAAATGAAATCAGTGGTATTATCATTCCAGACTTACCGGTAGAAGAGAATGGAGAGGTACTGGCGTTGTCAAAGCAGCACAACATACATTTGATTCCATTGGTTGCGCCAACCTCGAATGATCGAATTGCCAAAATTGTAAATAGCGCGACAGGCTTCATCTATTGTGTATCTTCCTTAGGTGTCACCGGCACTCGGGCCCAATTCCATACAGGCATTAACGAATTCATCGCGCTGGTTAAAAAGAGCACTGAGCTACCTGTCGTTGTTGGTTTTGGGATCTCAAACAGCGAGCAAGTCGCACGATTCTCGCAGATTTGTGATGGAGTCGTCGTCGGCAGTGCATTGGTTCGCAAAATTGGAGAGAATAATGAAAAGCTCCTTTCTGTGAATGAATCAGATAGAAAGCAAGGCCTCTTGCAAATTCGTGAATTTGTGAGAGAATTGAAGTCTATTTAAAATGAAGTCTATTTAAATTGAAGCTAAACTAATTTACCAAAACGAGGTGTCTTGTTCATGTTACCTAAGAAAAATATTGTTCATCTTCCTGTTTACCAGCCTGGGAAACCGATCGAAGAAGTTAAAAAAGAATTGGGATTGAAGGAGGTTACGAAGCTTGCTTCGAATGAAAACCCTTTTGGATGCTCACCTCAAGCCAAGGAAGCCATTCTCGCTGAAATGGAGAATATTAGCTTGTATCCAGATGGAGCTAGCCAAACCTTGACTGCGGCAATAGCCAAGGAGCTAGGATTGGAGAGCAATCAAATCATTTTCGGTGCTGGATCGGATGAGGTGATTTTGATGCTTGCCCGTGCTTTCCTTGAACCCGGGGATGAGAACATCATGGCGACGCACACCTTCCCCCAATATAAACATAATGCTGAAATTGAAGGTGCGGTGAGCATTGAAGTTCCATTAATAGAGGGCACTCATGATCTTGAAGGCATGCTTAAACAAGTGACTGCGAAAACGAAGATTGTCTGGATCTGCAACCCGAACAACCCTACAGGTACGATGCTAACCCATGCGGAAATCAAAGCCTTTATGACGCGAATTTCACCCCAAGTGCTTGTTGTATTGGATGAAGCTTATGCAGAATATAATGTTTCGGGTCAATACCCGGATGGATTACAGCTATTGCAGGAACATGCGAATATCATTCTTTTGCGTACCTTCTCCAAAATTTATGGATTAGCTGCATTGAGAATTGGGTTCGGTATGGGTCGTGCAGAGGTGATTCGTTCAATCAATCAAGTGCGTGAGCCTTTTAATACAACGCGATTTGCTCAAGCCGCTGCTTTAGCTGCGTTTTTGGACAAGTCATTTATTGACGATTGTCGGGATGCCAATGCCAAAGGGATTGCTTACCTAACCACACAATTCACTCGATTGGGCTTCTCCTATTACCCAGCCCACGGTAATTTTATAATGGTTGATTTACAGCGTCCTGCTGCCCTTGTTTTCGATGGCTTGTTGCGAAAAGGAATCATTGTTCGTGGAGGCCATTTATTAGGATTTCCAACCTCAATACGCGTTACAGTAGGCAGTCAAGCACAAAATGAGTTATTTATTCAAATGCTGGAGCAGGTTATTGCTGATGTAGCTGTACAAGCATAATTTATGGAAAAAGGTTGAATATGATGATGAAAATAGCTATTTTTGGTGTAGGGTTAATGGGTGGCTCTTTAGCCCTTTGCTTTAAAGGGAAACCTGATATGTATGTGATTGGTCATTCAAATAACCCACTTTCCATTGAAAAATATATTAAAAGCAACGTCGTTGATCATGCGACAACATCGATGCAAGAAGCTGTAGATAATGCCGATTTTATCTTTCTATGTGTACCTGTAGGTCAATTGGAGAGTTATTTTCGGCAATTGAATAGGCTGAAGCTCAAGCCGGGCTGTATCGTTACTGACGTAGGGAGTACTAAAGCATCCATAACTGCTTGTGCTGAGCGGGTAGGGCTGGAGAATGCCTACTTTATCGGTGGACATCCCATGGCTGGTTCCGAGCGTTCGGGTGTTGAAGCCGCAACAGCACATTTATATGAAAATGCCTTCTATGTGCTCACCCCAGCTAACAACGTCCCAGATGAGGTTTATCAGCGTTTAGTTGATCTGCTAAAGTGCACGAAAGCAAATATTATCCGTTTAGATGCTGAATCCCACGATGAAATCGTCGGAGCCATTAGCCATTTGCCGCATATGATTGCGGTTGCACTCGTTAATCAGATTGCCGATTACAATGACTCGAATGATTTATATCAGATTCTAGCTGCTGGTGGATTTCGTGATATAACACGAATTGCCTCGAGCGACCCTATTATTTGGCGTGATATTCTATTAAACAACAAGAACGTAGTGTTAAAGCTTCTTCATGACTGGAGCTCAGCAATGGAGAAGTTTAAGCTAAGTATTGAAACCAACGACGGGGGAGCAATCGAGCAGCAATTTGAACGAGCTCGTACTTTTCGGAGTAAGCTGCCTGAACGCCGTAAAGGGATGTTAAATCCCTTATTTGACATTTACGTAGATGTTCCAGATCATCCGGGCGTTATTGGACAGATAACGACCTTATTAGGAAGTAATCGAGTCAACTTAAGCAACATTCAGATTATTGAAAGCAGAGAGGATGTTCCCGGTGTGCTTCGCCTATCGTTTCATAATGAAATAGCTATGGATCGTGCTATGGAACTGTTGAAGCCGGAATATTCCATCCATCAGTAAACGCTTAGAAATCGCTTACAAAAAAACATTGACAGAATGTAAGCGGATACAATATAATAGCAGTACAGTATGGTTTCTCTCCACTCCTATCCTTTTTAGCACAATGTGCTTCCACCAGTAATGGTGGTATTTTTTTTGCCCGAAATTAGCTAGATGGTTAGCCCTGACTTTGAATGTCGAAGAAGCAGGAATTAGCTCTACGCCCATAGAATTGAATGTTTATAGGTGTAAGCCTCTGATATTTTCCATTTAATTGTATTATTCTCATTCTTTTGTTAACATAAGTGAAGTATATTTATAAAATACCGCAACTTTTTGCTCCCGTCATAGTAAAATGAGTATTAATGACGGGAGGAACCAGGGATTACGAGGAGGATTCGCTTGTAATGACCGATTCCCAGTTAATAAGAGAAATTAAGGACGGCAATGCAGAACTTTATGCTGAGCTAATGCGTCGATATGAGCGAAAAATTTACGCTTTTATCTTTCACATGCTAAAAAGTTCAGGAATGGAAGCTTTAGCCGAGGATTTAAGCCAAGAAACCTTTTATAAAGCTTATCGTAGCTTACAGACATTTCGCGAGGTAGAAGCCTCCTTTTCAACATGGCTATATACAATTGCTCGTAATACGGTATTAAGTGAATTACGGAAGCAGCATAAGAATAATCCCATTTCCCTAGATCAGGGAGGATATATACCGTACGCTTTTTTTGATGCTATGCCAGAACCTACTTTACTGCGTAATGAGAAAGTGACTTTGGTTCGGGAAGCGATTAATAATTTACCAGAGAAGCAACGGTCTGCACTTATTCTAAGAGAGTATGATCAGTTAGAGTATCAAGAGATTGCTAATATTCTTGGACAAACAGTTAGTGCCGTGAAATCACTGCTTTTTAGAGCAAGGGCAAGCGTTAAGCTCCAATTAGAACCTTATTTTGCAGATCCGATATTTGAAGAATACGAAGGGATGAATTAATATGAAGTGTGGTGACATTCAAGAATTATTCGGGATATATTTTGATCTCCCTGATGATGATTTGCGTCGCAAATGTGTGGATGAACACATTCTTCGCTGTCAAGACTGTGCAGAAGAATTTGAGGTTTGGCTCGAGAGCACGAACCTTATTCGTTCTATACATGTTACTCCACAATTGCCAAGAGAATCGACACCCCTAGTTGACAAAGTGATGAGTCGAATTTATGAGGACGAATCGTGGCGTATTCCAGTAAACAATCGGATCTATTCAATCCCGTATAAGCTTAGACGCAATCTAACGGCGATGATTGCTTTATGTTTAGCCGTTTTCGTAGTTAGTTTTTTATTTAATCTGGTTTACCCCAGTCATTCCATCCTAACGGCTGAGGAAACTTCTCCATACGGGTTTAACCAAGTAGCAAGCGCTGCTGGTGTAAGCGCAGGTAATGAGGTTATATCTACTGAGAAAGCATTCTCTGTAACAGCTTTGGCAAGCACAAGTGCGATTATCGTAAAACCAATTAAACTAAGCTATATTCATACCCCGAATTATTGGTTAGCACTCTCCTTGCTTGGGCTGATCAGTGCTTTACTAACTATGAATTGGCTCTCAAGAACACGATCTTAACGAATCATACAGTATGCCCTGTTCTCAATTTTGAGAATGGGGCTTTTTTATTGTCTGCAATAGGAATAGAAAGCGTCACAAATACCCATTTTAATAGTAGCTGAAAAAATAGGGGGCTTATATTTATGCCTAGTGTAATTAGCAAAAACTCAAGGGGGTATAACATGAATCTAACAGAAATGTTAAGCTACGCAGATATATATGATTTGAATCGAATTGCCAAAAATTATGCCTGCGTCTGCAATGGGAATTCCAAGCATGAATTGATTCAGTCCATACTGATTGCCATTAATCAAAGAGATATCTTCGAACAGCAAATGAACGCCCTCACCATCGAGGATATTCGCTTGCTTAATTTTCTGGTATTCAATCAAAGGGGCGCGTACAGTCTTGAAGATTTACTGGCCAGAGTGAGACAAACAAAATTTGATGCCAAGGATGATGAGAAATGGAATCCACGTGATGTGATCTCCAAGTTTAAACAGCGGGGCTGGTTATTCACGGGCCATGCGCAGCAGTCCAAATATTTATTTCATATACCGGCGGATCTTCGCAGAAAAATAATCAGTGCTTTATCCAATAAATTTAGAGCGCAGCTCGAGTACCTGACAGAGAATCCAAATGTCTATCGAGACGAGCAGGGCTTACTAGTCAACGATATTCTGTTGTTTCTGACTTTTGTTTCCAAGAATGAAGTGCAGCTTTCAACAGATGGTTATTTATATAAAAAAACCTTGCAGCAGATTCTAGAGTCTTTTTCTATACGGGAAGAAGGGATCACTAAAACGGCCTGGCGTTTTGGCTATGGGCGTAAATTCAAAGAATATCCAAGTCGATTTTCCTTGATCTATGATTATTGCTTCTTTCATAATCTGATCATAGAGCAGGGGGATTTACTGACTTTGACAGATCTAGGTCATCAACAGGTTTCTTCGAATCATCGGGTGGATTTACTTCAGGTATATCGATTTTGGATAAAGCTTTACAAAGGAGCGGTTCCTAGCATCCAGGCCTTAATCCAATGGTTTGATCAATTGGCTAAAGAATGGGTCTCGATTTCTTCCTTGGGTGAGGCATTATGTTCACTTATTAAACCCTATTATTATGATTCAGCAGATTCCATTTATAAACAACGAATGATTCTCATGATGGTTCATTTGGGGCTAGTGCGAATAGGAGAGGATACCAAACTGGGCCCTGTCTTACAAATTAGTAAATTGGGGAGCAGCCTGATCCAGGAGATTTATGTTGCTGATGAAGAAACAATTGATTTAAAAGTAAAGCAACCTACGTAGTTTATTCATTGACAGTAGGTAAGGGTTCTTGCTACAATCACTCCAAACTTACCCATAATACGATGAGAAAGCGAAGTGATTTTTATGCTGCACAGCTATAAAGGTGTTTTCCCTAATATAAAAAGTAACGTATATCTCGCAGAGGGCGTACAAATTATAGGAGATGTGACCATTCAGGATGATGCATCGATCTGGTACAATACTGTGCTCAGAGGCGATCTTGCACCGATTTATATTGGGAATAAAACGAATATCCAAGATGGCAGTGTTGGACATGTGAATATGAATCAACCGCTTTGGATTGAGGATGAAGTGTCTGTAGGTCACGGTGTTATCGTACATGGATGTCGTATTGCCAAAGGCTGCTTGATTGGGATGGGAGCTATTCTATTGAATGGGGCTGAAATCGGTGAATATGCCCTGATTGGAGCGGGTTCAATTGTAACAGAGAATCAGAAAATCCCACCCTACACACTATCCTTTGGTTCACCCGCCAAAGTCGTTCGTGAATTAACAGAGCAAGATTTATTGCGAATGAAGACGACAATGGAAAATTATGTAGTTAAGGGAATGGAATACAGGCGGGAGCTGGGAATAAATGAAATTCAGTGAGATTCAACAAAACGAATGGGACGAGCTAAAGCCTTATTTAGACACCTGCTTACTTCCGCTCACAGGCTTGACTGGGGAAGAGTCGCCATCGGAAGTAACGGAGCAGTTGGAGAAGCTTAGGGATTTAATAGACTTTGTTGAAATACCCTTTAAAGGACGGGTCGTTACATATCCGTCCGTGCAATATCAAGAGAAAGATGAGCAAATGATTGCAACCATCGATACGTTGTGTCTGATGCTGAAACGGAGTACATTCAAATTTGTCATATTGATTACGGTGAATGATTCACTTGCTAAGTTAGATTTTCATGATTGTGATTTGTTGATTTCGCCTCAGATATTGACCGATGATGCCAGTGAAAATCGGGCTAAAATTATTTCTGAGATACAGAATCTTTGGAAATAATGAAAACCAAAGGTAAAGAAATGTATGATTGGAAAGGAAAATGCAAACGCTAGATAAGCTTGCGGATGGATAACCCGTATATACATGTGACAAATTCGTTACTATTTTACCAATAGAAGTTCGGGTTTCAATAAGTTTGCACCTTAACATTCTTGACGCTTAGGTAGCCGTGAGCTATTATTATTAGTGTCCTAGTATATTGTAATGTTATGTCGATAAAGACGTGTGATATGTTCGGTTAAAGGGGGTTAAACAATAACATGAGCGAAAACAAAACGCATGACGCGCAAAGTTCAGATGTAAGGCAGAAGGCCAAGAAAGAAATGTCACGTCGCCAATTTCTAACCTATACACTTGGAGGCACAGGCGGATTTTTGGCAGCTACCATGCTCGTACCTATGGTAAGATTTGCAGTAGATCCAATCTTAAAGCCAAAAGTGAAAGCAGATTGGGTTAAGGTTGTGGAGGAAAGCAAGATTACAGATATCCCTGCTTCGTTTAAATTCCAAATTCATCAGGTTGATGGTTGGTATGAGAGCGATCCAGAGCTAGAAGCTTGGATATCGAAAGAAGCTGACGGAACGATCTTGGCGCTGAATCCTACTTGTAAGCATTTAGGCTGCACAGTAAGCTGGGCAACAGATCCGGAACATAAAGATCAATACCATTGTCCGTGTCATGGAGCCCGTTATACCAAAGAAGGAAAAGCTTTATTAGTTGCAAAGCTGCCGCTTGATCAATACACAGTGAAAACGGAAAATGGCTTTATCTATGTGGGTCAATTGCATGCGAACGAAATAGCTAAATAAGAAGGAGGCGAAGAGATCAGATGCTAAAGAGTGTTTATAACTGGATTGATGAACGTCTTGATATCACTCCAATGTGGAGAGACGTAGCCGATCATGAGGTTCCGGAGCATGTAAACCCTGCCCATCATTTTTCCGCCTTTGTTTATTGCTTTGGTGGATTAACATTTTTTATAACAGTCATTCAGATATTGTCCGGTATGTTTCTGACGATGTATTATGTTCCCGATATTCTTAACGCATACGCTAGTGTCGATTTTCTAACGCATAAGGTTGCATTTGGAATTATTGTTCGCGGTATGCATCACTGGGGAGCTAGCTTAGTGATCGTTATGATGTTTCTACATATGCTTCGGGTTTTCTTTACGGGATCATATAAGGCGCCTCGTGAAATGAACTGGGTTGTAGGGATGCTTATTTTTCTAGTTATGTTAGGTCTAGGCTTTACCGGATATTTGCTTCCTTGGGATAACAAAGCTTACTTTGCTACTCAAGTTGGGATCAAGATTGCAGCTTCCGCTCCTTTCCTTGGCGATTATATTAAGACGTTTTTACAAGGTGGAAACATTGTAGGCGCACAAACTTTAACTCGTTTCTTTGCGCTTCATGTATTCTTTTTACCTGGCGTGTTACTTGCATTATTAGGTGGGCATTTCTTCATGATTCGTAAACAAGGTATTTCCGGACCGCTATAAGAAGAGGGGAGGGTTCATCGTGGCCCATGGTCATCAATCAGATGAAAAAATAGTTTACATTGGCGACTCTCGTGTTCGTGTAAAGACACATGAGCTTAAACAGCCTGATTTTTCTGCTTATCCTGGTAAATCTGAAGTTTTTATTCCAAACTTCCTGTTAAAGGAATGGATGGTTGCTGTTGTTTGTATGGTCGGGATCTTATTGCTGGTGATGTCTAATCCGCCTCCACTTGGTTATCCGGCGGATCCAACCAATACTGCATTTATTCCCATGCCCGACTGGTACTTTCTATTCATGTATCAATTGCTTAAATATCCTTATACTTCCGGAGACTTTATTGTATTGGGTACATTAATCATTCCAGGCTTGCTGTTTGGTGGATTAACCATTGCTCCATTCCTAGACAATGGCAAGGAACGAAGATTTTATCGTCGTCCAATTGCTTCGTCCGTTATGTTTCTGACTATAATAGCTGTTATCTATTTAACCGTTTTTTCATGGCACCATTACAAAGCGGAATTGGTTGCTAACAACCAAATTCCGGAGCATATCCAACGTGAACAAGAATTGGAAGATGCTAAACAGAGTGGGAAGCCTGCTCCAAGCAGCGTAAAAGCAGTACTACCCGCTATCGTTGCTTCAGATGATCCAGGTGCAGCCATTTTCCAAAAGTCAACTTGCGTAGCCTGTCACGGAACTGACCTAAAAGGAAATAAAAACGCCAGTATACCTGCATTATTAGGCATTGGTGATAAGTATGATAAAGCTGCTATTATGGGCATAATTAAAAATGGTTTTAACACGATGCCTCCGCAATATGATGATAATATTAAAAATGGCTTAACAGCTGAAGATATTGATAAGTTAGCTGGTTGGCTTGCTCTTCAAAAAAAAGCAGAATAAACGAACAAACTGCCTGACCTTAATATAAATTGGACGAAGGATAATAAGCTTGCGTCCAGCTTATAGCAGAAGGTCAGGTTTTTTTATATGACTTTTCGGAGGCATTAGAGGATGAACCCTACCGCTCAGCTTGCTTTTTTTTGGAGCAAAGCTTTTTTAACCTCAAGACGGATGTTATGGATCATATTTTGGGTGAATTTTCTTGGGACGATATATGGCTATGAATGGTATTGGAACCAGATGCAAGAGACAGTGGCTGACAAACCGTTATGGCTGGTTATTTTTGTTCCGGATAGTCCGACAGCCAGCCTATTCTTTACGTTGACTTTGGTTTATTTATTAATTGACAGCTACATTGAACCTACCATACATAATAGTAGTAAAGCTGCTGACTTCATTCGGGGAATTGTTGAAGCTCTGGCTGTAATGGCATCCTTTAAATATGGAGTTTGGGCAGTCGCGATTATATTATTGGCTGCTTTCAAGGGAGAGCCGATGAATTGGCAGGATTGGATGTTATCCATCTCTCACGGCGGCATGGCAATAGAAGCATTACTCTTTATGCGTTTTTTTCGAGTGAATCTGCTGGGGCTCGGAATAGCTGCTTTATGGATTTTTGGAAACGACTATATTGATTATCATTACGCAGTCTTTCCATGGCTGCCGGATGTGTTGTATGCGATTCTGGAATCGGTACGTAATGCTACAATTGCTTTAAGTATAATCACGTGCATTATTTTTATTGGATTATATAAGTTATATAGTCACAATCGGGTCTAAATCAGGACATCCCCCCATATCATTATTTGGAGGAGGGATGTCCTGTGTTTTTAGGGAAATTGAAATATGGATTTCTTATACTGTTAATTGGCTGTGTTTTCACGGGCTGTACTGAGCGAGAACAAAGGGTTAGTGTAAGTGCGGTTCCTACTGAAGAAACAGTAAAGCAAATCGAACGATTTAGCCAAATGAGTGATGAGGTTTATAATAAAACGGTACAAGGTGAGTTTCTTGAAGCACGTAAGAAAATCAGCCAAATGAGTGATTTGTTGCCTCAAATGCGTTTAGAGGGTGCTACCACAACCTTCGGGCTAAAAGCACTAGCAGACACATTAGTACAAGCGATACAGGTGTTTAATGCGGTGCGGCTTGATCCAGAGCAAGCTTTGTTCCAGTCTGCACGGATTCGGTTAATGGCCGACGCACTCTCGCATCCCAACACACCTTTGTGGCTGCAGTATAACAAAATCATGCAGGAAGATTTGCGTGTTATGGATCAAGCGGTCAAGCAAAAAAAGGTTGAAGAAGTGGAACCAGCCTTTACCAAGATGAAAGTACATTACCAAACCATAAAACCAGCTCTGCAAGTAAGTCTTCAAGAAGAATGGCTAGTTAAGCTGGATTCAGCTTTTCAATTTATGCAAACCCAGCTGCAGGCCTCTCCGCTCATTGCAACGAATGTAATCGATTCAATCAAAACACTTCATAAAGTCATTGAGGAGCTTTTCCAAATAAAATCGGCAGCAACCGCTTATTTGCCTTTTATGGAGACCAATGAGCCTATGTTGCGTTGGTTTATCATTCTGACTGCAATCATCATGATCGCCTTAGGGTTTGTGGCTTGGCGAAGGCGAGCTACTCGTGATGATATCATTTCGATCCGCCGTTAATTAGTGCTTTTCGATACGGAAGCCTTCACCTAAAACATCATTTACATCACTGATAATAATAAAAGCCAGGGGATCGATGCGCCGAATGAGTAATTTCAGTCTTCTCACCTCAGACCTTGAGACAACACAATAAACAACTTCTTTGGTTTCTTGTGAAAAAGCGCCACGAGCTGGAAAAAGGGTTACGCCTCGTTCCATTTCTTGTGTAATGGCATCAGTAATCAAGCTTGACCGCTCAGTAATGATCGTAAAAGCTTTGGCTGCATAAGCTCCTTGCGTAATGTAATCAATCATCCGTGTGGAGATGAAGATGGACACTAACGTATATAACACTTTTTCCTGTGATAGATAGAATAAGGACACAAGGATAACAAGGGCATCAAATATAAGAATGACTTGTCCCACACTCCAGCCTCGCCAACGATAGCCGAGCTGTGCGATGATATCTGAACCTCCAGTGGTAGCACCATAACGAAATACGATCCCCAACCCTGTTCCAAGGGTAACACCTGCATATAAAGCAGCTAATAAATAATCTTGATTTGTTGTAAAGGGAATGATCCAGTGTAGATGGATTAATGTTTCCATGACCCAAAGGAAAAACGAAAGAGAAAGGGTTCCCCACAGTGTATACAACATAGATTGTCTACCAAGTGTTCGCCAGCCTAGCAGGAATAATGGCACGTTTAAGACCAATGTGGTAATGGATGGTGGGATATGCACAGCATAATTGATCAACAAGGCAATACCTGTGACACCACCTTCCATAAGCTCGTTGGAAATAACAAAGTAATGCAAAGCAAAGGCATAAATCGCTGTACCTAATGATACAGGGATCATATTTCTCCATATAACCTTCCATTTTGATTGCGACATTGGGGTTTCCTTTCTACAATAAGGGTGTATAATTAATTCAGTGAATGAATCTATTATACCCTTTTTTTGTTGTGTCGTTTAATCGAAAATAATTTGTTTTCACACCTTTTATGGGTTAACATAGAATTTAGAAAAGTGAGGATAAAGGAAGTGAATACCTTTTGCAGAAAAGCTTGTACGAAGTTCAGCAGGAAGTGGATCGATATATTTCGCAATTCAAGGAAGGATATTTCAGCCCGCTTTCCATGCTCGCGCGAATGTCTGAAGAAGTTGGCGAATTAGCTCGCGAAGTGAACCATCAATTCGGCGAGAAACCGAAGAAACCGTCAGAGGCTGATAATTCGATAGAGCTTGAACTAGGTGATATTTTATTTATTACGATATGCTTTGCCAATTCACTTGGTATTGATTTAACAAAAGCGCATGACCAAGTGATGCACAAGTTTCAAACCCGTGATGCCAACCGGTGGACGAAATTAGATACCGCATTGGAATAAGCCGTATTTGCTGTTTTTACTATTAAGGAATAGGTGATTATATGATTAAAGTAGCTGTTACAGGAGCAACAGGCAGAATGGGTATTGAGGTTGTTAAAATGGTGTTGGAGGATCCAGAGTTGCAGTTAGTAGCTGCAATTGACCGCACATCCGTTGAAATGGATATTGGGCATATTGCTGGGAAAGAAGCATGCGGTATAAGAATTCAAAGTGATTTAGAGCTAGCCTTAGTTGAATCCAAACCAGATGTTATGGTAGATTTTACAACCCCGCAGACCGTTTTCGCCAATACTAAATTAGCGATAAAACATAAAGTAAGACCCGTTATCGGTACGACTGGGTTTTCTACGGATGAAATTGCCGAAGTGGACAGGTTATGCCAAGAGCAAGGGATTGGTGGGTTGATTGCGCCTAATTTCTCGATTGGTGCGATTCTAATGATGAAATTTGCAGCGCAAGCAGCCAAATATATGCCGCATGTAGAAATTATTGAATATCATGGAGATCAAAAACTTGATGCACCTTCAGGCACCGCGATTAAAACGGCAGAAATGATTTCACAAGCTCGCCAAGAACTTCGTCAAGGCAATCCCAAAGAAGAAGAAATCATCGAAGGCAGTCGAGGTGGTTATTATGATGGCTTCCGCATTCATAGTGTACGTTTGCCCGGTATCTTTGCACAGCAAGAAGTGATTTTTGGCGGATTTGGGCAAACCTTGAAGATTCGTCATGATTCCTATGAACGTGCGGGGTATATGCCTGGTGTGAATATTGGCATAAAGAAAGTAGGCGGTTACACCGGTTTAGTATATGGATTTGAAAACTTTATCGATTGAGAGCTGATTTCATTATGAGCCTAAATATAGGTTTAATTGCACATGATCGCAAAAAAGAGGAAATGGTTAATTTTGTGCTTGCTTATGAGCATGTTTTTGCCAATAGACATCATCTGTTCGGCACAGGAACAACCGGATTGCGTATAATGGAAAATACTGACTTGACAGTTCATCGCTTTATGTCGGGTCCGCTTGGTGGGGATCAGCAAATTGGTGCCATGGTTGCTATGAATGAGATGGACTTGATTATTTTTTTGCGAGATCCTTTGATGGCGCAACCACATGAGCCCGATATTACTGCCTTGCTGCGTTTATGTGACGTACAAGGGATTCCGGTTGCCACCAACATTGCTACGGCAGAAATTTTGGTTAAAGCGCTGGAACGTGGAGATTTTGCCTGGAGAGAATTGGTGCATAAATATAAGCCAGGTGTTGATGTATGACGCAGCAGCTTGATCTATTAATTTTTGGTGCTCATCCCGATGATGCCGAAATTGGTATGGGGGGTACGATATACAAGCACGCAAAGGCAGGCTATCGTATAGGGATTTGTGACTTAACCTATGCTGAAATGTCATCCAATGGGACGAAGGAATCGCGTAAAGTGGAAGCGGATGCTGCTGGAGAGATTTTAGGATTAACGATACGAACTAATTTGGGGTTGCCGGATCGCGGTCTGTTTGTTTGCCAAGAGCAAATCGAAGCAATTGTGCTAGAGATACGTAAATATAAACCTAGACTTGTATTTGCTCCATATTGGGAGGATCGACACCCGGATCATATCATCTGCAGTCATTTGGTTCAACAAGCCGTGTTTAATGCCAAACTACGTAAATATTTACCCGATTCCGAAGCAAACACGGTGGAGCAATTATATTTTTATTTTATCAATGATGTATATGATACAGATATAATGGTGGATGTTTCCGATGCTTACTTACATAAATTGGCTGCATTGCGAGCTTATAAAACGCAGTTTTTATCAGTATCCACTGAAGAAGATTATGTACAGACTCCGATTAATCAAGGCTTTCTTCAAGCTCTTGAAGCACGTGATCGGTTATTGGGACAAAAACGCCAAATCCGTTTCGCAGAAGGTTTCGTGTCTAAATTGCCTTATCCCGTAAATCTATTCTAAACGAAATGGAAGCAGTTCTTCAGGAGGTTCTACATGAGCGATAAATTAAAGATTGGGATTACATGCTATCCCACACTCGGAGGTTCAGGTGTTGTTGCTACTGAGCTAGGTAAGCTTCTCGCCGAAAAGGGACATGAGGTTCACTTTATTACACATAGCATGCCCTTTCGGTTAGGAAAATTTGATAAGAATATTTTCTATCATGAAGTCGAAGTTAATGACTATTATGTCTTTAAATACCCCCCTTATGATTTATCTTTGGCGAGTAAGCTAGCTCAGGTTGCTAAAAACGAAGAGTTGGATTTATTGCATGTCCATTATGCGATTCCACATGCAGTATGTGCATTATTGGCCAAACAAATGGTTGGGGATCATCTGAAGGTGGTTACGACTTTGCACGGAACGGATATTACCGTCTTAGCTCAGGACGAGTCTTTAAGTGACTTGATCCGTTATGCCATCAATGAAAGCGATGCAGTTACTGCCGTTTCTAAAGATTTAATTCAAGAGACTCGCAATACCTTATGCATTGATAAGCCCATTGATTTAACTTATAACTTTGTGGACAAGCGGGTTTATTACCCACGAGATGTAGAAGCATTAAAAGCAGATTTTGTTCGACCAGGTGAAAAGCTGTTGATCCATATTTCAAACTTTCGTCCTGTAAAAAGAGTGATGGATGTTGTTGAGATTCTTGATAAAGTGAATCGACATATACCAACCCGATTATTGTTTGTGGGTGAAGGGCCTGAATTGTCCAAAGTGATGTCTCGCGTAAAAGAATTAGGGCTGATCGATCGCGTAATTTTCTGTGGGAAGCAGGATGATATTGCCCAGATCATATCCTTAGCCGATGTCATGATATTACCATCCGAGAAGGAAAGCTTTGGTCTTGTTGCGCTGGAAGCAATGGCATGCGGCGTACCAACCGTGGGTTCGAATACGGGCGGTATTCCTGAATTAATCATTCATGGTGAAACAGGATTTTTGGAGGAAGTCGGCAATACCGAGCGTATGGCTGAAGATGTATTGAAGCTTTTACGGGATCAAGTATTATATGAGCAGATTTCAAAAGCTTGCTTGTTCAGAGCGCAGGTTTATTTTTGTGATAATGTAATTACAGATCAGTATGAACAAATTTATTATCGCGTGCTTGGAAAAGAAGCTCCGCACGTGGATAGGGATAAACAAAAATTAAGTTGTTTAAGCTGTTTAGGTTAAATCGGATGGGGATCCTTATGGAACAATCAGCGAACCGGCTATTGGACAAACTATTGGCAAATCAATTTGAAGCATATCTGGTTGGCGGCTGTGTTCGAGATCGTGTGATGCATAAGCCGGTTCAAGACTACGACATCGCGACCAATGCGTTGCCGGAGCAGGTTATGGAGCTTTTCCCGCATACGATTCCAACGGGATTAAAGCATGGTACAGTGACTGTGATGCTAGGCGGTTTTCCCTTTGAAGTCACGACCTACCGCAAGGAATCTGGCTATGATGAGCACAGGCGTCCAGAGCAAGTGGAGTTTGTTTCTGACTTGCAAGAGGATTTACAGCGTAGGGATTTCACCATCAATGCTTTGGCAATGGATACCAAGGGTGCTATTATAGATCCCTTTGAGGGGCAAAAGGATCTTCAACTGGGGATTATCCGCTGTGTAGGAAATCCAGGTGATCGTTTTCAAGAGGATGCCCTGCGCATGCTTCGCTGCGTTCGTTTTGCTGCGAATTATAGCTTTCAGATTGAGCAAGCAACGTGGGATGCCTTATTGCATAATGTGCAATTGCTTCACTTTATTGCAATGGAACGTGTACGCGTAGAACTTGAAAAAATGCTAGCAGGTGCGCATCCATATCTTGCGCTAGAGCTGCTTATGGAGTCTAAGCTTCTGCAGCATCTGAAGCTGGAGCTGCAGCTTCCACTAACGAAATGGCAAGCCAAGGATTTACCTGCTTATTTAGGTAAGTTGGCAACACTAGCGGAACCTTTATTACGCTGGGCTTTGCTTTTTCACAGTATGCGGGTTTCCGCTGAGAAAGCAAGTCGTGCCATGAAGAGATTAACCTTCTCTAGTAAGCAAATCAAAACTATTATGCCGATAATTAAATTAGAAATGTGGCTACAGGAGCAAATTGAGATTGCGATTCAAGAGCAACATACACCAGAAAAAAAAGAGCCTGTTTCACTAGCAGTTGCACGATTATCTGTTGACCGCCCTGGGCTGATTTGGAAGCGTGCTGCCGTTCAATTTGGCAAGGAAGCTTTGTTGGGTTGGTTGAAAATCAAGCAAATTGAGTTTTCTGAGTTGCCCGCGCAAGAAACTATAGATTTAAAACAAAGTGTTTTCATGACTTTCATTAACCAAGGGAATGAATGGATTTCCGAAATGCCCGTTGAAACACTTACGGAGTTGGATATTGTCGGTAGTGACCTACTGGAGCATTTCACAATACCTGCGGGTCCATGGGTCAGTGAAGTTCTACATCGACTGCTTCTCGATGCTGCATTTGGCAATGTACGCAATCAAAAAAGCCACTTGCTGCAAAGAGCTGAAATCTATCGCAAAGAGTTGAAAAGCCGTGAATGAGCATATCTTGCAATATTTTCTGGATCATGAAGATCAATATATATCGGGTGAGGAATTAAGTCGTCAGCTGCAATGCAGTCGAACGGCTGTGTGGAAGCATATTGAGACATTGCGTAAGCATGGCTATGTGTTCGATGCTCTGCCGCGCAAGGGCTACAAGTTGCTTGAAAAGCCAGTAGTCTTAGATGCAGTTAAGCTGATGCAAGGCCTGCAAACGAAGGTATTAGGGCAAGTGCTGCGAATTTTTGACGAAGTGGATTCCACACAGAATATTGCACATGGCTTAGTTCGTCAAGGTGCAGTGGAAGGAACGCTTGTTTTGGCTGAGCAGCAAAATGCAGGGCGAGGCAGAATGGGGCGAAATTGGTTTTCGCCAAAAGGCAAAGGGATTTGGATGAGTGTGGTATTAAAGCCGGCGATCTCCATGCAATTCACTCCTCAATTAACGCTGTTAGCTGCGGTAGCTTTATGTCGAGCCATTCAAGCGCATATACCTCAACAAGTTGGCATTAAATGGCCGAACGACTTACTGATTAACGGTAAGAAGATCAGCGGTATTTTATTGGAATCCAGTGCGGAAGATGAGCGTTTAAATTATGTGATTGCTGGGATAGGCATTAGTGTAAATTTATCGCCAGAGGATTATCCAGAAGAATTGCGTGACAAAGCAACCTCTTTATACATCGAGAAGGGACAGAGGGTCGATCGTGAGCAATTGATTTGCGATTTTCTACTGCAGCTTGAAACACTCTATGAGATTTATACCCTAGAAGGATTTGCACCCATTCGCATCTTATGGGAGGCTTTAACGGTTTCTTTACATAAACCAATCCGGATTCATACCGCTAAGGGCTGGATCGAAGGGGTTGCCCATGCAATTGACGAGATGGGGGCACTGTGGGTAACACTACCAGATGGAGAAAAAATAAAATTATATTCCGGAGATATTGAGCTTTTAGTTTAGCGCATACTTTGGTATAATGCAGAGTAAGGGCGATATCCGAGAACGAATCGCACTCATGGCAAGCGGGAATACTACAATAGAATACAGATGTATATGTTGGATTCTGCTCAGATTCGCTCGAACCGAGACAGAAGGATCATAAATACAGTTTACTTGTATAAATGAACCTTTTTAGTTTTGGCTAAAAGGTTTTTTGATTTGTAAGGAGAGATGTTAAGATGAACAAGCGCAAACCGTTAACAACATTGAAATTAAAAAAGATGAAGCAAGACGGTATCCCGATCGCGATGATCACTGCCTATGATTATCCATCGGCTTTGTTAGCTCAAGAAGCTGGTATTGATGTGATCCTCGTGGGGGATTCATTAGGGAATGTTGTATTAGGGTATGAGACAACTGTTCCTGTGACTTTAGAGGATATGATTTATCACACACGTGCAGTAACAAGAGCAGCGAAAGGCTGTTTTGTTGTAGCCGATATGCCCTTTATGACTTACCATGGCAGTATCGACAGCACGCTTGCAAACGTCGGGCGATTGATGCGGGAAGGTCTTGCCCAATCAGTCAAAATGGAAGGTGGTTTGGAAATTGCGGCTACCGTAACAGCGTGTGTGCAAGCGGGTGTTCCTGTCATGGGACATTTGGGGCTAACCCCGCAATCGGTTCACCAAATCGGTGGATATCTGGTTCAAGGCAAGAATTCGGCACAAGCCCAAAAACTCATTGATGATGCAAAGGCATTAGAGCAAGCCGGCGCGTATGCGGTTGTGCTTGAACTCGTATCCGAATCGTTAGCAGCTTATATAACAGAGCAAGTATCCATTCCGACAATCGGAATTGGCGCAAGCGCAAGCTGTGATGGCCAAGTGCTGGTGTTCCATGATTTATTGCAATATGGTGCCGAATCGCAGCCTAAAAAAATGGTGAAAACTTATGCGAATATTGGCAACGAAATTCGTAAAGGGATTTCCTCTTATGTCCAAGATGTAAAAGCTCGGCAATTCCCCCAAAAAGAGCATGTGTTTCACAGTGAAGATTGGAAGGCATAATATGGAAGTTTTCCAGAATGTTGAAGAACTGCGCTTAAAGTTGGATGGAAAGAAGCATCATCTTCTTCATAATCATCCATTAAACACCAGTCGCTTAGTAGGCTTTGTTCCTACTATGGGTTTCTTGCATGCAGGACATGCCAGCTTATTGGAGCAAGCGCGTCATGAATGTGATATTGTTGTGCTCAGTATTTTTGTGAATCCTCTACAATTTGGTCCCAATGAAGATTTTGAACAGTATCCACGTGATCCGGAACGTGATTTAGCCATCGCTAGACAAGCAGGTGTGGATTATGTTTTTATGCCGGAAACGGCAGAAATGTATCCGGAGCCAATTCAAACGATGATTCAAGTTGATGAGCTGACGGATTCATTGTGTGGAGCTTCAAGACCGGGTCATTTTGACGGTGTTGCAACCGTTGTTGCCAAGCTTCTGCACATTGTTGAACCGAATCGGGTTTACTTTGGGATGAAGGATGCGCAGCAAGTAGTTATCGTCACGCAAATGATTAATGATCTAAACATGCGAGTCATTGTTGTGCCTTGCCCCACTGTACGTGAAGAGGATGGGCTGGCGATGAGCTCGCGGAATGTATACTTAAGCACAGAGGAACGCAAACAAGCGTTAGTGCTTTCTCAAGCGCTGCAGAAGATCAACGGGTGGCTGGAGGAAAGCGGAGAAATCGCCTTGCTAGAGCATAAAATTAAAGCCTATATTCAGACTGCGCCTTTAGCTCAAATGGATTATGCAAAAGTATTGTCTTATCCATCCTTAAAAGAAATCGTCCATATAGATGATGTGAAAAAAGCTGAACGTTTAATCGTTGCTTTAGCTGTCAAATTTGGCCGTACTCGCTTGATTGATAACACCTTAATTGAGGTAAATGTAGAAAGGAGTGAATGATATGTTAAGAACGATGATGAAATCGAAGATACATCGTGCTATTGTAACGGAAGCCAACTTAAATTATGTGGGTAGTATTACCATTGATGAAGACATTCTTGATTTAGTGGATATGTATGCAAATGAGAAGGTTCAAATCGTGAATAACAACAATGGAGCACGGTTAGAAACCTACATTATTCCAGGACCTCGTGGCTCAGGTGTGTTTTGTTTAAACGGGGCAGCTGCTCGGATGGTGCACATAGGGGATACCATTATTGTCATTTCTTACGGTCTGATGACCAATGAAGAAGCAAAAAGCTACAAGCCCAAGGTTGCCATTATGGATACCCATAATAAAGTGATTCAAACGGTGGATGAAGAACCCCACTCGACTATATTCTAAATTTTAAGTAAGTGAATGAGGAAGGGAAAGGGTACGCGCAATGAAATTTGCCGTTCTTGACTTTGAAACGACAGGAAGTCAGCCTACGGATGAAATTATTCAGGTTGGTTTAGTGATTATAGATCAATTCAACATCATCGAGAGGTATACTTCACTGGTGAAGCCAGTTGTGGGTATACCTGATTTCATTACTGGATTGACAGGTATAGATGATGAAATGGTAAGAGATGCGCCGGAATTAGAAGACGTTATGGTAGAGCTGCAGAAACGACTGACAGAATGTGTGCTTGTAGGCCATCAGATTTCATTTGATTTGGCTTTTTTGCAGCGAGCGTTGGACTATTGCGGTTATTCACCTTTTGTTGGTCAGGTCCTGGATACGATGGATTTACTGCGAATTGTATTTCCAGCATTGCCAAGCCTTCAATTAAGCATGGTGAGCCAAACATTGGGTATCTCACATGAAAGACCTCATCAAGCAGACTCAGATGCAGATGCTACTGCAGAAATCTGGTTGAAATGTTTGCTGCGCTTTAATCAGCTTCCATTGATTACCATTCAACGACTGGCGCAAATTTTTGCTGAGGATATTACGGATTTTTCATTGTTTTTACAGTGGATGAGGGAGCAAAAAGAGCTTGAGGTTGCTATTGACCTCGATAACCACCGTTACTATCGCCAATTTGCCCTTCATGTAGACGATTGGGGCGATGAAGAAGAGATACGAACGGAGGAAGAGGTAAAAACGAAGCTAGAGGTGCCATTCGAGCAATTTTATGGTGATTTCAAACAGGAGCTTCAGCAAAAATTTGCCGTTTATGAGGATCGTGAAGCTCAAGAAACGATGGTATCTGAAGTTGCCATGTCTTTATCCGAGGATCGCCATCTGATGATCGAAGCGGGAACGGGAACAGGGAAATCGCTGGGATATTTGGTGCCTTCTTTATACTATGGGATTCCACATGGCGAAAAGGTCATTGTGAGTACGCATACGATTAATTTACAAGAACAACTGAGACAACGAGATATTCCACTGCTTCATGATATTTTTCCTGTACCCTTTCGGGCAGCTGTGCTTAAAGGACGCAGCCATTATCTATGCTTGCGTAAATTCGAGCACAAGATAACCTACGTGGATTATGAAGCTGCCAAAGAGGAGCGAATGACTGCCGCCCAAATGGTCGTTTGGTTAAGCGAAACGCAGCATGGCGATGAAGAGGAGATCCATTTTGCAGGTCGAGGTCATGAATTTTGGCAAACTGTAGCTAGCGATACAGACTCTTGCTTAAATCGGGCTTGTCCATGGTTTAAGAAATGCTTCTACCACCGAGCTAGGCATGAAGCCAATATTGCCGATATTGTGATTACGAATCACTCCCTGTTGTTCACAGATATTAAAGCTGAAAATCGTTTGTTGCCTGCTTATAAACATTTAGTTATCGATGAGGCGCATCATTTTGAGGAAGTAGCTAGCAAGCATCTGGGTATTGAAGTACATTATATGCAATTTCTTAATTCGCTTCTGTGGCTTTACAAGGATAGCAAGAGTGGACAATTGCCCATGCTTCGGCACAAGCTTGCAAGAGTAGAAGGTGATTTAGCAGAGAAGGCAGCGGAATGGTGCCGAATTATTGACGAACTTTATTTACTTGTTCTTTCTGTGAAAGAAAATTGGGATGAATTAGTAGGGTTATTATACGATTTATTAACGGGTAGACACGATGGGTCTAGTGAGATAGGTCAACTTGTTTTAAGGATAAAATCCGAATATTTGCCTTTGCAGTGGGATCAATTATTGACGATTGAAGAGAATATTTATATAGTTTTAAGTAATGCATTACGACAAATCGATAAAATGCTGCAAGCATTGAAGGATTCCGATGAGTTTGATGTCCAGAGTGCGATTACAGATATCAGCGGAACAGTTAAAGATTTGTATCGCCATCGTGACGGCTTGCGCTTTTTTATGAAACGCACCGATCAGGATTATGTGTATTGGATGGAAGCAAGCAGCTATTTTAAAGCCAAATCCTTGCAGCTTATTTGTGTACCGATGGATGTAAGTCCCATGCTGAAGCAACATTTCTTTGAAGTGAAGGATAGCGTAATCATGACCTCTGCCACTTTATCCGTTGATAAAAAATTTCATTATACCTGCGAACAGCTTGGGTTGGATGCAGATGGAAATTCGGATAAATTCCGCACGGTTTTGTTACCTTCTCCTTTTAATTACCGCAAGCAAGCCTTGGTGTGTATTCCACGTGATTTTCCGGGAGTCAAAGGAACTGGCGGTGAAATCTTTTTCATCGAAAGCTTAATTCAATCCTTAAAGGAAGTGGCGATCGAAACAAAAGGACGTATGCTCGTATTATTCACATCACATCGCATGCTTAAGCTGGTTCATCAAGGACTAAAAGAGCCGCTGCAGCAGCAAGGGATTCAAGTGTTAGGACAAGGTGTGGATAGTGGGAATCGCAGCAAGCTCACACGCATGTTTCAAGATAGCGTTTCTTCGGTGCTCTTGGGTACTAGCAGCTTTTGGGAAGGTGTAGATATTCCAGGAAAAGCGTTAAGCTGTTTGGCAATCGTCCGTTTACCCTTTCAGCCGCCAACTCATCCCATAGTGGAAGCAAAAAGTGAGAACTTAATCAGAAATAAACAAAATCCCTTTATGAAGTTTTCTGTTCCACAGGCTGTGATCCGGTTTAAACAGGGCTTTGGCAGACTGGTTCGAACAGCGCAGGATAAAGGAATTGTTATTATTTACGATACGCGGGTGATTGATACCCAATATGGCAAATATTTTCTGTATTCTCTTCCTGGGCCGAAGATTGAGCATATGAATACCAATCAGCTTGTTCCGAGAATTAAAGATTGGATGAAGGAGGATGGGGAATGAAAAAACCGAAAATATCTGAAGCCGTTGTACGCCGACTTCCCATTTATTTGCGTTACTTGAATGTGCTTCATATACAGAATGTCCAAACGGTATCTTCCAATGAGCTGGGGCAGAAGCTGGATTTAAATCCAGCACAAATTCGCAAGGATTTGGCTTATTTCGGTGAGTTCGGGAAAAAGGGGATTGGCTACGATGTCAATTATTTAATTGAAAAAATCCGCCAAATTCTTAAGCTGGATCAATCCATACAGGTAGCGTTAGTAGGTGCGGGCAACTTGGGAAGAGCACTTAGCAATTACAATGCTTTTCTGAAGGATAATATGAAAATTGTGGCTGTATTCGATGCGATGGAGAGCAAGGTTGGCGATAAAATCATTAATTTAACCGTACAGCCAATGAGTGAATTGAACCATACAATTAAAGCGATGAATATTCGTATTGGTATTATTACAGTGCCGGCGGCAGAAGCGCAATTTGTTGCCAATGAATTTATTTATGCTGGGATTGAAGCTATTTTGAATTTTGCGCCAGCAATTCTCAGGGTTCCCAATGAAATTCGGATCCACCACGCGGATTTTACAACAGAGCTGCAAAGCTTGGCCTATTATTTGGACTAAGCGTAACGCATGACGATGCTTTCGAGAATATTCGCTACATCTTCGCAAGCATCTGTAGTTTCTTCTAAGCGTTCATACAGTTCTTTGAGTTTAAAATCGTGGTATGGATCACTTTGATGGATGAAAATTTCACGAATGCCTTCGCGCATCAGCCTGTCGCCGTCATTTTCCAGTTTATTAATCATCACGGTATGTGCCGAAATTTGCATATATTTCTTTTTGGACAGCAGCTTGAAAGCGTCTAGGATATGCTGGCAGCTAGAGACGATGACTGCAGAGAATTCTTTCATATATTGGTCAGTCTTCTGAATATACAGATAGTCAAAGCGGGCAATCGTGGCTTCAATGCCATCAATGACGTCATCTAGCTTCATCGCTAGATCAAGGATATCTTCTCGATCAATCGGAGTTATGAAAACCTGATTCAAGCCTTTATAGATCGAATGGGTAATGGAATCGCCATTATCCTCTAATGCTTTGAGTATGGGGAAATATTCTGCAGGCGGTTTATCACCTAACATGGCTTCACGAAATATGTGTGCTGCCTTTAAGGTATTTTCTGCTGCTTCAATCAATAAAACGAAAAAATCTGCTTTGCCTTTTTTAGCTGTTGTCATCATAATTGCCTCCCGTTACTTCATTAAAATATCAAAAAGTATAAAATGAATACTCTATTCTGATATTTCTAGGCAAACGTGCACGTCCTTAAAGGGCAGCATAGCCGTTTACCCACGCATAAATTTAAAAATAGCATAACTCACAGGTGAAAAGCAATATTCTCTCACACTTTTTCTTGAATGAAGATTGATTTTATCAAGTTGAAGTTGTACGCTGTGAAGAGATGAAACCCTTGAAAAGGAATGATAACCTAATGTCACGTACAATTATTAAAAATGGAATTTTTGTTACAATAGATGAAGTGAAGCCTATCATACATGGCTATATGAGCTTTGAAGGGAATACAATTACTGCAATTGGCGAAGAATTACCTGCACCGCTTGAAACCTTCGATGAGATAATTGACGGCAAGCATCGTTTATATATGCCTGGATTAGTAAATACTCACGGTCATGCGGCGATGTCATTATTACGTGGTTATGGCGATGATCTTGCACTGCAAGTTTGGCTTCAGGAAAAGATGTGGCCGATGGAAGGGAAGTTTACAGCACACGATGTGCATTACGGTACGCTTCTATCGATTGTAGAGATGGTTAAAGGCGGTACAACCTGCTTTGTTGATATGTACGATCAAATGAATGAGGTCGCTCAAGCTGTCGAGCTAGCAGGCATCAGAGGCTGTTTAACACGTGGGGTTATTGGTTTTTGTTCACCTGAAGAACAAACGACAAAACTTAATGAAGCTAAGCAATTTGTTAAGGATTGGCAAGGTAAAGCGGAAGGTCGAATTACAACGATGTTGGCTCCGCATGCACCTTATACATGTCCGCCTGATTATATTACACGCTTTGTAGAAGCATCCCACGAATTAAATGTTCCATTACATACGCATATGTCAGAAACAGCAAGAGAAGTGGCCGAAAACATGGAGCAATATGGACAACGTCCTGTTGCACATTTAGCGAAACTGGGCTTTTTTAACCGTCCAAGCCTATTAGCGCATGCTGTTCATTTAACAGATGAGGAAATTGAAGTGTTGGCACGGTATGATGTGCGTGTTTCGCATAATCCGGGAAGCAATTTGAAGCTGGCAAGCGGTATTGCCCGTGTTGTTGATTTGCGAAAGGCAGGCGTGTTGGTATCGCTTGGCACAGATAGTGCAGCAAGTAATAACAATCTGGATATGTTCGAAGAGATGCGTTTAGCTGCATTGCTTCATAAAGGGATATCGGGAGACCCAACTGCTATTCCCGCGGCGACGGCTCTTAAGATGGGGACAATCGATGGAGCAAATTCCATTTGGTTAAATAAAGTGGGAAGCTTGCAAGTAGGTTATAAAGCAGATTTTATCGCTATTGATATTGATCAAGCGCATTTTTTACCACGTTCCAATTTCATTTCTCATTTGATTTATTCCGCTTCAGCAAAAGACGTAACGGATGTCTGGGTGGATGGGAAAAGCTTGGTTCGCGCTGGGCAATGCACCACTTTAGATGAAGAGAAAATCAAACATGAATTTGAGCTTTGTTTTGAACGATTGACTGCTAATTAAAAGACTGTTTATTCAAGGAGGCTCCAAAAATGCCATCAAAGAAGATAGTTCTAATCGGATTCATTGTCCTATTTACACTGTTGCTTTTTGGACTGTCGCAATTTTTCCGCATCATTCAAGCAGGTGCTTGGACCCAAGAGCGCCAAGCTGTTGATACAGCGTACCAGAAAACCATTATGACTGAAGCGACTAAGGTGGAAACTTTCATCAGTTCGCAAACCTATAAAATTGTTTATGGTAAAGATGCCATCGGACAGGAATTGATTGTTTGGATCGGCGACAGTGACATTCATACGGAATATGTCGCAGATGGCCTGAAGGAAAAGGACCTGCGTACACAATTTGCTCAAAAAGAACCGACAGCGGAGTTGTTGCGCATTTTACCTGGAAAGCTTAAAGAGAAGCTAGTGTGGGAAGTATATTATAAGAAGCCGAATGAAGCGGGAAAGCAAGTGTATTTCTACGACTATGTAAATTTTA
>JBBDSZ010000022.1:55667-148012 GCA_040904685.1 Paenibacillaceae bacterium | reverse complement strand
TCACGTTAATCTCCTTCATCTTTGTCATTAAGAATGATATCCAGTTCCCGTTTGTGATACTTTAAAAAAGCACAGAGGTAACCAAAGGCAAATCCCATGACCAAATCAATGATCCACATCATACGTTATCACTTACCTTCTCATAAGATGGTGATGACTGTTATATTAACTATATGCTTCAAGTGTGACTCAGAGGACAAATTATTTAGATGGTTGACCAATTTAAACTTCAGTTATGAAGCGATACAGATGATGAGTCCAGATGGTCCAAGAATCGATACCCAGCATGGGCATTTTATTGTAACGGTGTCCTTTGTTCGAGGGAGGAAGTAATACTGTTTTGAAAAACTCGGTAAATTATTGTTAAAATAAAAGCCCAAGCGTTGTTGAAAGTCACGGCTTTGTCTTAGGTATCGACGACTGAAAGTGATTTATCTCACAGCAATACATAGATAAAGATACCTATAATCTAACTATGATTCAAAATGGGAAAGTGAAAGGAGCAGATAAAGTTGGATAATTTAGATCTAGCGCGTTTACAGTTTGGGGTGACAACGGTTTATCATTTTTTGTTTGTGCCTTTGTCGATTGGTTTGGTGTTTCTGATTGCTTTTATGCAAACCTTGTATGTGGTGAAGAAGGACGAGACGTACAAAAAAATGGCTAAATTCTGGGGCAAGCTATTTTTGCTGAATTTTGTTGTTGGTGTAGTGACAGGTATTATGCAGGAATTTCAGTTTGGGATGAATTGGTCAGATTACTCGCGGTATGTAGGGGATGTATTCGGAGCTCCTTTGGCTGTTGAAGCTTTGGTCTCCTTCTTCATGGAATCGACTTTTATTGGATTGTGGATATTTGGCTGGGACAGGCTGTCCAAAAAGATACATTTAGCCTGTATTTGGCTTGTTGCTTTGGGGACTACGCTCTCCGCCTTCTGGATCTTGACAGCTAATTCTTTCATGCAGGAGCCAACGGGTTATGTAATCCGAAATGGTCGTGCGGAAATGACTAGTATTTGGGCTTTGATCACCAATAAGCAGCTATGGCTGGAGTTTCCGCATGTTTGGTTTGGTGCTTTGGCAACAGGAGCTTTTTTTGTAGCAGGGGTTAGCGCCTATAAGCTGTTACGTAAGCAGCAGGTCAACATTTTCAAGCCTTCATTCTCTATTAGCGTTATTGTACTCATGGTATCCAGTATTCTGGTTGCAATTGTGGGACATAGTCAAGCCCAGCATTTAATGACCGCTCAGCCGATGAAGATGGCGGCTTCCGAGGCATTGTGGGATACGAGCCCAGATCCAGCAGGATGGAGGGTTATTGCCGGCATTGATGTAGAGGGTCACAAGAATAGCTTTCAATTCGAGATTCCAGGCTTATTAAGCTTGTTAGCCTATAATCAATTTCACGGTAGTGTCCCGGGGATGAATCATCTGCAAGCGGAGTATACGGCTAAATATGGTCCAAATAATTATATTCCGCCGGTCAAAACCGTGTTTTGGAGCTTTCGGATTATGATATATGCTGGAACCTTGATGATTCTATTGGGGATCTATGGCACGTTTGCCGTGATGCGCAACCAAGTTGAAGCGAAGAAGCATTATTTGAGATGGATGATACCCGCCATGGCATTGCCGTTTATTGCGAATTCCGCAGGCTGGATTATGACCGAGGTCGGTCGTCAGCCATGGACTGTGTTTGGTCTTCATGCGACAAAGGATGGCGTTTCACCAACGGTATCGACAGGCATGGTTTTAACTACATTAATTGGCTTTAGCGTATTGTATGGGATTATTGCCATAATGCTGGTCTACTTGTTTGTCCAAGTTATTAAAAAAGGATCGGATGAGGAAGCAGCTTTGACATCAATAGAAACCCATCCTGTGCAAATGTTATAAAGGGATTTGAGAAAAATATAGAAAGCGAGGCGAGATCATAATATGCTACCTACGATTTGGTTTATTCTAATTACGGTATTGTTTATTGGGTTCTTTTTTCTGGAAGGCTTTGATTTTGGTGTGGGAATTCTGACTCCATTCTTGGGGAAGAGTGATATAGATCGACGTGTGATTATCAATACGATTGGTCCATTTTGGGATGGCAACGAAGTGTGGCTTCTTACAGCAGGCGGAGCAATGTTCGCGGCTTTTCCTAACTGGTATGCTACGTTATTCAGCGGATTTTATATGGCGCTTTTTCTAATGCTGGTCGCGCTTATCGGACGAGGTGTCGCATTTGAGTTTCGCAGTAAGCTTCAAAACCCGAAATGGCGCAAAACCTGGGATTGGGTCATATTCTTTGGCAGTCTATTGCCGCCGTTGCTCTGGGGTGTTGCTTTAGCAAATTTAATGCGAGGTGTGCCGATCGACGGTAATATGAACTATGTCGGCACGTTCTGGGACTTAATCAGCCTCTATTCCGTTACTGCAGGTGTAAGCATTGTGCTTTTATTCATGCTGCATGGTGCGCTGTTCCTAGCTCTTAAAACTGAAGGTGTTATTCGTGATCGAGCTCGTGCTGTCGCACTCCGAATTGGTGCTTGGACGACGATATTGCTGTTTATCTTTGTTATTCTCAGCTATATTGAGACGGATATGTTTACACGAAATGGGATAGTTCCCGGTGCCGTGCCGACTCTCGCGGGCATAGCTTTATTCTCGGTACAATTCTTCCTGAAAGCAAGGCGGGATGGCTGGGCATTTATTATGACGGGGTTAACGATTGCACTTTCTACGATTACTGTTTTTATGGATTTGTTCCCAAGAGTGATGATAAGCTCGTTGAATCCCGACTGGAGTTTGACGATCTATAACGCATCGTCAAGCGATTATTCCTTGAAGGTCATGACGATTATTGCCGTGAGTGTTATTCCATTTGTGCTGGCTTATCAAATTTGGAGCTATTGGGTATTCCGGAAACGGGTCACACACAGCGACCATTTGGACTATTAAAATGATTAGGCAGCTCTTTCAACAGGTTGCGTCGGCAAGGAAGCTATTGGTGGTGAGTGTTGGGCTTGGTTTGGTAGGTGGTGTGCTCATTATTGTTCAAGCCATCTATATGGCACGGATCACGGAGCAAGCGTTTCTTCATGGCAAAGGCTGGGCTTTTCTCCAGCCAGTATTCATTATGCTCCTGCTCTGGATTGGGCTTAGAGCACTCATCCATACTGTGGGTGAAGCGACTGCAACTCAAATGGCTTCTAGTATCAAGAATGATCTACGCAAGCGTTTAATCCGTCATCTCGCTGATCTTGGACCGCAATATACCAGAGGAGAGCGAAGTGGAGAGTTAGTTGGGACGATCTACGAAGGCATCGAGCATTTAGAAATTTATCTCGCTCGTTATTTACCGCAAATTGCCTTGTCTGCCTTAATCCCACTTACCGTAATGGGTGTGGTGGGTGGGTTAGATCGGATGACCTTTGCCATATTGGCAGTAACGGCACCCTTAATTATTTTATTTATGATTCTGATCGGTGTAACGGCTAAAGCCAAGACAGAGCATCAGTGGAAAACGTTAGGTATTCTTGGAGCCCATTTTCTAGATGTATTGCGCGGCATGACGACATTGAAAATCTTTAATCGCAGTAAGGCACAAATGGAAGTGATCCGACGCATTAGCGATGATTACCGAAAAACTACGATGGGAACGCTGAGAATTGCTTTTCTCTCTGCCTTCGTCATGGAATTGTTAACGACATTAAGTACTGCTGTAGTAGCTGTGTTATTGGGGGTAAGATTGCTCTCAGGTGAGCTTGATTTCCATCGTTCCTTTTTAATTTTACTGCTAGTACCCGAGTTTTATTTGCCTATTCGCTTGTTAGGCTCCCAGTTCCATGCGGGTCAGAATGGTACGGCTGCAGCGAAACGGATTTTTGAAATCCTCCAAACCAAGCCGCAAGGCTTAGTCGAACGAGAAGAGGCTATCACACTACCCATTCAATCATTCGGATATCGAATTGAGTTTGAACAGGTTAGTTTTACTTATCCCCATGCAACAGAAGCTGCATTATCGCAGCTTTCATTCGTGATCCATTCGGGTGAGAATATCGCGATAGTAGGACCTTCCGGGGCTGGAAAAAGCACGGTATTCGATCTTCTACTGGGTTTCATTCGACCTACGGAGGGGCGGATTCTCATCGAGGGCGTTGATTTAAATGCGCTTTCACCCACTTGGTGGAGAACGCAAATAGGCTGGGTTGCACAGCGTGCACATTTATTTCAAGGTACTATTCTTGAAAATCTACGTATGGCGAAGCCAGAGGCTACGAGGGAAGCGATTAACCAAGCCTTCAAGCATGCGTTGGCAGATCGATTTATAGCTGCTCTGCCAGTGGGAATAGATACTGCTATTAATGAAACTATTCGACTCAGTGGAGGTCAAATTCAAAGACTATCCATTGCTAGAGCATTTCTTACGAATGCACCTTTACTCTTATTGGATGAACCAACCGCACAATTGGATGTGGAAACCGAACAAGAGATTCAGCAAGCTTTGGATGTTTTGTTAGCGAATAAAACGGCAATTCGGATTGTCCATAGGCTCGAAATGGTTCAGGGAGCAGACAAAATTTTGGTTATGGAACATGGCAGCGTAGTCGAACAAGGGAAACATTATGAGCTAATACGCAATGATGGATTATATAGTAGATTGGTCAAGGCCTATGATCAGGCGCGTATTGTATCTTCAGTAGGCGTGGACAGAGAGGAGGTCAGAGTAGGATGAATATATTTCGTCGTATGCTTCCCTTTCTTGCTCCTTACAAATGGCGTGCACTTACAGCAGCAATACTCGGTTTTCTTGCCATAGGTACCAACGTTGGACTAATGGGAACATCCGGTTACTTGATCGCCTCTGCAGCCCTTAGACCAGATACGATTCTACTCCTTTGGGTTCCCATTGTGGGTGTTCGCTTCTTTGGACTTTCTCGTGCTGTTTTTCGTTATTTGGAACGGTTGGTATCCCATGATTTGACCTTTCGAGTTTTAGCACGGATCCGTGTTTGGTTGTATGCTCACTTGGAGCCTCAAGCACCCCAATTGCTTGAAAGTAAGCGCAGTGGAGATATCCTAAGCTCGGTTGTCAGCGATGTAGAGCAAATGCAAAACTTCTATTTACGTGTATTGGCACCTCCTGTAATTGCGCTGTTGACTGCCGTATTGGGTTATTCAATACTTGCCAGTTATGATCGAACACTTGGACTTCTTCTAGTAGGCATGATGATCCTTGGAGGTGTCATTCTGCCATGGCTGAATCATCGAATGAGTCTACGTGCGGGTAATGAAATCGTTGAGGTCCGCGCCAAGCTTTACACAGAAAGCACGGATTTGATTGCTGGAATATCTGAGCTGCTATTGTATGGCAGGATGGAAGAAGCTATTGCGAAGTGGGAAGTCAATCAAAAACGCTTAAATCAATTGCAGACCCAGCATCATCGACTTGGAGCTGTTTTTGGCGGGTTGATGGTGCTCATTACGAATATGTCGATGTGGATAGCACTTGTCATAACCATTGGACTAACGGAAACCCATCAATTGAATGGTATCGCGATCCCGACAGTTATTCTCGTTATTTTAGCCTCTTTTGAAGCCGTAAGTCCGCTTCCGCTTGCTTTTCAACAGTGGAGTCAAACGAAAGCGTCTGCGGATCGATTATTTCAGCTTGCTGATAGCTCTCTTTCCATTGAACACAAGGATAAATCAAAGCAGCTTGCAGTAACGGGTTCCCAAGAGCTCAGTGTACGGAATCTTCACTTTCGGTATACCAATGAGGAAAATGAGGTTCTGCGAGGCATTGACTTTACTTTAACCCCAGGCAAACATATAGCCGTTGTTGGTGAAAGCGGTGCGGGTAAAAGCTCCATTCTGCAGGTTCTGCTTAAGCTGCGTCCTTATCATACCGGCTCTGTACAATTATTTGGAAGCGAGCTTAGTCAGCTTTCTGAGACTTGGGTCCGCGAGCAATTTGCAGTCGTTTCGCAGGAAACTTATCTTTTCAATACAACGGTAGCGGAAAATCTGCGATTAGGGAAGCCAGATGCGACTATGGCAGAATTGGAAGCCGCGGCACGTACCGCACAGCTCCATGAAAGGATAGCTAAGCTCCCCGAAGGCTATGAGACCATCCTTGGCGAATGGGGCACTCGCTTGTCTGGGGGAGAACGCCAACGCCTATCCTTGGCTCGCGCTTTGTTAAGGCAAGCACCGATTGTGCTATTTGATGAACCCACTACCGGCTTAGATTCGCTTACAGAGAAAGCTTTCCTAGCAAGTGCGCAAGTAGCACTTCAAGAAAGAGCTGTCTTATGGATCACTCATCGTTTAATCGGTTTAGAAGCAATGGATGAAATCCTTGTCTTACGAAACGGACAGCTATGCGAGCGTGGCAAGCATCAGGTTTTACTTGATACAAAAGGATATTACAGTCAGTTACTCCAACTGCAAGAGGAACAAATGCTTTGGACACAGATTCCATAAGGAACACTCTAATGAATTCCGCCTCCTCAGACCTCGCTAAGGTTTTTACGTGTAAAGTTCAGGAAATTCCCTGATTACATTAAAATACCTCTAGCGGTGATCCAATGTCAGATTACAAGGTTTACGAAGGTCGACCAACACCTCCTATAAGCTTCATGCGTTATTAATAACGAGGATATGAATGTAAAGTGGCACTGGAGGGTTTTCTATCCTCAGTATATACCGCTATAATAAATGGAAATGAATGCTTTGACAGCTGAAACTGCAATATAGGCCGGTGGAGCATGTAAGGTAACGATGATATAATCAGAGATACTTCCCATAGTAAGTCAACGGAATTGGGATATGATCAGGTTTAGGAGGGGAAAGGTTTGATGATAAGGTGGTGTCTAGATGCACTAATCGTCGACGGTGATCCAGGCCATGGACGGAGAGTAGTGTAAGATAAGGGAGTAGGTAATTTAACAATTTGGAGGTAACATCTATGACATTTTACGGAATACTCGTATTTATTCATATTTTTTCTGCGATACTAGGTCTCGGACCAGGGTTTGTGATGATTTATATCGTAACGAAGGCGACAACTATGACAGAACTGAAGCATTCATATTCCATCCGGAATCGATTGCATATTTTTGTAATGGTAGGCGGCACATTACTTCTTATCACCGGTCTTTGGATGGGTTTATTACAAACGTATCTGTTCTCGGCAGGATGGTATGTGACAAGCTTATCTCTGTTTTTAGTCGCTCTAGCTTTCGGTCCAATCATACTGTCCCCGAGATCCAGACCCATAAAGAAACTGCTCAAAGAGCATAGAGGAGAAAGCATCCCAGCAGAATACTATGTACTTTCCCAAAAGCTGTTCTTTTACGAGCGTATCGAAAATTTCATCTTTTTAGTAGTTATTGCGTTAATGATAACGAAACCTTTTTGAAATCAACCCGTGATCGTTTGGAGTAAAGTGAATGCTGCATGTTCCCTCCGATACTACCTAAGTTGAAGATGCTATACGAAAATAGATGCACTTTGCGCCATAACCTCTAATAAATAAAACGTTTACATTTTTGATTTTAAATGATATATTCTTTAAGGGGGAATGAGTAAGATTTGCGAAGGTTATGACACGTATTTTTAATATGATGTTATTCAATTGAGGTTAATCATGCAAATGGAGAAATTGAACTCAGCTCTAGTTACGGGATATTCCAAAGCACCACAAGGAACCAGCATGTACGAAGTGTATAAACATGCAGGTATCGTTCTAGAAATAGATTTAGAAACAAACCAAATCGTCAATGCGGAATTTACTTTTATTGCGCAGCTCACTCGAGATTATTTTAAGCGATTAATGGTGGGATACAATTTATCCGATGGTTTAGATCCACTTATCCTTAGAATTCAAGAGCATTATTTTGCTCCATCGCAGCAATCGATTATTGTTGCCCTTCAATCAGCCGTTCAAAGATATTGGGATTGTACAAAAACAAAATAAGCAATGGTTATGATGAAGTGGAAAGGTATCCCCTTTCTATGGTCTCATTAAAACCTAGTATTGCAATGTAAAGCTGGAGTAACGCTGTTATTCTGTCCACATTGCAAATGCTAGGTTTTTATTATTTTCAGGAGGGTACAATGGAAAAGATTATTACGATGAAAAAGGCCATAGCGATGGTAAATGACGGGAGTCAGATCATGGTGGGCGGGTTCGGATTAGTCGGATGCCCCATGGGATTAGTTGAAGAATTAGTAAATTCTTCAACCAAGGATCTCACCATAATAAGTAATAACTTAGGAGAGCCGGGTAAGGGTTTAGGTGTGCTTGTGTTAGAAAAGCGGGTGCGAAAAGCGATTGGTTCCTATTTCACTTCAAACCCCGATGTTGTGAGTGCTTATCAGGCTAATGAAATGGAGGTTCAATTGATCCCTCAAGGGACACTTTCTGAAGCGATTCGGGCAGGAGGGGCTGGGATTGGGGGCTTCTATATTTCCGCTGGTTTAGGTACAGAGTTAGGAATAGGGAAGGAGACCAAAGTCATTAACGATAAAACGTATCTCTTCCAGCCATCGCTTCGTGCAGATGTTGCTCTCATTAAAGCATATAAAGCAGATAAGCTAGGAAATCTGATTTATCATAAATCAGCTAGAAATTTCAATCCGATCATGGCAACAGCAGCGGATTTAGTCATTGTGGAAGTAGATGAAATTGTGGAAGTTGGCGATTTATCTCCAGAAGAAATCATTACACCGCAATTATTTGTGGATTACATTACACTGACGGGAGAATCATCCAATGAACGATAAGCAGCTTATTGCTTCCCGTATTGCCAAGGAGCTAGGTAACGGCGATATTGTTAATTTAGGCATTGGCATTCCAACCATGGTCATTGATTTTTTGCCGGAGGATACCACGGTTTTTATTCATTCCGAAAATGGAATTTTAGGGGTAGGGCCTGCTCCAGCATTAGCTGATATCGACCCGAATCTGGTTAATGCAGGTAAGCAGCCGGTTTCAGTTTTGCCAGGTGCCGTTTTTTTTGACAGCGCTTCCTCATTCGCTATGATTCGTGGCGGACATATTGATGTCTCGATCTTAGGCGCATTGCAAATTGACGAAAAGGGACGTATCGCCAATTGGGCTGTTCCTGGAAAAAGTGTGCTTGGTGTGGGTGGAGCTATGGATCTGATTGAAGGGTCAAAGAAAGTTATTGTAGCTACGACCCATTGTACGAAGGAAGGTCAACCGAAGCTTTTGAAAAAAACACAGTATCCGCTCACATCTTTTAGGAAAGTAGATTTGATTGTGACAGAACTGGCCGTTTTTGAAGTCATTGACGAAGGATTGTTATTAATTGAAGCTGCACCTTCTGTAACGTTAGAAGAATTGTATGAAAAGACAGAAGCTGCGTTTCAAATAAGAGGTGAATTGTGGTAGTTATTGTAAATGCTTTGCGAACACCAATCGGTAAATATGGCGGTTCATTAAGCCAAATATTGCCTGAAGAGATGGCGGCAACCGTGATGAATAATAGTTTATCGCTATCCGGGTTTCGCCCAGATATTGTAGATGAGGTGATTTTGGGTCAAACGAAACAAAGCGCGCATACACCCAATATTGCTAGAGTGGCTTCTCTGCTTGCGGGATTTCCAGAGGAAGTGACAGCTTACACGGTGCATCGACAGTGCGGTTCCGGTATGCAGTCCGTTTATAATGGCTTCATGGCTATCCTTTCGGGTCAAGCCGAAGTCGTGCTAGCTGGTGGTGTGGAGAATATGTCACAGGCTCCGTATTACTCAATCGGTCAACGTTTTGGGATGAATCCGGGCAACATGATTCTTTATGATTCCAACACGGAAAGTCAAATGCGCTCACAGCCTGCTGATAAATATGGATCTTTTCAAATGGGAGAGACGGCTGAATTCTTGGCTGAGAAATATGGAATTACACGAGAAGAGCAGGATGAATTTGCTTTTTATAGCCAATTGAAAGCAAAGAAGGCAATAGAAACAGGAAAATTCAACGATGAAATTGTGCCTATTGAAACGAAGGAAGGCAAGAAGAATATTCGCTTGTTTGGAGCTGATGAATTCCCGAGAGCTACTGAAATGGAACAACTGGCAAAGCTGTCGGCTGTTTTCAAAAAAGGTGGAACGGTGACTGCCGGAAATTCCTCGGGTCGGAATGACGGTGCTTCGATGCTGCTGTTGATGAGCGAAAAAAGAGCTAGAGAGTTAGAACTTACTCCGCTCGCTTCAATTCGCGCTATCAGCGTTGCAGGTATACAACCTATGGAAATGGGATTAGGGCCAGTGCCTGCATCAAAAAAAGCACTTCAAGCCTGTGGATTGCAATTGAAGGATATGAACTTAATCGAGTTGAATGAAGCTTTTGCAGCGCAGAGCCTGGCTGTACTTAAAGAGTGGGGAATATCTGGAGAGGGCGTCAATGTAAACGGGGGGGCTATCGCATTAGGACATCCATTAGGTTGCTCGGGGGCAAGAATAATGACAACGCTAGTGCATGAAATGCAAAAACAAGATGTAAAATACGGTCTTGCCACGTTATGTATTGCTGGAGGTCAAGGTATAGCAGCGGTGGTGGAAAAATGGAACTCATAACAAATAATGATAGCGTATTTCACCGAGATTTCACTAAAACGTATCCGCTAATCGATTATGGGGAAGGCGTGTATTTATACGACACTTCAGGAAAACGATATTTGGATGCTTCTTCTGGAGCTGTCGCTGCAAATTTAGGTCATGGCGTGGTTGAAATTGCTGATGCAATGGCACAGCAGACCAAAAAAGCGGCTTTCGTTCATACGTTGCGTTTCGAAACCCAAGTTCAGCATGATCTGGCTGAAGAAATAAGTGCAATCGCACCACCAGCTATGAATTGCGTCTATTTTACTTCAGGCGGTTCTGAAGCCAATGAAAGTGCTATGAAGCTTGCGCGTCAATATCATCGGGATCGTGGCAACAAGGAAAAATATTTAACAATAGGTCGCTGGCAATCCTTCCACGGCAATACGATGGGCTCGCTCTCTGTCGGAGGCGATGTGAAAAGGCGTCAGCCCTATACGCCGAATTTGCTGAAAAGTGAGCATGTTTACTCCCCATACTGCCACCGCTGTCCATACGGTAAGACAGAGGAGCATTGTAATAAACAAGCTCAGCTTCACTGCATAAGTGATTTGGAAAGATTGATCATCGAAACGGGTGCTGAATTTATCTCTTCTATTATATGTGAGCCCATAATAGGCAGCCAGCAAGGAGCAGTTGTCCCTCCGCAATCCTATTTAAAGCAGGTCAGAGCAATATGCAATCAATACGATATTGTATTGATTGCGGATGAAGTGATGACAGGCTTCGGAAGAACAGGCACCCACTTTGCGGTCGAGTATTTCGAGGTAGAGCCGGATATCCTCTGCTTTGGTAAAGGGGTATCCGGGGGATACGCACCCCTTGCTGGGATGATCGTTTCAGATTCATTGATTGCAAGCTTAAAGCAGCATGGAAAAGGGCGATTTATTCATGGCTATACGTTTAGCGGGCACCCTGTAGCTGCAGCGGCAGGTTTAGCGGCTATCCAGTATTACAAGCAACACCAGCTTTTAGACAATTGTAAACAGCAGGGCAGCTATTTAATCCAAAAGCTGAGAGAGTTGCAAGTAAGCCATCGCAACATGGGGCAAATTCGCGGACGCGGGCTTCTCATCGGCTTTGAATTGATGAAAGATCGCCATACAGACGAGTTCTTTCCTCCTTCCGTTGGCGCTTCGGAGGCATTAAACGCTATTGCGATGGAGCTGGGAGCTGTATTTTACCCGGGTTCAGGAACGATAGATGGTTTGCACGGAGATCATCTGCTTATTGGACCGCCTTTAACCATCCGTTCAGCCGAAATCGATGATTTGATCCGCATATTGGATCAAGCTTTGACCGTATTTGAACAGAGAAATTAAATCACAATCATTAGGAAGGGAGGTGAAAAAACAAAATGATGAAAGAACAACTTGATACAGTTCAATTGCAGGAAATAGCTGCTAAGCATTTATCACCTGTCTTGACACGGATAACTAATTTAGTCGTGGCAAAGGCGCATGGAGCAAAATTTTGGACAGCCGAAGGCGTGGAATACATCGATTTTGTTTCAGGGGTAGCGGTTAACGCAATTGGTCATACACATCCGGAAGTTGTAAAAGCGATTCAAGAGCAAGCGAGTCAACTCATTCATCTTGGTTTAAACTATGGTTATTTCGAAAGCACCGTAAGACTTGCCCAAAAGCTGGCTGAAATTACACCAGGGAACCTGGATACTGTTTTTTTCAGCAACTCGGGAGCAGAAGCGATTGAAGCGGCGATAAAGCTTGCGCGTGCTGCAACCAAAAGACCGAATATCATTGGTTTTGAAGGCTCATTTCACGGTAGAACAATGGGTGCAACTTCTTTAACCGCTTCGAGCTCCAAATACCGCAAGAATTATGAGCCGCTTGTTGGAGGTATTTATCATGCTCCATATCCAGTTGAAGAAGCTGAGGTTCAATACTGTTTGAAACGATTACAAACGTTGTTTGCACTTCAAGTCGATCCATCACAAGTTGCTGCGATCGTGATCGAACCTGTGCTGGGTGAGGGCGGATATGTTCCGGCACCATCCTCTTTTTTACAGGCGCTTCGTAAGATAGCGGACGAACATGGAATCCTTTTGGTATTCGACGAAATCCAAACTGGTTTTGGACGTACGGGAAAAATGTTTGCAGCAGAACATTCGGGTATTACGCCGGACATTCTAGTTTTGGCAAAAGCTTTATCGTCTGGCATGCCGCTTGGTGCCATTGTCGCTCGTCGAGAGCTTCATGATAAATGGCAAACGGGTACACACGGCTCGACTTTCGGTGGGAATCCGGTTTCCTGTGCAGCAGCTCTTGCCAGTATTCGTGTCATTGAAAGCGAGAAGCTGGTAGAACGTTCGAATAGATTGGGTCAGCAGATTACTCAACGTCTTCAAGGCCAGCTCGGATCACTTCCGCAAGTTGCAAAAATCAGAGGGCTTGGCCTGATGATTGGCATTGAATTCCAAGATGATCAAGGCCAACCTGGATCGCAAGTGGTATCAAAAATTCGGAACGAAGCACTAAACCATCATTTGCTGGTAACTAGCTGCGGGGTTCATGGCCAAACCATCCGTTTGATGCTTCCCTTAAATATTGATGAGCATGTATTAGACGAAGGATTAACCATTTTAGTAGAAGCCATTCACACTGTTTCAAAAAAATAAGGAGGGTATCTATGAAACGTATATTCATAACAGCAATCGCACTAATCCTTGTCGCATCTTTAGCAGCAGCGTGTGGCAAGTCAGGATCGAAGGATGCTTTAGGTCAGATTAAATCCGCAGGTGCAATTAATGTTGGTATTGAGGGCGCCTATCCACCCTTTAATAGTGTTGACAGCAAGAATGAGCTTGAAGGCTTTGATGTGGATATTACCAATGAATTAGCAAAACGTATGGGAATAAAGGTTAATTTTATTGTTACGCCTTGGGACAGCATTATCGCGGGATTGTTAGCAAAAAAGTATGAAGTTATTTTGTCGAGTATGGCGATTACGGACGAACGAAAGCAAAAGGTTGATTTCTCGGATGCTTATTATACTACGGGTTCATCCTTATTCGTACCTAACGACACTACGTTAACGGATCCTAAATTGATTAAAGACAAAAGAATCGGCGTTTCAATTGGTACGACTTTTGAGAAGAGAGCCAATGAGCTGGGTGCGAAGCTAACGACTTACAAAAATGACCAACTGGCTTTTCAAGACTTAGCTGCTGGCCGCTTGGACGGTATTTTAACAGATAAAGCGGTTGGAGCTAACTTAGTAAAGGCCAAAAATTATCCTGTCAAGATTTTAGGCGAGCCCTTGCTTGCTGAGAAAGCAGGAATAACCTTGAATAAAAATCAAACAACGCTTAAGGATGAACTTAATAAACATTTGAAAGCGATGATGAGTGATGGCACTTACGAACAAATTAGTACAAAATGGTTTGGTCAAGACATTCGATAGAAGGTGCCAGTATGCTTGATTTTTCATTAGTTACTAAATTTATACCCTACTTGCTGCAAGCAACGGTCATTACTTTAGAGCTTTCATTACTTTCGATTGCAATTGGCATGATTTTAGGATTAATTGCTGCTCTGATGAAAATTTCGTCCGTTACTGTATTAAGATATGTGGCATCCTTTTATATTTGGGTCATTCGCGGTACGCCTATGCTTGTGCAATTGCTGCTGATTTACTTTGGGTTACCGCAGATTGGTATCAATATTGGTCCTTTCGAATCAGCTGTAATTGGCTTAGGTATTAATGCCGGCGCCTATATTGCCGAGATCTGCAGGGGTGGAATTCTTTCCATCCCTAAGGGGCAAACAGAGGCCGCTGAATCCTTGGGAATGAATTATTTCACCATTCTGCGGAGAATCATTTTACCTCAGGCTTTTCGCGTAAGCATTCCAGCACTCGGAAACCAAACGATATCGATGTTGAAGGATTCGTCACTTGCTTCCTTAATTACCGTTTCAGAATTAATGATGACCTCACAACGATTTGCGGCAAGCAATTTTGCATTTATTGAATTTTATATTACTGCTTCCGTATTGTATTTGTTCTTGACGACGATTTTTTCATTCATTTTAAATAAAATTGAGTATCGACTTTCAGAAAGCGATCATTAAGAGGTGGACAATCTGGAACCTATCATTTGCATTGAAAATCTACATAAAAACTTCGGCGAATTAAATGTGCTTAAAGGGATCGATCTTACGGTTGATAAAGGCGAAGTCGTTGCTCTAATCGGTGCAAGCGGATCTGGAAAAAGCACACTGCTTCGCTGCCTCAACAGACTTGAAACCATTACTTCAGGTAAGATTACAATTGATGGAACGATTTTGGATGATTCAATCAAACACATCCATCAAGTACGCAAGGAAGTCGGCATGGTTTTTCAGCAATTTAACTTATTTCCGCATATGACTGTTCTCCAGAATATTATGGAGGCGCCTGTTCAAGTACTCAAAAAAAGCAAAGATGAGTCAAAGAAGATTGCGCTTGAACTTTTGAGAAAAATTGGATTATTGGACAAACAAGAGGTGTACCCGAAAAAGCTTTCTGGTGGTCAGCAACAGCGTGTGGCTATTGCCAGGGCACTGGCGATGAATCCGAATATTATGTTGTTCGACGAACCAACATCCTCACTTGATCCAGAATTAGTTGGCGAAGTTCTGCAGGTGATTAAACAGCTAGCCGGTGAAGGCATGACTATGCTTGTTGTGACACATGAAATGTCATTTGCTCGTGAAGTGGCTGACCGGGTTATTTTTATGCACAATGGTGTAATAGAGGAGCAAGGTGAACCGAAAGTGATATTAAATCATCCGACAAGTGAAAGGCTAAAAACATTTTTGCGGCTAATCCATTAAATACAATAATAAGAAGGTTTGAAAATGAGGACAGATACGATGTTGGCTGGAAATTTTATTAACGGTGTATGGATATTAAATGAGCAAAGGGAAATGTTTAATAGTGTTAATCCTGCGACTCTTGAGGTTATAGGTTCGTGTGTCAAGTCCAATCAAGAGGATGTCCAAGCGGCTGTGCAGGCAGCCAAAGCGGCATACCGTTCGTGGCGAAAGCTTCCAGCACCGCAGCGGGCGGATTATTTGTGGAAAATCGCTGAGATTTTACAGACGCGAAAAGCGGATTTAGCTCATATGATGACGGTTGAAATGGGTAAGGTTCTGGCAGAATCCATGGGTGAAGTGGATGTAGTGATTGGATTTAGCAAATATATGGCGGGTGAAGGCAGACGTTTGTTTGGTCAAACGGTGCCTTCCGGGTCGCCTGATCGCATGGCAATGACGATACGAGAGTCTGTGGGAGTCGTAGCCTGCATTACGCCGTGGAATTTTCCAATCTCATTAGCTGCTTATAAAATTTTTGCTGCACTCGTATCAGGCAATACCCTTGTTTGGAAGCCAGCTTCAGATGTAGCCTTTTGCGCGAAGTTATTTATGGAAGTATTCGAAGCAGCAGGCTTGCCGGCAGGTGTGATCAATCTTGTTTTTGGCTCCGGGAGTACGGTAGGTCATATACTGGCTGAGCACCCTGATGTGCAGGTCATTGCTTTTACCGGTTCCACGGAGGTAGGTCGTAAGCTTGGAGAAACCGCAGGACGCCATTTAAAGCGAATCTCCTTAGAGCTAGGCGGGAAAAACTCGGTTATCGTGCTTAAAGATGCAGATATTGACCTTGCAGCAGCAGGTATTGTACGGTCTGCCTTTGCAACTTCGGGGCAACGTTGTACTGCAGCCAGTCGCGTCATAGTCGAGGCTTCCATTCAATCTGAGCTTGAAAAACGAATTGTTACGCTTGTCCAAAAGCTTATCGTAGGCAATGGACTTGTATCAGGAACGGATATGGGTCCTTTGGCAAATGGATCGCAATTAAAAACGGTGGAGGAGTATGTTGCGCTTGCATTGCAAGAGGGCGGACTCATTCTGACGGGTGGATCTGTTATGGAGGGGACTGGATGGTATTATCCGCCTACTGTCATTACTAATGTAAAAAGAGAGCATCGCATTGCGAAAGAAGAAGTTTTCGGACCTGTTCTTGCCATCCTAACAGCAGAGAATTATGAAGACGCTATTGAAATCAATAATGATACGGAATATGGCTTGTCCAGTTCCATCTATACCAACAGCTTACATTACGCGAACTGTGCAGTGAAGGACTTAGAATCAGGACTCGTTTATATTAACAATGGAACCTCAAATGCTGAAATTGGCCTTGCCTTTGGCGGGATGAAAAACTCAGGGAACGGACATCGTGAAGTATCGTATCAAGCTTTTGATGTGATGACAGAATGGAAAACGATTTATACTAATTATTAGAGGTAGATATCTATGGGTAACATCAAAGATCGGTTGTCGTTATTAAGCATTGACACAGAAAACCCTAATTTGGAATTAGTCAATCAAATCAATGATACATTTCCTGGCTTACATCAATTGATGCTCTCCATTCCAGATAAATCACAATGTGGAACCAATCGCAGTGTGCTGTTAATTGGCGGCGGAATTATAGGTCTGTTAACGGCGTTTTATTTAAGTTTGGAGGGCTTTCAAGTGACATTGCTTGAGCAGGAATCCTATGGCGCGGCAGCTTCCGGTCGCAATGGAGGAGGCATCCTTGCACTTGGACGTGATTTTCACGAAATTCCATTGATCAAGATTTCTATTGATTTATGGGAGCAATTAAGCGGATTCGATATTGAAACTCAATTTGTAAGATCAGGCCATGTTATGATAGCAATGAATGAATACGAAGCCCAAAAGCTTGGAAAAGCACAAGAGCTTTATCAGCGAGCCGGTTTAGAGACCCAATGGATAGAGCCAAAGCAAGCTTTGCAAAAGCTGCCTGATCTCAGTCCGCAAAACTTTGGCGGTTTATCCAGTTCCTCTGATGCGCAAGGATATCCGTTTATTACCATAAACAGCTTGGTGAAGAAGCTAAAGTCATTAGGTTGTCAGCTTATCAACCATTGCAAAGTGACCGGATTTAAAGTTGTAAACGATAAAGTGACTAGCGTGGCTACCGATCAAGGTGATTTTCATGCAGACGAAGTGGTTCTATGCACAGGACCTTGGACGGAGAAGCTAGGATCTTTGCTTGATGTTCATTTACCCATACAGCCTAGACGTTCACCCATTATGGTAACGGAAATTGTTCATACGCGAAGAATGGATCCGTTTGTCTCGGGCAACAATCTGTACATGCGGCAGACGCATGCAGGAAATATATTATTTGGCGGTGGCGGCTCTTGGGAACCAACAGGGTTTAATGTTTCCGGCTCTGTTGATGTGATCAAGCGGTTGTCGACGTATTTTACGGAGCTGTTTCCGAGTTTTCAAGCTTTGCATCTGATTCGGTCCTTCGCGGGTACTGTTGAAATCACACCCGATCATAGACCATTATTGGGAATAGTTTCACCCTATACGAATTTGCACGTTTCTGCAGGATATAGCGGACATGGTTACGGAATGTCAGCATTTGCCGCAAAGTTGCTTGCAAAACAGCTGCTCTATAAAGCATTAGAGCAAGATTTGCCTCAATCTCTTGAGGTTGTTAGCAAGACATTCTCCCCATCTCGATTAGGAGGAAGATGATGTCTATAAATCTGATCATTTGCCGCTGTGAAGAAGTCACACAGTCAGAACTAGATGAAGCTATTAAAAACGGAGCTTGCACGTCCCAAGAATTAAAAATGGCAACAAGAGCCGGGATGGGCTTTTGTCAAGGGCGGGTTTGCCGCAGTCTGCTTGAAAAGCTTGTTGGGGAGCAGTCTGATGCCATCGATACGCATCCCAGTAAGCTGACCATTCATTACCCAGTGAGGCCAATCCAATTAAGGAATCTGATTGAGAGGGATCTAAAATGAGAGTAAAATCACTCCCTGCATCAGACATTCTTTCTAACAAAAAAATAAAGTTTTTATTTAACGACCTTATGTATGAAGGATTAGAAGGCGAGAGTATTGCTGCTGCTTTGTTGGCGAATGGCGTTCGGACATTAAGATTTTCAGAAAAAAGCGGTGAGCCTAGAGGCTTATACTGTGGAATAGGCCATTGCTATGAATGTCGTGTTCATTTAGAAGGAACTGGAGATATCCGCGCTTGTGTAACTCCCGTTCAAGAGGGGATGAATTTGCGATTTGGCGGAAGGGGGGGCTTGCGTGGAGATTGATGTTGTTGTGATCGGCGGAGGTCCCGCAGGACTTAAGGCTGCCAAAGAAATTGCCGAACGCGGGGGGAGCGTCGTTGTACTGGATGAGAATAAGGTCTTTGGCGGCAAGCTTCTCGGCCAATTGCACGAAGAACCGTCTGAACAAAAGTGGTGGAATGGACAAAAAATCGCTTCTCAGCTTGTGCTGGAGGCGTTATCTGCGGGTGTAAAGCTAATGGGCGGCGTTCAGGTATGGGGCTTAGAGCCAGGTTGGAAAGTACAGATCGCGGATACTTTAAATCGATCATTGCCTTCGCAAACCATCATCGCCAAGGTGGTTTTACTCGCCACGGGTGCGGCGGAAAAACCTCTCCCCGTTCCGGGTTGGACAATGCCTGGGGTGATGACGATTGGAGCCGCACAGGTTTTAACGAATTTGTATAAAGTGAAACCAGGGCGCAAAGTAATCATTTGCGGGCTGGATGTATTATCGCTTTCGATTGCCAAGGCACTTGTTCTCGCTGGTGTAAAGGTCGAAGGAATCGTTCTGTCCGAGCAAGATGATTTGCAAATGGCGTTTTCTAAGCTCTTTGCCATGAGCCAATTTGCCTCGAATCGAATAATGCGTTGTGGTGGGAATTTGTTTCAACATCCGCTGCTCCAATCCATCGCCGTTCATTTTTTCCCATTAAAAGGGCTAACTATTGAAGGAATCCCACTGTTATTGAAGCAAACGCTAGTGTCCATCGAAGGGAAAGGTCAAGTCGAAAGCGTTCAATTGGTATCCCGGACTGTATCCGGAAAGCTTATCCCAGGATCGGAAATAAGCGTACCTGTGGATGCTGTTTGTTTATCTGGGGGGTTGACGCCTTTAGCGGAGCTTGCTGCAATTGCTGGGTGTAAGTTTGTCAGACTTGCAGGTTTGAGTGGTTCCGTTCCTTTACACAATGCGTTGCTTGAAACCACAGTCGGTGGTTTATACGTTGCTGGAAACATCACAGGCATAGAAGGGGCTAAAGTAGCTATGGCCCAAGGGGAGCTTGCCGGAAAAAGCATTTGTGCCAAGCAAGGAATTGGACATGTAGGCAAAGATGAGCTTGATTCAGCTATACAAACAGTGGACACGACACGAAGCAAAGCGGAATTTCAATTTAACTCCAAAATCGCAGAGGCTCGTTTAGAATTGGGAAAAATATGGATTTCAGAACAAGAGGAGAATGTATGAAAAAACGAATCGGAATTGCTTTTTTTTATCATGAGTCGAATACATTTAGTCCAGTGAAAACAGATATGCAAGCTTTTTATGATGAAGCTTATTATCAAGGTGAAGCCATCTTATCCGCTTATCGTGGCACGAAGACGGAAGTAGGTGGATTTATCGATGTGTTGGAGCAAACGGAACATATAATTGTCCCGCTTGTCTGTGCAGCCGCCATTCCTTCGGGAAAAGTCACTGCTGCTGCCTATGAAGAAATAAAAACAGCGTTATTGAAAGCGATCAAAGAAGCAACCGCAATGGACGGGTTATTATTGGCACTTCATGGAGCTATGGTTGTAGAAGGGGTGAGTGATCCAGAGGGCGAGCTGCTTGCAGAGATTCGTGCGATTGTGGGGGTAGATTTTCCGATTTCTGCGACTTTAGATATGCATGCCAATGTCAGTAAACGGATGTTAGCGCAAACACCCTTCTTTTTTGGCTTTAAAACCTATCCCCATATCGACATGTATGAACAAGGCGTACGCGCTTCCCATGCGCTGCTATCTTACCTGGCAAAGAATTCATCCATCTATGCATCTTTTATCAAATTGCCCATGATGCCGCCTAGCGTTAATATGAGAACAGAGGAAGGCCCAATGGCTGAGCTCGTTCAAGCTGCAATACAAGCTGAGCTCGATTCTGCAATCATTAGCGCTTCTGTATTGGGCGGTTTTCCCTATTGCGATATTGAAGAGGTAGGAGCAAGTGTAATTGTTGTTTCCACAGATAAAAGCAAAGGTGATGCAGTCGCACGGGATTTAGCAGAAAGGTTATGGGAAAATCGTCAACATTTTGTGCTGGAATTACCGTCCATTCAAGAAGCAGTTGCCATTGCATTGAAGCTGCGGCATGAAAAGCCAGTAGCTCTTGCTGATATTGCCGATAATCCGCTTAGTGGCGGGACAGGGGATACAACGACGCTGCTGCGCGAGCTTTTGGAGCAGGATGTAGAGCACACGCTTTTCGGCGCTTTATATGATGAAGAATCGTTGCAAGCTTGCATGGAGGCGGGCGAAGGTGCTGAAGTATTGCTTAGGCTTGGAGGCAAATATTCAGCTGAGTACGGTGAAAGTGTAGAAGTGAAAGCTCAAGTCATTAAACTTACCGAAGGAAGATTTAGAAATACAGGACCGATGAACACAGGACTGCAAATCGACACCAAGGGCGCTGCCCATATTCGGGTGCAGAAATTGGATATACTCCTCACGGGTAGAGCTCTATCAGCAAACGATCTGGAGCTATTTCGCCATATCGGTATCGAACCGTCACAATATAAAATTCTAGCTTTAAAAGTTAAAAACCATTTTCGAGCAGCCTTTGACCCAATCGTGAGCGAGGTCATTTACTTGGATGGACCGGGTCTAGCAACCAATCAATTTAAGCACTTTAAGTACCATGCTATACCTCGTCCCATATGGCCATTGGATGAAATCAAGTGGGAACTCAGCTCAAAGCCATCATTTTATATTGAAACACCCGATTATTTATCAACATCCTTATTGCAGCAAATGGTCTTGTTGGAAAAGGAAGTGTTCGGCGAGGATGGCGCTGTAGATGAAGTGGGACTTGTTCCCATTGCGCGTCATGGCCGACTTGTGCTTTTACGTGAAGAAGGCGATGAAAAACCTGTGGCTGTTTGCGAATTGCTGCGAGATTATAATAAACCGAATTTGGCTTACATTTACGGCTATTATGTGCGTAATGATAAACAAGGCAAAGGTTATGGCAAGGTGCTGTTCAATTATGTTTTTGAAATGCTGCCTCGTGACCATTTCAATGAAGTTTGCTTAACGGTTAAACCGAACAATATTGCTGCGGTAAAGCTGTATGAAGCTGTTGGCTTTACGATTGGCAAAACGCTGACTTCTGAGTATGGTGAAGGCTCAGATCGATATTTAATGGTCAAAAAACTATAGCTGCTTAACAGGTGATTCGAATTGCTGATTGCAGTTATCCTATTATTTAGAGGATACCTCGTGCATTTTTTTAATTTGAAGTAATGCTTGTACAATCGAGTCAGCTGGATCGCGGTTCATTAGATACAGGGTAAGCAAGTATTGAAGCGGTATTGCACAAGTGTTGTTGCCTTCTAAAATTTTGACAAAACTTGCCTCGAAAACAGGGCCGTGCTCGGGATGAAGCCCAAGATCGACATACACCGGCTCTGGATCAAATTCCTCTTGCACGGAATGAGTACAATGCGGAATGATATGTTTGTCGAATATTTCCTTGGCCTCGTCCTCAGTTTGGGGTGGATCTGGCAGAAGCTTGCTTACCGGACTACGCAACATATCGACGAAGAAAGAGGAAAGCCACATAACCACATGCGGATTGGATTGGAACTGGCGTGACAATTCTGATAAAAAAAAGCCACATGTATAGGTTATTTCTGCTTTTTTTAACGTGTATACCATTATTGAATCGTATAGATGATGCTGGCCAATCTGACCATCCACTTCATATTCAGGAAACTGTTCTTTTAGTGTACCTTGGACAAGATGGAATGCATTCTTGATAAATTCTACTTCCTCTTGACTGGGTGCTTGTTGTTCTTGATTTAATTCATTCGTTTCGTTAATTGACATAAATACAAACCTCCCTGAATATCACAATCATATCACGAAAGTAGGCGTGAAGCGAAGGCGTACGGGCTGGAAATATGACAGATGCATAAATGGAAAAAAAGCCACCCCCCTTCGCAAAGTTGCAAAGAAAGGTGGCTTTGGTACGATTGGGTGCAGTTAACACTTTGGAAGACTTGACCATTTGTTACACCGCTTTTTCGGGAATAAATTTCCCTTATTTCAGCTTGGATACGCATCATTTGGTATTACAATGAAGCGAAGGCTGCAGCTGGTGGAGTTGCGGTGCCTGTTCCATCCAAAAGCTATCAACATGATCTGTTTGATACGGGGAGGATACAGATGCTCATCTTCCATCTTTCAACCACTTCGAATCTCTTCCGGTGGCTCCAAACCATCCGTTAACTTTCCGGTAAATCTCATTTGCCTTACGACTGCCTATACGGCAGGTCACTCAGCTATGAACGGAACCGATCCTAAATGATCAAGTCTTACAAAGTGTTAACCGCATGTTACCCTTGTTTATATTTTTATTATACACCTGAGCCCCGAATAATACTGTGTCAACATTGTGAAATAAATTACATATTAAACGCAATATTTTAAACGAGCACGACCCGGTCATCGGACAGCTTGTTGCCGCTGATTTGTTCGAACTCACCAAGCAGCTGGGCCACGGTTAAATCTTTTTTCCGTTGCTCTGTGATATCAAGAATGATCCGCCCCCGATCCATCATGATCAAGCGATTGCCAAGACGGATGGCTTGTTCCATGTTATGGGTGACCATGAGGGTCGTCAGTTTCATTTCATTGACAATTTCCTTCGTCAATCGGGTGATCAATTCCGCTCTAGCTGGATCCAAGGCTGCGGTATGTTCATCCAGCAGCAGGATTTGCGGCTTCGTGAACGTCGCCATCAACAGGCTGAGTGCTTGCCTTTCTCCTCCGGAAAGCATACCGACCTTGACCCGCAGGCGATTCTCCAGGCCGATGCCTAATCGCTGCAGCTCTTCGCGGAAGATTGCGCGCTTGCTAGCGGTAACGCCAAACCCGAAGCCGCGCTGTTTGCCGCGTGCATAAGCCATGGCGAGGTTCTCCTCTATGGTCATGCGAGGCGCTGTTCCGGCCATAGGATCTTGGAAGACGCGTCCGACCCACTGGGCACGGCGGTATTCAGGAAGCTGCTGAATGGTGCTGCCCTCAATCTGAAGATCACCTGTGTCAGGAGTCATGACACCGGAAATAATATTCATCAAGGTAGACTTGCCAGCACCATTGCTGCCAATCACAGTCACGAAGTTACCCGGATTCAGTTTAAGGTTGATGCCCATGAGCGCGATCTTCTCATCCGGAGTTCCCGGATTAAACAGTTTGGACACATTGGAGAGAGCCAACATCAGCGATCACCTCCGTTTTTTTGCAGCGTAGGTATGGAGAGCAGCTCCGCTGAGCGCTTTTTGGCCATACTTCTTTGTTTGATCACACGTTGTGCCGAAGGCAGGACTAACGCCACAATTACAATGATTGCCGTGATCAGCTTGAGATCCGAAGCCTTTAGCCACTCCACTCGGAGGGCAAGGGCTACAACGATGCGATACACAATGGAGCCAAGGACCGCAGCCATCGTGGCAAAAAAGACAGTGAGGGCTCCGAATATAGCCTCACCGATAATAACGGAGGCCAGACCAATGACAATCATCCCGACTCCCATGGTGATATCCGCAAAGCCGGATTGCTGAGCTATGAGTGCGCCGGACAGGGCTACAAGTCCATTGGATAAGCTGACACCGAGAATCGTCGTATTGTCGGTATTGGCGCCAAGGCTGCGGATCATTCGGGCATTATCGCCTGTAGCTCTAAGTGCCAAACCCAAATCTGTGTGCAAAAATGCATCAAGCAGCAGCTTTACGATAATTACAACAATTATCATAAGCCAAAACGGTGAGATGGAGCTGAACAATGTATCGGCACCGAGCAGGGAAATGTTCGGCCTGCCCATGATCCGCAAATTGATCGAGTACAGCGCGATCATCATCAAGATTCCCGACAGCAGTCCATTTACTTTTCCCTTTGTATGCAAGATTCCGGTACATGCTCCTGCCACAAGCCCGCCTGCAAAAGCTGCCAGACAGGCCAGAATCGGATTGTAACCATTTGAGATCATGACTGCAGCGATGGCTCCGCCTGTAGCAAAACTACCATCAACAGTTAAATCAGGGAAATCGAGGATACGAAACGTAATGTAAACGCCGAGTGCCATGAGTGCATACAGCAGACCAAGTTCAACCGCTCCATATAACGAACCAAGCATAATAAATTCCTCCTGAAAAGCAAGAAATGGGGTGAACGAAAGGTACGTTCACCCCATTACCTGTTTATTACTTTATAATATTTTTATCTGGATCCTTGACAGCATTCTTCATGGCATCCGTAACCTCAATGCCTTGGTCGGCTGCAGCTTTTAGATTAAGTATTAGATCTAGTTTATCCGGAACTGTTACTTTCATGTCAGCAGGGTTTTTACCATTTTTCAAAATCTCAACAGCCATTTGACCTACTTGATAACCGTGATCATAATATTTGAATCCAACGGTGGCAAATGCACCTTTCTCAACTGTATCACGATCGCTGGAGAAGAAAGGAATATGTTTATTTTTTGCCACTGAAAGCAGTGCATCCACACCGGATACGACCGTATTATCCAGGGTGATGTAGAAAGCATCCACTCGACCGACAAGTGATTCAGCAGCTTGCTTCACTTCTGAGGTATTGGTAACTGCTGCTTTAATCAATTTGATGCTGTGCTTGGAAAGTTCTTCTTCCGCTTTCTTTGCCATAATCACTGCGTTAGGTTCACCTTCATTGATTACAAGGCCAACCGATTTCACCTTAGGAAAGTTGCTTGCGATGAATTCCATCAACTGTGTGATGGCTTCCGGATTCGTATCCGATGCACCGGATACATTTCCACCTGGTTTGTCCATGCTGCTCACAATTTTGGCAGCTAGAGGATCAGTGACCGCAGCGAACAATACAGGAGTTTTCTTAACTTGCTGGACTATAGCGAGTGCAGAAGGTGTCGCGATCCCGAGAACAAGATCGTTATCGGCTGAAGCGACTTTTTGTGCAATAGATAAGTTATTGGTTGAATCTCCTTGCGCATTGTTATAATCGACTTTAAGATTTGTGCCCTCCGTAATACCGGCATCCTTTAGTGCTGCAAGAAAGCCTTCTCGTGTTGCATCGAGTGAAGGATGTTCTACGATTTGCGAGATTGCAATTTTATACGTTTTTTGATCTGCAGTAGCAGTAGCAGTAGCTGTAGCAGTAGCTGCTGCACTGGGTGTTGCTGCACTTGGAGTTGCTGTACTGCTGTTTGCGGCCTGCTTTCCACATCCTGCCAATGACAATAATACTGCTGATAAAACAAGTGGTAACCAAAGCTTTTTTTTCATATTAATACCCCTCTCTGACTATGAAACTATTGCTATGCATGATTGCTGCGAAGACTCTTCAACGCTTTCATCAATGACAGCATTAAAGCAAAAATCAGTCACTCACTGTCATGCATGCGTATACATGAACTAATCATAGTTTAATTGTCTCTTACGTTTCCGTCAATGTAAATATGTGTACAAACATGCCATGCCGCCCGTAACTTAACCAGTTCCATTTCAATAAAGATAATATCTATTAAAATATTGATGTTTATGTGACAAGTGGGGCAAGTATCTATGAGTTAAGTTTAGACGGTAAGCTTACTACATTTGTTAACGGCAAAGATGGTGAAAACCGCAAGGATAATTCAATCCCTCCGGGTTTATAGAAAAAATCCAAGCTCCCTAACAAAACAAGACCCTATCGTATTTTGCTAACGAATTCCGTTTTGAGGTGCAAAATTGCAAATAGCAATAAAATTGACAACCTAATTGGCTTTTGTTTTCTCGGAGGACGGCATATAATCGCTGTCCTTTTGATATTTTGAAATTGAAACTTGCTTTATTTGTGTGCGTTATGTTGATACCATTAACAATGGCATACGAACCGAAGAAAATCTCCAACATTGGGTACATCAGAGTAACTGTCACCAAGTGCAACGCATGGGGCATGGGTTAATTTAGGGATTAGTTGATAACATCGTGAATCTCAAAAAGTACTAAGCTAACGGCAGTGTAGTACAACTATGATTAGTTTACAATAGGGGATTTGTAACAAAATGAATAGTATCGACGTTTTAGTATTAGAGAAGAAATCAAAAAAGGAGGAAAAAATGAAACTTATCAGTGTTAGTGTTTTAACAATTGTCATTATCTTAAGTGGATGTGGTAATTCTACCCAAGTTGATGCTGTAACTCCAGTTATTGAAACGATTCAACCAACCTCGACAAACCAAGTACAGCAGATGGAAAAGAATCAAGAAGATAACACTTTCAGCGAGTTAAGAAGTATTGCTTGGGGACAAGTAAGTGACACCGCAAAAAAAACTGTAATCGGTGACTGGAAGGAAGCCTCCATAGAAAAATCGAGTTTTGAACAAGTGCCAATTAAGGTTGAGAAGGACTCTGTAAAGACATCAAATAACCTTTATAAGGTTACCTTCAAGACTACTCAAGACGAAATTATTGGGTCAATCGGGATTTACATTGATGCTGTTTCCAATCAGGTGGTAGGGAAGGACGCTCGTAAATAAGTCATGGTTATTAGCATAGTTTGATTAGAAAACTATATATATCAACAAAAATGGAGTGCCAAAACTGTTGCCAGTTTGCACTCTATTTTCTGTGTCAATTCTAATTTTGCACCTCAAAACGGAACCCGTTAGTATTTTGCGGTAGGTTATTGGTTTGCACCTTCTGGTGAGGTATCTGAAATTGTGTTGACAACTCAAATATATTGTATTATCATGTGGTTAGTATATTAAACCTACCTGTTAACTATGAATTATAAACTAGATTAATAGGTGTTTAATATTCAAAATCAGAATTTACTACACATCAGGGGGATTATTATGAAATTCACAAAGCTTAACGTACTGGTATCTGTTTTATTATTGTCGATATTGCTCGTCGCATGCAGTAAAGAAAATACAAACGAAAAAGGCGCAGAAAACGAAACGGTTTCACCAAACGAAACGGTTTCAACTCAGAAAGAGTATAAGGATGAATTGAATATAGCACTTACAGCACAACCGCCAACGCTAGATTCTGCTAAGACTGTGTCGGCTGTAGCACTGGATACAGCGGTCAATATTTTTGAACAACTGTACACACTGAATGCTGATTATGAGCCGGTACCTATGCTAGCCAAATCAGTAGAAATCAGTGGAGATGGCTTGACGTATACTTTCGCACTTCGTCAAGGCGTGAAATTCCATAATGGCAAAGAGATGACCTCTGAAGATGTTGTGGCATCGATGAATCGTTGGGTAGTTACATCATCGCGTGCCAAATTACTTCTAGCGAATGCAAAGTATGAGGCTGTTGATGCCTATACAGTGAAGTTAACTGTAGAAAAACCATCATCTGATGTTTTAATCATCATGTCTGCTCAAGCTCAGTTCCCAGCTATTATGCCCAAAGAGATCGTAGATTCTGCACCGGCAGAAGGGGTTACTGAATATATCGGAACAGGCCCTTATAAGCTCCAGGAATGGAAGAAAGATCAATACATTCACTTGGTGAAGTATAAAAATTATCAAGCCGTAGATGCAAAACCAAGTGGGTTTTCCGGGAGAAAAGATGCACCTACAGAAAATATCTACTACCATTTCGTAACAGACCATTCAACGCGTATTGCAGGCGTGAAAACTGGAAAGTATGACGTTGCGGATAGCATTCCAATTGAGAATTATGATGAACTTGCAGCCGACAAAAATCTTAAATTGCTTTCGTCCTCGGATGGGGCTTTGACCGCATTCTTAAATACGAGTAAAGGATTGTTAGCGGATGTTAAAATCCGTCAAGCGATTCTAGCTGCACTAAATGATGATGAAATTATGTTAGCCAGTTTTGCAAAGCCGGAATTATATTCGTTAGCACCAGGTTACTTGAATCCGAAATCAGCACGATGGGGAAATGACGCCGGTAAGGAATATTACAACCAAGCTAATTCGGAGAAAGCCAAACAATTGCTTAAAGAAGCAGGATACAATGGGGAAGAAATTACGTTGCTTACGACAAAGGATTACAATGAAATGTATACAGCAACTTTAGTTATTCAGGAGCAGCTTCGTAAAATTGGCATGAATGTGAAAGTAGCTAATTATGACTTTCCTACATTCTTAGAAACAAAAAATGATCGCAGCAAATGGGATTTGTTCGTAGCGAGCACGGGTTACCAAGTAACACCGCCACAACTGTTAGCTGTTAATCCGGATTGGGCTGGATTGGATAATGAGACAGTGAAAAATGCATTGGTTGCTATTCGCGGAGCAGCGACTCCAGAAGATGCTAAGAAAGAATGGGGAAAACTACAAGGCTTCTTATATGAATTTGGTTCTTCAACCGTTATTGGTCATTACAACGGCGTTGTAGCAGTAACAAAATCAATTGAAAATTTCGAGCTTTTCGAGGCACCGATTGTTTGGAATGCAAAAGTAGCGAAATAATAAGTATAGGTGAGGGTGTTAATAAGTTACCCGAGTAACTTAGCTAACACCCTCTTTTTCAGGAATGAGGGATTTCAGTGCTAGCTTATATTACAAAAAGACTTTTATCGCTAATTCCTGTGTTGTTAGTTGTCACAATCGCTATTTTCTTGATCATTCACATTACACCTGGTGATCCGGCAGCTGCGATGTTGGGAATTGAAGCTTCACAAGAAGATATAGAATCGCTCAATGAGGAGCTTGGCTTAAATCGCCCGATCCAGGTGCAATATATAAATTGGGTTTTTAATTTATTGAAGGGGGATTTAGGGGATTCGATCTTTATGCACCAGCCCGTCAGTGAAGCGATTGCCGAGCATATTGGACCGACTCTTTCTTTGGCCATTCTGGCACAAATCATAGCGCTTATTCTAGCTATCCCATTTGGGATTTTTGCTGCTTATAAGCGAGGGTCTATGGTGGATTTTTCGCTTATGGGTGTATCCTTGCTCGGAATGGCGGTGCCAAGCTTTTTATTAGGTTTATTGCTAATGCTTGTTGTAGGTGTTCAGCTTCAGTGGCTGCCTGTGGCAGGCTATGAGCCGCTTAGTAATGGGATATGGGCACATCTTCAATATTTAATTCTCCCGGGCATTTCCTTAGGGACAATCCAGGCTGCGCTTATTACACGAATGACTCGTTCATCTATGCTGGAGGTTTTAAATTTAAATTACATCAAAACGGCTCGTTCTAAAGGCTTAAATGAGCTAAAGGTGCTGCTTAAACACGCTTTCCGAAATGCCTTCTTACCCATCCTCACTGTGATTGGCCAAACGTTCGGCGTTTTAGTTACAGGAGCAGTGGTAGTGGAATCGATTTTTAATATTCCTGGCTTAGGACAGTTAATATTGAACTCGATTGCAAGAAGAGATTTTGCGGTTATCCAAGGTGTTGTTCTTATCGTAACGATCATGTATGTAGGCATAAATTTAGTCATCGATTTATTGTACGGTTTTGTCGATCAACGTGTTCGTTTGGACCGCAAATAGAAAGGGGTTCAATATGAGTACACTTCAGGAGAAAGAGTATATAGCTCAAATGAGTGTGAAATTAAAAAAAGAGCAGCGTACATTAAGCTATCGTCGACTGAAATCCAATTATGGACTGTTAGTTGGCTCGTTTATTATTCTGATCTTCATTGTAGTTGCGGTAGTGGGTCCGTTATTTACGGCGTATGGTCCATATGACATGAAAGTATTAGATCGATTATTGCCGCCTAGTGCAGAGCATTGGCTAGGTACAGACGAATTCGGTCGGGACTTGTTAACAAGAATCATTTATGGTGCAAGAGTGTCCATCAGATTAGGTCTTATTGTTGCCCTGCTTTCTTCGATTTTCGGATTAATTATCGGGCTTTATGCGACTTATTATAAAATATGGGATCATATTTTGATGCGTATTTGTGATGGATTGATTGCGATTCCCGGTATTTTACTTGCTATTGCATTAATGGCGGCGCTTGGGGCATCGGCATTAAATGTCATTATTGCCTTAACGATTGTTTTTACACCGAATATTGCACGAGTCGTTCGCTCAACTGCGCTAGTGGTTCGTGAACAGACCTATATTGAAGCTATGCATGCTCAAGGTGCAAGCAATTTCCGGATTATATGGCTGCATATCGCGCCCAATACGTTATCGCCTTTACTCGTTCAAGCTACCTTTATATTCGCTGAGGCCATTATTTCAGAGGCTGCGCTAAGCTTTCTGGGAGCCGGCATTCCTGCTCCGGAAGCGAGTTGGGGCAATATTCTGCAAGCGGGTAAGCTGGTTATTTATAAAGCCTGGTGGATGGTCGTGTTTCCAGGTGCAGCCATTATCTTGTCTGTGCTCAGTTTGAATTTATTAGGCGATGGCCTGCGTGATTTTTTAGATCCTCATGTGAAACATAAACAAAAGAAGTAATGCTATGTAAAGGGATGGAGGAATTTCCGTGAACAAAGAGCCTCTATTGGAAGTGAAACATTTAAAAACGCATTTTCATACAGAACGGGGAAAAGTGACTGCCGTAAACGGGGTCAGTTTCTCTATGAACAGTGGAGAAATTATCGGCATAGTAGGGGAATCGGGCTGCGGAAAGAGTGTAATGTCCCAGTCTATTCTAAGATTGCTTGAGCACACGGACTCGATTGAGTATGAAGGCGAAGTCCTATTTAATAATCAGGATTTGCTTTCCATGCCACTCTCCAAATTGCGAGCCATACGAGGTGACGAGATCTCGATTATTTTCCAGGACCCGCTTACTTCGCTTAACCCTGTTTATACAATTGGCAATCAAATTGAAGAAGTATTACGTCTGCATCAGAAGATGTCCAAGAAAGAAGCGCATATAAAAGCGATTGAAATTCTAAGATTAACAGGCATCCCTTCTCCAGAAATACGAGTGAATGAATATCCTCATCAATTATCTGGGGGCATGCAGCAGCGCGCGATGATAGCTATGGCCCTTTCTTGTGAGCCGAAGCTCTTAATCGCAGATGAGCCAACAACTGCGCTGGACGTGACGATCCAGGCGCAGATTCTCGAGTTAATCGTTGATTTGAATCAAAAATTAGGCATGGGCGTTTTGTTTATTACGCATGATTTAGGGGTTGTAGCTGAAATTTGTACCCGCGTAAAAGTAATGTACTTAGGGCAGATTGTGGAAGATACGACGACGGAAAGGTTGTTTGAAACTCCTTTACACCCTTATACACAAGGGTTAATCAAGTCCATACCACAATTGGATGGAAACCGTCATGAAAAGTTGTATGTGATTGAAGGTACGGTCCCATCTTTAGCCGATATTCCACAGGGATGCAGTTTTTCGACAAGATGTCCTTATGCCGATGGACAATGCTTCAATGAGGAACCATTGATGGAAACGGTGCATGCTGAGCATAGCGTTAAATGCTGGCATTATGCCAAGATAAACCGTCTAGAGGGGAGGAGGAGAGAGGATGAATCAAGAAACGAATAATCCGATTCTCGAAGTGATCTCGCTCCAGAAGAAGTTTCCGGTGTATGGATCATTCGGCAAATTGTTCGGGACTAAATCTTATGTGAATGCGGTGACAGATGTTTCTTTTCGATTGTATGAAGGAGAAACGTATGGATTAGTTGGAGAATCAGGATCGGGTAAAAGTACAACGGGTCGCACGATATTAGGGCTAACTCCCGCAACCTCAGGGCAAGTCATCTATCAAGATAAGGATTTAATGAAAGTATCGAAAAATGAATTTCGCAAGTTCCGTAAAGACATTCAACTCGTTTTTCAAGATCCTTTCTCCTCATTAAATCCGCGAAAAAGAATAGGTCATATCTTAGAAGAACCACTTATTATTCATAAAATGGGGGATCAGACGGAGCGTCAGGAACAAGTATATCGGATTCTAAAAACAGTAGGCTTACAGCCAGAACATTACTTCCGATTTCCCCATGAATTTTCCGGTGGTCAACGGCAGAGATTAGGCCTGGCACGAGCATTAATTATGAACCCGAAAATCATGATTTGTGACGAGCCTGTTTCGGCGTTGGATGTTTCCATTCAGTCGCAAATTCTTAATATACTGAAGCAATTGCAGAAGGAACTGAAATTAACGCTTTTATTTATTACACATGATCTTAGTGTAGTCCGTTACATTTCCGATCGCATCGGCATTATGTATTTAGGTACAATTGTTGAGGAGGCTTTAACAGATGACTTATTCATTGAGCCCTTACATCCGTATACAAAGGCGCTGTTCTCAGCCGCACCTGATTTCAATCGCAAGCGTTTGAAAGAGCGGATCATTCTGAAAGGCGAAATACCTTCGCCATTATCTCCGCCTACGGGCTGCGTTTTTCATACGCGTTGTCCGTTTACAACAGAACAATGCACAGATGAAGTGCCAGCTTTAAAGGAAGTACAAGTCAAACATTATGTGGCTTGTCATCTAATCTAAATAAAGGGGTTTTAAATATGACAACGATTAAATTAGTAGAGGGTCAAAATGAAATACACAATGAAGCGGGCTTACAAATCATTGGAAGTACGGCGCCGAATCAAAGCGGCTTGTCTCCGCGAGAATTGCTAGAAGCAGCTTTAGGCTTGTGTGTTTCGATTTCTCTCCAAAAGATACTAGATTACGATAAGAAAGAATATGATAAATCCTCGATAGGCGTTGAAGTTACGGCTGTGAAGGCAGCAGACGGAACGAACAGATTCACAAACTTCGATGTGCGCGTTAAGCTGCCTTCAACGTTAGATGCAACATATAAAAAGAAGCTAATGACTGTAGTAGAGCGTGCATGTACAATTGGCAATACATTAAAGGGAGAGGTCATTATTGAAACGATTGAAATATAACGAAAAGATAGAGGAAGTAATTGGAGGGTTCAAACGATAAAGTTTCTAAATATATTTGGGAGCTTCGTCCAGGGAATAATCGAATTTTATTTTTTGGCTGGAAAGGTAACCATCTGGTGCTTTTGCATCATTTCCCGAAAACTACACAAAAGACACCTCAAAAAGAAATTTCTATAGCAGAGAAACGAATGAATTCTTGGTTAATGAGAAACTAAAAATCGGCGAGAGACTTGAATACAATACTCTAAGAAGTGAGGATAGGGGAAGTTTCCTATCCTTGTTTTGTTTTAGACGTGGAAGTATTTTACATAAAATTCGAGAGAATGATGGACAATGTTAAACTCAGGACTGCGGTGAAAACGATGAACAGCTACATCTTTGAACGAATTTTCATAGACGATATTATTAAAGACGGTACGTATGACAAAATTAGTCAAAAGTGGTTTGGGCGGAGTATACTAAGCAAGTAGAATAAATGAAAGAGGTGTATGCGATGGATTTGGGACTCTCAGGAAAGTCTATCTTTGTGGCGGCGGCGAGTAAAGGTCTTGGCAAGGCTAGTGCACTTGAATTTGCGAAAGAGGGAGCGCTTGTTACGATTGCAAGCCGAAGTCGGGAGCAGCTTCAAGAAGCACGTGATGAGATACAAGCCATTACTGGCAAGAGAGTTACAATCGTAGAAATGGATGTGCAGAGCAAAGCGGACATCCAGCATGCAATTCAGACCGCAGCTGCAGAAAATGGCGGTCTGGATGTAGTAGTGACCAATGCAGGAGGACCACAAAGCGGTTATTTTGCTGACATGGAAGATTCAGATTGGATACAAGGCTTTGAGTTAACCCTCTTTAGCACCATACGATTGATCCGTGAAGCACTGCCCTTCTTACGGGCTGCAGGTGGAGGCAGGATTGTTAATTTGGCTTCATCTTCTATCAAGCAGCCAATAGCTGGACTAATTCTATCCAATGTGTTCAGAGCGGGGGTTCAATCGCTAACCAAAACCTTGGCATCTGAGCTTGCAACGGATGGAATTTTAATTAATACAATGGCTCCAGGTAGAATTGCTACGGATCGAATTGCTGAACTTGATCGCAAAAATGCTGCTTTACTGCATCGTTCCATTGAAGACATACAGCTTGAGACTATTGAACAAATCCCGCTAGGCAGAATGGGAACGCCAGAGGAGTTTGCCCGAATCGTTGCTTTTTATGGCTCATTTGCCAATACCTATATAACGGGGCAATCTTTACTTGTTGACGGAGGGTTGATCAAAGCGCTTTAAGGTGAACTACCATTTAGCATCCGCAAGGGTGCTTTTTGTGTTTTCATAACCTAATGACCTATAAAAACCCTACTGTCGCTATGTCAAAGGGTTTTTTCAATCGTTCGGTATACAAAACTTGTCTTGATGCATAGGATTTGATGATTAGAAGGAGGGATTTAAGGTAGGTGGAATCAAAAAGTCATTTTTATCGTTTGTGACCATTATTTTGTTTTTGTGCATCGTTTTGCCAACACCGCAAACGTTTGCGGAAGCGTATATCAATCGGTTTAGTATTCTGGAAGCAAGCTCCTATCTAATAGCTGGAGCTGAGTATACTCCCTCTTTTGACAGCGACAAGGCAGATACTACAGATGTTGAAGGAACCAAATATGAATATTGTGGCTTCACAGGTGACAAATTCGCACCGAAGGCTTTAACCACTCGCGCAGAAGCAGCTTCAGCTATTGTCCACATGCTGATGCTGAAGCAGCCAAGATAATGAAAATCTCTCAATGAGGCACCTTATAGGTGTCTTTTTTTGTTACATGCTAGTAAGCATTCGCACCTTGTTTCATCGATTTTAGCTCGCGAAATGAGGTGTTATTTCTGGAGCTCGTATTAGATAAGTGCTCCGAAGCCTACTCGAAGTGCTCCAAAATAACAAAATCACCTCCAGTAACCTTGCAGTTCTGTCCACTCCGCTCACCTTAGCGAAAGAATTTCGTTATTAGTGCTATGATTTTCCTTATTATAGTTTGAAAAGGGGCTAAGTGGCGGGAATAACGAAACTTTGGCGTTATTAACGAAAATTCTTCGCAAATAACGCCAAAGTTTCGTTATTTCTCCCCATTAAACCACATAATAGCCAAAATAACGAAAATGTAGTCTATTATAGCGAAATTTTTTCCTTAATGTGATGGTATGGGTGCCGATAAGTTTTCTCTTATATTGATCCTATAATTCTCGAGCAAACGCACCGTCCTAAGCATATGCCGAAGCTAGTTTTGCTTACACAAAACTCTAAGGACGACGAAGTTTTTTATCTTTGGATAAAGAAAAAAGACTTTCAAAGCAGCGAATGTGTTATATGGGGGGAAGGCAATTCTTTTGTATACGGGACTCGGGAAACAAGCTATTTATTGACATAGCTTTGGAAATCGAAGAACCCTAAGAACTGAAGTGATGTTTGTCCATCTGGCTACGCCTATACTTATGTGATGCACATGCATTGCCTTTTTAATGTGGTTAGTGGGAAGATGGCAACCCATTTGTATCTAAGTTGGCAAGGCCGTAACGATCTTCGGAATTGCAATGTAATCCTGCGCATATAAAAACATGGCCAAGGAAATACTTGGCATATCATAAAAAAGTGCGGGCGACGTGGATACCGTAGAACAATATGCGACGCTGCTATGCAGAAGGTAAGCGAACTGCAGTTTCTAGAACAGGTACACGTTTTAACGCTTCAATTGCTTTTTGAGCATCCTTCTCCTGTGGTAAAATAAAGACCGCCAGTTCCCCGCTATTCAGATCCAATTTGGCCATTGGGATGAGAGCGGGTTCCCCTGAATCCCGGTATACGCCTAAAATCGTGGATAGGTTATGCAAGATGGCCTGCCGCTGCCCCAGATTGGCAATTGTAATTTTAGCACTTTTCGTTTTTGGAAGCACGATTAGACCGAATCCGTGCTGCCTGATCATTTGCTGGTTCTCCTTAAGCCCTACGTTCATGATATAAATGGAATCGACGAATACATCGGGTCCATCCACACGGACTTTTCCAATACGGATATCGGCAATTTGCCACAGGTTTTTGCCGGATTGGAACTTTTTCGTAATGAAAAGAGAAAGAATCCCCGCCGCAATGCCCCAATACCAGCTAAAGATAATACTGCAAAACGAAGCGACAAAGGAACTAAATATCACAAGGTAATTACGACCTTCGAAAACCATAGCGATCCCTTCGATATAAGATGTTCCGCGGGGAACGAGATCCATTTTATCCGCTTCCGCTAAACTTTTTCGCTCCATGCTGCGCACTTCGCGAAACTGCTGGGCGGCTAATGAAAGAAAGGTGACCGCCGTATAATTTTTGGTTAATAAAGCGGGGATCACAATCGCACCCAAAGCGGCGGCGATAACGCCAAGTGATATATGAATGATTCTCCCATGAGGATAGGTCGGATATTGACGGTAATCCGTTCGGAGCATAAGCAGCCTAGAAATAACGCCAAAACTGATGCCAATTACGATTCCAAGCGTTTCAGGCGATTGTAGTAACGCGAACATGGCAAAGCTCCTTTTTTATAACGTATATAAACATTTTCCCCCATTTCCCACTTCTTAATTCGGAAGAAGACGTATCAAAATGAGGAGGCGATTTTACAATTTTCAGTAGGAATTCGAGATACATATTGCATAACAAAGCCAATGTAATTACAATATGATTAATCACACCTAAAGGGGTACTCATTCAATGAAGCTTACGCATGAGCAGCGTATCACATTACATGGTTTTAACAATCTTACTAAATCCTTGAGCTTTAATATGTACGATATCTGCTACACGCGAACCAAAGAAGAACGTGAGGCTTATTTGGAATATATTGACGAACAGTATAATGCGGATCGATTGACGAATATACTTACGACGGTATCAGATATCATCGGTGCCCACGTATTGAATATCGCTAAGCAGGATTATTATCCGCAAGGCGCAAGTGTAACGATGCTAGTTTCAGAAGGGCCGCTTATAACAGCGCCTACGGAATCCTTCGAGGAATCACCAGGTCCGCTGCCTGAAACTGTAGTTATGCATCTTAATAAAAGCCACATTACCGTGCACACGTACCCGGAGTATCATCCGGATGAAGGGATCAGTACATTTAGAGCGGATATCGACGTGTCAACCTGCGGGGAAATTTCACCGCTTAAGGCTTTGAATTATTTAATTCGTTCGTTTGATACCGATATTATGACTATGGATTACAGAGTAAGAGGCTTCACCAGAGATATAACGGGTCACAAGCTGTTTATTGATCATGAAATTAGCTCGATCCAAAACTATATTCCCGATAAAATCAAAGATTTGTACGATATGATCGATGTGAATGTTTATCAAGAGAACATTTTCCATACCAAATGTAAGCTTAGAGAGTTTGACTTGAATAATTACTTGTTTGGCTATTCCAAAGAATCGTTAAGCTTAGACGTACAGAAGGATATAACCGAAAGTGTCAAATGGGAAATGGACGAAATCTTCTACGGTAAGAATATTATTTACGGTTCGAAGAGCTAAAACAGTTGACGCACCTATACGCCGATCTTCGACTATCACTTCAAGACATCTGCTTCAATAATGCGAAACCATATTCTGTGCTTTAAGAACATAACCTAGCAAAAAGAGACTCAGATGAGTCTCTTTTTGTGTTTAACCTTGTATATAAATGGGCGGAATTAATGAATAACACGAAGAATCTGAGATCCAAGACCTTATCGGCAGAGTGTGCAATACTGAAAAATGAGACTGTCGAATAGTGGGGATGCATTTAATAATTATGTATACTCATACTCATACATATTCATGTATGAACTCAATAAATACTGTCTAAATAACTTATCAAAGCCCAACCGAGTCAACTCAGAGCACAAACTGCCACCCATACGCTGAAAAACCCTCTAACAGCCCATTACTTTAACAAACTTCATCCCCATACACTGTTTTTCAGCGTATCGAAGCAGATCCTAGCCATCACGGAGCACTATTAACGGACATGTTTATCACTCGAAGGGTAAATATGCTCTTTTATAGCATATCAGAAAATTTGATACTCGATCTGATATTTCTAGGCAAACATCCCGTCCAAAGGGACGGCGTAGCCGTTTACCCTCGTGTATTCCTTTAATCACAAATTCGTCTTATTTAAGTGTAATTAATAAAAAATTAAACTTATATATTGTGTACTATATAATTATATGGTATGTATTATATATGGAATTTTAAAGGGGGAGAACATCTATGGCAGCTAAGTATGTGTTTGATTTTCATGAAGGGAATTTAGAAATGAAGTCGTTGCTTGGAGGAAAAGGTGCAAATTTGGCCGAGATGACAGTAGTTGGGCTTCCAGTACCTCCAGGCTTTACAGTTACAACAGATGCATGTCGAGCTTATTATCGCTTATCTCGATTACCCGATGAGCTTATGAATGAAGTCGAAGTTGGGATTCAAGGCATTGAACAGCAAAAAGCTCAAAGATTTGGTAAAGCCGAAAACCCTCTGCTTGTTTCCGTACGTTCTGGTTCGGTTAGCTCAATGCCTGGGATGATGGATACGATTCTTAATTTAGGCTTGACGGACATTACTGTGCAAGGCTTGGCCAAAGCAACGAATAATGAAAGCTTTGCCTATGATTGCTACCGTCGTCTCATTCAAATGTTCGGTAATGTAGTGTTTGGGATCGAATCCATCTATTTTGAGAAGCTGTTGCATCAACTAAAGCGTGAGATCCAAGTAGAGCAGGATCAAGATATAACAGCAGAAGGCTGGAAGCAGCTTATTCCACAATATAAGGCATGCATTGAAAAACATGCTCGTAAATCTTTTCCACAGGATGTGCATGAGCAATTGAAGCTCGCGATTGAGGCTGTATTCGGCAGCTGGAACAATCACCGTGCTCAAGTGTATCGCAAAATTAATCAAATTCCTGACGAGCAAGGAACGGCTGTGAATATACAATCCATGGTTTTTGGTAATTTGGGACAGGATTGCGGCACAGGTGTCCTGTTTACACGCAACCCTTCTACTGGGGAAAAGGTATTATTCGGTGAATATTTAACGAATGCTCAAGGTGAGGATGTAGTTGCAGGGACGCGAACCCCTTTACCTATTAGTGAGTTGCAAAATGAGATGCCGGAGGTCTACACGCAGCTTGATTCTATTGCTAAGCAGCTTGAGCTCCACTATCGGGATATGCAAGATATTGAGTTCACTGTAGAGAAGGGTAAACTGTACATGCTGCAAACCCGAAATGGCAAACGTACGGCGCAAGCAGCCTTAAAAGTAGGTGTCGACTTGGTGCGGGAAAGGATCATAACCGCGGAGGAAGCGCTGCAACGAGTAGAGGTTTCACATCTGGATCAGCTTTTGCATCCGACGATTGATTCGGGTGCTGTGATTGATATTGTGGCAACGGGTCTTCCTGCATCACCGGGTGCAGCGTCGGGGCAAGCGATATTCGATGCGGATACGGCTGAACAGTGGGCGCGTGCGGGTAAGAAAGTGATATTAGTGCGCTCGGAAACAAACCCGGAGGATATTCATGGTGTATTAGTCGCAGAAGGTGTTCTGACCAGTCGTGGAGGCATGACGAGTCATGCAGCAGTTATTGCGAGAGGAATGGGCAAGCCATGTGTATGCGGCTGTGATGAAATTACTGTAGATCCGGAAAACAAACAATTTACTGCAGGCAATCGCTCCGTGAACGAGGGAGATTGGATATCGATTGATGGTGCTACTGGCAGAGTCATTATCGGTAAAGTACCGTTGAAGGAAGCGGATATGTCTGAGGAATTAGTGCAAATGCTGGAATGGGCAGATGGCGTTCGTAAGCTTCAGGTGTATGCGAATGCGGACAGTCCAGAGGATGCAGCGAAGGCAAGAGAGCTTGGTGCGCAAGGCATCGGACTATGTCGTACGGAGCACATGTTTATGTCTGCCCAACGCTTGCCGATTGTCCAGGCGATGATTTTAGCTGAAACTTTAGAGGATCGTCAATATGCGCTTAATAAATTATTGCCGATGCAACAAGCAGATTTTGAAGGGATATTTACAGCTATGGCTGGGTTACCTGTGACCATCCGTCTGCTTGACCCACCTTTGCATGAGTTTTTACCTAACTTGGAGGAGCTTGTTGGACGTTATATCCGAATGACGATACATGAAACAGAGCGTACCGCTGAGCAGGAAGCCTTAGAGAAATTAATTCGTAAAGTGCGCTCGCTCCACGAAACCAATCCGATGCTCGGACAGAGAGGTTGTCGGCTCGGAATTCTATTTCCCGAAATTTATGAAATGCAGATTGAAGCGATTTTCCGTGCTGTGCTGCGCTGTTTAGAAAAAGGCATTCATGTGCTTCCTGAAATCATGATCCCCCTTGTTAGCCACGCGAATGAGTTGCGGATTTTGCGTGAGCTGGTAGATCTTGTGGCGGAGCAAGTTTTAGCCACCAAGAAAAATGATTGCCCGTACAAAGTAGGAACGATGATTGAAGTGCCGCGAGCCGCTTTAACAGCAAGGCAAGTAGCCGCACATGCTGATTTCTTCTCATTTGGTACGAATGATTTGACGCAAATGACCTTTGGTTATAGCCGTGATGATGCGGAAGGCAAATTCCTAACGCAATATGTCGATCAAAAGCTGCTGGCGACGAATCCTTTTCAAGTATTGGATCGTGATGGTGTTGGACAATTGATTGAGCTTGCAGTAGAAGGTGGACGTTCAGTCAAACCGTCATTAAAAACAGGCATATGCGGTGAACATGGCGGAGAGCGAGAATCAATTTTCTTTTGTCACGAAGCGGGCTTGAACTATGTTAGCTGTTCGCCTTATCGTGTGCCATTAGCCAGAATTGCTGCGGCACAAGCCCAATTGGTGCTAGGTGATCAAAGCTCGAGATAAATGCAGTTTGTCTCTGGAAGCAAAGCAGGGTATTATGGAAAATAAGCAAAGGAGATGAAGGGTTATTCAATTATCACCACGTCAACTGGAAATTGTACAGATCGTCCAGCTTCATGCTCCGATTACAGGGGAACAAATTGCGGAACAATTAGGCACAGGACGACCTACCATCCGTTCGGATTTATCACTTTTGGTGATGCTGGAATATATCGACGCGAAGCCGAAGGTTGGTTATTTTCTGAATATGAAGTCGTCTAAGGATCATCGGGTCAATCCGAGCCCGATTCAGCTTAAAGTCAAGGAAGTACAGGCGATGCCTGTGATTGTAAGGGAGACTGCCACAGTGAATGATGCTGTGGTTACACTCTTTCTTGAAAATGTAGGAAGCTTAATTGTTGCCGATGTTGAGGGAATCCTTCAAGGTGTTATTTCGCGTAAGGATTTATTGAAGGTAACACTGGGCAATCCGAGTGCTTCCACAATGCCGGTTGGGTTAATCATGACTCGCAAGCCCAATGTTATTACGGTAACACCTGAGGATGATGTAATTGAAGCCGCACGGAGAATGATACACCACCAAGTGGATAGCTTGCCTGTGGTTCTCTTACATACGAATGATAAAGGGATCGAAGTCGTTGAGGTCGTTGGCAGAATTACCAAATCAACCATGACACAGATCCTATTAAAGCTCTTAACGGAAGCATTATAAAGGAGGTTTGGAAGGTGTCGCAGTCACAACAAACGATCACAATCTGCTCCGATTCCGTTGGTGAAACAGCTGAAACGGTGGTTCATGCGGTTTTGAAGCAATTTAGCAATCATGTGATAAAAATCAGGCGTATTGGACATATTCAGCACGAGGATGAAATTCAGTCCATCATGGAAGAGGTTGCCCAGCAGGGGGGTTTTGTTGCTTATACCTTAGTTCAACCCGAGTTAAGAGAAATGATGAAGCAGGAGTCCATTCGATTGGGCATTCGAGCCGTTGATATTATGGGGCCGATGATTCAAGCGGTAATTGACACATTCAATGATGCTCCGAGCAGCAAGCCTGGATTGCTTCATAAGTTGGATGCCGAATATTTTCGAAGAGTGGAAGCTGTGGAATTTGCGGTGAAAAGTGATGATGGGCGGGATACGTCTGCCTATCTAAAAGCAGATCTTGTCTTGATTGGTGTATCACGTACCTCGAAGACACCATTAAGTATTTTTCTTGCTCATAAGGGCTATAAAGTAGCGAATTTACCATTGGTTCCAGAGGTTAAACCGCCGAAGGAATTGTTCTTGGTGGCTCCAAACCGGATTGTTTCATTGATCATGGATGCCGAACAGCTCCTGCGTATTCGTTCTGAACGTCTGAAAGCGCTGGGCTTACCCAATGGGTCCAAATATGCAGGGATGGAACGGATCTTAGAGGAATTAGATTATGCCCATGCCTTAGCCAAGCAGCTAGGCTGTCCGACGATTAATGTGACGGATAAAGCAATCGAAGAAACCGCAGGGATTATTTTAGACTATATGCAATAAAGTAGCTTTATATTTAGTATGGATTATGAGAAAATAGAATAGGTTAATTGAATGTAGGACGAGGAGGATTTATAAATGTCAGAAGACCGTAAGTATTCCATTGAAACATTAGCAGTGCATGCAGGTCAGGAAATTGATCCAACGACAATGTCACGGGCAGTACCGTTGTACCAAACGACTTCTTATGGATTCCGAGATTCTGAGCATGCAGCCGATTTATTCGCGCTCAAGGAATTCGGCAACATCTATACGCGTATCATGAATCCAACAACAGATGTATTCGAGAAAAGAATTGCTGCAATGGAAGGCGCACCTGCGGCATTGGCGACCGCTTCGGGAATGGCAGCAATTACATACGCCATTCTTAATATTGCTGAAGCAGGGGATGAAATTGTCTCAGCAGCTAGCCTATATGGTGGTACCTATAATTTATTCTCAATTACCTTGCCGAAGCTTGGAATCAAAGTTCATTTTGTAGATCCAAGCAATCCAGAGAATTTCCGCAAGGCCATCAACGAGAAAACAAAGGCACTCTACGCAGAGACCATTGGCAACCCCAAAGGGGATGTGCTTGATATAGAAGCTGTAGCTGCAATTGCCCATGAAAATGGCATTCCGCTTATCGTCGATAATACGTTTCCGAGCCCGTACTTGCTTCGTCCGATTGAATTTGGCGCAGATATTGTCGTACACTCCGCGACTAAGTTCATTGGCGGACATGGGACATCCATTGGCGGTGTTATCGTCGATGGCGGCAAGTTTGACTGGAAAGCAAGCGGTAAGTTCCCGGGATTGACTCAACCGGATCCAAGCTACAATGGTGTCGTTTATACGGATGCTGTTGGACCAATCGCTTATATTATTAAAGCGCGGGTACAATTGCTTCGTGATATGGGAGCGGCCATCTCTCCTTTCAATTCGTTTATGCTCTTGCAAGGCTTGGAAACCTTGCACCTTCGGATGGAACGTCATTCTTCGAATGCATTGGCAACGGCGCAATTCCTTGAAAATCATGAAGCAGTGGAGTGGGTTAGCTATATAGGCCTACCAAACCATCCATCGTATGATCTAGCCCAGAAATATTTACCGAATGGCCAAGGCGCTATTCTTACATTTGGTATTAAGGGCGGTGTAGAAGCAGGAAGAAAAGTCATTGAGAATGTTAAGCTTTTCTCACATTTGGCGAATGTGGGCGACTCGAAGTCTCTGATTATCCATCCTGCTAGTACAACGCATTCTCAGCTTAAGGAAACTGAATTGGAAGCTGCTGGCGTTTCACCGGGTATGATTCGTTTATCTATTGGTACGGAAGCCATTGCTGATATTCTTTATGATCTGGAGCAAGCGATTAAAGTGAGTCAAGGCTGAAGTTAAAATTTGGGTTTATACGGACAGAGATTCCTTCATCGGGTTCTCTGTTTTTTTAATAGATTAAGTTGATTTTTCAAAAATAGTCGTTATCCATGATATAATCGAATGACAATCATGAAGTAAACAGCCAGAAAATATCTCTGGAGGTGTTGAGTTGACGAAACGGAAAAAACAGGCTGATCTTATTAGGGAGCAGCCCATGTCGTATGACGAGTATGCCGCCCTGCCTGAAGATGGCAATCGGTATGAATTGGTTGAAGGCATCCTTGAAATGATGAGTCCTGGCGCTACAGCAAGACATCAAATGATGAGCTTCGAAATGCAAAGCAGACTTGCTCAAACCTGCAAATTGGAATATGTCATTCTTTATGCACCTATTGATGTTATTTTGTCTAACCGTGAGGTTCGTCAGCCCGATTTAGTGATGATCCATCGCAGCCGTCTTGAAATCATTACGAAGCGAGGCATCGAAGGAGCGCCGGATTTAGTAATCGAAATTCTATCTCCGCATTCGATTCGACGCGACAAGGTTGGCAAACGAAGATCCTATGCCAAATACGGCATCCCTGAATATTGGGTTATAGATCCACCCAACGAAGCGTTGGAGCAATATATTTTAAACGGAGACGTCTACGAATTGGCTGAGGTATATATAGGGGATGAGCTTGTGCAGTCTGAGCATATACCCTGCATAGCATTTACTATGCAGGATATCATGGGCAGCATTCCTGAGCTTCCAAATGCGTAATCATTAATCGCACATTTTTTCAAATTAAGCGGGCATTTGATCTTTGGCTTTGATGATAATGGAGCTGATTATTTTCTCGGTTGCATGAATGTTCTGCTTTTGCTCTACAATTTGTCGCGAGAGTGTGGTTAGAGTCGTTAAATAGGTCAATGCATTATTCATATCGCCATTTTTTACGGCTTGGTTAAAGCTTTTGCCCGCAGCAGTCATGCGGTTTTTTTGCAGACTGGCGTTACTCTTCGCAGCTTTGATCTGCACTTTGTAGGCATTGATTTGGGCAAGCGTTGCCCGAATTTTTCGGACAGTTGCGGCTTTGGCATCTTTCGCTTTCTTTAGGGCGGCTTGTTTTAATTCAATGTCCGCTCTTGCAAGCTGAACAGCGGCTCGGGCGATTTTTATTTTAGATCCAAGCATTGTATTTAAAGGATTGTAGGCAGTAATGACGGGCCGATAGCGATCTTTGGTTTTTTCTAGATCAGCTGCAAGCTTATCTATCTTTACCACGTCAATCTCTTTCATTTCCTGCTGCAGTCGGATTAAAGCTTCATCGTTAATGGAATGTATTTCGACGATTTTCAGATCCCAGCTTTTTGCTTGCTCTTGTGAAGTGAGTAAAGCAGTCGATAGTCCGTTCACTTTGCTTTTGAGCATATTGTCCTTACTAGCGTTTAATTTATCAAGTGCAGCTTGGATCGGGATCTCAAGTACTGCAGAAGCGTTGGATACTGCATTAGAACTGTAAACTGCTAACATCATTGCAACAATAACCGCCCAAATCATTTTGTTTTTTCTCATGTGAATCCCCCTCGTTTTTGATTAATAAAAAAGCACCTGTAAGAAAGGCGTAAATCGCCTTTTCTTACGGGTGCTTCCAACGTAAGGGTTACAGATGTAATTTTTTCCAATATACTTCACTTCTATGGTCGATGTCAAGCCTATTTTACAAATATATATCGGCGATACCCTAACGGCCTTATTTTATTCCAATTCCCCTAAGAATGATGATTTCACCCTTTATTTCCTAAGAGATTCATATTTGACGAAAGGTGCCTCAAAGGTACTCTTTTTTACTTGACGCATAAGTGCCGAAAGTTTATAATACAGTTATTAAAAGACTTTTAATAAGTCTTATTATATTGAAAACTACAATAATTCATTCGAAGGGGAGCAGGGGGATGACACGAACATTTTTGCAAGATATGCTGGAACAACCCGATAAACTGGAACAGCTCGTTTCGTTCTATAAGTCGAATGATGGTGGCGATAAGTTAGAATTATTGAGCCATCTTGGAGAAAACAAAAACTTGATATTCTCCGGTATGGGGAGTTCGTTAGCAGCTTCACGTTTTGCAGCTACCTATTTATGGTCGGTTGGAAAGCAAGCGATGTATGTTGAAGCTTCAGAATTATTACATTATGGAATGCCTATTCTGAATAAGGACTCCTTGCTGGTATTGATTTCACAATCCGGTGAAAGTGTAGAGATTAAAGAAATCTTAGAAGTCCTTCCTAGTGAAATAACAGTAATAGGCATAACGAGCAACATGAGAAGTACACTTGCCCGGAAAAGCACGGTTGCTTTGCCTCTTCTATGCGGGGAAGAATCGACAACCTCAAGCAAAACCTATACGGCTTCCATTGCCGTCGTATTTTTGGTGGCACAGGTATTAGCAGGCTTGGATAGAACAGATGTATTTCGTTCAATAACAAATGCCTCCCGAACGTTATTGGAGCGAACCAAGGAAGCCGTTAATCAGCATGCTGCAAATAAGCTCCTAAAAGCGAAATCGATTCATTTTATTGGACGAGGTCCAGGTGTATCCACAGCCATTCAAGGAGCGTTAACCTTTAAAGAGCTTGTCAAAATGCAGGTTGAATGCATGGAGGCCGCACAATTTAGACATGGTCCATTGGAAACAGTAGGTCCTGATACCGTTGTCATCGTATTTGCCTCGGCTGGCCGTACAGAATCCCTGCTCTTGTCCTTTGCAACAAAGCTTCAAGAGTGTGGCGCAGTAGTTTTTATTGTAAAAGAAGGCATACTGTATGAACATGATTCATCTCGTGCAGGAACGATCACGGCTAAAGAAGGAACTGGCAATGAATTTGCTTCCGCCTTGGTAGATATTTTCCCTATTCAGGTGATCGCTAATTCATTAGCAGAGCAATTAGGAACAACAGGCGAATTTAAATGGATAACAAAAGTGACTGTTAAACAATAAATCTATTACACTGAGGAGATTGAATGGTATGAGTAAAAAAATGTTAAAGATATCGCTTGCTGCAATTCTAGGGATTACAGTTTTAGCAGGGTGTTCGAAAGCAGATACAAGTAAAAGTGACGTAAACGCAGCAACAACAATCCGAGTGCTCTCAAGTGATGATTTTGCAGGCTTTAGAGAAGGTGCGATTAAGGACTTTAATGCCAAATATCCCAATATCAAGGTTGTAATGGAGCATGTTGCCTATGATCAGCTGCATGACAAAGAGCTGGTATCGTTCAATGCAGGTGGTTCGGCTGCATATGACGTCGTAGACGTCGATGAAATTTGGACAGCGGAATATGCCAACGCTGCGTTTGTTAAACCGGTTACCGATCGTTATACAGCCGAAATGAAAAGTGGCATTTTGGATGCAAGTAAAAACATTGTAACCTATAAGGATAAATTGTATGGTGTGCCGATGTTTAACGATGTCTTATTCTTTTATTACAATGAAGAGATGCTGAAAAACGCAGGATATACGGCTCCCCCTAAAACTTGGGACGAATTCACTGCATATTCACAGGTATTGCAGGAAAAGAAAATTACAGAAGGTCCTGCAAGCACTTGGGGCTGGAGTATGAATGAAGGACTTGCCGTTTACTTTACTCAATTTTTAGGTTCATTTGGTGGAAAGTTCTTTGATGAACAAGGGAAAGCTGTTTTCAATGACGAAAAAGGGGTTAAAGCACTACAATACATGGTTGACTCTCTGAAAAATGGCATAGTGGATAAAAACTCGATTACAAACAATGACCGACAAATTCTAGATGCGTTCAAAAATGGAAAAACGGCGTTTGTCTCCGGCTGGTCCTTCTATTGGGGAGAAATTAACGGGGCCGAATCCAAAGTCAAAGGAAAAGCCAAAGTAGGCATGCTGCCTGTCGCAGATGGAGCGAAACCGCAAACTGCAACAGGATCCATGTACCTTGGGATCACAGAACAAAGCAAGAATGAAGAAGCAGCCTGGAAGTTTATTGAATTTTTAGGAAGCAAGGAAATTCAGAAGAAGCAATCTTTAGAAGCAGGTGCGCTTCCTATATGGAAGGATTTATATAATGATGCAGATTTGATTGCCAAACAAGGCGCATTTGCAGAAATGGGTGCTCAGCTGGAATATACCTTATCTCGACCTTCTTTAGACGATTACAATGCATTTTCGAAAGAGCTTCAGCTTCGCCTTCAAGAAGCACTGACTGGAAAGAAAACTCCAAAAGAGGCTTTAGACTTAGTTGCTAACAGTGCTGCTTTGCAGAAAAAATAACATGAAGTGAGTTCTCATTCCAATGAGAACTCATTTTTTGGAAAAATGGGTGATCATGAGTGAAAAAGAATAATCCATACCTATATTTAATCCCTAGCTTTCTCGTCATCTTTTTGGTCATCTTTGTTCCGCTCTTTTATGCTCTGTTTATAAGCTTTATTGATTTAAGTAAAAACGTAAACAAGCTGAGTAATCCAGATTTGTGGAATTTCATTGGGTTTAAAAATTATATGGATGTGATTAAAGGTGAATTCTTTTGGAAGTCATTGGGACGTACACTTTATTTCACAATCACTTCCGTTGGATTCGAATTTATCATTGGCCTAAGTATTGCGCTGCTTTTGAATGAAAAGTTTAAAGGGCGTGGGTTAGTAAGAGGGCTCATGCTGATCCCTTGGGCATTTCCTACCATTGTGAGTGCTGTACTATGGCGTTGGATGTATGATTCGAATAACGGTACGATCACAAACCTTCTAGATAAATTGGGGATTCACGGGCTCAATATTCTCGGCAGTGGGTTTTCGGCAATGAATGCCATAATTATCGCAGACGTTTGGAAGAATACGGCGTTTATTGCGCTTATCTTATTGGCTGCCTTGCAAGCACTCCCGATATCCGCATACGAAGCAGCGAAAGTAGAAGGTGCAAGCGCCTTTTATCGATTAAGGAAGATCACCCTGCCGTTACTCAGCTCGGCAATTTTGGTTGCCCTCGTTATGCGGACAATGGAGGCGTTTAAAGTATTTGATATTATCTACATCATGACCGGTGGCGGACCGGCTGGAGGAACCCAGGTTCTTTCGTTTTATACGTATTCGTCTTCCATGATGTCAGGCAATTTCTCCTATGGTGCGTCGATTTCATTTCTAATGTCCGGTTTCATCATGGTCTTCGCCTTGATTTATATTAAAATTTTGTATAGAAATGTGGACTGATCCTATGCAAAGAACGAAAAAACAAAAAGTGTTGATTTATTTAGGTGTTATCGCCGTGCTTTTGTTTACGCTCACTCCCATGCTGATCCTGATGATGGCAACACTTTCTTCAAGCCAAGATTTAAATTCGAAAGTGCTGCATTTCTTTCCTAAACACTTTACGCTCCAAAACTATGTTCACATTTTTTTAGGGGAAGCAAGCGATGGCAGTGCACCTCCTTTTTTAAAGGCAATGAAAAACAGTGCAATCGTCGCATTTTCCACAACATTCTTTACAGTGTTTATTGCTATTTTTGCCGGTTATGCGTATGCGCGTTTTCGCTTTAAGGGGCAAAAAAAGTTATTGGTCGGCGTACTCGGATTCCGCATGGTTCCGGAAATCGTATTACTTATTCCGCTATACGTCATATTTGCAAGAATGGAAATGATTAACAAGCTGCCAAGCCTAATTCTCATTATGACAGCTTTTAATTTGCCGTTTGCAATCTGGATGCTGCAAGGCTTTTTTAAATCAATTCCAGTATCCATCGAGGAATCTGCACAGATGGAAGGCGTATCTAGACTCGGGATCTTGTTTAAATTTATAATACCCTTGTCCACTCCAGGCTTAATCGCAACCTCCATTTTTGTATTTTTGATAGCTTGGGATGAGTTTATGTTTTCATCGATCTTTACATCAACCTATGATGCAAAAACACTTACTGTAGCAATATCTGAGTTTTCAAAACGGGGTATGGTTGATTTTGGCATGCAAATCACAGGCGGATTTTTAGCGTCACTCCCACCTATTCTTCTAGCATTATTCTTCCAAAAATACATTGTTAACGGACTATCGGAAGGCGCAGAGAAAGGGTAAAATATAGAAGGACAGAAAGGCGAGCCAGCATGGAACATCAAGAAATTAAGGATCTTCTCTCCGAGCTAAAACATCATGCAGATCGTGTGAATCAATTGAAATGCTTCATCGGCTTTGATGGTTATGTGGATCAAATTATCCGAATTGTAAAAGAACGAAGCTCATTAACAGATTATGCCCTTTTTCAAAAAATCGAACATTTCTCAACATTTTTACAAGAAAACACGGGGAAAAGCGCGGGTTTAGAAATCATCTCAACTGAGAGCAAGCTCGGAGGCAATGCCCCAATTATGGCGAATTCCCTTGCAAGGCAAGGGGTTCAGACTATTTGTGTTGGAACTTTGGGTGAGCCGGATATTCATGCGGTTTTTGCGGATTTAACGCACGTATGTACCACGGTTAGTGTGGGTACGCCTGCTGCAACCTATGCATTTGAGTTTCAAGACGGAAAAATAATGTTTGGCGATGTTGCCAGCCTTAATCAGATGGATTGGAAAATGCTTAAGCATAAGGTTGGGTTAGATTCCATTATTCAATATTGTGTGGACAGTCAATTGATATCGATTGTGAACTGGAGTGGTATCTTTAATATAAATACGATTCTAAACGGCTTTTTGGAGGATGTTTTTCCGCAAATAGTGAAACAAGATTTAGCTAAAAAATTACTGTTTTTTGATATTGCAGATCCTTCTACCCGAACGGAAGCGGATTTGTTAATATTTATAGATATGCTGCAGCGTTTTTCCCAGCAAACAAAGGTGATTTTGGGTTTAAATGAAAAAGAAATGCGAATCGTATTTGAAAGGCTTGGGTTAAAGAGTGATTCTAGCAATGTTATGGAAATGACCGAACAAATCTATAACCGATTGAATATTTCCGTTTTAGTCGTTCATGCAGCTCTTCAAGTTGTAGGCGTTAATTGCAGCGGAACCATAAAGGTCGATAGCTTTTATATAGCTGACCCGAAGATTTCTACAGGGGCTGGGGACAATTTTAATGGTGGTTTTTGTCTGGGACAGATGCTGGAGTTATCCTTAAAGCATTCGTTAATCCTGGGAAATGCGGTCTCATCCTACTATATCAGTCATGGATATAGTCCGAATTTATCTCAGCTCATAGATTACCTAGAAAAATTATGTAACCCAGTCGTTTGAAATAAAGACAATTCGTATTTCAAGGAGATAATTACACAATGAATACCAAGAGCCAAGTCAAAAACACTAGAGAATTGAGAAGCTTTAATCGAAAGCAAATCATTTCTTTAATGCGTACCGGTGAGTCTATGGCGAAATCGGACATTGCAAAGCTAATGGATCTGAGCTTCGCTACCACATCCTCTATATGCAACGAATTGATTGAAGAAGGTATTTTTACGCAAAGCAAGAAAAGCTCACCTTCAGGTGGACGTCCGTCTGAACTGTTGGAATTATATGCTTTATCCAAAGTCAGCTTTTGCATAGATTTTACTTACAAGCAAGAAGTCAGAATGTCATTAGGGGATCTGCAGAATAAGCTGATAGCTGAGCAAAGGCAATCGATATCTTCAAATGATACCCTCGAGAAAATTATGGGGAATTGTTTGGGAGGATATGCTGAACTTTTGGAAAGTGCATCGGTCTCAGAGCAGCAAGTGATCGGGATTTGTGTGATTGTACCGGGAATGTTAGACCAGCAAAAGGGCAGAGTAATAAACAGCACGCTTCGGATATTGAATAATATGCACCTTGAAAGCTTGATACGTATGACAATGAACAATACCAGCCTGCCCATTTATATCGAAAATGATGCTAATCTTGCCGCCCTTGCTATTGCGACTCAGGGCGGCTTAAAAAAATATAGTCAAGCGTTATTGCTTTATATTGGTGAAGGAATTGGCTTAGGCATCATCCAGGCTGGTGGTATTTTCAGGGGGGAGCGCGGTTATGCTGGAGAGATTGCACATATACCTTTAGGTAACCCAGATATTCTGTGTTATTGCGGAAATAAAGGCTGTATCGAGAATGATTTATCCAATTCAGGAATCCAACGAGAGATGAAACAATCTGCCAATGCTCCAATCACTCTAGGAACCACTTTAGGGAAGCTCATCTCTGTTTTAGGGAACTTGTTGGATCCGGAAATTATATTTATTGGTGGAGATCAAGAAGATGTACTGATGAGTATGCTTGCACATGCACGAGAAGAAGCTGTCCGAAGAATCATTTTAGAGGGTAGTCGAAATATTCAGATTCAGCTTGCGCCCAATATCCACGATCTCTTCTTCGAAGGAGCTTCTGAGCTAATCATTCAAAAATGGTTATCTAATTAAACAACATATTCCGTTTGGACATCGGCAACAATAGTAATGATCCGAGCGGCTTGGTCATAGTCAACGATGCTTTGCTTAGAGTAATACCAGGTTTTATGATGGGGATTACCCTCATCTATAACAAAAATATTCAAATCCTGGCGATTGGACATCACTTGTTCCGCTAAAGCTTCATCCGTTACTTCGACAACTATTTTCCAGGTTCTGTCTAGTTGTTCGATGGAGTAGCTGCAATTGTGCTTTTTTGAATCCCAAAGTAGAAGACTTCCCACCGCATGTCTGATATACAAATGTCCCATTTAATAACCTCCAGAGCGTTTTTGTTAGAAGCTTGACAACCATAAGTATAGCATATTAAGATACTAATATTAAGAAGCTTACAATAAATTAGCAGCTAGGACCTCACCTATATTCATCAGGATATGAGCATCTTCTTGTCAGAGCTTCAAGCTTAAACGCCGTGACGCAGCCGGAATGACTGATTTGATTCACTTGCAAATAGAAGCCGATTAAAATGCGTTTTTAATGTTAATTGATTTGCCTTAAGCTAAGAGAGTTTGACTTCCCTTGCCTCCATCACCTTATCAGATGAGACACCTCCGGGTGTCTCCTTTTGTTTTTCTGACTACATTGTGGCTGTAATACCCTTGGTGTTACTGGATCTTGCTTGCCATTGTTTTATATCATTTTTAAATATTAAGTGAACCGACACTGCGTCGACATTTGCAAAAAATTGATACCGAAAAGTTTGATCAAATCGTGAACGAACTACGAATTTGACATTACTGTGAATTTCCAGTATTTGTATTGTAACCCCTAAATGGCTATGTTATAGTTAATTTGTGGCAAGGCATTTAGAAGAAATTCATAAGTATATTAAAATGGAGGGATTCTAATGAATTGGAAGAAGATTGTTCTAGGCAGTTTTGGGTTTGCATTGCTTTTTTTATTAGTTGCGTGCGGTCAAAGTAAAGAAACCGCTAAACCAGCTAAGGTCGAAAAAGTCACTTATGAGAATACAGTAAAAGGGGTCTTAAGCCAAAGTTGTCTTACTTGTCATGGGAGCGATTCTCCTTCATTAACTGATTTCAAAAAAGATGAGGATAAATACAAAGGTCTGATGAAGGGGCCAAGATTTGATAACTATGCGGAATTGAAGGTTCTGGTCAATGGGGATGATTCAGGTGCCTTCATGAGAAGACTGGATGACGGTAAAAACACCAAAGATGGCAAACCAGGCAATATGTACAACAAACTAGGAAAAACAGATGAAGAAAGACAGAAAACCCTTGCCATTCTCAAGGAGTGGACCGGCAGTTGGAATTTGAAAAAGTCAAAAGATTTGACACCGGAAGAAAGGGCAGCAATTACGGCCGTTGAAAAGTAAGGATTCGCAGCTGAATAACGATCTTAGCACTTATATTCTATACTCTACATTTTATATTCTGGGAGCTGGTTTAGCTCCCCTTTTTATATTTCACCACTCTATAAGTTCCGTTTTTATTTGACAAAGGAAGGTATGTTATGAGATCGAGCCGCACGATGATTCGAGTCATCATTCTGCTTGTTTTATTCGCAGCTGTAGGTTATACAGTCTTACGTACTATGTTTCATAAAGATTACGATGGTCTATATCCGGGCGACATAGCCCCTGATTTTACGTTAACGACAATGGATGGAGCGAAGTTGAAGCTGTCAGACACGCGGGGGAAAGGTGTGATTTTAAACTTTTGGGGAACCTATTGTCCACCTTGCGTGAAAGAAATGCCGCTAATCGAAGAGAAATATCAGAAGTATAAAGACCAGGGGCTTACGGTTGTTGCTGTGAATGTTGCGGAAAATAAAATTACAGTGGGTCGTTTTGCCAATCGACATGGACTTACTTATCCGATCGCGCTTGATTTCAAACGAGAAACGATTGATCCTTACCAAATCGGGCTCATGCCGGCTACGATATTTATTCGACCAGATGGAACCGTCTTGCCAATCGAGATGTTGGGCAAATCAACGAATCGGCCTGTCTTCGAAGGACAGTTAACAGACCAAGTGCTAGAGGATCACATCCAGAAGATTCTTCCGTAAGCGAGGTGATGCAAGGTGAAAGAAATCGATATGCGTTATGAAGGCGCAGCCCGTTGGTCGCACAATAAAAGCAAATCAATCGTTAATCTGATTTGGAACTTCTTTTCTTCAGTCAGAGTAGGCATATACATCATTCTGAGCATCTTGATTCTTTCGATTTTTGGTACCATTTTTCCACAAGAGCATTTTATTGACGCAACAGACCCAAAAGTATTTTATACGGAGGAGTATGGTATAGCAGGCGGAATTTTTTATACATTGGGTTTTACGAGAATGTACAATTCTTGGTGGTTCAAAGCTGATCTTGGGATGCTGCTCATCTCACTCGTCATTGCCAGTCTTGATCGTGTCATTCCCTTGTACCGCGCGCTTAAGAATCAGACCGTAAGAAAGCATAGTTCGTTCCTAAAACGTCAAAGAATCCATACCCAATGGTTGGTTGCGACGAATGAAATTTTGCCGCAGCTTCAAAAATTGAAACATGCCATGCAGAAAAAAGGTTATACAGTACGTGAGGACGGTCAGGCATTACTAGCTGAGAAAGCAAGGTTCAGTCGTTGGGGTCCTTATATCAATCATATCGGTCTTATCACGATTATTATCGGCACCTTGTTGATGACATCCATTCCAGGCTGGTATTTAGATAAGTTTGTATGGGTTCAAGAAGGTGAAATCAAACAGGTGACAGGCACACCCTATTATGTGAAAAATGAAAAGTTTACGATAGATCTGTACAGTGAAGCCGAACTTAAGAAAATCAAATTAGAAAATAAATTTGCAGTTAAGCGCTATCAAACAGATGTCGTACTTTATGAAAAAGTCGGCGAAAGGCCAGATGGTCAACCTGAATTAAAACAAGTGTTGAATCATTCGGTGTCTGTAAACGACCCGCTTCGTTATAAAAGGATTCGATTGTACCAAGCGGATTATACGCTGAACGAGTGGAAGGAAATGACCTTTACTGTAAGCAATAAGAAAACAGGAGAGAAGCAGGGTGATTTTACGGTGGATTTAGTTCACCCGGAACCTTCATATGAGCTTCCGAATGGGATGACAGTGGTCATTGAAGATTATTTACCCGCATTATCCTTTAACGAAAACCGAGAACCGATTAATGTGTCTTCTAAACCGGAAAACCCAGCCTTTTTCTTCCTTATTAAAGGGAAGGAAGCACCAAAGGGAGAACTTTCATGGGCTATTATCGGTACACCATTGGACGAAATTTATAGAGAGAATGTTTATAAAGCTAATTTTAAAGATTTGAAAACAGTGAATACTTCTGGCATAAAAATCAGCATGAATAAAGGAATGTCGATCATTTGGACTGGTGCTGCGATCTTTATGATCGGTATTGCGATGGGGCTGTACTGGCAGCATCGTCGTATATGGCTGCTTTTTGAAGATGGAATTGTTTTTATGGGTGCACATACAAATAAAGGCTGGGTAGGAATAAGGAAAGATATCGCGTTGATTACGAAGGAAGCGGATCTTCATATTACGGATGATCAAATTCAAATAGGGGGGAAGTAAATGGATACTTTACAGCTCAGCAGCACATTTTTATTGGCCGCATTTATTGTATATGTGTTGTCTAGTTTTGCTTTTATTATATCAATTACAGGAAAGAACTGGAACAGGCGTTGGAGTAAGGAAATGAAGAGTGTCCATCAATCCCGTTGGGGGAAAATAGGATTTGCACTTACCTTGGTGGGGCTCGTCAGTCAAATCGGGTATTTAATTACTAGGTGGTTGTTTGACCATTATCCTATTTCAAATATGTTTGAATTTATCACATTCTTAAGCTTTACAATCGTTATTGGTTTTACGGTCATTTATTCCATATATCGGTTGCCTGCGCTAGGCGCATTCGTTATGCCCTTGACCGTCATTATATTTTCTTATGCTTACATATTCCCATCCAAAGTACAAACCTTGATGCCCGCTCTGCAGAGCCATTGGTTAATTGTTCACGTATCCACTGCAGCGCTTGGTGAAGGATTGTTTGCTGTTGGTTTTGTAGCAGGACTTATGCTGCTGCTCCTTAAAGTAGACACATCGGTGTCTTCCCCGAATACCAAGTGGTTGGAGTTTACCATGTATATTCTACTTACGACGATCACATTTATCGTTAGTATATTTGGTTTTACCGCCGCGGGGTATGAAGCAAAGTTTACCGAGTTGAATCCGAAAACCAACGAAATTCAGCAAGTCAAATATGTGTTGCCGCCAATTATTGGGCCTGCGACGGGTGAAACGCTCCATGTCGATTCATTCCTCGGCATATCCAATCCAGTACTGAGCGCACCTTCTTGGATGAAGGGAATGAATGCAGCCAAGAAGCTCAATTCAATGGTTTGGTCGCTTGCAACGGGTGGTTTGTTATATGGATTGCTGCGGTTGAGCTTAAGGAAACGTTTATCTCAAGTAGCTTCGAGTTGGGTTCGTGACTTGAATGAGGAAGTGATCGATGAAATTAGTTATCGTGCCATTGCGATAGGATATCCAATTTTCATATTAGGCGCGTTAATATTTGCAATGATTTGGGCAGAGCAGGCTTGGGGAAGATTCTGGGGATGGGATCCGAAGGAAGTATGGGCGTTGATTACTTTCCTATTCTATACCGCCTATTTGCACTTCCGGTTGTCGCGTGGCTGGCAAGGTACGAAGTCCTCTTGGATGGCTGTGCTCGGATATCTCGTTGTCATGTTTACGTTGGTGGGTGTCAACCTTGTGCTTTCCGGTTTGCACGCGTATTCAGGCGTATGATCTGTACATTTCTAACTAACGGATAAGATCGACAATTGAAAGAGGATACTTGATACTTGTGTTTATTCTTTATTGCTATTAAAATTAAGCCTATTAAGAAACAATAAGCCTGTAAAGGTATCCATGGAGTGTTGAGATGAGTAAGGGTCGGGTGTGGAATAAAGGAAAACGTAATGGCGGTGGAGGTCCGATCGAAGGCAACAAGGAGCTCGCTGAAGCTAAAGCGAAGAAGAAAATTGCCCTTGAACTGCAAGAAGTGAGTGCTGACGGAAGTGTTAACGCTGAAGTGGTTAACCCAATAAATCTTGTGAAACGAATGAATCGGGAGGAGTGGGTGACAAGACCCGCCCGCGTAAAACCGGAAAATAGAGAATAACTGACAAAATTTTATATTAAAGAGGCTAACTGAGAATGGCTCAGGGTAACCTCTTTTTTTATTGTTGTATATGGAAATTATAGGTTGTTCTCAACGTTACCGTGTGATGGCTATATCTCCTTTTACATGTTGGGGCCTTTACTAACTGCGATTTGATCGTCTCAGATCTGCAAGAGCTTTATTGACCTATATCGATATGAAAAAAGAGTTTCCCGGGTGTCAACTTGGGGGAATCTCTTTTTCTACGTCTTTGAAGTTTATTCGTGTGGACGAAAAGAAGGTTTGATAATATGCTATAATTCAAAAGAAAGGTAGGGATACAAATGAAAGTAATATCATGGAATAATAGGATTACGGGATTGAGCAAAATTTGTAATGGCCGAGTGTCTGTCAAATGATATTTTATAAGTAAAAGATATTAAGAGGCTCAGACGTGGGATTAGAAATGAGACAACTTAGTAGAAGGAGCTTAATATGTTAAAAAAGGTAGGTTTAATAATTTTATTGTTTGTTATGTTATTTACGAGTAGTGCTTATGCGTATGATGTCCAGCTTCGCCCATTTACAGATGAGGCGTTCGATTATTCACGCGACCCGATCTATACACTATCTGCTTTGGGGATTATACATGGGTTTCCAGATCGAACCTATCGCCCGAACGGGGCCTTATCGCGAGAGGCTTTTATTAAATTAATCGTTATGGCTGCAAAAATCGAGATGAATCAAACTACAGGAAACAAGCCAGCAGATATCGGCAAAGACCGTTGGTCCGCTCCTTTTATTTCGATTGCCTATCAACGTCATTGGATTGATAGTTTAGTAGATAAAACGGGATTGTTCCATCCTGAGCAAACGATAACGCGCCAAGAAGTAGCCATGGTGATGGGCAAATTTCTACTAGAATCGGAGAAGGAAGAAGTACGTCAGCAATGGTTAACTGCAGATTGGAAATTGGAACGGGATTCACGCGCTTTTAAGGATGGATTAAAGATAAATGAAGCTATGCAGCCTTACGTATATTACGCTATATATCGCGGTATAATGGAAGGGGATCCATTAGGCTTTAAACCGAAGGAGCCTTTGATTCGCAAGCAGGCAGCGGCGGTAATTTACCGATTAATTGATAAAAATATGGCTGGGCAGAACATAGATTTTACTGGATTCTATGCCATACAATCGTATGCAGCGATGAATCAAATGAGCAAGCTTTCCGAAGTGATTCTTGGCTGGTCTCACTTAGAGTATGCAGCACATGGAATAGCTAAACTAAATACGGAAACAACGGTTAACCGCATCCCACTCGGCTCCGAAGAGGTCATTGCAGCAGCAGATGCGGCTCAAATTTCAAAAGATCTGATGGTATTCTATGATGGTAGTAATTTGCAGGATTTTCTCAAGGATAAGCCTGCCCAAAAGGCATTCATCGATGCTTTGCTAATTACTTTGAATGATCCGGAATTCCATTTTAGTGGGGTAATTATAGATTTTGAAGGCTTGCGGGATGTAGCGAGCGCAGCGGATTATCTCGGGTTTCTTCAGGATCTAAAAGCGCAGATAGGGGCGCATACTCTTTCTGTTGCCGTTCCACCAAGCTATTATTACAAAGGCTACGATCTTCAAGGAATTGGTGTGATAGCTGATACAGTCATCCTAATGGCACATGACTTCACGCATAATGAAAGTAAGCTTCCATCGGCTCCTTTGCCATTAGTGAATGACACGGTGCTAACAGCGCTCGAATCCATTCCTAAAGAAAAGCTGATTCTCGGTATTTCTAAACAAGCGAATCAGTGGATTACTACAAATGGCATAACAGCAGCCCCAGTAAGTCCAGCCATTACAGAGGTGGAAAAACGTTTGACGATGTCGGGAGTTACTCAAACATGGAAACTTCCGTACTTTTTAAAGCAAATTACATTTACGGATGCACGCGGCAGTCATGAGATTTATTATGAGGATACGCAAAGCATTGCCAAAAAGCTTTGGCTTGCCAAGTTTTATGGTCTTAAGGGAGTTTCTTTGTGGTTCATGGGCAGCTATACAGCCGCAGATTGGGAGCTAATTGGTCAACAGACAGCTAAATAAAAATTTCAACATCAAAATGTAACTTTTCGCAAATGCTATACTTTATCGAGGTAACGTGGTAATGTATTAGTATGATAAAGTGAAAAAGGAGCGATCTATATGTCAGATAAAAATGAAGTTCAAGCACGCAAAGCACTACGGGAAATGACACCTTATACCCAAGGGAAACCGATATGGGAGGTGCAGCGTGAGTTGGGATTACAAAAGGTCATTAAGCTTGCTTCCAACGAAAATCCGCTTGGCCCTTCGCCGAAGGCGATTGAAGCCATCCGCAACGCCTTACCAGAGCTTCACCGCTATCCGGATGCTGATGCATCGAAATTAAAACAAGCCATTGCCAAGGCATATGAAGTAGATCCCGAACAGTTGATTGTTACGAATGGCGGAGATGAACTGATTACACTTGTTTCAGAAGCATTTTTAGATGTGGGTGATGAGGTTGTGGTGCCTGAGCCTTCTTTTAGTGAGTATAAGTTTGGTGCCCTTCTCATGGACGCTGTAGTTAAGAATGTCCCGTTAAAGGCAGATTTCACTTATGATGTTGGGGCGATTCTAGCAGCAGTGACGACTCGCACGAAAATCGTATATTTGTGCTCACCTAATAATCCTACGGGTACTATTCTCACCAAATCTGAGCTTCAGCAAATCCTTGATGCCCTTCCCAAGCGAGTATTCCTCGTGTTGGATGCAGCTTACAGTCATTATACTTCAAATGCTGAATATTCTGATGGCATGGAATTTGTGCGTGCGGGTTATCCTGTACTGGTATTGCAAACCTTCTCCAAAATATACGGCTTGGCGGGCATCCGTGTTGGATTCGGCGTGGCTCCTATTGAAATTATTCAAAGTATTGTTCAGGTTAAGGAGCCGTTTAATGTCAATGCATTGGCCCAAGTTGCAGCTATGGCAGCAATAGGGGATAATGAGCATGTTATCCGGTCGGGTCAGTTAGTTCGAGAAGAAAGATTACGTTTATACGATTCCTTAAGGCAGCTTGGGCTGAATTATACGGAGAGCATGAGTAATTTTATATTAGTGGAGCTGGGCCCGGAGGCTAAATCTCTTTATGAACGCTTAATGGCAAAAGGAGTTATTGTCCGTTACGGGCTGATTTGGGGATTGCCCCAGCATGTGAGGGTAAGTGTAGGCTTGCCTGAAGAGAATGATCGCTTTATCGAGGTTCTGCGGGAATTGCATGGAAACGCTTGTTACTCGGAATCAAAGGGATGGGCTTAAATATTTGATCAAATATTGTGAGGAAGAGGGCGATCACGCGGAGAAGATCAAAAAAACGAAGTCCAAGATTTTCCTCGAAGTAACTCGAAATTCGATATTGGTTCGCGCCATTGTCATAAGCATGATCAAGCTTATGTTGTAGTACACTTCTTTTTACCAACTATCATCAACCGTTTCGGGCGCAAGCATAGAACTATTTCAAGGAGGTAACAATGGAACATCAGGCTCTTATCGCAATTGGAATATTCTTAATTAGTTATGCACTCATCACCTCAGAAAAGATTCATCGCACCATTATCGCAATGATCGGAGGTATCTTGGTGCTGATTTTTGGCATTGTCGATCAAGAAACAGCAATACACCACATCGATTTTAATACGTTGGGGCTCTTAATTGGCATGATGATTATTGTCTCTATTACTTCAGAAACCGGGTTGTTTAAATATTTGGCCGTCTGGTCCGCAAAAAAGGCAAAGGGAGACCCCATTTGGATTTTGATTTTTTTAGCCTTAATTACGGCATTTACCTCATCATTATTAGATAATGTTACCACCGTGCTGCTGATGATACCCATTGTATTTAGCATTACTCGTCAATTGCGAATTAATCCGCTGCCTTATCTGATTTTAGTCATTATCTCTTCCAATATTGGGGGTACAATGACCATGATCGGAGACCCACCTAATATTATGATTGCAAGTGCAGTCAAAGAATTATCGTTTATGTCCTTTATTAACAATCTCGCTTTCATTTGTACTATAATTCTGATCGTAACGATTGCCATTTTTGTAATCCTATATCGCAAGCAATTACAAACAACAGATGAGCTCAAAGCTGGAATCATGGAAATGGATGAAAAAAGTGAAATTATAGATGATAGATTACTAAAAAAATGTTTGTCGATTCTTGCCCTTACCATTGCTGGCTTTTTTATTCATCAGATCGTGCATTTAGAATCGGCCACAGTCGCATTATCCGGTGCATTTTTACTACTTTTATTAACAGGCGAGCATTACCTTGAAAAATCATTGAGCCGTGTAGAATGGACGAGCATTTTCTTTTTTGTCGGACTCTTCGTTATCGTCTCGGGTCTTGTTGAAACAGGGGTAATTGAAAAATTAGCAAAGCAAGCCTTGGAGCTTACAGGTGGAAATGAAATAGCCACCGCGATGCTTATTTTGTGGCTTAGTGCAATCGCATCTGCTTTTGTCGATAATATTCCTTTCGTTGCAACCATGATTCCCTTGATTCAAGATATGGGGAATATGGGGGTGACCAACCTCAATACATTGTGGTGGAGTTTAGCACTTGGGGCATGTCTTGGAGGGAACGGAACTTTAATTGGAGCAAGCGCCAATCTCATCGTTGCAGGTATGGCTGCAAAAGAAGGTCATCCCATTTCGTTTATTAAATTTCTAAAAATCGGATTTCCCCTGATGCTGCTTTCCATTGTTCTTTCAAGTGTTTACATTTTCTTGCGTTATCTTATATAACAATTACATAAGAGGTGGATTAGAATGCTAGATTATAAATTTGTTCAAGAGGGTTTTACCTTAACGGAGCAAAAAAATAACGATGATTTTGAGTTTACGATTGTAATTAAGGACACTGAACGTTATCTACCTGCAATGAAACAGATTCGTGAACAATTTGATCGGGATGGCATTTATACGGATGTTTTGTTTTATGTCCATAAGAATAATGAGTATCAAATCATTGTTCGACCTGAATATTATATTGATTTTATTCTTTGCTTATTTAAATATCAATTTGTTAACAGTGTGAATTGGATCTAAAGTGTGGAATAAAGGAAAACGTAATGGCGGTGAAAGTCCGAACGAAGGCAGCAAGGAACTCGCTGAAATCGTGAATGACTGGCAAAATTTTATTATTAAAGAGGCTAACTGAGAATGGCTCAGAATAGCCTCTTTAACATATGCGGCCTTGTTAAAATATTTATACTTTATCGGGATAACGTAGTAAAGTATTAGTATGGTAAAGCAAATAAAAGGGAACGATCTATATTTCAGAAAGAATGAAGTTCAAGCACGTAAAGCACTGCAGGAAATGACGCCGTTTAACCCGGGGAAGCAGATCTGGGAGGTGCAGCGCGAGTTGCGTTTACAAGAGGTCATTAAGCTTGCTTCCAACGAAAATCCGCTTGGCCCTCGCCGAAAGCGATTGAAGCAATCCGCAACGCCTTACCAGAGGATGGCATGGAATTTGTGCGTGCGGGTGATCCTGTACTGTATTGCAAACCTTCTCCAAAATATATGGCTTGGCGGGCATCCGTGTTGGATTCGGCGTTGCTCCTATTGAAATTATTCAAAGTATTGTTTAGGTTAAGGAGCCGTTTAATGTCAATGCATTGGCTCAAGTTGCAGCAATGGCAGCAATAGGGGATAATGAGCATGTTATCCGTTCGAGTCAGTTGGTTCGAGAAGAACGCTTAATGGCAAAAGGAGTTATTGTGCGTTACGGGCTGATTTGGGGATTGCCGCACCATGTGAGGGTAAGTGTAGGCTTGCCTGAAGAGAATGATCGCTTTATCGAGGTTCTACGGGAATTGCAGAGAAACGCTTGAGTTTGTAGAATAACTTTAAGAAAAATGCACCTAGAGGAGGTTAAATAATTGAAGGCGGTTACAGTAAAAAATTTGGTAGATCGTTTTTCTTTAGAAGTCCTTGCCGGAGACATACATCTGGATCGTTTGATTACCAAATCACGTGCCTATCGTCCGGGACTTGAATTTGTTGGCTATTTTGAATTTTTTTCGCATTCGAATGTACATGTACTGGGAAGAAAAGAAATTAATTATTTGCATAAGCTGAGTGAAGAGGAAAGAAATGATCGCATAGGTAATATAGTTAAGTATCACCCTCCTTGTTTCGTTGTTACTCGGAATCAAAGGGATGGGCTTAAATATTTGATCAAATATTGTGAGGAAGAGGGCATTCCGCTCTTATTAACTTCAGAGACAACAACCAAATTCATCGATTTAGTCGATACCTACTTAGGTAAAGTATTGGCGGAAGAAATTACGATTCATGGCGTTTGTGTCAACGTATCAGGCATAGGTATCGTGCTTCGCGGTAAATCCGGTGTGGGCAAAAGCGAAACGGCGCATACACTCATTCAACGAGGGCATCGGCTTGTTGCGGACGATGCAGTTGTGCTAAAAAAGATCAGTCCTGAAACCATTATTGGCACACATGATGGGAAAACGAGAGAGTTCCTTGCTTTGCGAAGTATTGGCTTGATCAATGTTTCTCGGCTTTATGGAAGAAGTGCCTTTCAAGACGAAACTCGGATTGTTCTGGATATTGAATTAACCAAATGGCAGGATAATACATTAAATAATGAATTGGAGCTTGAGCCCAAATTTACTGAATATATGGATATTCAGATTCCGCATATCGAGATTCAGCTTCAGCCCGGTAGAGACGTTGCAGGTCTTGTCGAAGCGGCTGCAAACAATTGGTATCTGCGTCAGCAAGGCTATAGTGCGATGGAGGAATTTATGAAGCGTCTAGAAATGCCCTAATTGCCCAATCCTAATTGTCCTAATAAACCTTGTTGGCGTAAAACGTTAAATTCCGATATAATTACTAGATGTTTGAGGTTAATGTACCCTCATGACGATCCAACAAATGGTAACGTGAAAAGAGGCAAAGGCAATGTGGTTTACTTATCTGGCTATTGCGACAGCTCTTTTTTGCGATGAATATTGGGGCTAGCGGAGCAGCGGCAGCAATGGGGGAAAGCGGTGGCTGGAAGAAAGGCTTAATGCTGCTTGTGATTGTTGCTGGCTTTATTGAAGCTTTTTCAGCGGGTATGAATAATGTTGCCAATGCTGTAGGTCCGCTTGTTGGCGCCAATTTAATTGGAACAGGTCAAGGAAAGAGCTTATATAACACTATCCAGGAAGAAAAAAGAGCGATTAACGAAGACGGTGGAGGCATATAGTTGATGATTTTGAATGAGCAAATTAAAGCATCTGAAGTGCAATTAACAGGTCTTCAAGGGGAGAACATGGGAGTTGTTTCAAGAGCAGAGGCGTTCGCCTTAGCCAAACAATTCAAGGTTGATCTGGTATGTACATCCTTGATGTCGAGTCCGCCGCCATGTAAGTTAATAAGTCGTGGAGCAGCCAAACAAAGTGCAGATCAAGCAAATAGTAAGTTGCGAAAAGAAGATAAGCCGAAGGTCAAGGAAATCCGACTTACTGCTCATATAGAAGCGCATGATTACGAAACCAAGCAAAGACAAGCAGAAAAGCTGCTAGCCTCAGGTTGTGCCGTTCAATTTGTAGTCAAGCTGCAAAATAAGGAAGGTCCTAAAGCCAAGGAATTGCTGGAGCAAATGCTGAAAGATCTTGCATCCAGCGGAACGAAGGCAACAGGAATTCAGGTTAGTGGTAAACAGGCTGCGGTACTTGTGAATCCGAAGTAGCTTTCGTTTATACGATACATGAACGAAGGCTATTTTATGTTTAGTTGTGGTATGATTCTATTAGCAAACATCTGGGAGTGGAAACTTTGTCAAAGAGAGAGAAAATGATTTATTTAATGCTTGCAGGGGTAGTTATCATTTGGGGTTTAAATGTTGTGATGGTGAAATATTTGACGGAATTTATTTCTCCTATGTTAGTCGGGGCAATAAGGATGCTATTGGCAGGAGGATCCCTACTTATTATGGCTTGGATGAAGTATGGCTTCTATCGACCTACCGCAAAGCAATGGCTGCTTCTTATATATATTGGAGCTACCTCGATTTTTGTACACCAAATATTTATGGCTTATGGGGTTGTTTCAACAAGCGCGACTAATGCATCGCTTATTCTCGGTCTCAATCCGCTTATTACTGCTTTACTTGCCGCTGCATTATTTATCACTGAAAAGCTGCATTGGAAGCTTGTGGTTGGTGCTATCCTGGGGTTTAGTGGGGTGGTAATAGCCGTTGTCGCGAAGTCGGGAGATACATCCCTTGCTATATCTGGCTGGGGTGATGTGATTATGGTATTTTCGATGCTTGCATTCGCAGTGGGTGGTTTATTAGTAAAACAAATTATAGCAACCGATATTCCTATTCTAGTTGTCACTGCTTATTCAACTATGCTGGGTGGCATTTTCATTAACATAGGAGCACTTTTTGTAATAGGCCCTTCTGGTTATGGAGAGTTCCATCTTAGCGCGACCGCTTGGGGTGTGATGTTTTTCTCGGTTTGGGGTTCTTCCACCATTGGGGCAATAGGCTGGAACTATGGAATCAACGCTTTAGGTGCTGCACGCACAGCGATGTTTCTCAATGGGATGCCATTCGCCAGCATGGTTGGCGGCGCTTTATTTTTGGGTGAGCATATCCGTTTCATCCACCTCATAGCTTTCATCCTCACGGTATTGGGTATAATAATAGGAACACGAAAACCAAAGCTAAGTTCACTTAAGGGGGATAATCATGTTATATCGAACGATGAAACGATTGGGGCGAGATAGCTCAGTGGTCATGTTTGGTGGAGCGAAGCTAGGGCAGGCAACGCAGGAAGAAGCAGATCAATCCATTGCATTTGCAATTGAGCAGGGAGTGAATCATTTTGATGTGGCAGCAAGCTATGGGGATGCAGAAATTCGTTTAGGCTCTTGGATGGGGCGAATTCGCCAGCAGATTTTTCTAGCATCGAAAACGGGAGAGCGCACGGCAATTAAAGCCAAAGAAGAAATCTATCGTTCTTTGGAACGTTTACAGGTCGATCAACTGGATTTAATTCAACTTCATGCCGTTGGAAGTATGGCTGAGCTTGATTTATGTACGGGTAAGGGGGGGGCGCTTGAGGCATTGTTAGAGGTCAAAGCGGAAGGTCTCGTTAAGTCCATTGGTATTACGGGACATGGTCATGATGCGCCTGCAACACATTGGGAAGCTTTACAAAGGTTTCCGTTTGACACAATTCTAACTCCGTTCAACTATCATCTATATTCAATTCCACAATATCGCGAGGACTTTGATCGGCTTGCTGAGGAAGCGGGGAGACAATCTGCCGCACTTCGTGTCATAAAAGCTATTGCAAAAGGACCTTGGGAAGTAGACCAACCCCATAAATATACGACATGGTACGAGCCCTTTAGCGAGCAAAAGTTGATTGATGCCTGTATACACTTTGTTTTATTTCGCCAAGATATTACTGGCTTCGCGAGTGCAGGAGATATGAGTCTATTTCCAAAGATAGTCGATGCGGTTTCGCGTTTTGGAGAAATGGATGAAGCGGAAGTGCACACTATTCTCAGCCAAATCCCCGATTATACAAGCCCGTTTGGTGCGCCAACTTCAATCGCATAGTATAATGAGGTGTGCGAAAGGAAGAGGGAATATAGATGCATACAGTGAACAGTTCCATGCAAGAAAAACGAATTTACGAAAAATGGCACGACCAGGAAACCCAAATTTCCTGTGTGCTGCCCCGTGAGTTTAGCATGCAGCAAACGCTCTTTTATCTAACACGTTCCATTAACGAATGCTTGCATCGTGTGCGAGATGGCAAGGTGTATAAGCTGATCCTAATCGAGGATGAACAAATTCTAATCGAGGTTTCCGTAACGGATGATCATCGGATGAACATTGCATTTATCAACGGCACTCCAAGTCCGAGTCAACGGGGCTCAGTAGCCTTATATGTCTGGGATTGGTTGGATTTAGGGACGGATTTAACTGGTTTTTATCAGATGGCAGAGTTAGATCCTATACTCAATAAGCTGATGAAGCAATTTTACGGCTTGCGTATTACAGGTATCCCGGATTTGTTCGAGGCGTTATGCTGGGCGATCATGGGTCAGCAGATCAACCTGGCTTTTGCCTATTCATTGAAGAAACGTTTTGTAGAAAGCTTCGGAACCCGTTTGGCGTGGGAAGGTCAACCTTATTGGTTATTTCCGACTACACAGGACATTGCCATGCTTACTGTCGAGGCTCTAATGAAGCTGCAGCTTACAAGGAAAAAAGCGGAATACATCCTGGACCTGGCGAAGCTAATGGAGCGAGACGAGCTAAGTAAACAACAATTGCTGGCTATGGAGGATTTCAAGGCTGCGGAGAAAGCGATGGTTCGCATTCGCGGGATTGGTCCATGGACAGCTAACTATGTGATGATGCGATGCTTAAGAGATAAAGCAGCGTTTCCGCTGGAAGATGTCGGTTTGCATAATGCGTTAAAGCTGCAATTGCAGCTTGAGCAGAAGCCAACGCTTGCAGAAATACGGCAGCACGCAATAGGTTGGGTGAATTGGGAAGCGTACGCGACCTTTTATTTATGGAGAAGCTTGGATTAGAAAGGCGGAACAATCACAATGGCTAAGCAAAAATATTATGTAGTCTGGGCCGGAAAAAAGCCAGGCATTTATATGAGTTGGGCAGAATGCCAATTGCAGGTGAATCAGTTTGTTGGTGCGAAATTCAAGTCCTATGAATCCCAAAAAGAGGCCGAAGCGGCTTATAGAGCGGGTGCAAATAAAAGTTGGGGGCAAGGTCAGAAGCCGAAGACAGCAGCGAATAAAACGGAAACCAATCCAGAGCATGCTTCTATTGATATGGATAGCATTTCAGTTGACGTAGGCTGTAGCGGTAATCCGGGTATTGTGGAGTACAAGGGCGTAGATACAAAGACGGGTGAGGTTATATTTGCTGTAGGACCTATCAGTAAAGGAACGAATAATATGGGAGAATTTCTCGCCATTGTTCACGCACTTGCCCATTTGAAAAAGCTAGCTAGCTCACGAACGATATATAGCGATTCAAGCACAGCTTTGAAGTGGGTTCGGCAGAAGCAAGCAGCCTCGACTTTGGTGAGAGATGAAACAACGAAAGAAATTTGGGAGCTAATGGACCGTGCCATCAAATGGCTGCAAACCAATACATATAAGAATAAAGTATTGAAGTGGGAAACCAAAGAGTGGGGGGAGATTAGAGCGGATTACGGGCGAAAATAAATAAGTGAATGAATAGCTCCCAAGGGTGCCGATTCAAAGCTGTACATAACCGCTGGCTCGACGAGTTCGTTCAAAGGGACACAACAGGCCAAACGCAGTTGTGTCCTTTTTTTGAATTGTAGGAAAGTCATCTACCCTAGTTCGAAACCTTAAACAAACATTTTGCTTGCTTCCAGATGCTCAGCACTTTCAACTTCAGCTGCAATTTTCTTAGGTTTCTTAAGCAGGATACCTAAAACTAAGCCAGCAATTGCGATATAGACAAGTACTTTAAACGTGGCTGAGAACGAATTTGTCCATGTTTCTAACGTTGGCTTTCCATCAGCAGGGATGAATATTTTCATTTTGCTGGCAAGGATGGTCATTAATCCAGCAACTGCGAAGGAGGTCATGACTTGCTGAGCAGCATTCGTTAGAGAAGTAACACGACCCACCAAGTTTTGCGGCGAAGCTTGAATCAAATGAGTGTTGAGTGGCATCATCGAAAGTCCCATTCCAGCTCCAAGCAGGGAAAGTGGCAGGATTAAAGCGGATATTCCATCAGCTGCTGAGATTTGAGTCAGCATGAAGGCTGCACCTGTGACAATCGCCATACCCGCCATAACTAAAGGGCGTGCTCCGATTTTATCGAATAATGCGCCACTGATCGGCATGAAAATACCCGCTGCAAGGGCTTGGGGCAGCATAATTAACCCTGTGTCAAAGGCGCTATAGTTTTGAGCTTGTTGAAGGAATAAAGGGACCATAAACATGGTGCCAAAAAGTGCAATTTGCGAGATCCATTGAATGACAATCGCTTTGCTAAAATCAAGGGACTTAAATACCCGCAGCTCAAGAATCGGTTGCTTATGACGAAGCTCAACGAAGATAAACAAGAGAAGCGCTACAATCCCGATAGTCAATCCCGTAACTGTTTTGGTAGAGGCCCATCCATGAATACTTTCACTAACTCCATAAGACAATCCAGCAAAAGCAATCGGAGCGAGTAACATACCGAAAATGTCGAGTGCTGCTACTGCCTGACGATTAATGCTTGGCAGGGAGCGAATACCTATGATAATGGCAAGGATACCGATCGGTAAATTAATAATAAAAATCCATTGCCAAGCAGCATAATCGACTAACCATCCAGCTACCAAGGGGCCAAGTGCTGGAGCAAGAAGAATAGGAATACCCATAATACCCATCACAGCGCCTACTTTATTAGGAGGGGAAAGTCTGTAAACAAACGCCATGGCAATCGGCATAACCATACCGCCACCAATTCCTTGAACAATACGATAGATAATGAGCTGTGTGGGATTAACTGCAAGAGCGCAGAGCAACGAACCCAATGTAAAAAAAACAACGGAACTCAGAAAAATATTCTTTGCCCCAAACTTATCAGATAACCAGCCAGCTAGAGGGATTACTGCTGCATTGGCAAGTGCATATCCCGTTACAGTCCATTGTAAGGTGGAAAAGGGAGAATTAAACGCGGCAGAAAGCTTGGGTAGCGCGACATTTACTGCTGTTCCATCCAGAATAACCATGAATAATCCCATGATAATCGTAATGAGGGGAATCAAAATTTCTTTAATCGTTTGTGGTTTTCCTTGTGTAAAAGCTTTTGCTGATCCAGATGACATCCTCAACCTCCTAGGTTTTAAACAGTTTGAAAACAGGGCTTCTCTTATAACCAAATCGAATATGGTGTTGATAATGTGACTATGCATCAAATCGCAAAATCGGCTGGAATTGGACAAGGCACTCTCTATCGACGTTATGCCCATAAGGGAGAGCTCTGCCAGGATTTAATGAAAGAAAGCAGTCAGGATTTGTGCGGAGAAATACAAAGCTACCTAGAGCATAATAAAAATCTTTCAATAAAAGAACGTTTAGCAGGAGCTATAGATATTTGTCTGGATTTCATTGAAGTCCATTCCCAATGGCTTAGTTCTATACAAGCACCTACCTGTGAAGGGCGTCAATCTCTTATTTATCAAGCACCTCTATATAGGGCTTTGCATAATGTCTTTTATGATTTGCTCATTGAAGCAGCACTACCTACAATCGAAGCATCTAGGGATGCAACAATTAAGACGGATTCGTTTCTTGCTTCGATGAATCCAGAGCTTTATCTTTTTATGAGACAAGAACGCGGCTATACAAAAGAAGAGATCAAGATTAGCCTGGTAAGCTTATATATGGATCCCGTATCTTTATGAAAATTCACTGACGTCGATAGCAATTGTAGGATATTTCAGATTTAACTGTTCCATTGCGGAAACAATAATTTTCAATACTAAAAAATCCCTAAACCATCTTTCATCGGCAGGCACAATATACCACGGACTTGATTTTTTACCGGTTTGGGTGAAGACATCTTCGTAGGCTTCTACATATTTTTCCCAATACTTACGTTCCTGCAAATCGTTGACATCGAATTTCCAATGCTTCTCGGGATTAGCAATCCGTTCCTTTAACTTCATATATTGAAATTCTTTTGAGATATGCAGAAAAATCTTGATCACTAAAACTCCGTTATCTGCCTGCAGCTTCTCGAAATGTTGAATATGCTTTAAGCGCTTAGCCGCTTCTTTGTCAGTGATCGTATCATGTACCCGCGTTATCAGTACATCTTCGTAATAGGAACGATTAAACGCCGTAATATAGCCTTTTGGCGGCATAACCTTATGGGTTCTCCATAAGAAATCATGGGCAACCTCGTCCTCACTTGGTTTCTTAAAGCTCTCGGCACGAAAGCCTTGGGGATTTAAATTGGATAGAACTTTTTTGACGACGCCATCTTTGCCGCTGCAATCCATCCCCTGAAAAATAATCAAAACAGAATTGGTTTTACTTGCGTAAAGTTTTTCCTGCATCTCCCTCAGATGTGCTTCCAACTGTTCGAATTTCTCGTGAATCTCTTCTCTATTTGTATATTTGCCAGTATCATCTGGATTAAAAGAGTCTAGCTTAACCTTTTTCCCACTATTTATGGTATATTTCTTCAACATAATGATCTTCCTTCCCCCTAATTAAATTATTATTTTCAGAACATGTTGTATTTGTTTTCATTTCCATAAATAAACATTGTCCTAAAACAACTTTACTGATAAAATCTTCCTATACTTCATTATACACAAAATGCTTAAAAATTCATGCTTAGGGGGAATTAAAATGAAGAAATGGTTAACGCTATGTTTAGTAGTTGTTTTTGTAGTGTCGCTTGTAGGATGCGGTAAAAGCAAGGATAATGCTGGAGGAACAACAACTTATCTTATTGCAACAGATGCAACCTATGCACCGATGGAGAGCATGGATAAGGACAAGATCGTGGGCTTGGATATTGACTTTCTTGCTGAGGTCATGAAGGAAGCGGGTTTGAAATATGAAATCCACAATCTAGGCTGGGACCCAATGCTTTTGAGCGTGAAGTCAGGTAAAGAGTATCAAGCTGGGATTTCCAGTGTTTCGATCACAGACGAGCGGAAACAAACCTATGATTATACAGTGCCTTACTTCGAATCAGAGAATATGATTATCGTTAGAGAAGGCAGCCCAATTAAAACTGCACTTGATTTGAAGGATAAGAAGGTTGCCGTACAGCTTTCCACAACAGCAGATACATTAATGAGCAAGATTATGGGCAATGATAATTCGAGCTTAAAGAAGTATGACAGCAATACAGTTGCCTTGTTAGAGCTTCAAAAAGGTGGCGTGGACGCAGTTGTTGCGGATTTTGTAGTGATTCTGGATTATATTAAGAACAACCCGAAAGAAAAGTTTGTAAGTATTGAAGATAAAGTAAACTTTACCTCTGAATATTATGGAATTTTGCTACCCAAAGGCAGTGAATTGAAAGCAAAGCTGGACCCTGCGATTAAAAAAGTGGTTGAAGGCAGCAAGTATAAAGAGGCCTATAAAAAATGGACAGGCAAAGATTTAGACACGACAAAATTACTAGAGCAATATAAATAATAATAGGTGCATGCGTAATCTACATTTTGCGCATGCTTTTACTTGTGAGAGGAAGAAAAGGATGGATTTTAGATTTGATATTATCGCGGATTATCTGCCTCTGTTATTCAAAGGCACACTGCTAACCATTACCATTTCCTTGATTTCCATCATTTTCGGATCGATATTAGGTCTTGCGGTTGGATTAGGCAAAATGTCGAAACGGAAATATATTAATCTTCCGCTCAGCAGTTATATTAATTTTTTTCGCGGTACGCCGCTGCTTGTGCAAATCTTAATTATTCATTTTGGCGTGGTGCCTTTTTTCTATGGAACTACCAATGCGATTCTTGCAGCAGTAACGGCGCTTTCGTTAAATTCGGCTGCTTATTCGGCAGAGATTTTTCGCGCGGGTATTCAATCGATGGATAAGGGGCAAACCGAAGCAGCGATGTCATTGGGGATGACTCATTATCAATCGATGAAGCTGATCATCTTGCCACAAGCGATTAAACGAATGATTCCACCTTTTGGCAATGAGTTTATCGTTCTAATCAAGGATTCTTCACTTGTGACTGTCATTGCTGCTCCTGAGTTGATGTATTGGTCGAATGTAATGAAAGGGCAGTACCAACGGATTTGGGAGCCTTATTTAACTGCAGCAATCATTTACTTTATTCTCACATATTCCATGAGTAAGCTGCTGGCTTTTGTGGAAAGGAAGCTGAAGACATCATGAGTGTAATCATTCAAGTAAGAGCTTTGAAAAAGTCTTTTGGTACAAATGCGGTGTTAAAAGGAATCGATTTAGATATTAACAGTAAAGAGGTTATGGTTGTGATCGGACCGTCAGGATCAGGCAAATCGACCTTTTTGCGCTGTTTGAATTTGCTGGAGCAGCCCGAGAGCGGAGATATTCGGATCAAGGACCAATCGTTGATGGATGATAAAACCAATATCCAAGCTATTCGAACAGAGGTTGGGATGGTGTTCCAACGTTTTAATCTGTTTCCACATATGAAAGTTATTGATAATATCATGGTTTCTCCCATTCAGGTGCGCAAATGGCCGAAAGAGAAAGCGCGTGAGAAGGCTTTGGAGCTGTTGAAAAAGGTAGGCTTGTCTGATAAAGCCGAAGCTTATCCAGACTCTTTATCGGGCGGACAAGCGCAAAGAGTAGCTATTGCCCGTGCCTTAGCGATGGAGCCGGAAATTCTGCTGTTTGATGAGCCGACCTCATCGCTTGACCCGGAGATGGTTGGCGAGGTATTAACAGTGATGAAGGATTTGGCCAAGGAGCATAAAACCATGATCGTGGTTACCCATGAAATGGCCTTTGCCCGCGAGGTTGGGGACCGCATTCTTTTTATGGAGCAAGGCGTCATTGTAGAGGAAGGAACTCCCGAAGAACTCTTCGATCGGCCGCAGCATGAGCGAACAAAAGCTTTTTTGTCGAAAATATTATAAAGCAGCCTTCAAGATTGATGCCCTCACCATTTGGTGGGGGTTTAGTTTATGTTGGGCAGCACAGGGAAGTATAATAATAACAGAAAGCGAGTGATGTGGGATGTCTCTAAATCGGCTGAAAAGCGTTGTATGTATAGTAGTTTGTATAATAATTACAGGCTGTAGCTCGAATCATAACACGTCATCTGTGAGTCCTGTACCGAGTATTAGGATTAGCGTGAGTCCAACAATGCCAAGCCCTAGCCCCACTGCTGCCCCAGACCCAATTCAGGAGCAGATCGAACAAATGACACTTGCTGAGAAAATTGGGCAAATGGTAATGATGGGCGTGGAGGGCACCTCAGTAAGTGAGCAAACGAAAGAGTTAATGGAGCAATACCACGTGGGTGGGGTTATTTTATATCAAAATAATATCAGCGATAAAACGCAAACAACTGCCTTTTTAAATGAGCTGAAGCAGATCAATGCGAAGTTGAACCCAATTCCGCTATGGTTAGGTCTAGATCAAGAGGGGGGAAGAGTAAATAGAATGCCTGCTAACTATACCAAACTGCCGACGAATCGTGCGATTGGCAAAATCAATAATTTGGATTTCTCTCGCAAAATTGGGGACATACTCGGTAAGGAGCTTCAATCGGTGGGTTTCAATATGGACTTTGCACCCGTATTAGACATCAACAGTAATCCGAATAATCCAGTGATTGGGGATCGATCCTTTGGGGCTAATGCAGAGGTGGTCAGTAAGCTAGGTGTACAGACGATGCTTGGTATTCAAGCGCAAAAAGTAGCTGCAGTCGTTAAGCATTTCCCGGGTCACGGTGATACCTCGGTTGATTCGCATTTGGATTTGCCTGTTGTACAAACAGATCTCAAACGACTAAGGTCGTTCGAATGGCTGCCATTTCAAGCAGCAATTAAGCATCAAGTCGATGCTGTGATGGTTGCACATATTCTGCTTCCGAAGCTCGATCCGGATCACCCGGCATCTTTTTCCAAGGTCATAATCACGGATTATTTAAGAAAAGAATTACAATTTAACGGGGTTGTGATAACCGACGACATGACCATGGGCGGCATTGTTAATCATTATCAGCTCAAGGATGCGGCTGTCCAAGCAGTGGAGGCAGGCTGTGATGTTATTATGGTGGCACATGAATACGATAAAGCTAAGGAAGTGCTCACAAACCTCAAAAGTCATGTCGAATCAGGAGCACTCTCTATGGAAAAAATAGACCAAAGCGTATATCGTATTTTGCAACTAAAGCTGAAATACGCACTGCAGGATCAAGGGGTACAAAGTGCAGATGTTGCTCCAATCAATAAAGAAATTAAAAGCTTGTTGGAAGCATATATGAGGTGAAGCAGGTGATACGATGTATGCTGGAGTTGACCAAAGATCAGGTGTTAGAAAAAGGGATTGAAATTAATGGTAATTTTAAGTATAGTTATTTTAAGGATAAAGTTAAAGCCCTTTAACTTTGGTGAACGGAGGAAGTAGACAATGAAGGTTAGTATTTTTGACGTAGCAAAAAGAAGCGGATTATCGGTCGTCACCGTCTCCCGCGTTTTGAATCAATCGGAGAAGGTGCGCGAAAAAAATAGGCAAAAGGTGCTTGATGCGATCAAGGAGCTGGATTACCATCCGAATGCAGCGGCGCAAAGCTTGGCAAGAGGCAAAACGCGGATTATCGGCTTGCTGGTTACTACGCTGCAAGATCCTTTTTTTGATGCTGTCGTGAAGGAGATTAATGATCTGCTAGCACTGCAAGGCTATTTTCTTGCCTTGTCTGTCTCACAAGGGCTGAATGACGAAGAAGGTCATTATTTACTGCAGGAGGATCGTGTGGATGGAGTGGTTTTGCTTTCAGTTTTTGATGAGGATAAGTATATTCTCGAGCTGAAGAGACGTAAAATCCCGTTTGTACTAATTGATAACCAGCAACAAGATCAAGCTGTGCCGTCAGTGGTTGTTGATAATTTCAATGGCGGGTACGAAGCAACGAAGCATTTGCTCGATTTAGGACATAAGCAAATTGCCCATATATGTGGGCAGGAATATTTTTTAAGCACGAAGGAACGTCGCAGAGGCTTTTTACAAGCTTTAGATGAAGCAGGTTTAGAACCATATTCTATCGTTTATGGTGAATATGATGTCGAATTTGGCTATTCCACAGCTAGGCAATGGATTCAAAAGGGTAAGCTGCCCACGGCGGTTTTTGCTGGAGATGACTCAATTGCCATCGGGTTTATGAATGCTTTACTTGAAGCCGCAATTCCGGTGCCGCAGCGAATATCGGTTGTTGGCTACGATGATCAAACCATCGCCTCAAAGCTGCATCCTTATTTGACAACGATTCGCCAGCCAGCAGAAAAAATCGGGCAAAGCGCGGTGGAGCTTTTACTTAAGTGGGTGGACAGCAGAATAGCACGCAGTGTAACCGTAAAGTTAAAGCCAGAGCTGATTATTCGCGAGAGCACAGGCAAGCTTGACTGAAGAATACCTACTGAAGGAGAGGAACATCATGAACTATTATCTGGGCATCGATGCCGGAGGCAGTAAAACATATGCGTTGCTTGTGGATGAAGATGGACGTATTGTGGGAAGAGGCAGCAGTGGAAACGGGAATCATCAAATCGATTATAAACAAGCTAGTGACAATATACAGGCAGCGGCTTGCTCGGCTATGATTCAGGCTGGTATCGGGCAGGCGGATTTAACTTTTGCCTTTTTTGGCCTGGCAGGCGCGGATCGCGAAGTGGATTTTCGGATATTAAACCCGCTGATCCGTGATTTAGGGTTTACTCGTTTTGAAATTGCCTGCGATACGATGATAGGCCTGCGAGCGGGGAGCAAAAAGCCGTATGGGGTCTCAGTGATTTGTGGAACGGGAACGAACTGCGCCGGAAAAAATCAAGCTGGAGATTTCTATCAATGCGGCGGCTATGATTACATGTATGGTGATTTTGGCGGGGGGGGTGCGTTGAATGTAGAAGTCTTTCGATCTGTCATTCGTGCATGGGATGGTCGGGAACAGGCAACGCTTCTAACTCCACTTTTGCTGAAGGCGTTGAATTATGGCTCGGTTGATGCAATGTTCAATGATTATCTGGACCATGAAAAGCTAGTGCCGCTAGAGGTCGCAAAGCTATTATTCAAAGCGGCTGAGCAAGGGGATGAGGTTGCATTAACCATAGTGCGTAAACAAGGTGAAGAGCTTGGGAAGTCGGCAACAGCCGTCATACGTCGGTTGTGCATGGAGCAGGCAAGCTTTGACGTAGTGCTTGCAGGGAGTATTCTAACACGTGGTGACACTGGTGTAATTAATGAAAGGATTACTCATGCTGTGCGTCAAGTCGCGCCTCAAGCGAATGTGATCAAATTAACAATAGAGCCCGTTGTTGGTGCTGTTTGGCTAGCTATTGAGGCAAGCGGCGGCGTAGTTACTGAGCAGATAGCTTTAGAGCTCAAGCAGGTAATGTTGATAAGTTAAAAAAATACGAACAGGACGTGATACCTTTGAAAGATGGATTAAAAGTGGTGGTTATTGGCGGAGGCTCCTCCTATACGCCTGAGCTAGTTGAAGGCTTTATTAAGCATTATGAAAGTCTCCCCGTTCGTGAGTTATGGCTTGTTGATATCGAGACAGGGTTAACGAAGTTAAACATTGTAGGTGCCTTGGCGAAGCGTATGGTTGCTAAATCTGGGTTGCCCATAACGGTGTATTTAACAACGGATCGCCGTAAAGCAATTGAAGGTGCTGATTTTGTGAGTACCCAAATGCGGGTAGGGATGATGGAAGCGAGAGCTTATGATGAGAGCATCCCTCTGCGTTATCATGTCATTGGGCAAGAAACAACGGGTCCTGGTGGGATGATGAAAGCTTTGCGTACGATTCCTGTTTTATTGGACGTATGCCGGGATATGGAAGAGCTGGCGCCGCAAGCATGGCTATTGAATTTCACCAATCCTGCAGGAATGGTTACAGAAGCTATTCATAAATATTCCAAGGTACGCAGTATCGGTTTATGCAATGCTCCAATCGGCATGAAGAAATGGCTTTCAGAGCGCTATCAAACCAAGCCAGAACGCATTTATACGGAGTTTGTCGGACTGAATCATCTGCATTGGGTCACACGAGTTGATATTGAGGGTGAAGATAAACTGACTGAGCTGCTCAACGATCAAGCTGATTACGTTGGGAAGAATGTTCCGCAGCAAGGCTGGGATCCCGATTTTCTTCGCTCCTTAAAGGCGTTGCCCTCTTATTATTTGAAATATTACTATATGACAGACAGCATGCTGGCGGAGCAAATGGAGTCTTTCTCCAAGCATGGCTCGCGAGCGCAGGTAGTGAAGCGACTTGAAGATGAGTTATTCGAAATCTACAAAAATCCGAATTTACAGGAAAAGCCGAAGCAGCTGGAGCAGCGCGGGGGGGCCTACTATTCCGAAGCTGCGGTCAATCTTATGAAATCCTTATACAATGATACCCGCGACATACAAACCCTAAATGTGGCTAATAAAGGGATTATTGATTTTTTACCTGATGATGCTTGTATTGAAGTGAATTGTGTTGTGATGAGAACCGGGCCTCTGCCATTGCCGCTAACTACAGTGCCGGCTCATGTAAAAGGCCTGATGCATGCCGTGAAAACGTATGAGCAGTTGGCTATTGAAGCGGCTGTGCACGGTGATCGCGACTTGGCGCTGCAAGCCATTGTTCATCATCCATTGGTTCCCTCTGTAGACGTTGGCAAACGGATGCTGGCTGAACTTTTGGAACAGAATAAACCTTATTTGCCAAACTTTTATACAAGATAAAAGCTTCGCAAAAATCAGAGGGGATATCCATTAAGAACGAGGTGTATCACTATGTATGAAATTACATTAACTGAAGATCGGTTCCCGATTTATGAGTTAAGGGATAAGCAGACGAATTCCTGGTTTCGAATTTCACCCGAAAGAGGTGGAATTGTGACAAGCTTTGGCATCAACGGTGAAGAACTGCTGTATTTCGAGCAGGCTACTTTTGATGATCCGAATGCCAATATTCGCGGCGGGATCCCAATTTTATTCCCAATATGCGGACAGCTCGTGAACAAGACTTATGAATGGGATGGAAAAACATATCTGATGGATAATCACGGAGTCGCTAGAACAAATCCTTGGGAGGTTGTAAGTACAGAGCAGCAATCGAATTATGCTTCCATTACAATCAAGCAGAAAAGTACAAGTAAGACATTAGAATCCTATCCTTTTGCTTATGAGCTAGTGTTCACATTCAAGCTTCAGGATCTACAACTGCGCATTGAACAGGAGTATCGTAATCATTCAGAACGTAAGATGCCGATGTATGCAGGCTTTCACCCGTATTTTTTAGTTAATCATAAGGAAAACACAATCGAGTCGGATGCACAGCGAATGATCTATTTAACAGCACAGAAGGAACTGCCCTATACAGGTGAAATCGAAATGGATAGGCTGCCTGATTCCATCGTATTATCACAAGCAACGACGAAGCGAATTGCTTTCGAACCCAAATCCAATCGTAAAATAGGCTTAACTTATGGAGAAGAATTCGCATATGTGGTGCTTTGGAGCTTGGACGGAAAACCATTTTTGTGTGTAGAGCCTTGGATGGCATTAGTGAATGAACTGAACCTTAAAGATCAATTAGTTTATATTATGCCCCAACAATCATTGAAAACCTTCATGAATATCGCTGAGGAATTGTGAAATTAAGCGGAATAGTTCGAAAAATGACGCAACGACAAGCAGCAGAGAGAGTAGTATCAATGTAAGCGCATTATTTGACCTTTTCAATGTGATTCAAGGTAAATTTATGGTATTTATGCACTTTACAGGTTTGTTAATTAAGAGTAACATTCAATTCGAACCAATTGCATAGTTAAGATTTCGCCAAATTTTTATAATGAAAAACGGGGAAACCAGTCAACTGGGGTGAATAAAGGTTGCTTATTACCTTTTAGGGCGTAATTCTCACCGTCCGAATCCGTCAGCTAACCTCGTAGGCGAGTGTGGGAAAGATAGAATTGTGAACAACACAAGATCTAATCTTGTGTTTTTTTGCACCCTTTTTGGGGAAATTAAGATAATTAAGCAAATTAAGTTTCATGGAGGAACGGGAAAGATGACATCTGAATCACTGAAAAAGTTTATGTTTGGCCGACCATTGAAGTCAAATGAAATGGAAGCCGAGAGAATGCCGGTATGGAAAGCACTGCCTATTCTATCGTCTGATGCGCTCTCCTCGGTTTCATATGGAACAGAGCAGATCCTACTTGAGCTCGCTTTGGTTAGTGTTGCGGCTTTTGCTTTTTCAGTGCCTATCGCGATTTCAATTATTCTACTTATTGCTCTCCTTGTCACCAGCTATCGTCAAGTTATTGAGGCATACCCGCAAGGCGGCGGTGCTTATATGGTGACGAAAGAGAATTTGGGCATGCCTTGGGGGAGACTTACAGGCGTTTCCTTGATGATTGATTATACATTAACCGTGGCCGTATCGATTTCTGCCAGCGTGCAAGCCATCACTTCAGCTTTTCCAAGTACAGTACCTTATATGGTAGAGATGGCAATTGTGCTGATCTGGATTATGGTTTGGTTGAATTTAAGAGGCACTTCCGAATCAGGTACGATTTTTGCGGTTCCCACTTACTTTTTTGTTTTCTGTATCTTGCTGTTGATTGGCAAAGGTGTGTTCGATCTAGCCACTGGAGCGCCCAATATCCACGAAACTGGAATTGTCCCATCCGTTATTCCTTCGGGTCTTACCTTGTTTATTATTCTTAAAGCTTTTTCCTCTGGGTGCTCAGCAGTCACAGGGATTGAAGCGATTTCTGATGCGGTTCCGCATTTTAAAAAACCATCCGCTGCTAATGCAAAGCGAACCTTGTTATCGATGGGTGTTCTTTTGGCGATTGTTTTTGGTGGAGTTACCTTATTGGCATTAGCTTATGGGATTGCACCTGATCCTAAAGGTCATACCTCTGTATTGTCAATGGTAACAGAGCACGCATTCGGACGCGGGGTGATGTATTATGCAACGCAAATTGGCACGGTCTTAATTCTAACCCTTGCGGCGAATACGAGCTTTAATGGATTTCCGATCTTAGCTTCGATTATGGCGCAGGACAAGAACTTTCCGCGAATGTTTTCGTTCCGTGGGGATCGGCTTTCCTTTCATTACGGCATTATCACATTGGGGGTATTAGCAAGCATTTTGCTCGCTATATTTCAAGGCAAAACAAATGCATTGATTCCTTTGTATGCCATTGGTGTTTTCTTATCCTTCACCCTAGCCCAAACGGGTCTTGTGATCAAATGGTTTAAGGATCGTGTTAAAGGCTGGAAGGGTAAAATCTTAATTAATGGTCTTGGGGCACTCGTTTCCTTAGTTGTATTAATGATTTTTTCAATTACGAAATTTCATGAAGGCGCTTGGCTTGTTATCTTCATCACACCTCTGATTTTATGGGGAATTACGAAAATAAACCATCATTACGAGGATGTTGCAAACGAACTACGCATTAATCTGTGTGAAGTTAAACTCGAGCCAAAGGAATCGATCATCATCGTTCCAGTAGCTGGAATTCATAAAGCTGTATCCGCGACATTGAATTATGCAACATCCTTATCACCTAACGTGATTGCCTTCTATGTAGCCTTTACCGACGAAGACGAGCAACATATGGAAGAGAAGTGGGAGCAATGGAATCCTGGCGTTCGCTTGATCGTGTTTAAATCACGTTACCGTACCTTTGTTAAGCCGCTTTTGGAATTTATCGAAAGAATCGACTCGCATGTTGCTGCAAAACAAAACATAATGATTCTTCTGCCCCAATTCATTGTTAAACAAAGGTGGCAACGCTTCTTGCATAACCAATCTGCTTCACGTATTCGCTCCAAATTGCAAGCCAAACGTGACATCATGGTAGCGACAGTGCCGTATCATTTACATGAATAAAAAAGGGTCAATGGAGAAGGGGCTATTCGAATAGGACTCATTCCCTTCCCACTCCAATTCAAATTGCGCTAAGTAGTCCAGCATATATTGATGACGTTGTTCTGCCATTTTTCGTCCATAATCGGTGTTCATGAGGTCTTTGAGCTTCAGCAGCTTTTCATAAAAATGATTAATCGCGGTATCTTTGCCATTGCGATATTCTTCAGGAGTCATATTCACTCTAGGGGACAGGTGGGGAACATGAATCGGTCTTCCCTTCGCACCCGAGTATGCGAAAACACGTGAAATTCCCATAGCACCAATAGCATCAAGACGATCCGCATCTTGTACGACTTTGCCTTCTAAGGTACGCATCGGTGGACGATTACCGCCTTTAAAGGAAAGTGACGCAATGATTTCCATTACATGCTGAAGTATTAAAAGAGGGGCTTGTTCTTTCCGCAGCCATTGCTCGACAATCGTTAATCCAGCCTGCTCGCTTACGTTCAACTTTTCATCTGCTACATCGTGGAGTAGAGCAGCGAGCTCACAAATAAAAGCATCTGCTTGTTCTACTTGTGCGATTTTACGAGCTGTTCGAGCTACGCGATCAACATGCCACCAATCATGACCGCTGCGGTCTGCCCCGAGTATTTCTTGTGCAAAGTGAGAAGCATTTGCGATAATGCGTTGTTGTGATGCGATATCCATAGACGAGTCTCCTCTGCTCATGTAAACTATAAGTTACATAGTAATAAATAAAATGGGTCTAAGCAATAGACTTACAAAGGAGCTGGCGCATTTGACTATTAAAGAAGAGTGGGTATCGTACGGATCAAATAATGAATTCTCGGGATTTACTGCGAGGCTAGATGGAGTTGAATCCTTGCCTGCTGTTATTGTCATTCAAGAGATTTGGGGCGTGGACGGTCATATTCAGGACGTAGTTCGCAGGCTAGCAGGTGCGGGCTATGTTGCATTTGCACCAGATTTATTCGCTTTGAAAGGTATTTATCGGGATTCATTAACACCAGATCGTGTAGAGCTTGCTAAAGCTTTCTTGAATACCATCCCTTCATCAGCATGGCGTAATCCCGATGAGCGAGACGAAGCCTTGATTCTTCTCCCACTGGGACAGCGAATGTTGGTTGCCGAAACATTAAAAACTTTATTAGGTGGATTAAATCCAGCAAGCTTTTACGATCATTTAACAGCAGCAGCAGATTTTCTCCGGAACACATATCGCTATTCTAAAGGACAAGGTGTTGCATCTGTTGGTTTCTGTATGGGTGGTGCATTATCTGCGGTGTTAGCTAGTTTAGATTCAGAACTCAAGGGTGCTGTGATTTTTTATGGCAATGCCCCTACTCAAGAGCAAATTACCAGTATTAAATGCTCAGTACTTGGTCTTTATGGAGAATTGGATACAAAGCTTGTTGAAGGCTTGCCAGCTTTTGCAGCTGCGATGAAGCAAGCGGGTAAATCCTTGGATTACACGGTTTATCCCCAGGCGCAGCATGCATTTTTTAATGATACGCGTCCTTCTTATCAGAATAAAGCTTCGCGATCCGCTTACGCTCGTTTATTAGGCTTTCTCGAAGAGACGCTTAACGAGTAACTAGGCTTAATGTCCTTTGAATCTATTATCGCATTTTCCTCCTTCAATGCCTACGGGGAAAAGTCCAATGTGCGTGCTGCGAAATATTAATGGCGTTAAGCCTTCCTGCTGCTTGAATAGCTTGATGAAATAGCTTGCATCCGCATAGCCGACATTTCGAGCCACCTGCAAAACGATTACGAATCGTATGTTCCAAATTACACACACTCCAAGATTAGGGATATTCTTAGAGTAGCAAGAAAACACTTTGAATGAAATGTCAGTAATTAAACATATAATGCCTATAGAGGAATAACAGGAGGGCAGGTTATGTGAATGATCGTAATAGCGGGAGACATCGGTCCGATTGATACATCAGCGTGGTCAACTTTGGAGAAAGAAATTTATGAGCAAAAGAAAAATAGCAGCGTTACTTACGTCTACGACTCCTATGAGGAGCTGCAATTTGAATTTGTATTGCGAGCGAAAATTATCGGGGCTGCACGAGCGCTTTTAGCTAGTAAAGCGGACTTTGCTAGCTTCAAAAGATCACGCTGCAACTGGAAGTATTGGATACGCACCGTGCAAGGCGGATTTCAAATGCGTCCAAACGTAGTACCCGCAGCCGCCATTCGAGACATCTATGTGAGTGGGGGGCTATATGCGTTTGAATGTGCTACGGCCATGCTGATCGTGCTTTATAAAGCTATGCTGGATACCATTGGTGAGGCACAGTTTAATTCACTATTTGATAATCTTTTGTTGTGGGATTGGAATTTCGATAGCGACTTGCATTTAATCACAATTGATAAAAGAGACGAAGCATTTCCTGGCGATATTCTTTATTTCAAAAATCCCGATGTTTCCCCAGACACACCCGAATGGCAGGGTGAGAATGTAGTTAAGCTAGCGAATAATTTATATTACGGACATGGAATTGGCAATAAAACTGAACAACAAATGATCGTTGAATTAAATGGACACCGTAAGCCCAATAGTAGACTTAGCGCGTACCTAAAAGATCAAGCAACCTATCCAGATTTTAAATTTTTAGCACATCAATTTGCTTTGGGAACATCGGCCCTCCCTTATCGCTTTCAGCCGCAGCTATTGCATTACCACGCGATGGCGACGATTGGGTCTCAGAACTATTTGCGCATATAAAAAAAGCACAAGCGGAATCGGTATATTCCTCAAGCAATTGTGAGATATTATGATTTGGAACGAAGAAAGAAACCAAATCGCCGATGAGGAGGAACAACTTATGGCCAAACCAGATGACCGCTCGGATAATGTGGAACACTTACAAGAGCATGTTCAAAACACAATTGAAAATCTGCATGAAGCGGAGCAATATCTAGATGAGCATGCTGACGAAATCAGTACGGAGGAAATGAACAAGGTAGCAGAGAAAAATGATCGTCGTCGTAATAGCATTTCCTCATTTCGGGAAGAAATAAAAGACGAAGCCGCAGATCAGCAAGATTAAGATCACATAGTCAACGGCTTATTTGTCTGGATAAACACATTAGTCATTGGACTTTTGTGTTTTTTTTATGTTTAAAATCTGGTCATAGCCAGTACATACCATTTTGCATCGAACCTCTCGAATAAAATAATATCCATGGGGAATACTTATACTAGATTGGTATAACAGTTAGAATCTTAGAAAGAGGTTGCCCATGCGCAATATTACATTATTTATATTAACATTACTTTTAGTTTCCACTCTATTAATTAGCTGGAAGCATTCGGAAGCTAAGGTTATGAATACCGATGCTGCTACGATTCTGGAGCTAAGCAAACCTATGTTCCAAGGTGAGTATCATATACAAATGAAATGGTCAGGTGAAGGAAAAGGCTATACTTCTTTGAGCAATTTTCAAACCTATAACAGCGAAATAAACCAGCAGCTAAACATTCAGCCTTCAGACTCTTTAGAGTATGTAAATGGATTGCCGCTCCTGCGTGCTTTGGGTGTATGGGCTAACGGAGTTCAGTTGCAAAGCGTGCTTGTTGGCTCTAAGGATCAGCAAACAACCCTTTGGATGCTTGAAATACAAACTGCATCAACAATGACCATGGAACAAATCGTACAAACGCAAAGGATGCTTGAACAAAAACTGTCTGATCTAGGCTTAAAAGGCGCATGGAATACTATGGTGCAGGGAGAACTGACGAATACCAAGCTGGGAGAGCGCCCAGAGGCATTCCTACACAATATGAGTGATCAAATAAAAGGTATTGAGCAAGAGACTTATCACGATGATCATACCGTTAGCGTTTCTTTTCTATCCAAACAAATACAGCAAACTGTTCAAAGCGGTACGCATAGAGTAAATGTACAAATCGCATTGCATCAAAACTCCATAACTAAGGCATGGCGCCTGACGATAGGTTCACCATTAATAACAATAGAATATTAAATGACAGTCTTACTGAGATCAAGGGTGATATCCAAAATAACTTTCTACTGAAAATCGAAACTAGTCTTGCGTATTCTTTGGTGAAGCTTTATATTTTAGAAAGGTCATTATGGTGAGCGCGCTAGGTCCAAAAAGATCAGGTGTTGGAAGCTATCAAGCTTGGAGCCAAGTCCTATATAGTGAAACCCTTAGAAAACGGAGAATTTTCTCGCAAACATTAAAAAATTGATGTTATAGCAAAAAAAGGCTGGCAGAAGCCGCGTAAGCATAAGTCGGGTCTGGCAAGACAATTGTCATTCAAAATTTTGTCGGTTGAGCGGAAGCCAATGAAGGAGTGATCATCCATTGAGCCATCCTTTACTTTCCATTGTCATTCCTACCTATAATAGAGCGCTTGCGTTATGTGAGCTGCTAGAATCGATTTACCAACAAGAGATAACAAATTTAGAAGTCATTATTATCAATGATTTCGGTGAAGATATTCGCTTTGTGCAGGAGTTATATCCTGAATTGGCGATAACCGTGATAGAGATGGAGAGCAACCAAAAGCATGTCAAAGCCCGTAATCGTGGAATAGAAGCTGCCCATGGGGAATATATTATGCTTTGCGACGATGATGATTTGCTCGTAAAGGGGCATATTGCTCGGATGCTGGAGGAAATCAACGATGCGGATTTAGTTTACTCGGATGTGGAGATTTTTGATTATGAGCTGCGTGATGGCAGTAGATATCCGACGAAGCGTTTTGTGTTTGCATATGAGCATAATTTGGCAGCAATGCGTAAATTTTCAACCTTTGTTTCTTCTGGCTGTATGTATCGTCGTAGTCTTCAGGAGGTGTTAGGACCCTTTGATCATGAGATGTATCACTATTGGGACTGGGATTTCTTTCTGAAAGCAGCTGAGCTTTTTCGAATTAAGCGGATTCCAGTGGCTAGTGCCCTCTATGCTTTCTCTAATGCAGGCGATAATATGTCCAGTCATTTAGAGGACATGCGTCCCTATTTGGATAAATTGTCTGTCAAGCATGGATTGGGTCAGCTGCCGACTAAAAACTTTTTTTTACTACTAGAGGAACCGGAAGTGGCGAGTCGAAAAGCCGAAAGTAAGCTTGTTTGGGATGGCAAACCGATTGTATCGCGACTACTGGAAAAGAAATAAGTTGCCCGTTAGCCGCATAAATGAATCTTTTGTTCACGGCTTGCGTATAACCTAGTATGATAGAGAAAGGTGGCGTATCCTCCATGGCTTTTTGGACGATTTGGTTGGTGATCGGTATCTTATTGATTATCGCTGAAATGACTACGTTAACATTTTACTTGCTTTGGCTTGCAATAGGCGCATTTGCGGCTACACTTGTAGCGTTAGTAACGCCCGATGCCATCGTGTTACAGGTTTTAGTAGGAGTTATAGTTGCACTCATTTTAACGTTCTACACCAAGCGGCTCACAAGAGGTATGCGTAAATCGAAAGGATTTACAGATGTGATCTATCAGCTTGTAGGTCAAGAAGGCCATGTAATTAGTGATATCCCGGAAGAAGGTTTGGGAATCGTTAAAGTAGGTAACGAGACATGGAGTGCGCAATCAGAGACACCTTTACGTAAGGGTACCCCGGTTATTGTCATACAGAGCTCAAGTACAGTTTTGCAAGTCCAAAAAAGAGAGGATGTTTAGTCAATGTGGGTAGTTATTGCTGTTATTTTATTTTTGATTGTTGTTTTAATTGGGTTAACGATTAAAATTGTGCCGCAGCAACGTGTTGGTGTCGTGGAACGGCTAGGTAAATTTAATCGATTGCTGACACCAGGTTTGAATATTCTAGTTCCCGTGATTGACCAGGTACGTGTTTATCATGATTTAAGAATTCAGCAAGCGAATGTTCCTCCGCAAACGGTTATTACGAAGGATAATGTCCAGGTACTCATTGATACGGTTATATTCTATCAAGTTGTAGGTCCAGAACAAGCAACATACGGCATCTCGGACTATGTCTATGGTGTGCGTAATATCAGTACAGCAACAATGCGTCAAATTATCGGTAAGCTGGAATTGGATGAAACCCTTTCCGGTCGGGAAAAAATTTCAATCGACATTCGTCTGGCGCTGGATGAAGCCACTGAAAAGTGGGGCGTTCGGATTGAGCGGGTAGAAGTTATTGATATTAAGCCGCCATTGGATATCCAAGAAGCGATGGATAAACAAATGAAAGCTGAGCGTAGCAAGCGTGCGATTGTCTTGGAAGCGGAAGCGGCTAAGCAAGACATGATTCTACGAGCAGAAGGCGATAAGCAGAGTAAGATCCTTAAAGCTGAGGGTGATAAGGAAGCACGGATTCGTCAAGCGGAAGGTTTCCGTTCCGCACAAGAGCTTGAAGGACAAGGGCAAGCAGCAGCGATTCACATTGTTGCCGAAGCCGAGAAAACCCGGATGCAGCTTATTAAAGAAGCTGGCATGGACGAAAACGTTTTGGCCTATAAATCATTCGAGGCTTTAATCGAAATTTCAAAGGGTGCAGCCAATAAGATCTTCATTCCATTGGGTGCTGTAGATACACTTGGCAGTGTAGGAGCAATTAGCGAAGTGTTCAAAATTAAACAAGGTTAATGAATCGAGTACACAATGGGATCCGCTTAGCTAGGGATTCCATTTTTTATTACAAAAAGAACTGTTTTTGAGAAAGATTTTAAAGGAGTTGCATTATTATTTAATCCGTGCTAAGATGATCTTATTCGTATAGATGAGATCAAATAGTTCACACACGTTAAAGAGTGATGAATGATACTCTTAATGAAGTGTGAGTTTTTTATTTTCTCTTACAATGCGGAAAAAAACGAAAATTTGTTGGAGGTTTTACAATGTCAGCACAAACAGGAACAGTAAAATGGTTTAATGCAGAAAAAGGATTTGGATTTATCGAAACAGAAGGCGGAAGCGACGTATTCGTTCACTTCTCCGCTATCACAGGCGAAGGCTTCAAAACGCTTGACGAAGGTCAACAAGTATCTTTCAATGTTGTTCAAGGAAACCGCGGACCACAAGCTGAGAACGTAGTTAAGCTGTAGGTCTTTAACCGAAAGGTTTAAACCTAAAATGACCTTAAAGCTGTCCCTTGGGGCAGCTTTTATTTTTTCGTGTGGAGGTGAAGCGATGCTTGCGCAAGCACAAAAGCTTTTAAAGCAATACTATGGCTATTCCACTTTTCGTGATGGGCAGAAGGATATTATTCATAGCGTCTTAGCAGGCAATGATGTGTTGGGGATCATGCCGACAGGTGGGGGTAAATCGATTTGTTATCAAATTCCTGCATTGCTGCTGCCTGGGACAACGCTTGTAATTTCACCGCTAATTTCGCTTATGAAGGATCAAATCGATACATTGGACAGCATGGGTATTCCAGCTACCTTTATTAATAGCTCTTTAACCTATCCCGAGGTGGAGAAACGGATTCAAAAAGCGGGACGCGGCTTATATAAATTATTGTACATTGCCCCGGAACGATTAGAAATGGAACGATTTATGGTTTTATTGCAGAAGCTGACGATCTCGATGGTGGCGATTGATGAAGCACATTGTATTTCACAATGGGGTCATGATTTTCGTCCGAGTTATCGTTCGATTGCTTCTTTGCTGCGTATGCTCCCAGAGCGTCCAATTGTGGCTGCCTTTACGGCGACAGCGACACCGGAAGTCGTGGATGACATTGTGCAGAGTCTATCTTTACATAATACGAATGTATTTCGCAACGGCTTTGATCGTCCGAATTTAACCTATACCGTCACACGAGTTGCTGATAAAAAAAGCTATATGCAGCAATGGATAACGGGACGCCATAAAGAAGCAGGGATTATTTATGCAGCGACACGCAAGGATGTGGATGCAATTTATGAATACCTCCATAAGAATGGTGTGTCTGTAGGGAAATATCATGCCGGTTTATCGGATAAGGAACGAAATGATGCACAGGAGAAGTTCCTGTTTGACGATGTACGCGTGATGGTAGCAAGCAATGCCTTTGGTATGGGCATTGATAAGTCGAATGTGCGTTACGTGCTGCATTATAATATGCCGCGTAATATGGAAGCCTATTATCAAGAGGCCGGACGTGCCGGGCGAGATGGTGAGCCCAGTGAATGTGTGCTTTTATTCAGTCCGCAGGATATTATGATTCAGAAATTTCTTATTGAGCAAAGCCAACTGCCTCCTGAGCGCAAAGCCAATGAATCGAAAAAACTGCAGTCGATGATCGATTATTGCCACACGCCGCGCTGTTTGCGGAGTTATATCCTGCAATACTTCGGAGAGAAGAGTACACCGCAGACCTGCGGCAATTGCAGCCAGTGCAATGATACGCGCGAGCGAGTCAATGTAACAATGGAGGCGCAGCAGATCTTCTCTTGTATTCTAAGAATGCGGGAGCGGTATGGGGTTACATTAGTTGCAAACGTGCTTAAGGGTGCAAAGGTGAGAAAGGTCATGGATTTGGGCTTTGAGCAGCTTCCTACTTATGGATTGCTCGCTCATCAGACAGAGAAAGCGATTATAAGCCGAATCAATGCCTTAATTGCGGAAGGCTATCTGCTGATCACAGAGGGACAATATCCCGTTGTTAAGCTGCATAGTAAAGCAGGCGCAGTCCTCAAAGGAACAGAGGAGGTCTGGCTGAAGCCTGATATAGCTGTAGCTCCAGCAGCGAGCACGAAGCGAAGTAAAAGCAGAGCATCGAGCAGTGGAAGCAGCAGAGAGACCAACGGTCGCAACGCACGTCCACATGCTGGAGCGGATACATACGGAGCATTTGCAGACGGAGCGGAAGTGATGCTTGATGAGGTTTTATTCGAGCGACTGCGTGCGCTGCGTAAGGAATTGGCAGCGAAGGATCGGGTTCCGCCTTATATTATCTTTCCCGATAGCGTCCTGCGTGAATTGAGCGAGGTTTGCCCGACAACGGAGCAAGCGATGATGCGCATAAAAGGGATCGGCGAAGCGAAGTATAAGCGTTATGGAGTTGCTTTTATGAAGGTTCTTCAAGCTTATGCGGATGAAGGAGCCATTTTCGACGATTATACGAATGATCAATGGCTTTAGTCGCTGACAATGTTCGGGTTTAGCTTGATTATATCGCAATAATTCGACAAATTATGTTGACATAAAGCGAATAACCTCCTAAAATTTGACGTATAATCAAGCATATATAAAGATTCAGGATATATCCTGATATCAACACCCTTTTGCCGAAATTTGTGCAGAGGGGTGTTTTTATGGTAACTGTTCTAGGTTTTCACGGAAACGATTGATGATACCTTAGCTTGGTCTGAAAACGTATTCGTATAGGTACTGATATTCGCGACTGCTCTCCAGTTTGTCAACTTTTTTAAAATATCAGAAATTTTACACTCCGATCTGATATTTCTATATTGTCGGCATTAAAGAATCTAATTGTCAGTATATAAGCTGTGAAGCGGGTAAGCGGTATCTAAATTCTAATTTAGTGTACAAAGCTGAAAATCAGTATTAGAACGCCGAAGTAGTATCAAAGGTTGCCTGCAATGCTGAAAATCAGCATTAGAGCACCGAAGTAACATCTAAGTCAGCCTGCAATGCTGAAATTCAGCATTAGAACGCCGAAGTAGTATCAAAGGTTG
>JBBDSZ010000022.1:0-55567 GCA_040904685.1 Paenibacillaceae bacterium | reverse complement strand
CCTGCAATGCTGAAAATCAGTATTAGAGCACCGAAGTAGCATCGAAGTTAGCTTGCAATGCTGAAATTCAGCATTAGAACGCCGAAGTAGTATCAAAGGTTGCCTGCAATGCTGAAAATCAGTATTAGAGCACCGAAGTAGCATCGAAGTTAGCTTGTTATACTGAAAATCAGTATTAGAGCGCTGAAGAGGAGGTGGGTGGCTGCTCTAAAGCATGTAAATAGTTGCTTTTTCTTCAAGCGCATATTCATGAAATCGTATGGCTCCTTTGTTTAGAGGTTTGATTAGTTTTTTCTCAATTAGCTTTCGTAACACTTGATGAGTCGCTTGAGGTCTCATTTGTAAACAGTAGCATGCATCTTCTAAACGAAGTGGACGATTCAGACGAAATATATAACGTAGAACTTCCCGTTCAGATACAGTTAATTCTTTATGAGCAATGCCAGCCGTGCTTGAAAATCGTCCAAGTAGTTCAAAAACAGAGCGACGGCATGCATCTGACTTTTTATCCAACTCATCCCAAGTGAAGGGAAGATACTTATAACCGTGCATTACCATTGTACGTATGCGCATTCGTTCAAATGTGAAACGATCTCGGGTGATGTTCTCAGCATGAACACCAAAGCCCTCGCTTTCAAATGCGAATCCAAGCGGCTCATATAATACATCGATAAATATCTTCACACCGGTTGAACTAATTAGTTCAGATTCCATGACTAGACCATCGAATGATTGGAGTACAGGATACAACACCTCTTTTATTAACTTTTTCTCCCCCGTTAAATCTTTTTGTAGTTGTTCCAGTCTAAGTCCGCTCGCAGACTTGCGTTGTATCTCCAAAAATTTATTGAATTCTTGATCGAACATATAAAGCTCCCCTTTTTTAAGTTTCCTTTTGAGCTTGAGAACATGAGCAGAATCTTTGTTTCTTTAAAATAAATGGCCTATCATTAAGTGCATATTTTAGTATTGTTTTAGAAAAAACAAATAAAAAACGCCGTAAGCTCCAAGAAGGAGACAAACGACGTGTGCTTCACGTATTCTATAAGGTTTGGAAAATCTGATGTTGCTTAAATATATCAAGAAAGACACCTTTGTCGAGTTGACTTGATAACGTTTACCCTTGTAATTTACTTCGCGCTGACGCTTATTTTTTGAACAGAAGTTGTGAGCAGTTTACCTTTGTTGTCAAAGGCTTTAACTGTAATCTCGATCTTCTTCCCTTTATAAGCTGAGCAATCAAAGCTGAAAGTCCAAGGTGCTGAAGTGGCTTTAGCAATCTCTTTTTTATTTACATAGTATGCCACTTTAGCTACATACGGATCAACCGTTTTTACAAAAAGGGATAGTTCTTGTACAGCCGGCTTAACAGTAGTAGTGCTTATTTCGCGGTAACCGTATTTAGCTTCATCCCCAATTGCGCTAAGATAAAAATTATTCTGAATGCCTTTTTTATAAACATCAAGCATCCCAGTGCTCTTAGATAGTGTATATCGATTCGTATTCGCACCTTCTAACTTATCCGTATCGAACCAGAACATCCCTTTTACACCAGGATATAATAGAGGAAGGCTCGCATAAAATTGTTCGGTCTGATACATCGCCCATCGTGTAACATCATTACCTGTCTTTGGATCTGAATAGGAAGCACCGGCTTCGGAAATGAATACGGGTTTCTTTTTTGAGTAAGTTTTATAAATATGATCAAATTTCTGTACGAAGCTTGTCCGATCAATGTTTTTCTTAAGCGGGTCTAACTCAGGTTGATAAGTGTTATACATGCTAACGCCAACCCAGTCAACATAATCGTCACCTGGATAATAGCTTTCTAAATTATCTGGCGGGAAGAAGTTAGGCGACCATACCATCGCGACGTTATCTGCCTCTTCTTTAAATACTTTGGAAACCACACGGAACTTTTCGATATACTTCTTTGGATCTTTCTCATACCATTCCACCCATTTACCGTTCATTTCATTGGCAAATCGCAAGAATACCGGTATACCTGATGCTTTTACATCCTTAGCGAATGTACGAAGATACTCGTTATCCGCAACTTCACTTAATCCCTTGAGGGGTTGAAATGCAATCTGCAAGGCTACATTGTTCTTCTTAGCTCGCTCAATATGAGATTTATAAGTGGAAAATGGGAGTCCCCATGACACATACAACAGATATGCAGCATGCTGCTTGCCCGTTAGCTCAGGGAAAGCTGTAATATAAAAAGGATTGCCATCCTTCGCGTCGTGAACACCAGGATCACTCTCAGCGTAGGCACCTATGTAAGCGCCGAGCTTCGGCTCGTATTTGGCACCATGGTAATATTGGTCGCCAAATTCTGCAGCGTCCGTCCGTACGAACATCTTGATCGTGCTGCGGACCAGATCGGCTTTTCGTTTAGCTGCTATCTGCAGTTGTACCTTTTTAGCTTTGCTCCACCAGATCGCCTCATTGTCCCAGCTCTTCACTGCATCATCAAACAAGTTAAGTGCTTTTTGGGATTCGGCCAAATAGTTATACATATTTGCAACATTTTCTATGTCTTTACTAGCCACAAATAACGGGATGGTTTCCTGATATTTAGCAATGGCTAGCTTATGGTCGCCCTTTTTACGGGCTGCCTCGGCCTCTTTATAGATTTTCCAAACATTTGCGGCGTCCGCTTTATAAGGCAAAGCAGTGGCGATAAGAGTAATGATGATGACAAGCATTACTGATTTACTAAAGTTTTTCGACAACTTTCTCATTGAAATCCTCCTCGATTATGTATAAAGTGATAAAGATACAGTTTATTCTAACTTATTCCAATTAAATAAGCCATGTTTTTTAGAGATGTCGTTCTTGGTGAACTTCATTGTTCAGGAAGGTCTTGCAGATTCTATGGGTCAAGGGAGAGCGAGCTATGCAAAAAGAAACCACAACAGGAGGATACAATATTATGCAGAAAGTTCGTTTGATTTTATTTGATTTGGACAATACCTTGCTTCATTTGCATGAATATTGGGAAGAAAGTATGAAGGAAGCTTTTAGGCTGATGACGATAACAAGTACAATTGAGACTAACGAACTCTACGGGGTATTTAAAGAACAGGATGAACTATACTGCAAGCTGTATGATGAGGGCGTCATATCATTATGGGAATTTAGGAGAGATCGTTTTATTAAAACGATGGAGCATTTTGATAAAATTGTCACAGAAGAGGATGCTATTTTATTTCATGAATTATTCACCTCATTAACCAAATACTACATTAAACCAAGTGTTAAAGTAGACAGAACCTTAGCTTTATTGTCTGAAAAGTATTTCGTCGGAATCGTTACCAATGGAACACCAAACTTCCAAAGAAATTTAATCAAACAAACGGGACTTAACCGTTATTTCAAAGATGAGCATCTGTTTATCTCGGAAGAAGTTGGCTTTTCAAAGCCATCTAAAGAAATCTACCAAATGGCAATGGATTCCTTTCAAGTAGCTGCGGATGAAGTAATTTTTGTCGGCGATTCAATCAAGAATGATGTCATCGCACCGATGGGTCATGGGATGCTAGCCATTTGGGTCAATAATCATGGTGAATCACTGCCAGCTGACGTGACTCCCTTTGCGATTATAACGTCAATTGAACAATTGGAGCCGATTTTGTTGTAAACAATAGTATTAACCATTGCAGCTACATATATTGAGAGGGGGTTAAGTGGTTTTGAACTGAGAATGATTTATTGGAGGAAACAATGTATAAAATTCTTATTGCGGACGACGAAGCCAATGTTAGAGGGGGATACGGGATAATCTAAACTGGCATGAACTAGGTTTTGAGGTGGTGGGTGACTTTGAGAATGGTCAAGAGGTGATCCAAGCCTTGAAGCAGCTTCAACCGGATGTTGTATTAACCGATATCAATATGCCGTTTGTAGATGGGTTAGAGGTGTCGCGCTATCTATTTGAACATTTCCCTCAGACCAAAGTAATCATTCTTACCGGGGATTCCTGTTGTCAGATTTGACTCAGGTGTAGACAGTGACATTCCCGTTGCAGCTGCAGCTGACAAAATGGCGGCATTAATCAACAATGAAGGTGAAATCGCGTTAGTCGTTCATGATCAAACGAGCCGTACGGGAATTGACCGTCGTGATGGTTTCACTGATCAAATCAAAGCCAAATATCCAAATATCAAAATCGTTGATATCCAGTATAGCGATGACCAGTTGAAGGCAACTGACCTTGCGAAAGCAATCATGCAAGCTCATCCGAATCTTAAAGGGATGTTCGCTTCCAACGAAGGTGCAGCTGCAGGGGTTGTTAATGCCATTACTGAATTGAAAAAAGAAAGTAAGATTGTTACCATTGGTTATGATTCCGGGAAACTTACACTAGATGCCATTCGTAGCGGTAAAATGGCAGGTGCTATCACTCAAAATCCGATCGGCATAGGCTCCATAGTAGAAGCGGCTGTCCTTTGCAGGGCAGCTTCTTTTAAGTTTAAGGAATCATTTGCTACGAAGGAGTGATTATGATGATGCAATTGATTAAAATAAAAAACATTAAAGATGTTAAGAAAATTAATGCCATTGTATCCAAATATGGTTTTGATGATTGGGTTCATGGGAAAAGCGGTATAGCTAATGCTAAATCAATACTAGGTATGTATGTATTAAAGCTGAACGAGCTTTTAACGCTTGTTGTACCCGATGATGAGTACAAGTATATCCGATTGCATGGGACCTCAATTCCACCCTCACCCCATATGTTTCAAAACATCTAAACTTATCACTTGGACCACATTCTTGAGGATAGATCAAAACGGTAAGCATCAATGTTAATATTATAATTATTATCGATTTATCAGCTACACGAGGCTGATTCCTACCTAATCCTGTGTTTGGAAAATGTTTAAGTAAGAAGAAAACTAAAATTAAGCTTGGTATGAGAGCGATTAATACTTTCAATAGGTTTATCCTAGTTTTAGCCCGTTATGAGAACATGGTGTTATCGGATGCCCTGACTTCTTCGAGATACTTTCAAATTGCATTTCAAATCGTTTTAATCAGATTTTTTTCCTTTTAGAGAAAATTCCACTAAGTATAGTATGTTTTAATGTTTTCGTTGTTTTGTAACTTGTAATTGCCTCAATGTTTCTATTATGTTATGATTTATTTAACAAAGACCAAGTGGTGCTAACACTTGGTCTCGACAACTGGCTTGGATGGGGTTCCCTTCTGAGTTAACAAATGGACAAAAACCCACCTTCGGCGGTAACCTTGGGGTGGGTTTTTACTTTCGCTTGTTGTTATTGCTAATGTATGTTAAAAGGACAACAATAAATGTGCCGAAAAGTATCATGATTGTAATTGCGTCTTTTACTTCCATGGTTTCACCTCCTTTCGAAGGGAAACCACCCCACCCAAGATTCAATTGTGTTTTCATTGTACCTTTTATTTCAAATGGGTACAAGTGTTCCTCTAAGTTTTTATTACGTATTCTTTTAACTTTCAAGGTTTCTGATAACGTTTGTATATCTACGAAGCCTCACCATCCTAAGCCAAGCGTCTTTCTTGGGCGGCCTGCTTGCGGACTTAGTCTCGCAGGTTTGTGCCGCGCGGTCTTCCCAACGAAGTGGGAAGAAATTTAGGCACCAAGGATTGCTTGCAAACCGCAGTGTAGATATGGTGTTAAGTGATGTTGGCGAACTCTTCGAATCTTCTAAAAGTATCTTATATTTCTTTCTTTCCTTGTTCATTGAAAATATAGCTACTTTCAGTTCCATATACTTTTAATTTGTCATTTATTAGAGCAACCCCAGACTTCTCTGGGATTGCAATAACATTAGTCTTATATTCATTTATAAATGTATTTATCAATTTGTCATTGTCAGCTTCATAATGGCACTAAATTGAATACCCATTAAACTTATTTAGACCTTCAAAATCAGCAATGTTAATGTCATTTATGTCCAAATGACTACAAGTTTGAATATTCTTCCCTAATATAATTGCTCCAGCACTCCCACCATATACTATCCCGCCTTCGTCAATAAATGAATTAAGAACTTCATCAAATCTAGCTTTTCTTATTTCATGAAGCAATTTATATGTATTTCCCCCACCAATAAATATTGACGAATATTCTTTTAAATCTTCGTTCGGTACATTTATTGTTACTATAGGGATAAAAATCATTCCTTATTCCACTCCAGTAAATCTAATAAATTGCTCTTTCATGGACGATACTACGAATTTAACAGCCAGATCACGTACGAAAGAACTGTTCTTACGCGCAATGATGCAGCCCATGAAAACGACAGGAAGTCGGCTTTCAGCATATTGTGATGAACTAGTCACTAAGATGGCTGGCTAAGCAACAACTTTCCTGAACACAGCCAAAATTAAAATTATATTTCCTTAAATTTGTGCCCCTAACCTTCCCGTTAGCGGGGAAAAAAATAACAAGGAAATATCAACGGATGGAAAAAAGCATAATAGATTATATATAATCGGTATTAAAGAATCTCACAGTGAAGAAAAATCTCGGAATTACAGAGACCAAATCGCTCTTAAAGTTTTCTCTAATGCTGATTTTGAGACTGTCGATTAACTCTAAGTGAGATATTACGCTTGACTCCATAGATATAATCGGATAATTTAAGACACAAGAAAACCGCTGTATGGTTTGAGCCCTCTAAAATCGATTTTAAAGCCTTTCTAGGAGCTTAAAGGGTCAGACATCCAAATTATTTTTGAGTAAAATCTAATATATTAGAGAGAAGCTGATCTGTGATGTGCAGCTTCTTTTATTTGGGAACAATTAAAGGAGAGATTGATTTGACGCGAATATTTACAATTGGGGAAGCGCTTATTGATTTTATCCCTGCTGAAAAGGGGATTGCATTAAAGGACTTGCTTTGTGAAGGAAACGGGCGGCGCGCCGGCAAACGTGGCTTGCAACTGGGTGGTAAAAGTGCGTTTATAGGAAAGCTAGCTGAGGAAGCATTTGGTGATTTCCTGCTCGATACTTTGAAGGATCAAGAGCAGGAAATCTCTTCTTTATTCATTGGAGATGTGGGAGAGGGTGATTCTTTTATAGGTGCGTTCTTATATCAGCTGGGTTTACAAGAGCACGTCCTCCATCAATTAACTGAAGCAGCTGTGAATGGAATGTTAAGCTTTGCCATGACAGTTGCAGCCATTAATACAACTAGAAAAGGTGCGATTCAATCGCTGCCAACGTTGGAAGAGAATAGGCTTTGTGTGGGTTTTCGTGAATGGACATACAAACACGCGCAACTCCGGGCGTATATACACGAGAGAGGTCGTCGCGATTTTTAATCGGCACATTTGGCTGCACTAAATTTTCCTGCCCAGATGAGCGAGAAAAGTACGATCTGAGACGTTTACCAAAGTGATACTTTCCATTGCCCTTAGGGTATTCACCACTCGTGATTTCTGGGTATCAGCAACATGGGCAGTAATGTCGCGAATGGACATTTCTTTTCCGGGACGGATGACATCAATCGAAGAAATATCCCCGACCGCATTGCTACCGCGGAAGCAACATCACCGAAATTTTGCTTGGAGCAATTTAATTCCAAACGCAAAATCAAACTGTTATAAGACATGACAATATCCTCCCAAAACAAGCATTAGTCATTTAACAGTCATTGAGATCGTTTTTGAATCGGTCATAGCTTCAATCGAAGCCATCCCGCCCAATCTTCCACGACCGCTTGTCTTTCCGGAAATTCCGCCAAAGGGGATATGAAGCTCCCAATAATTGCTGCGATCGTTGATAACAACAGAGCCTGTCTGAATTTCTTCGGCAAACAAAATGGCTCGCCCGAAATCCGACGAGAAAATGGATGAGCTTAAACCAAGGGTACTTTTGTCAATCATGGTTTTCAATTCCTGATCCTCAGTATACGTAATAAGAGGTACAACGGGTCCGAATGTTTCGTTGCAGTTGATATGTGACTCCGCGGAGACATTCCGGAGTATGGTAGGTTCAAAAAATAAATTTGTTTTAAAACCGCTTATTCGTTTTCCGCCAATGCCGATTTCGGCTCCTTTTCCCACAGCATCAGCAATATGTTCCTCCATTTTTTGGCATACTGCCTCGTTGTGAAGGGGACCCATGGTCGCGTTCTTGTCGAAAGATTCGCCAACTACTATCGAACGCGCATAATGGATCAACTTATGTGCGACTTCCTCTTCACGGGATTTATGTACGAGAATTCGCGCGGTCGCAGTACATATTTGCCCGCCGTTCATGAAGGATGCGGATGCAATAGCGTTAATTTCTCTATCGCCAATAACGGCATCCTCCATAATAATCGTTGGACCGTTGCCCCCCAGTTCCAAAGTCATCGATTTTTCATAACCTCTTCTGGCGATGATATCACCCGTTTGCGAACTTCCCGTAAAACCAATCCCTTGAACTCCTGGATTGATTACAAGTTCATCTCCTACCTCATTGCCTGGACCTGTGAGAAAATGAAAAACACCTTTAGGGAGATCCGACTCAATGATGCACTCCAACAATTTTGACGTACAATAGGAAACCGAGGGAGCGGGAAGCCAGATAATCGCGTTCCCTGTAGCCAGACCAGGAGCTATATATTCAACAGGAATGTTAATAGGCATGTTCCACGGAGTTATCACAGCATAAACCCCTTTGGGCTGGCGGATGGTCCATACCCGTTTGGTTGGGTCTTTAACGCTGATAATAGAATTTTGATACCATTTGATGTGTTCTGATGCGTTTGCGAAACCTTCGATTGCTCGACTGATTTCAATCAATGCCTCTGTATAATTTTTCCCCTGTTCCAGGGCAACAGCCCAAGCAACCTCATCTTTCCTTCTTTCCAAGTTATCAGCAATATCTCTTAGGATCTTTGCCCGATCCCACACAGTCAGTTTGGCAATCCGGTGTTTATTCTCATTGGCAGAGCGTATGGCCATTCTTGCATCTTCCCGGTTTCCCATCACAACTTCCGCAACTTTTTCTCCGGATGATGGACTGTAAGTCATAAATCGCTCTCCGGAACAACCTTTATCATATACACCATTTATAAATAAATCTACCTTATTCATCATAATTACCCCTCATAAGTTGAATTACTTGACCGCGCCGGATGTTAATCCACGAATCAAGAATTTTTCAATATAAAGAAACATCAGTAAAACAGGGATCGTGGTAATAATGGCGCCTGCCATAAGATAATTCCACTGTACAATAAATTGCCCAACAAAAGCGTAAATTCCCAAAGGCAGAGTCTGCATCAATGGAGTAGACAAGAACGTCAACGCAATTAGGAAGTCATTCCAGGACCAAATAAATGCAAAGAGGGTGGTTGCAACTAAACCGGGTAATGATAATGGTATAACAACATGGTAAAGTATCCCTAAATTTGAGCAACCGTCTATTTTTGCAGCTTCCTCGATTTCTTCGGGTATGGACCTGAAAAAGGAGGTCAGGAACCAAATGGAAAACGCAAGACTTAATGCGCCGTAAGTAACGATTAAGGAAATATGGGAATTTAACAGATCTAACTTTGCCATCGTTTTAAAAAGACCTAAGATCAATATGATAGGCGAGAACATTTGTGTATATAAAACGATGTTTTTAAAAAAGGTCTTACCAGGGAAATTCAATCTGGCTATAGCATAGGCAGCAGGAATCGAAACAATAAGATTTAATGCTGTTGCCCCGCCGCTGACAATCAAGCTGTTTAACATAAAATGTGCCATAGGAACATGAGACCAAATGTCCACGAAGTTTCTCCATGACCATGTTTGCGGCAACCATGTTGGCGGATACTTAAAAAGTTCTGGAAGAGGCCTGAGCGCCGTTGACAGCATAACGAGAAATGGGAAGATCATTAACACCAAAACAAAAAACAATAAACAAAGTAGAGTGATTTTTGGCAGTTTAGCGGCGTTATGCATCCTTAGTCCTCCTTTAGCGTTATTCTTTGAAATAGGTTTGCGAAAATAACTAAGATAACAAACGTAATAATTGCCATAGCTGAGGCTCCGCCGAAATTATTGTATTGAAATGCTTGTTTATACAAATAGGTAACCAATATGTCTGTCTTAAAGGAGGGACCACCTTGTGTCAGTATCCAAATGATCGGAAAGCTGTTGAACACATAGATCACATTAAGAATTGTAGTCACCGTTAAAGTATGGCGCAATTGTGGCAGAGTGAGGTGCCAAAAAGAAACGAGGAATCCAGCACCTTCTAAGGATACAGCTTCGTATATATCATCGGGAATGGATTGTAGTCCTGCCAGTATTGACAATGTAGTTGAAGGAATACTAACTAAGATACCGACAAAAACGATAATTGCAAAAGAAAATTTCGGATCGCCTAACCAAACAATCGGATTTTTGATGATTCCAAACTTTAGAAGCGTGTAGGTAATAGTGCTATATTGACCGTCAAAAATCCATTTCCAAGTGATGGCGTTAATCATTAATGAAGTGGCCCATGGAACAATGAGAATTCCGCGAGCGAGTTTTCGACCGGGAAATTGGAAATTAAGAGCTAGGGCAGTTGGAATAGAGATGAGAGTTGTGATTCCAACAACTAAAAGAGTCCAATTAAGCGTTTGCAGCAATACGCTTAGAAATTCTTTGCTCACAAATAAGTGGGTATAGTTTTGGAAGTTATTAAACCCGCTAGGATTGCCTATAACATTTACTTTATTCAATGAAATATAAAAAGTATTGGCAATGGGATAAAAAATAATGGCGCAAATTAAAAGGAATGCAGGAGCGACAAACAAATAAGCACGCTTTGAACGATTGATTTCCTTAAGTTTAGATTTGATAATGACATGAAAAGGAGGTTTTTCGCGTTCGGATATAACTTGCAAATGGAGAACTCCTTTCAAATTTAGCTGTTCGTTTTAGAATCCCCCGCCTTCAGAATACTTAATTCTGAAGGCAAAGGTTTAAATAAATGTTCAGTTGACACGATTGCGATGTATCGTTATTTTTTTGCTAAAGCATCTATTTTCTGGGCGGCTTCATCCAATGCCTGTTTAGGAGTTTTCTTGCCTGCCATAGCATCTTGCACAGCGACCGTCTGAATTTGTTCAATAGTCGGGAATGTTTCGACCGGCGGGTAGAATTTGGCAAAATTTAACGCTTCAACGAAAGGTTTTTTATCAGGTGATTGGAAGTAAGGGTCTTCCATTACCTCAACCAATTCCGGCAACATACCTTCAATTTTATCGAATTCCAGTCTGTATTTCGTTTGGTACATAAATTGAACGAACTTCCAAGCTTCTGCTTTATGCTCAGAATGAGAAGAGATACCAAGGGAATCTGTTATGCCGAGCACGGCTGGTTGTGATCCTGTCTTGGATGGGAAATAGCTGATTCCATATTTAAGATCCGGACTTTGACGCTTGATTTCATCACTTAACCATGGACCTGTTGGATACATGCCCAATTGTCCCGAAATAAACATTTGGATAATTTGATCTCTTCCGAATCCATTCGGATTTGGTTGTGTGACTTTGTGTTTGTTGGCCAGATCCACCATAAACTGTAATGCTTCGACACCTTGCGGGCTGTTCAAAATGGCTTTGCCATTTGCATCTAAGATATCGCCACCATTATTCCATAAGAAGTAATCGAAATATGAATCAACTTCAATCCCATTGGCATATAGTCCAAGGCCGTAAAGATTGGGTGGATTATTAATTTTTGTGCCGGCTGCCGCTAATTCATCCCAAGTTTTTGGAGGTTGAATGTTTGCTTTATCAAACAGATCTTTGCGATAAAAGAGCATACGCGAAGATGCGGCTACTGGTATTCCATACGTTGCAGAATCGCCAGGTAATTTAGCGGAGTCCAATAAAGTTTGAATAAAACGTTGTTTGAAATCCGGAGTAAGATAGGTATTCAAGTTTTCAATTTGACCGAGAGAAGTGAATTGAGCCAGCCAACGTGTCGCATAACCGAAAATGTCTGGTGTTTGATTGGCACCCATCTGAGTGATGAGTTTGTCATAAATTTTATCCCAAGGCGTAATTTCCAAAGCGACATTTATTTTACCATCGTTCTCCTTGTTAAACTCATCTACAACTTGCTGCATCAGACCTTGAGTCTTTTCGTCGTATTGCGGAAATAAAAAGTTTAACTTTACAAGCTTCTCCTTCACAGGTGATGGTGTAGCAGCAGAATCGCTTGATGGTGAAGCGCCCCCACTCGATTTAGATGGAGTGCCGCAAGCTGCAAGGCTTTGCATAAGTAAAACAGCGACAATGGTGATTCCTGCAACTCGTTTGAATCTTGCTAACTTTCCTTTCATTGTTCATACCCCTTCCAATTTTTATTAAGTTATTTCAGAATGTTATTATAATAATAAGTTATCTAAGTTCAGATAATAAATTATCCATAATAAACTCTGATTGGATGAAGTATAGCATGTGATATTAAAAAATTCTATATTAATTTTTTAGTTTGCTAGATAACATACTCTATTATATCATAATTGAGGTGTATTAATACTGTCATTTTTAGGTATTTTCCCAAAATTATTTTCAGGATATCTCCCCATGAATGCTTGACATATAAGGTTTCGGTAATATTATAGCGATTACAGCGAAACATTTTTTTGACGAATGAGCGGGTTCGAAAATCTCTCCGTAAGACCGTATATACTTTTTTATTAATAGATGATAAAATATTATCAATGACAAATATAAAATTATGCATATGAAAAGAGGAACAAAATTGACTAAGGTAAGAATAATTAGTGAAATGGATGTTGAGAATTTATTGACCATGAAGGATGCTATTCATCTGGTGGAAAAAGCTTATTCTGATCTGAACGATTTCAAAAGCATCATCTTTCCTGCTGTGAGAGAAGAAATTAGTGACCATAAAGGTATATTTGGTGTTAAATCATCTTATTTAAAAGAAAAGAGAGTCATTGGACTAAAGGCCGGTGGTTTTTGGTTAGGTAATACAGCGAAGGGTAAAACGAATCACCAATCTTCCATGATGCTGTTTGATGCAGAAAGCGGTGAGCCGCTATGTGTATTAAATGCCAATTGTTTAACAAGAATAAGAACAGGTGCTGCGGGGGCCGTTGCCGCTAAATATTTGGCGAGAAAAGATAGTAAGATTGTTGGTTTGATCGGAGCTGGTGTACAATCCAGAACACAACTGGAAGGGTTGCTCCTTCACTTTCCGATCGAAAGAGTTGCGATTTACAGCAGGGGAGATGATGCCGGAATATTGGCGAAAGAAATTATGGAGATGGGTCTTGCAGCAGATATTTTATTAACACCGGAAGAAATAACCGAACGAGCGGACATTATTGTTACCACAACACCATCGTATACACCGATATTGAAAACATCATGGATTAAAAACGGCACACATATTAATGCATTCGGAAGCGATACGAAAGGAAAACAGGAGATCGATATAGACAAAAGGCCCGACAAGTTAATTTGTGATCTATGGGAGCAGTGTTCTATTATGGGCGAGTTTCAACATGGGATATCCCGAAACGATCTATATGCGGAGATTGGCGATATTGCAAATGGTAAAAAGATTGGCCGAGAGAATGACCAAGAAATTACTTTATTTGATTCAACGGGATTATCGGTTCAGGATCTCGAAGTAGCGGTTTACATTTATGAAAAATCCAAGGATTCCGAATTCGGTTTGTCTGTTGAACTGTAAATGCCTATAAAAGTGATATCCCCAAAAAGGAGGTTATAATAGTATGATTGGAGTAAGGCTGGAAGATTTAGATACACCGTCTCTTATTATTGAGCTTGATCGAATGGAACAAAATCTATTAACAATGCAGAATTTGGCTCATTCAGCAGGAGTGAAATTAAGGCCGCATACGAAAACGCATAAAATGGCTGCGATAGCTCATCTTCAACTAGAATATGGAGCTCAAGGGATTACCGTATCCAAGCTCAGCGAAGCTGAAGCCTTGGCGGAAGCTGGGATATCGGATATTTTTATCTCATCTGAGATTGTAGGTTCTCAAAAGCTGGCTCGCATTCGATCATTAGCTAAAAAAACGAAGTTACGATTGTCAGCAGATTCTATTTACCATGTGGAACATTTAGCGAACTTCTTTGGTGAGCAAGTTCCCGTTGAATTGATGATAGAAATAGATACGGGATTGCATCGTTGTGGAGTGAAACCAGAGGATGCATTGAAGCTGGTGGGAAAAATTGTAGAGAGATTCCCGCAGGTAAAAGTTGCAGGAATATTCACACATGAAGGTCACGTATACAATGCAACAGATAAAGACCATATGAAACAAATCTCCTTCGATGTACAGTCGGATCTTATTGAAACTGGCAAGCGAATTGAAGGAAAGTTTGGAATCCGATGTGAAATAAGCATTGGATGTACACTGGGTCTGCTCTCCGGAAGTATCCTACCGGGAATAACGGAAATAAGACCAGGAACGTACGTCTTTTATGATGTCGTTCACGCAAGTTATCTCGGTCATTCCAACTATTGCGCAGCTACCATTCTTTCAACTATTACATCAAAAACGGGTGAAGATAGAGTGGTTGCTGATGCTGGCGCAAAATCAATGACTATCGATCAAAGAACGAGTGGCGTTATAAAGACAGAAGGCTATGGACAAATCAAGCACCATCCGGATTTGCTCATAAAAAAGCTTTCGGATGAACATGCTTTGATTACTCCCGGCATTTCCCTTAACATTGGTGATCTTATAGAGATTATCCCCAATCATGTATGCCCGACTGTAAACTTATACAATAAAGCTTATGGGGTGCGTAACGGGAAAGTTGAAAAGATTTTTATCGTCACCGCGAGGGGATGCAATCAATAATCGTTTTGGAGGAAAATAGGATGTATGAATTGGTTATCAGGAACGGTCTAATTGTTGACGGGACAGGGGGTGATTCTTTCATTGGGGACATTGCTATTGAAGGAGAGCTCATTGCAAAAATTGGGCAGATCACAGAACGCGGGCAAACGGAAATAGACGCGACTGGATGGGTAATCAGTCCTGGTTTCATTGATTCGCATACGCATTCGGACTTAGCTTTATTGAAGCAACCTGAAGCTTTGCCTAAAATTACACAAGGAATTACAACGGAAATTGTTGGCAACTGCGGATTTTCTGTGGCTCCAATTATTAAAAATGCAGGGATTCAAACTTACCAGTCATATTCCGTTCCCGTTTTGGGGTTTTCAGATGTCAATTGGGATTGGGAAACGTACTCCGAATATCTCGATAAGGTCACGCAAGCAAAGCCTGCTGTAAACGTTGCATCTTTGATTGGGCATGGCACCATACGCAGCGCGATTATGGGGTTTGAAAATCGAAGACCGACAAACGAAGAGTTAAGTCAAATGACATATCTTTTGAATCAAGCCATGCAGCAAGGGGCATTAGGGTTATCAACGGGTTTGGTTTACGCTCCGGGTACTTATTCCGAAGATGAAGAAATAATTGAACTGGCCTGTGTAGTAGCAAAATATGGTGGGGTATATGCTACTCATTTAAGAAATCAGGCGGATGGTTTGGTCGAATCCGTCAAGGAAGCGATCCAAATTGGCATTCAATCAGGGGTATCCGTGCATATTTCCCACCATAAAACAGTCGGAAAACAAAATTTCGGCATGGTGGACGAAACCTTAAGACTTCTTGATGAAGTGTTGGAAGATGGTATTTGGACAAGTTCGGATGCGTATCCTTATCTGGCCGGCAATACAACATTAGCCGCTTTACTTCCTTCTTGGTTGTTGGAAGGAGGAGTAAATGAAATGTTGAACCGGTTATCAGATCCAATATTAATACGAAAAGCTGTGGGAGATATCGAGTCGGGGATACCTGGCTGGGAGAATCGTATGAAGGCTATCGGCTATGATAATGTCATCCTAAATGCTTTTAAAACAAAAAAAAATAAGATCTACCAAGGTATGAAAATAACGGAAATCGCACAAGCAAGAAAGGAACTGGTTCTTGAGTGTGTATTTAATCTTCTTATTGAAGAAGATGGAGAAATCGGGGTTATCTTAATAAATTCGACCGAGAGAGATCTTATCGCAGTACTCAAACATCCGCGTACGGTTGTCGGTTCTGACGGAATTTACAGTGGTGAAACAGCTCATCCACGGTTGTATGGAACCTTCCCGCGAATCGTTAAACGCTATGTTCAAGAATCAAATATTTTTCCATTAGAAGAAGCTATTCACAAAATGACGGGTCTAACAGCCCGAATATTCGGTCTTGATCATCAAATTGGCTTCCTAAAACCAGGATTTCGGGCAGATGTTGTCGTATTTGATCCATCAACTATTGAAGATTGTGCTACTTATGAACACCCCCATGTATTTTCAAAGGGTATCAAACATGTATTTGTAGGTGGAATTGCAGCACTAAAAGATGGAAAAGTCACAGGAATTCGCAACGGAAAGGCTTTACGTCATAGTCCGGCTCGAAATTGTTAATTATATTTATGTGGAAAAAAATTTTATTGTATACTAAAATATCTTATGAGGGAAGTGAAGTCAATGAATACACCACATCCAATTACGAAACGTCGTTTAGGTAAGACTCATATGGAGGTATCCATTATGAGCTTGGGAGGAGCAGGTTTAGGAGGGGTTTTTGGACCTATAGGTGATGCGGACGGCGTCGCGGCAGTTGAAAAGGGCTTGGAGCTAGGCTTAAATTGGTTGGATACATCACCCAAATATGGTCAAGCTGAACGTCGGATGGGTTTGGCACTTCGGGGCGTGCCGCGCGATCGTTATTATATCTCCAGTAAAGTGGGAACTCACCCCGATCGCAGTCTTGATTACTCTTCGGACGCAGCCTATTGGACTGTAGAAAATAGCCTTAAAGTATTAGGGATAGATTATTTAGATATCTGCCTGCTTCACGAACCCGAACCACACCATTTGGAAGAGGCGCTTCGTCCTAAAGGTGCATTGGAAGCATTAGTAGAGTTAAAAAAGCAAGGAGTAATCAAGTCCATTGGGATTGGTGTGCAAAATCACGAACTGATTCATAAAGCTATTGATACGGGCCATCTTGACATGGCATTAACCGTTAATGATTATACATTGATGAGACAATCAGTAATTGATGGCGTATGTGACTATGCTGATCCAAAGAGCATCGGGATAGTGAATGGAGCTGCTTTAGCTATGGGGCTGCTATCGGGCGTGGATCCGAAGAAAATTGGCACTCCAAAGTGGCAGCCACCAAAAAATGAACTTGATTCGGCTCTTGAGATTTATCAATGGTGCCAAGTACGCGGCATTAGCGTGCTAAGCTTAGCGTTGCAGTTTAGTCTGCAGCAGCCGCGTTTTGCGGCTACATTAATAGGCGCGGCCACAGCTAAAGAAGTACAAGGGTGTTGGGATGCAGTAACAACAGAGATTTCACAATCTATATGGGACGAGCTTCCGGCGCTTTTAGATAAAGTTCGAGTTCCCTGACATGACTGCATATTCCGTTGAACGATGCCGCCTGCTTCGAGGTGGTAGTCAATCTTCTCGCGGGTAGGGAAAAGCGCCATTTCTGGTGATTCTGGTATAATAGTGAGGAGGCCTTATCGGTCAACATATTTAGGAGGGCTAACAATTGGCTAAAGAGAATACAAGTGATTTAATTAAAAGGTTTATTCCCATAGCAGAAGCGATTACCGAGATGTTTGGTTCGCGATGCGAAGTGGTGCTGCATGATCTGACCCGTCCGCAATCTTCCGTAGTTTTCACAAAAAACAGCAGTGTGACTGGACGACAGGTAGGCGAATCGTTCCGTCACCTTTTCTATCAAGTGCTGCGTTCGGATCGATTTAAGAACGACTTTGTGAGTAACTATAAGACTTCAACGATTGACGGGAGAACCATAAAATCGACCACAGCTTTGATTCGTGATAATAATGGTGATACGGTAGGGGCGTTTTGCATTAACTTTGATATTGATGATTTACAAAAAACGAATGACTTCTTAAATGAATTTGTAAAAATTGAAAATGAGGATGTTATTAAAGAAGAGTCGGATATTGTAGATAACGTTTGGGATATTGTTTCTAACCTAATTAAAAATGCCGTGGAAGAATCCACGGTTCCCGTATCTGAAATGGATAAAGAAGATAAGTTTAAAATTGTTTCTTTTCTTTACGATAAAGGTCTGTTTTTAATCAAAGGATCCATGGATGAAGTTGCACGAAGTCTTAATATTTCTAAAGTCACCATATATGGTTATCTTGACGAAATAAAAGCTAAAAGGACTGATGAGGAATCAGGGAAAAACGTTAAATAACATTATTGCTGAGGCTAATTTCACCCTTTTCGTCCATCCTAATATATGGTATATTGGCTCTTCGTCACAAAAACAGCAGATGCTTACGAAGCCGTTCTCTAACGAAAACTCAGCCTAAGCTTACGAAGCCAGTTTTCTAACGAAAACTTTAAGGAGGCAACTGATCTTGGAACAGACTCAAAGTGCCTATCAAGATGAGCTCAGGCAGCTAAAGAAAACAACAGATGTAATCGAGGATCAGCTGCAGAAAATTGTGGCGACACCACGTTACTATGGGCAGGATTTAACGGAGCAAGTATTGGATGCACAAAGGGAAACCAAGCGTGAGCATTTGCAAAAGGCGATTGCGGAGCCGTACTTTGGACGCCTGGATTATCAGGAAATTGGCAAGTCACAGCCGTTTCCCCTCTATATAGGTAAGATTGGCGTCGAGCACGCTAAGACAAATGAATTATTAGTGATAGATTGGCGTGCACCTGTCGCCAGTCTTTTTTACTCTTTTACGGGCGGTATAGAGGAAGCGACTTATGAATCGCCAGAGGATGGGATCATAAGCGGCCATGTTTTGTTAAAGCGGAATTTAGTGATTCGCCAACAGGTGTTGCAGCGGGTGGTAGACACTTATGATCGAGATAGCGATGCGCCAGCAGTGGCAGATGAATTCTTGCTCTATCGCTTGGGCGAGAACAAGGATAATCGCTTGCGTGATATTGTTTCAACAATTCAAGCAGAGCAGGATCAGATCATTCGTTCCATAAAGAATACAGCCATTGTGATTCAAGGCGTTGCCGGGAGTGGAAAAACGACGGTAGCCTTGCATCGTCTGGCGTTTTTGCTCTATCAGTATCGCGAAAATATTCGAGCGGAGCGGATGATTATTTTTGCGCCGAACAGTATGTTTTTGGACTACATTTCTGGCGTTTTACCTGAGCTTGGTGTAGGTCATATTCAACAGACGATTTTTCAGGATTGGGCTTTGAACCTATTAGACAACGAAGTGAAGCTGACGGATTCAACCAAACGATTAGCGTATTGGTTTGCGATTGGTGCGAATAGACCGCTGATTGATAATCAAACTCCAGGTCGGTTTAAGGGCTCGATTGTCTTTCTTCATTATATAGATGAAAAACTGAAGCAGTTTGAAGCGGGATGGTTGCCTGCAACAAATTTAGTTGCATGGGAGGGTAAAACGCTCCTTAACACGACGATTCACGAATGGTTTTATGTGGAGAATAAGCATTATCCACTAATGAAACGTAGAGATCGCACAGTGGCGCGGATGAAACGTTGGATCGAGATTGAACTAACTAAATTCCCGAGCGAATCCATGCGTAAAGAATACAAGAAGAAAGCGAATGATCGATTACGAGCTTATCTGAAGCAATGGCCGGAAGAATCTCCGTTCACTTTTTACAAAACAATATTTACAAAGCCACAAATGCCCGAAGAGCTAATCAAAGAGTCAAACCTGCTTTTTAAGAAGAAGGAGGTTCAGCCCGAGGATTTAGCGCCGTTAATTTATATCCACAATCGTTTCTATGGCATTGAAAGTGAGCAAATGTTTGACCATGTGGTGATTGATGAGGCGCAGGATTTTTCGCCGTTTCAGGTAGCGCTGCTTAAGGAGCAGACACGCGGGGGTTCTTTTACGATATTGGGGGATTTGTCGCAGGGGATTCATGCTTATCAAGGGGTGTGGAGCTGGGATGAGATTTCTTCGCTGTTTGAAGCGGATCGCACGATGTATCATCAATTGGATCGCAGCTATCGCTCGACGATGGAGATTATTCATTTTGCCAATGTAGTTTTGGGTCGTGGTGGGGAGCTTATTACGCCTGCAATTCCGGTGTTTCGTAGCGGGGAAAAGGTGCGGATGATTCAATTGGGCAGTGAGAGACAGAAGGTTGATGCGTTGCTGAAGGCAGTGAGTCAGCTGCAAGAGAGTGGTTTAATTCACACGATTGCAATTGTCGGGCGTACGGAGCGGGAATGCGCTATTTTACATGAAGCTTTAACGGGTAAAGGTCTGTCAGCAACCTTAATTCAAGCAGGTCAACGAGAATATCACGGGGGGATTTCGGTGCTTCCGGTTTATTTAACCAAGGGCTTGGAATTTGATGCTGTGCTTATCGTGGATGCCGATCCGCTCCATTATGAAGAGAATTTTCAAGATGCTAAGCTGCTTTATGTAGGCTGTACGCGGGCGCTTCATGAGCTCTGGTTATTCTATTCGGGAGATGCCTCACCTTTATTTGCGAATCTATTATATAATGAAGAAGCGAATAATGGGTTTGCTATAGAGGAGAGATGGCTATGATCGGCGATATAACGGTGTTTGATTTTGAAACGACGGGCTTGGATGCGAAGAATGACCGTGTGATTGAAATGGCGGCGATTCGGATTGCTAATGGGCAGGTTGTCGGTGAATTCAGCACCTTGGTTCAATACGATGGAAAGCTCGCTCCCAAAATTATCGAGCTTACAGGCATCCATGACGAAGAATTAAAGCATGGCTTTGATGAAGTGACTGCTTTTAAAATATTTAACCGCTTCATTGGAGATAGTGTGATCGTGGCACATAACGCTGCCTTCGATTTGGGCTTCCTGCATCATGCTTTACTGCGATTGGCCAAGCGTTCCTTCAATAATTCCTTTATCGATACGTTAACGATTAGTCGGGAGAGGACTTTTTTTCCTTACAAGCTTACGGACTTATGCGCGCGATATAATATTGAGTTGATTGGTGCGCATCGGGCTTTAAGTGATGTTTATGGCTGCTGGCATTTATACGAAGCGCTCTGCAAGGAAGTGAAGATCGACGACTACCTCAATAAGCTTGGGTATATGTCGAAGTATGGTCCACCCAAATGGGCGCCGGATTATGCGTTATTACAAGCGCAAGAAAATCGTTATGAAGAGCGTAGTCATGGATGAAACGGCTATTTCTATCCACTGAATTTGGTTGGAAAACAGTGTTGTCCGCTATATTAAGAGTAAAACAGTTGGAATAGATAAGTAAAAGCGAACTTTGATAAGTTTATTAAGGAAAATCGTTCGTCTTTCCATTTGACATCATCAGTGCAAGGCTGTTAAAATAAGAGTTGTAAGAGTGACAGTTTTCCGTCGAAATAACTTGATTTTTCTCGTGCAGAACAGTGGCGGACCACCGCGATTGTTCTTCTTTTGCTTCAAATATAAATAAGTAACCCTTTTATTGATAAATAGAAAAGAAATGAGGTTGAGCATGTCGGCACGTGTTGGTGTGATTATGGGAAGCCAGTCGGACTGGGAAACCATGAAGTTAGCTTGTGTAGTTCTTGAAGAATTAAACATTCCTTATGAGAAAAAAGTCGTGTCCGCGCATCGAACGCCGGATTTAATGTTTGAATATGCAGAAACCGCCATTTCACGCGGCATTCAAGTGATTATCGCAGGAGCAGGCGGTGCCGCGCATTTACCCGGCATGGTAGCGGCCAAAACTGTATTGCCGGTGATAGGAGTGCCGATAAAATCGGCTAGCTTAAACGGTTTAGATTCTTTATTATCCATCGTTCAGATGCCGGGTGGTGTACCAGTTGCCACAGTTGCCATTGGAACTGCGGGAGCAACGAATGCAGGACTATTAGCCGCACAAATTTTGGGAATCGCTGATTCCGATATTCAGAACAAATTAATGGATCGCAGAGAACGCACGCGTCAGACTGTGATCGAGAGCAGTGATTTACGATGAATAAGTCTATTGAGCCAGCCAAGGTTATCTTACCGGGAAGTACGATCGGTGTGTTAGGCGGGGGGCAATTAGGCAGAATGCTTGCTTTAGCCGGTCGCCATATGGGTTACCGGTTTATTACATTGGACCCGACTGCAGATTCGCCGTGTGGCCAGGTTGCGGATCGCCAGATTATTGGCGAATACGACGATGCGGAAGCGGTAAAACAGTTAGCGGAGCTGTCCGATGTCATAACCTACGAGTTTGAAAATATAGATGCCGATGTAGCCGCGAAGCTGATGACCGATTCGTATGTGCCGCAGGGCAGCAAGCTGCTTTATACAACGCAGCATCGGATTCGCGAGAAGCAGGCGATTGAGGCGGCAGGCGTGAAAGTAGCACCGTACGAGCAAATTGAGAGCTTGGCACAGCTGCAAGCGGCGATTGGACGGTTGGGGACGCCGTGCGTGTTGAAAACGGCGACCGGGGGTTACGATGGCAAAGGCCAATGGGTGATTCGCTCATTGGACGAGGCAAAAGCTGCTTTTGCCGCGCTGAGCCTGGCAAAGACTGAGCTCGTGCTCGAGCAGTTCATCCGCTTCGAACGCGAGCTGTCCGTGATCGCCGCGAGGAATCCGCGCGGTGAGGTCAAGGCTTTTCCAGCGGCGGAGAATATTCATGTCGATAATATCCTCCACTTGTCGATTGTACCCGCCCGCACGTCTGAGCCGATTCGCCTGCAGGCAGAGCAGCTTGCGATTCGCATCGCTGCCTCGCTCGACGTGATCGGCTTAATCGCAGTCGAGATGTTTTTGACTGCGGAAGGCGAGCTGTACGTGAACGAGTTGGCACCGCGTCCGCATAATTCCGGACATTATACGATGGAAGCTTGTCGCACCTCGCAATTTGAACAGCATGTGCGCGCAATCTGCAACTTACCGCTTGGTGCAACCGACTTGTTAACACCAGTAATCATGGTTAATATACTCGGGCAACATGTGGAGCCTGTAATGAATTGGCTGCTGGAGCAATCGGAAGAAGCAGACGGTTTAACCGTAAAGCTGCATTTATATGGTAAGCAGGAAGCCAAGCGCCAACGCAAAATGGGACATTTGAATGTATTAACCAACGACATCAATCAGGCGCTGCAATGGGTGGAAGACACTCGGATCTGGTCACGAGAAATGTCGAAAATATAACTATTTATCTGGGGGTTTAACCATGATTCAGCGTTACAGCAGACCGGAAATGGCTGCGATTTGGACAGAAGAAAACAAATTTAGAGCATGGCTTGAGGTCGAAATTCTTTCGTGCGAGGCTTGGTCTGAGTTAGGTGTTATTCCGAAGGAAGACGTAGCATTACTGCGTGAAAAAGCATCTTTTAACATCGAACGCATTTACGAAATTGAGCAAGAGACCAGACATGATGTCATTGCTTTTACCCGTTCGGTATCAGAAACAGTAGGTCCAGAACGCAAATGGGTGCATTATGGTTTAACCTCCACAGATGTTGTCGATACCGCATTAGGTTATTTATTGAAGCAAGCCAATCAAATTATTGAAAAAGACCTATTGAACTTTATTGAAATTCTCAAGGATAAAGCCATTGCTTATAAAGATACAGCTATGATGGGACGTACACATGGGGTACATGCTGAGCCAACAACCTTCGGTTTGAAAATGGCGTTATGGTATGAAGAAATGAAGCGTAACCTAGAGCGTTTCCGTGCAGCAGCAGAAGGCGTTGAATTCGGTAAAATGTCGGGTGCAGTAGGCACTTATGCCAATATTGATCCCTTCATTGAAGTCTACGTTTGCGGCAAGCTTGGCACGAAGGCAGCACCTATCTCTACACAAACTTTACAACGTGATCGTCATGCGCAATATATTGCTACATTGGCGTTGATCGGCACTTCGATGGATAAGTTCGCAACTGAAATTCGAGCCTTGCAAAAAAGCGAAATTCGCGAGGTTGAAGAGCCATTCGGCAAAGGTCAAAAAGGCTCCTCAGCCATGCCACATAAACGCAATCCCATCGGCTGCGAAAGCATTTCCGGTTTATCTCGCGTCATTCGCGGCCATATGCTTTCCGCCTATGAGAATGTGACGCTTTGGCACGAACGCGACATTTCACATTCCTCGGTAGAGCGGATTATTTTGCCCGATGCGACAATCTTGTTGAATTACATGCTGAACCGCTTCGGTAACATCGTCAAGAACCTAACCGTCTTCCCTGAGAATATGAAGCGTAACCTGCAAAGCACATATGGTGTTCCATTCTCCGGTCGTGTATTGACAAAGCTGATCGATAAAGGCTACAGCCGCGAGAAAGCTTATGATACGGTACAGCCCAAAGCCATGATGGCATGGGAGCAACAACGCTCCTTCCGTGAAATTGTCGAAGCCGACAACGAAATTCGCGAGCAGCTAAGCTTAGAGGAAATTGGCGAATGCTTCGATCCAAGCTGGCATTTGAAGCATGTCGATACGATTTTTAAACGTTTGAATTTAATATGAGTTTACTATTTCGTTTGGGGAGGTTCTAACGTTGAGTGTATCGACTGCGATTGCTACAGCACAGCCTTATGTGAAAGCGCCGCTGCTTTATAAAGGCAAGGTCCGTGAGCTTTACGATTTGGGCGAGTATTACTTGATTGCTGTGACCGATCGAATTTCTGCTTTTGATTATGTATTAAGCCCGGCTGTACCCGATAAAGGCAATGTCTTGAACATGCTGAGTCGGTATTGGTTTGAGCAAACGGCGCTCATTCAGCCCAATCATGTTGTGCACACCGACGTGAGCTTGCTTGGTGACATCATCACCGATCCTGAATTAATGAAGGATCGCATCATGATTACCCAAAAAGCGGAGCGCATTGATATTGAATGTGTCGTGCGCGGCTATATAACTGGCGGTGGTTGGAGACAATATAAGGATACAGGCGAAGTGAATGGCATCAAGCTTCCCGCGGGCATGCATAAAAACGAACGTTTTGCCCAGCCGATCTTTACTCCAGCAGCCAAAAACGATGTCGGTCATGACGAAGACATCTCCGTCGCACGCATGAAAGAGCTAGTTGGCGCAGATCTAACCGATGAGCTCGAAGCCAAGAGCATCAAGCTTTACCAATTCGCGCATGACTATTGCGAGAAGCGCGGAATTATCTTGGCCGATACGAAGTTTGAATTCGGGTTAATCGATGGCAAAGTCATACTTATCGACGAGCTATTCACACCCGATTCCTCCCGTTTCTGGGCCAAGGCGAACTATGCTTTGGACACCGAGATTGACAGCATGGATAAGGAACCCGTTCGCACCTATCTTTCCAGCTCAGGCTGGGATAAGAACAGCGAACCCGCTCCACTTCCAGCCGACGTCGTCGCCGCCACCTCCCAACGCTACCGCGACATCATGAACTTGCTGATCAAGTAACATTGAGCTTAGGCTCTAGGTTTTATGCCTTATGACGAGTTATCATGATGGCTTGCGAAGCAAGTCCATCAATTCTAATAAAGTAAGAGTGGAGAACAGCCGTGTTGGTCGGAAAGTTTACGGCCCGCCTTTGAATATTGCATTCTTACCACCTTTCAAATAAAGAGAATGCAATTTCAAGAGTGGGTGGAGGCCAATATGGCAGTTTGCAACGGTGTATCTTTATTACGCTTTTAACGCGCGCAGCCAGCCATATTTTTAAGGAGGAAATTTCAATGATTAAAGCAACCGTCTACGTAACCATCAAAAAAAGCGTGTTAGATCCACAAGGCAACGCGGTACAAGGAGCACTTCACTCTATGGGCTTCAAGGAGGTAGAGAAGGTGAGAATCGGTAAGTACTTGGAGGTTACTTTGCACACAACAGATCGGGCGGAAGCAGAAAGCCGCGTTAGAGAGATGTGTGAAAAGCTGTTAGCGAATACGGTGATTGAAGATTACCGCTTTGAACTGGAGGGGGCGTAATGAATTTCGCAGTCCTCGTTTTTCCAGGCTCGAATTGTGATATCGATTGCTATAAAGCAGTGGAAGAAAGCATAGGGCAGCCAGTCGATTACGTATGGCACACCGAGACGGATCTTTCCAAATATGATGCTATTATTGTGCCGGGTGGATTTTCGTATGGGGATTATTTGCGTTGCGGGGCGATTGCACAGTTTGCACCTGTAATGGGTGCATTGAAAGTGGCTGTAGAAGCAGGCAAATATGTGCTTGGGATTTGCAATGGTTTTCAAGTTTTAACGGAAGCAGGCTTGCTGCCGGGTGCATTGCTGCGCAACAAAACTTTGAAATTCCGTTGTCATGCTGCAACATTAAGAGTGGAAAGCGCCAAAAATCCTTTTACACTGGACTACAAGTTTGGCGAAGAAATCAACATTCCGATTGCCCACGGCGAAGGGAATTACTATTGTGATGATGCCACATTAAAGGAATTGCAGGACAATGGACAGATTATTTTCCGCTATGCGGGGGAGAATCCGAATGGTTCTGTGGACGACATTGCCGGGATTAGCAATAAAGCAGGCAACGTATTAGGCATGATGCCACATCCAGAGCGTGCAATTCATGAGTTACTAGGTTCTGAGGACGGCAAGCGGATGTTTACATCCATCTTAAGTACATGGAGGGGAAGTCATGAGTAATGCTTTCGTAGCAAGCTTTCCTCCGGAAAGCTCTAAGTCGCAGCAGCAACTCGCTAAGGAGCCTACCGCTCAGCAGATCGCAGATCAGAAAATATATAAACAAATGGGCGTAACCGATGAGGAATTTGGCAAAATAGTCGGGTTTCTCGGACGTCAGCCAAACTATTGTGAGATTGGTGTTTTCAGCGTTATGTGGTCGGAGCATTGCTCCTATAAGAATTCCAAGCCCGTACTGCGCAAATTTCCGGTAACAGGCCCACGTGTTTTGATGGGACCCGGTGAAGGTGCAGGTATTGTCGATATTGGCGATAACCAAGCGGTTGTTTTCAAAATAGAAAGTCACAATCACCCCTCGGCAGTTGAACCGTTTCAAGGCGCTGCAACGGGTGTGGGCGGGATTATTCGCGATATTTTTTCCATGGGGGCTCGTCCGATTGCGCTATTGAACTCTTTGCGTTTTGGCAAGCTGGATAACGAACGCTCTAAATATTTATTCGAACACGTGGTTTCGGGGATCGCATCTTACGGGAACTGTATCGGGATTCCGACGGTCGGCGGCGAAATCATGTTTGATGATAGCTATGAGGGTAATCCGCTTGTAAACGCAATGTGTGTCGGACTTATTGATCATGATAAAATTCAAAAAGGTGTCGCTCAAGGCGTAGGCAACCCTGTATTCTATGTAGGTCCTGGAACAGGGCGCGATGGTATTCATGGGGCTACCTTTGCCTCGGAGGAAATTACGGAAAAATCCGAAGTAAATCGTACGGCGGTTCAAGTCGGTGATCCGTTCATGGAAAAACTGGTGCTTGAAGCTTGCTTGGATTTAATCAATTCGGGGATCGTAATTGGCATTCAAGATATGGGTGCAGCAGGATTGACTTCCTCCAGTTCAGAGATGGCAAGCAAAGCAGGCAACGGGATGGAGCTTTACCTTGATCAAGTGCCGCAGCGTGAAGAGGGTATGACCGCTTATGAAATGATGCTTTCGGAATCACAGGAGCGGATGCTTTTCGTGGTTACACCTGAGAATGAAGCGCAGGCTGTAGCGATTTTTGCTCGATGGGGGTTAGGCTGTCCAAGAGTGGGCAAGGTTACAGATGATGGACGTTTAAAGATTATTCATCATGGCGAAGTGGTGGCTGATATGCCAGTTACCGCGTTGGTTGATGACGTTCCACAATATAATAAGCCTTCAAAAGAACCAGCGTATTACCAAACTAATGGAGCAATCGATACAAACCGCTATGCGGAAGTAACAGATTTAACAGACGCACTGAAAAAGGTTTTGAGTTCGCCTACAATAGCTAGTAAAGAGTGGGTATACAATCAATATGATTACATGGTGCGGACAAGCACAGCGGTTAGACCCGGCTCGGATGCAGCAGTGATTACGATTCCAGGCAGTCGCAAAGCTTTGGCGATGACAACCGATTGTAACGGGCGTTATGTATATTTGGACCCAGAGGTTGGCGGTAAGATTGCAGTGAGTGAAGCGGCGCGTAATGTGGTTTGTGCCGGTGCTGTGCCGATTGCAATTACAGATAATTTGAATTTTGGCAGTCCAGAAAAGCCGGAAATTTTCTGGCAGTTGGAGAAATCTGTAGATGGCATGGCGAAAGCCTGTCGTGTCTTAAACTCTCCGGTTATTGGCGGGAATGTAAGCTTGTACAACGAAAATGCCAAAGGCGCAATTTATCCAACGCCTGTAGTTGGGATGGTTGGGCTGATTCATGATATCGATCATATTACAACGCAAGGCTTTAAAAACGAAGGCGATGTTATTATTTTACTTGGTGACACGAAGGCAGAGCTTGGTGGCAGTGAGTTCCAATATATACTCCATGGGGTAACGGAAGGACGTCCTCCGCAAATTGATTTACAGGTTGAATTGAACTTGCAACGTACCGTGCTTGCCGCAATCCAGCTTGGTTTAGTAGCTTCTGCTCATGATTTATCCGAGGGTGGTTTGGCCGTAGCTTTGGCAGAAAGCTGTATCAGTGGTGGTGTTGGAGCTGAAGTGAATTTTAATACGGAGCTTCGTTTCGACATTGCTCTATTCAGTGAAAGCCAATCACGTATTTTGTTAAGTGCGAAGGCAAGTAAATCAGAAGAATTAACGACATGGATTGGCCAACAAGGTGTACCTTATCAAGTAATTGGAACCGTAAAAGGTCAAGAGCTTTCGATTCGAATCAACGCGCAATCCGAAACAGTCCTACAGTCATCTGTTAGTCAACTAGAAAAGGTTTGGAAGGATGCGATTCCATGTCTGATGAACGCTTAACTCTAAGAAACAAGCGGAAAGTACAGGCGGATTCAACAGCAATTGATGCTTCAGGAAGGCCTTTATGGACCGGAGAGTATTATAACGAGGGCATCGATAATGAATTTTTTGATAAATTAAAGGAAGAATGCGGCGTTTTCGGGGTTTATGGTCACACAGAGGCCTCTGCGCTTTCGTTTTTCGGTTTGCATGCCTTGCAGCATCGTGGGGAAGAGAGTGCGGGAATCTGCACCTCGGACGGAACGAATTTTTATTACCACCGTGATATGGGCTTGGTCAAAGAAGTTTTTGACAACGAGCGTATTGCATATCTTAAAGGCTCGGCTGCGATTGGGCACGTACGTTATTCAACTTCAGGTGCAAGTAAGCTGCAGAATGCACAGCCTTTGGTCTTTAAGTATAAAGGCGGCGACCTGGCGATTGCTACCAACGGAAACATTGTAAATGCGCTTGAAATACGTGCTGAGCTTGAAGAAATGGGTTCGATTTTTCAGACGACCAGTGATACTGAAGTTGTGATTCATCTGATTGCACGCTCTAAACAAAAGGATATTGTCGGAGCCGTTAAGGAAGCTTTACAGCGCATTATTGGCGGTTTTGCCTTCTTGATTTTGGTGAATGACAAACTTTTTGTGGCTCAGGATGCCCATGGCTTACGTCCTTTGGCAATGGGTCGTTTGGATGGAGCCTATGTGTTTGCTTCAGAAACCTGTGCATTTGAAACCATCGGTGCTACTTATGAGCGCGATTTGCGTCCTGGTGAACTACTGATCATCGATGACAAGGGAATGACTGAGGATCGTTTTGCAGTAATGGAGCGTCGTGCGTTATGTGCCATGGAGTTTATTTATTTCTCCAGACCCGATAGTGATATTGATGAAATCAATATTCACGCAGCACGTAAACGGATGGGGCGTCAGCTGGCGATGGAAGCTTTTGTGGATGCGGATATTGTAACAGGTGTTCCAGATTCAAGTATTTCAGCGGCGATTGGCTTTGCAGAACAAACCGGTATTCCCTATGAGCTAGGCATGATCAAGAATCGGTACACAGGACGGACTTTTATTCAACCAAGCCAAGAGCTAAGAGAACGCGGTGTCAAAATGAAACTCAGTGCCGTGCGCAAAGTGGTGGAAGGTAAACGTGTTGTGATGATCGATGATTCCATTGTGCGCGGTACAACAAGCTTGCGGATTGTGAATATGCTTCGTGAGGCTGGAGCTAAAGAGGTTCATGTGAGGATCAGCTCCCCACCTTATAAAAACCCATGCTTCTATGGCATTGATACACCAGAGCGCAAAGATTTTATTGCTCACAATAGATCTGTTGAAGAGATACGAGTAGCGATTAATGCAGATTCATTGCATTTCTTATCTAAAGAAGGTCTTTTTGAGGCCATTGGGCGCACTCCTGTTGAATTTAATCGCGGGATGTGCACAGCATGTTTCGATAACAATTACCCAACCGTTGTGAATGATGAGCTGGCAGTTGTTGGTGGAACTTGCTAAAAATAGCTTTGGAGATAGCAGCATAGTTTTAGTCAGCGGCAATGAGCTGATCCCATACATGCAGTATTATAATGAAGGAGTGTTGAACGGTGTCAGAAGCCTACAAACAAGCCGGCGTCGATATAGCCGCAGGCAATGAAGCGGTTGAACGGATGAAAAAGCATGTGAAACGGACATTTCGTCCAGAGGTTCTCACAGATTTGGGTGGCTTCGGCGCTTTGTTTGGGCTGAACAAGGATAAATACGATGAGCCGGTATTGGTCTCCGGTACAGATGGTGTGGGTACGAAGCTGAAGATCGCTTTTGCCATGGATAAGCATGACACCATTGGGATTGATGCTGTTGCGATGTGTGTAAACGATATTATTGTGCAAGGCGCAGAGCCGTTGTTTTTCTTGGATTACTTGGCTTGTGGTCAGGTTATTCCCGAGAAAATCGAAGCGATTGTCAAAGGAATTTCCGATGGCTGCGTCCAAGCAGGATGTGCATTAATTGGCGGCGAAACAGCAGAAATGCCGGGGATGTACCACAGCGGCGAATATGATATTGCTGGCTTCACGGTAGGTATCGTAGATAAGAAAAAAATTATCGACGGTACAACCATTGCTCCTGGTGATGTGATTTTAGGCTTGGGTTCAAGTGGTATTCACAGTAATGGCTTCTCCTTGGTGCGAAAGCTTTTGCTAGAGGATAACGGCTACAGTTTGGAGCAGCATTTTGATCAGCTGGGCGGTAAATTGGGCGACGTGATTCTAGAGCCCACGAAAATTTATGTCAAATCTGTTCTAGCCTTATTAGAAAAAGTAAAGGTTAAAGGCATGGCGCATATCACAGGCGGCGGCTTCCTCGAAAATATCCCGCGTGTGCTGCCAGAAGGTGTTAATGCGCACATTGAATATGGCTCATGGCCGATTCTGCCGATTTTTCAATTGATGCAAGCGGCGGGTGGAATTAGTAATAATGATATGTTCCGCACATTTAATATGGGTATTGGCATGGTTGTTGTCGTTTCCGCTGACGTTGCAGATGAAGCAGAACGGATTGCAGGTGAGCTTGGCGAGAAAGTGTATCGCATTGGGCAAGTGACTGCAGGAGATCGAGTGGTTACTTTCAACGGTGCAGTGGTATGAGGCAGCCGTTTCGCATTGCCGTGTTTGCTTCGGGCAGCGGCACGAATTTTCAAGCCATTGTCGATGCCGTGGCGTCCGGTAAGCTCGATGTGATTGTCGAGCTTCTTGTTTGTGACCAGCCGCAAGCAGCCGTGGTAGAACGTGCCAAGCTAGCGGGTGTGAACGCTTTTGTTTTTCGTCCCAAAGACTACGCTTCACGCGATTTATATGAAGTGGAAATTATAGCTGAGCTCGAATCGCGCCAGATTGATCTAATCGTGATGGCAGGCTATATGCGACTGATTACCGACACGCTCGTTAAGCCATACTATGGAAAAATCATTAATATCCATCCTTCCTTGCTGCCTGCTTTTCCCGGAGTAAACGGAATCGGGGATGCGTTCGAATATGGCGTGAAGCTAACTGGAGTGACCGTGCATTTTGTCGATGGCGGCATGGACTCCGGTCCCATCATTGCGCAGCAGTCTGTAGAAGTGTTGGCTGATGATACGCAAGCAAGTTTAGCAGAACGCATACACGCAATCGAACACAAACTCTACCCCCAAACCATCGCCCTCATCCGCGAGGGCCGGATCCACCTAGACGAAAGAAAAGTTTCTATAAAGTAGCCTATTTCGGTAAAATAAGGTGCAGAAGTGCACCTCATTTCGGGGAATGAGCCAAGAACGAAGAAATAAGGTGCAGAAGTGCACCTCATTTCGGGGAATGAGCCAAGAATGAAGAAATAAGGTGCAGAAGTGCACCTCATTTCGAGGAATGAGCCAAGAACGAAGAAATAAGTATTTATATGAGGAGGAGTATTGTGACTATCAAAAGAGCATTAATCAGCGTATCGGATAAAACAGGCATAGTAGAATTTGCAGCGGAATTGGCCAAGTTGGGAGTTGAGGTGATTTCAACAGGAGGTACACAAAGTTTGTTGAAGGAGAAAGGCGTTCCTGTAATCGGAATCTCCGAGGTGACAGGTTTCCCGGAAATTCTCGATGGACGTGTGAAAACCTTGCACCCAGCGGTACATAGTGGATTGTTGGCGGTTCGTGATGAGCCAGAGCACGTAGCGCAAATGAAAAAATTAGGTTTGGATTATATTGACCTTGTGGTCGTGAATTTGTACCCTTTCGCCGCAACGATTGCTAAGCCAGATGTATCTTACGAAGACGCGATTGAAAACATTGATATCGGCGGGCCGACAATGCTACGTTCTGCGGCGAAAAACCATGCATTTGTAACTGTAGTTGTAGATGCGTCAGACTACGTGAGAGTTTTAGAAGAAATCCGCGCTTCACAAGATACCACGTTAGAAACTCGTAAACAACTTGCTGCAAAGGTTTTCCGCCATACGGGGGCTTATGATGCGTTAATCGGCGACTACTTGTCCAAGCAAATGGGCGAGCCGATGCCAGAGAAATATACCGTGACTTATGAAAAAGTACAAGATCTGCGCTACGGCGAAAATCCGCATCAAAAAGCAGCCTTTTACCGCAAGCCGTTGGCTGCACAAGGTAACATTACAACTGCTGAACAGCTTCATGGTAAAGAGCTCAGCTATAACAACATCAATGACGCTAACACAGCGCTGCAAATCGTCAATGAGTTCAGTGAACCTGCTGTTGTAGCCGTTAAACATATGAATCCATGTGGAGTGGGGATTGGCGCAACCATTCATCAAGCGTATCAAAAAGCTTATGCAGCTGATCCGACCTCGATTTTTGGCGGTATCATTGCTGCTAATGGTACAATTGGTGAAGATACAGCGCAGCTCCTATCTGAAATTTTCCTTGAAATCATCATTGCACCAGACTATACACCGGGAGCTCTAGACATTCTGCAAAAGAAGAAAAACATTCGTTTACTTAAATTAAGCGGTTCAGCGACAGATAACAAATCCGAAATGAAGATCACAACCGTTGATGGTGGTATGCTTGTGCAAGAAAGCGATTCTTACCAGCTTATTGAAGCTGACTTAAAGGTCGTTTCTGAGCGTCAACCAACCGAAGCAGAAATGAAACAGCTGCTGTTTGCGTGGAAGGTTGTAAAACATGTGAAATCGAATGCCATTGTACTTGCTGCAGATGATATGACTATTGGCGTAGGCGCAGGTCAAATGAACCGTGTAGGCGCAGCGAAAATTGCTATCGAGCAAGCAGGTAATAAGGCAAAGGGCTCCGTGTTGGCATCCGATGCATTCTTCCCAATGAGCGATACAGTGGAATTGGCAGCAAAAGCTGGAATTACAGCGATTATCCAACCGGGTGGCTCAATTAAAGACGAGGATTCAATTAAAGCAGCAAATGATAACAATATCGTCATGGTCATGACCGGTGTTCGTCATTTTAAACACTAGTCCAAGCTTACGAAGTTAGTTTTCTTACGAAAACTCAGATTATGCTTACGAAGTTAGTTTTCTTACGAAAACTCTAAGGAGAATTTACGATGCGAATACTAGTCATTGGTCGAGGCGGCAGAGAGCATGCCATCATCTGGTCGTTAAAAAAGAGCGATAAAGTCAAAGAAATCTATTGTGCGCCAGGAAATGGCGGCATTGCTCAGATAGCAGATTGTGTTGACATTCAAGAAGATCAGTTTGCGGAGATCAGCCGATTTGTGCTGGAAAACGATATTAATTTTGTAGTAGTGGGTCCAGATGATCCATTGGCCGCAGGCATTGTAGACTTCTTGGAAGCAAAAAACATTCTGGTTTACGGACCACGGAAAAATGCAGCGATCATAGAAGGCAGCAAGGTATTCACCAAGAATTTACTGAAAAAATACAACATCCCGACTGCAGCCTATGAAACGTTTGAAAGCTATGATGAGGCTATTGCGTATCTCCACAAGCAAGGTGCCCCCATTGTAATCAAAGCGGATGGCTTAGCTGCTGGCAAAGGTGTTATTGTTGCACAAACGATGGAAGAAGCCGAAAAAGCGTTAAAGGACATCATGATCGATAAAGTTTTTGGCTCGGCAGGAATACAGGTTGTCATTGAAGAATTTCTTCAAGGACAGGAAATGTCCTTGCTCGCTTTTGTTGACGGCAATGTTGTTAGACCGATGACCCCCTCTCAGGATCATAAGCCGGTTTTTGATCATGATCTTGGACCGAATACAGGCGGAATGGGGACGTATTCTCCCTTGCCGCATATTCCACAATCGGTTATTGACGAAGCAATCGCAACGATTTTAAAACCTACAGCTGAAGCAATGGTAAAAGAAGGCAGACCGTTTCGCGGAGTGTTATATGCTGGGCTGATCCTTACAGCAACGGGTACCAAAACCATTGAATTCAACGCACGTTTTGGTGATCCGGAGACACAGGTGATATTGCCGAGATTGGAAACGGATCTGTTGGATATTTTTCTGGCTACGGTAAATGGTCGTTTGGAGGAGATGGATATTCGTTGGAGCGATGAAGCAGCGGTTTGTGTGATTCTAGCTTCGAATGGATACCCTGGTACGTATCAGAAAAACCTGCCTATAACTGGATTAAAGGATGTTGAGCAATCCTTAGTCTTCCATGCAGGTACAGCGCTAAAAGACGGTCAGCTGGTTACCAATGGTGGACGTGTATTGGGAGTAGTCGGGCGCGGGGCAACGATAAAAGAAGCCAGAGAACAGGCATATCGCGATGCAGAACGAATACATTTTGAAGGGAAGCAATATCGAACGGATATCGCCAAAAAGGCTTTGATTTAACCAATCGTTCAGTAAAAAGGAGATTAGATCATGACAGAAGAAATGATGTTTAGTCAAATGAGATTATATCGTTCTAACACCGTGAAGTGGATTGAGGCAGTAGATTCCAAGATTATGGATGTAATGCCGGCGAATTTCAATAATACGATTCATTGGCATATCGGTCATATTCTTCTTGTTCAAGATCGCTTAACTCTGCGGTTGATGGGCGATGGAATTGGTTTTCCTGAAATGTATACAGAATGGTTTGGCAACGGAACAAAACCCGCGGATTGGCAAACGGAGCCTCCCTCAGTTGAATTTTTACTGCAAGAATTAAAAGAGCAAACCGACCGTCTGCAAAAATTAATAGCAGGTAAACTGGCAGATAAACTCACTCTCCCTTTTTTAGAGATAGAAACGGTTGGCGAAGCCCTGAACTACTCATTTTGCCATGAAAGCATGCATCTCGGTTACCTGATGGCGCTCAAAAGAGCCATTGAAGCAAAGTCGCAATGATAAGATCACCCTTTACTTTTCAAGATTCTAATGCAACCAGTATTCATGTATATAGGTGGCTGCCTGCCGAAGGTATGCCTGTTAAAGCTGTTGTCCAAATAGCCCACGGTATGGCTGAAACAGCTGCACGTTATGAGAGACTCGCGCTCACTTTAACAGCAAATGGCTATGCCGTTTATGCCAATGATCACAAAGGACACGGGCTGACTGCGGCAACAATTGAAGACATCGGCTATATAGGGCCAACAGGATTTCATGGGATGCTGGAGGATATGGTTCATCTAACGCACATTATTAAACAGGAGCATCTGACAACTCCTGTTTTTCTCTTAGGTCATAGCATGGGATCCTTTTTAGCTCAGGGCTATATGCAAAAATACGGCACAGAGCTGCATGGCGTTATCCTTTCGGGTACGAATGGCGATCCGGGTCCGTCGTTAAAACCAGGCATCTTTCTAGCAAAATTAATCGCAAAGGTTTACGGAGAACGACATCAGTCTAAAGTAATCACTACCTTAGTTTTTGGCAGCTACAACAGCGACTTCAAACCACTTCGCACTCCCTTTGATTGGTTGAGCAGAGACGAGACAGAGGTTAATAAATATATCATTGATCCATTCTGTGGTACATTATTTACGGCTTCGTTCTTTCGTGATTTTTTCCTTTTTCTTCAGGAAATCTATCAGATACAAGGGTTGCGCCGCATTCCGAGGCAGCTTCCGCAATATCTTTTCTCTGGCGCATTGAATCCAGTGGGGCATAAGAGTATGGGTGTTAAGAAATTAATCGTGACCTATGAGGAGCTGCAATTGCAGGATATTACCTATCGATTTTATGAGGGTGGAAGGCATGAAATGCTTAATGAGATCAACCGGGATGAAGTGACTCAAGATTTGCTAGCGTGGCTGGAAGAAAAGATAAACTAACGTTAGCTGTTGGTGGGGTTGGTCATGGCCTCCTTTACTATTTAAAGAGAAAACAATTTCATTTATAGCTTGGTGCGGCGTTTGTAGGTTTTGGTTTGCAGCAGCTTGTGGCGATTTTTATATACATAGAAGACAGCTAGTAGGCAACCGACAATTAATATTACTGTGTGCCAATGGTGTAATATAAAGAAAAAAGCATCCGTCAAATGAATCACGCTCCTCTTGTGCTGTTACTAGGTTTTACCTTGTACGAAAAATTTATGTACTTCAGCAAAATGAAGTATGTTTATAGAAAAATATGATACAATAGGAGTAACCGGACAAACGGTAAATTAATTAGCAAGGTGGGATTTGGCAATGGATTTTGAGCAAAGGCAGTCGGCAGTTGGGCTGGAAAGAGAATATAATTCTTCATTCCATAAACTGTTGCGTATGTTTACTTTATCAATTTTGATTTCGTTTTTGGGTACTTTAGTTGGGACGGTTGTTCCGCCAGCGTTATTCTTACCCTTGGTGGTTTTGGAATTCATCATGCTGATCTCCGCATTTTTTATTCGTCGGGGAAAACGGGCAATAGGTTATACGTTCGTATTTAGCTTCACTTTCATTAGCGGAATTACGATTTACCCCACCATAGCGCATTATGCTTCAATAGGCGGTTCATCCTTGATCAATACAGCTTTTATTCTGACGGTTATTATTTTTGGTGGTTTATCTGCTTACGCCTATTATTCGAAAAAAGATTTCAGCTTTCTCGGCGGGTTTCTCATGGTTGGGCTGCTGACTTTGGTTGGTTTTAGCTTAGTGGGGATGTTCGTTGGAGGCTTTGGTGGTCCATTAGGGACGATGCTAGCAGCGGGTGGAGTGTTGATTTTCTCCGGATTTATCCTGTATGATATTTCACAATATCGCCAAGGGCTGACCAATGAAGTGATCCCGTTGGCTGTGCTTAATTTATATCTCGACTTCATTAACCTGTTCTTATCCTTACTTCGCTTATTGGGCATTTCCCGCGATTAAGATTAACTGCCTCATGTTTGAAAATCTTTAATTCGGTTTGCATCCATTTAAACGATAATGAAAAGATAGCTGCTTGCAGACAAACTGCAGGTAGCTATTTTTTTATATCATCAAATTAAATGAAGAAGTGGATGAATATGTAAAATTACTATTTATGAAATAATATTTCATAAATACGATTGCAAAATGAAATAAATATAATTATAATGAGTTTAAGAAGACGTTTAAGAAGACGAAGCTTGCAAATGAACCGTAGAGGATGATTCTCTTGTTAAAAGGTGGCTTAGTAAGTATAGAAGCAGCCATGGGCAGCTTAAAGCCAATGGAGCGTAGAGTGGCCCAATATATATTAGAACATCCGGAGGAGGTAGTCGTCCTTTCCGTACAAAAGCTGGCGGAGTACGCAGATGTAAGTGAAGCCACGATTGTAAGGCTATCACGTTCGCTTCACTTTAAAGGCTTCCAGGAACTAAAGCTGCGAATTGCTGGAGATTTATCACAATTGTCTCTCCCTGCAGACTCGTATCAAGAAATCCAGACCGACGGCTCCATTGAGCAGCTGATTGAATCGGTGTCCAATAACAATATTGTTTCCATCCAAGATACCTTAACGGTGCTCTCTCCGCAAAGTGTGGAGAAAGCCATTATTACATTGAGCAGTGCAAGAAAAATTGGTTTGTTCGGTGTTGGCGCATCGGCGGTCATCGCAGAAGACTTTAAACAAAAGCTGTCACGTATCAATCGCTGGTGTGAAATCGGTACTGGGTTTGATGCACAAGCCACCATTGCAGCGAATTTGCTTCCCGGCGATGTTGTCTTTGGCATTTCCTATACAGGGCAAACTGAAGATATGATCCGCTCGCTTGCAATCGCCAAGAAAAACGGTGCCGTTGTTATTACACTGACTCGACTCGGGTCTAACCCGGTATCGGAGCTCGCGGAAATTCAGCTGTTTACCAGCTCCTTGGAGAAAAGCATCCGCAGTGGCGCAATGGCTTCCCGGATTGCCCAGTTGAACGTGATCGATATTCTGTATGTCGGAATAGCTGGGCGTCATTACGAAGAAAGCGTCCAATCTCTTGAAAAAACCCGACAAGCGGTTAAAGCGGGGAAACGTAATGGATAAGGTGGATCGATTGGTGAAGGGTTGGGTGCATGATGGCGTCCTGCCTGGTGCTGTACTCGATATTACGCTAAACAACCGCCTCCGATTCTGTAAATCTTATGGGTCGTACTCGGATGGAGTGAAGGAACATCCAATCCAGTTAAACACATTGTTCGATATCGCATCCCTTACGAAGGTAATCGCTACGCTCCCTGCTGTTCTAGTTTCAGTGGCTGAGGGAAATCTATCTTTAGATTGCACTTTACAGGAATACTTACCAGCATTTCGCCATTCGCAGGTTACGCTGCGCCATCTGTTGATGCATGTCTCTGGGTTACCGGCGGATTTACCAATTATTGCGCGTAGAGGACAGCGGCCGGGGCTTCTCGATGAGATTCTGGCGCAGGAGCTGGGATTTCTGCCGGGTAAGAATAGTCAGTATAGTGATCTCGGCTTGATCCTGCTCGGTAAAGTTATAGAGCTTGTAAACGATGTGCCGTTGGATCGTTTTGTTCAGCAGAATGTATTCGGTCCGCTCGAAATGCGCAGTACATTATTCACTCCCGGTCCAGAACACTATGATCACATTGCTGCGACAGAATGGGTAGACGGAGCTTATGTTATTGGTGAAGTTCACGACGAGAAGAGCTTCCACCTTGGCGGCGTATCTGGTAGTGCGGGATTATTTGCTACAGCAGGAGATATATCACGTTATGCGGCTTGGTGGCTGCAGCCAGAAAATCAGGATATTGTGCCGCCTTCGCTGATGCAGGAAGCCATTGCGCATCCGATCTACGGGCGGGGAGTTGGTTGGGAGGTGCGGCATGATCCCACAATTGTGTCAAGCTGTGGGGAAAGCTGGCCTGCAGGCAGCTTCGGTCATACGGGTTTACGGGTACAAGTTTATGGATCGAACCGGGGCTTGGGCTTAGTGTTATTTTTCTCACCAATGCGGTTCATCTCGGACGGAATAATCGAATCCGAGAGTTGAGGCCAATTTTGCATGAAGCGGTATTATCCTCATTTTCATCATGAGGTTAAATATATGAACACAAATTAAAGGGAGGCTTTTTAATGAAACGTTTATTCAGTACGGCTTTAGTAACAATGGTAGTAGCATCATCTTTGTTGGTAGGTTGCGGAAGCGACACCAAAAAAACCGAAGAAGCAAGTCTTGCGCCGACGGCAGCAGCGGGGCAAAAAGTAAGTTTGACGATAGGAAGCTGGCGTACGGAAGATAGTGAGGCTTACACAAAAATCATCGCGGAATTCAATAAGAGCAATCCGAACATCGAAATAGATTTCAATCCGGTCAAAAATACGGAATATAACACAACTCTTAACACCTCGCTGCAAAGCGGAAGTGGTCCGGATATTATTCATCTACGTCCTTATGCAGCTGGTGCTGTTTTGGCAGATGCTGGATATTTAGAGCCTTTAGACACTTTGAAAGGTATGGATGTGTTCACTAAGGACACTCTATTAGCAGCAACTGGCAGTGATGGTAAAGTATATGGCGTACCTACTGTATTCAGCTCTACACAAGTTTTTTATAACAAAAAGATTTTTCAAAAATATAACCTTCAGGAACCTAAAACGTGGGAAGAGCTGCTGAAGACAGCCGATACGCTAAAGCAAAATAAAGTGACTCCGTTTGCTTTTGGCTCTAAAGAGGGCTGGCTCCTTGCATTGACTCATGGTACGCTTGCACCTTCCGAATATGGCACGGACTTCGTCAATAAAATACTTTCCGGAGATGCTAATTTCAAAAGCCCGGAATTTGTGAGCTCCATCAAAATGCTGAAAGATTTGACACCCTATTTTCCAGATAATTATGTAGGGATTGGCATGGACGATATGAGAAACATGTTTGTTACTGAGCAGGCAGCTATGATGGTAATGGGCGATTGGGAATATGCGGTGATGAAGAAAACCAATCCAGACCTACAAATGGATGTGTTCCCGATTCCACCGAAGAAAGCAGATGGCAAGGCGACGGTTACAACTTGGGTAGATGGTTCATTCGCAGTTAATGCGAAATCAGCTCATAAGGCGGAAGCACTTAAATTTATGGAATTCTTGACAACCAAGGAATTCGGCGCGCTTGCAGTTAACGAGCTTCAAAAGCCAAGCACGATCCCAGGTATAGTGGCGAATGATCCACTTGTAGCCAAAATTGCCAAGAATGCAGACAGCATCTCCACTCCGTATGCAGCGGTTGTTTACTTCAACGCAGGCAACCCTACAACCAAAGCTACCTTGGAAAAGTCGATTCAAGGCATGTATTTAGATAAATTGACTCCTGAGCAAGCAGCGGAAGAAGTGCAGAAGAGCGCAGATACTTGGTTTAAACCTAAAAAATAATATATAAACAGCACCGTGTTTATATGAATAACCTAAAGATGAGGGTGTGGGGGCATGAAGAACTTGACCAAATCGTCAGGGTGGAAAAAAGGAACGGTTCATCTGTTCCCTGTTCCGGCCCTCGTAGTTTATATGCTGTTCGTGATTTATCCAATCCTTGCGGCGTTCGGATACAGTTTTTTCGATTGGAAAGGGCTTATCCGTGGCGAGTTTATTGGGCTGGACAACTTTGTTAGCTTGTTTACGAAAGAACCGTTTAATCATTTGTTTTGGAATGCTTTAGGTCATAATCTGTATTACTTTTTGATTGAAATGGCAGTGCAGAACGTGATTGCGTTTGTGCTCGCCTACCTGGTTTATAGCAAGCTTAAGGGTTCAGGCTTTCTGAAAATGGCCTATTTTCTACCACGGCTGCTTTCTGTCATTGTAGTCGGGTTTTTATGGAAGCTGATGTTAAACCCGAACAATGGTGTGGTCAATGTACTCCTCAAGAAGATCGGGCTCATTTCGTGGGCAAAGCCATGGCTGGGCGATACTTCTACAGCACTCACCTCGATCACGATGGTTAACAGTTGGTTTGGTGTAGGCTTTATCATGTTGATTTTCCTTGCGGGCCTTCAGTCGATTTCAACGGAAATAATTGAAGCAGCACGGTTAGATGGGGTAAGAGGTTTACGGATGATCCGTTCCATTATCCTACCGATGATGAGCCAATCGCTGATTATTATTACAGTGTTCACATTTATCCACGCTTTCGAAGCATTCGAGCTTATTTATGCTATGGAAGGCTCGCAAGGGGAGCCTTACAGTTCTACGGATACGTTGGCTGTATTCTTCTATCGTATTGCATTTGGAGGCTCGTCGGGTGGAGATTCGGTCGCATTGGGTCTTGGTTCAGCACTGGCTGTTGTACTATTCTTGATGATTGCAACGGTATCTGCCTTGTTCCTGTACTTTACCAGAAACCAATCCGCACAGAACTAAGAGAGGAGGCAGACTGTGAAAACAAACAAATTCATTTGGGGGCTTCAATATGCTGTGGCGTACTTAGGAGCACTGGTCAGTTTGTATCCGATTTTTCTGATGCTGACCTCCTCATTAAAGACGAATATCCAAATTTTGAAAAACCCGATATCACTACCGACTTCCATGTCGTTCACGGCTTATAGCAAGCTGCTCCATCAAATTTCATTTGGGACTTATTTTTGGAACAGCACAGTGGTTAGCGTAGTTTCTGTTGCTTTGATTTTGGTGTTTGGTGTTTTTGCATCATTTTATATTGCAAGATATCCGTTCAGGTGGAATGCCGCGTTATTCTTCTTTTTCCTTCTGGGCATGATGATTCCAATTAAGCTCGGGATCGTACCGCTATTTCTTCTAATGAAGCAGATCGGATTATTAAATAGTCTTTGGTCGCTCATAAGTGTCTATACTGCGATCGGATTGCCATTGGCTATTCTGATTTTAACAGGCTTCTTTCGAACACTTCCGAAGGAGCTGGAGGAAGCGGCACGCATTGACGGATCATCAGACTTCGGTGTGATGTGGCACGTTTTACTGCCACTTATTCGCCCAGCGCTGGGTACGGTTATGATTATGAATTTCCTTGCAGCATGGAATGACTTCTTTTTTCCGTTAATTTTTATTCAGGACGATTTGAAAAAAACGATACCAGTCGGCATGCTGTCTTTGTTCGGAGAGTACTCAACCGATTTGAGTATGCTGTTCGCTGGCCTAACACTGTCTTCCTTGCCGATGATCGTATTGTTTTTCTTCGCATCGAAGCAGTTTATGGAAGGAATGACGGCGGGAGCGGTGAAGTAACATGGTGACAGGCAGCGTTGAGGGAAAAAGATTTATTGGCATTGACGGTGGAGGGACGAAAACAGTCTGCATCCTAGGTGATCAGAATGGCTGTATTCTAGCCGTGAGACGCGGAGAATCCAGTAATGTGAAATCCCGTTCTTGGGAAGACGTGAAACGGGTTTTGTTCTCACTTATCCAGAATGTGTTAGATTTAACGGGTACGGATGCATCCTCTTTAGGTGGAATTTTCCTTGGACTTGCCGGGAGTGACCGTCCGGAGGATCGGAAGCGGATTGTCGATTGGCTGCAAACGGAATTGCCGGAGGGCATTCCTATCACCGCACACAATGATGCAGTCACGGCATTGGCCGCTGGAACTTGGGGACAAAGGGGGATTGTGCTGATTTCCGGCACAGGTTCAATTGCCTACGGATTTGATCCTGCAACGGGAGCATTTGTCCGAGTAGGAGGCTGGGGTTATCTGCTTGGTGACGAAGGTAGCGGCTTTGATCTCGGGCGAAAAGCACTAATGGCCGTTATGCAGGAATATGATGGCAGGGGCAAGGCGACCGCTTTAACAGGTCTTGTGCTGGAACGTTGGGCGCTGCAGCATCCGGGTCAAATTATTAACACCATTTATGGCCAGGACAATGTACGCACTGCAATTGCGGATGGTTCCAAGCTTGTTCTACAGGCTGCTTCGAATGGAGATCCGATAGCGGTTAAGCTGGTAGATGAGGCGATTCGAGAGCTCAAAGAGCTCGTCCAAACTGCAGCGAATGCATTGGCGATGAAGCTGCATGGAGGTTTAAGCCAGAGTAATAATATGACAGTGAATGCCATACCTTTGATCTTAACTGGGGGACTATTCTCAGATCAACTATTTGTAAAGCTTTTTCTAGAAACATCGACGTTGCGCACGGGAGAGTATGATGTCCGATTGCTCGAACGGCCTCCAGTTATCGGAGCTTACTTGCTTGCCCTTCAGGAGCAGGGCATCGAATTAACAGAGTCAATGAAACAACAGATAACAGCATTTGTTTTTAATTGAAATAAGTAAATAGGACAGGCAGCTTATTTTATTACCTTGCCTAACCTTGACAAACACATTGTTAAAAGTCGGTTCAGCTGTTTTTTTCAATGAAAAGGAGGAGAGGTATCTTGATACAGCAAGAAAAGAATCAACAGCTTACCGAACAGAGAAATGAAAAATCTCAGCAGCTTGATCAGCTGAGCGTTCGTGAGATCGTAACCTTAATGAACGAAGAAGACCAAACAGTTGCACTTTCGGTACGAGAAGCGCTGCCACAAATCTCCGCCGCAGTGGAAGCGGTGGTCAATGCGATGACCCAAGGCGGACGGCTGTACTATATCGGAGCCGGAACAAGCGGACGGCTCGGAGTTCTAGATGCTTCAGAATGTCCACCTACATTCGGGGTAGAGGCAGATCTCGTGAATGGCCTGATTGCGGGCGGTGAAAAAGCAATACGTGCAGCGATAGAGAACGCTGAAGATGATGATCCGGCGGGGGCACGTACCATAGCAGAAGTAATACGAGTTGGCGATATCGTCGTCGGAATTACTGCAAACGGGGCAGCGCCCTATGTCATCGGTGCCATACGTGAGGCGAATCGGATGGGTGTAGTGACGATTGGTATCAGCTGTAATCACAATACTCCACTGAGCGCAGAAGTGACATTTCCAATTGAAGTACTCGTCGGTCCGGAAATTGTTACTGGTTCGACCCGATTGAAGGCAGGAACAGCACAAAAAATGGTGCTCAACATGATTTCCACGACAGCAATGATCCAAATGGGCAAGGTTTACGGCAATCTAATGGTAAACGTTAAGGCGACTAATATGAAGCTTAGGGAGCGTGCTGTGCGAATTATCCAAGCAGCTACGGGAACCAATGAAGAAACTGCACGCCGGTATGGAAACGAAGCTGAGGGCGATGCAAGAGTTGCCATTCTCATGCTGATGTTTGGTGTAAGTCGGCAGAAGGCCGTGGATGCGTTAGTACAAGGACATGCCCATTTCGGTGCAACGGTGAAACTGCTCGAGCAAAGCCGTTAATATATACAGGAGATGGCATCGGCAGCTATACCACTCAGGATGATTATGCTTTGTAAATAAGAACATCATAGCGGCAGTCCAGTAGATGATTGATTCATGTTCTGGGCTGCCGCTATATTTCTGCCTTCGCTTGCTTGTTGACCTGTGTTCGATTATTATCATATTAGAGTTGAACGATGTTCAAAAAAGAAAAATAGGAGTGAAACAATGAAAAGTGTTATTCGATTTTCGTTAAACAACAAATTTGCAATTTGGATGTTGACGATCATTATCACAGTTGCGGGCTTGTATGCAGGTACAACGATGAAGCAAGAAACAATTCCGAATATTGATGTGCCGATTTTAACTATTTCGACGATATACCCCGGCGCGGCACCCCAAGAGGTTGCGGATAAGGTTTCGATTCCACTTGAGCAAAGAATTAAGAATTTAGATGGTGTGGACGTTGTCGATTCGACATCGATGGAGAATGTATCCTCCATTATAGTGAATTATAAGTACAGCAAAAACATTGATAAAGCACTAACAGAGCTGCGGGAAGCTATTTCTGACCTGGATTTACCTAAAGGAGTGCAAGCAGCTAAGGCTTCCAAGCTAAGCCTCAATGCATTTCCTGTCATTTCATTAAGTGTTAGCTCGAAAACTCAATCGCTCGAGGAAATTTCTAAGCTCATTGATACAGAAATTAAATCGAACTTGGAAGGAATAGCTGGTGTAGGCATTGTAAATATATCTGGTGAGCAATTTAAGGAAGTCACTTTAACTTTTAACCAGGCAAAATTGAATGAGTTGGGACTTACAGCAGATACCGTAAAGGGAATTGTCCAGGCTTCGGCGCTGAAGGTACCGCTTGGACTTTTTGAAATGGAGAATTCGGAAAAAAGTATTGTGCTAGATGGCAATATAACAACGATAGATGACTTGAAGAATATCGTAATCCCGCTAATTCCAGGAGCACCGCAAGGCAATGCCGGGCTGGCAGGAGCTGCCCAAGGATTAGCACTGGCACCGGCCGCCCAAGCGCAAGCACCAGTTGCTGGGCCATCCGCAGGACTTCAAACAGTAAAGCTGTCCGAAATTGCGACGGTTGAATTGGTGGGAACAGCCGATTCGATTTCGCGGACAAACGGCAGTCCTTCCGTAGGGATTGATATTACCAAATCACCTGATGCCAATACAGTAACGGTTGTTAATGCAATTAAGAAGCAAGCAGAGCAAGTAAAAGTCAATCACCCAGACATCGATGTAGTTACAATCTTCGATCAGGGCAAACCGATTGAGGAATCAGTAAATACGATGCTGACAAAAGCACTTTTCGGCGCATTGTTCGCTGTGTTTATTATTATGTTATTCCTGAGAAACATTCGAACCACGATCATTTCGATTGTATCGATTCCTTTATCATTGCTGATTGCTGTTTTATTATTGAAGGAATTCAACATTACATTAAACACCATGACACTCGGCGCGATGACGGTTGCGATTGGGCGAGTAGTGGATGACTCGATTGTTGTGATTGAGAATAATTACCGCCGTATGGGTCTTCATTCAGAAAGGCTCAGTGGCAAACCGCTCATTCTAGATGCGACTCACGAAATGTTTATGCCGATTCTTGCCTCAACTTTGGTAACGATCGCTGTATTCCTCCCTTTGGGCACCGTAAGTGGCCCGATTGGTCAATTGTTCTTGCCATTTGCGTTAACAATGGTATTCTCCCTAGTTGCCTCATTGTTGGTTGCTATTACAGTGGTGCCAATGCTGGCGCATATGATGTTCAGAAAAGGGCTAAAGGCAAGCCAAGTTCACGATGAAACCCCAGGAGCCATTGCCAAATTTTATCGTGGAGTTTTGAGTTGGACACTAAGTCATAAACTGATTTCTTTTATAATCGCGATTGTGCTTTTAGTTAGCAGCTTGGGGCTAGTCAAAGCAGTGGGAGTCAGCTTCCTACCGAATCAAGAGGACAAGTATGTGGCTGTAACCTATAGTCCAAGTCCAGGCAAATTATTAGAAGATACGAAGAAAACAGCCCTAGAAGCAGAAGCACTTATTCTAAAACGTAAAAATGTAGAGAACTTGCAATATTCGGTAGGAGGACAAAGTCCATTTGGCGCTGGACCTTCTAAAGGTGCTTTATTCTACGTCTTATATAATACGAACACACCGGAATTTGCCAAGGAAAGCGATCTTCTCATCGAAGAGCTTAAAAAAATAGAGCCAACTGGTAAATGGGCTCCGATGGATTTTGGCGGCGGAATAGGCGGCAGTAAGCTTAGTCTATCCATTTACGGAGATTCGTTGGAAGAAATTAAACCCGTGGTGAAACAAATTCAAGATATCATGGCAAAGGACAAATCCTTTGAAAAAATAGAAAATAGCCAGTCGAAAACATATGAGCAATATACAATTTTGGCGGATCAAGCTAAATTAAGCCAATACGGGCTTACTGCGGGTCAAATTGCTATGAAGCTAAGCCCAGTGCGAGATCGACCTGCTCTTACGGAAGTGAAGGTAGAGGGTAAAATCTATCAGGTATATGTGAATCTGGATAAAAAGATGTATGGGAGTATTGCAGATATCGAGAATGAAACTATTCAATCCCCACTAGGAATGAAAGTGGCATTAAAGGATGTAGTTAAGGTTGAAAATGGCACCTCAGCCAGCACAGTTACGCGTAAAGATGGGCGGTTATTCGTTAGTGTAAGTGCGAATATTACGAGCAAAGATGTAGGAAAAGCCTCAAGCAATTTGCAAAAGGAGATTGAAAATCTGCAGCTTCCATCGACAATCAAAGTTGATTTTGGCGGTGTGACAGCGCAGATCAAAGAAACCTTTACTCAGCTTGGATTAGCCATGGCAGCAGCAGTTGCGATCGTGTATCTATTGCTCGTTATCACATTTGGCGGGGCGCTTACGCCGCTGGCCATTATTTTCTCCTTGCCGTTTATGCTAATTGGCGCCTTGCTTGGACTGTTTATCGCGGGCGAAACCATAAGTGCATCGGCGATGATGGGAGCATTGATGCTTATCGGGATTGTCGTTACGAATGCCATCGTCTTATTGGATCGTGTCAGACGCAAAGAGCAAGAAGGCTTGTCTGTGCGTGAAGCTTTATTGGAAGCGGGTGTAACCAGACTTCGTCCGATTCTTATGACGGCATTGGCAACGGTGGGTGCATTACTCCCACTAGCGTTAGGTTTCGAAAGTGCTGGTGGTATAATTTCCAAAGGTTTAGGTGTCACGGTTATTGGAGGCTTGATCAGTTCGACGTTGTTGACGCTAATCATGGTTCCAATCTTTTATGAATTTCTGGCTAGATTCCGCGGCAAAAGAAAAGAAGAGTCGGTCTAAGATAGGCGGTGAAAACCAATGAACGATAAAAAGAAACAAATTCTCGAAGCAGCCATTAAATGCTTTGCCGATAAAGGGTATCAAGCGACCTCCATTCAGGAGATCGCGGATTCCTTAGGCATTGCCAAAGGCTCTTTGTACTTCTATTTCAAGTCCAAGGAGGATGTGCTGGTATCGATCTGTAAGTATTATTTTGAACGGATTGTGTTAAAATTCTGGGAAACGATGGAGGATTCGAGTCTGTCCCCTCGCGAGAAACTGCTCCGACAAGTAACGGAGAATTATCAGCAATTTGTGGAGCATAGTGATTTTGTCAAAATGCTGATGAATGAGCGTTTTGAGGTGAACGAGGAAATACATGAATTGATTATGACTTTGAGAGCACAGCAATTGTCGGGTAATCAGCAATGTATTCTTGAGCTGTATGGCGAAGAGGTCAGACCGATCTCCTTTGATGTGGCGACCCTTTTCATCTCAATGATTAGTGGATATATGGGGTACGTGATGATGGAGCAGATCAAGCTGGATTTTCAGCAGGTATCTGAATTTTTATTAGATCGCTTGGATGATATTGTACAGGGTATGCTCGCCAAAAAGGCTAAACCGATTCTGAATTCGGGAGAATTTACAGAATATTTTGCGGCTTATCCGAAGCAAAGTAATACGACGAAAGCCGCTTTAACTACAGAACTGCAAGCCATTCGCCTGCTTGTAGATAAGCTGCAGAAAAAGCCTGCCGAGTTGGATGAAATCAATATGTCTTTGCAGGTGCTTGAAGCGGAGTTGGATAAAGAGGAGCCACAGACGGTCATGATCAAGGGGATGGTCGCTTTACTAAAAAGCTTCAAAATTCCCGAGCTAAAGAAACACTTGACGCAAATTGAAGGGTATCTTTCGTAAAAATAAAAAGCAGCTCATCACAGGATATACCTGCGAATGACTGCTTTTTGGTTATAGCGATTATAGTTTCCAAGCTGTAGGATCTTTGTAAATCTCGAACAACAGCTCACCCGTTTTGAAATCGTAGGTGAGGATATGACCCCGAATATCATTTTCCTGTACGAACCAAACGATTCGTCCTGAGGTATAATCATAGGGAGCGACGAAGATCGATTCGATTTGTTCTTCTTTGATATTCTTATCTTTGAGCAGCTTGGCAAGAATGGTTTCTTTGGTCAGACCGACATCGATTAAGACGGAACCGCGTTCTGTGATTTTTTTATCGTTTCCCGTAAGCCAGACAAGCTTTTCGTCTCCAGCTTCATCTGTGCCCTGAAGGGATTTGAAATTAGGTCCGCCAGGATGAACAGTACGTATTTCGACAACATTTACTAACAGCTTATGCTCCAGAACATAGGCTTTGGCAGCCTCGTCCGTGGGGAGTGGGATTTCTGTTTTCAGATCTCCCCGTCCGCCAACACCATATAATATTAAGAATACCATGGCTGCAACCACAACTAGAATTCCGCTAATGATTAATCCGGCTTTTACATTATTCGACATAACCTTCAGATCTCCTTATCCATGATTCCACAAGCATGATAAAACCGCTTCACGAAAGTGCGAGCATATTCATTTTATCAAAGCCGGGAGGTTCTTACAAATAATCTGCATGGCTCATGGATGGTGAGAAGGAAAGCTATGATCTGGGTCTGCGTTTGTAGGTTCTTTTTCCGATTTTTCCTTTTCTTCTGCGAACTGAGCTGCGTCTACGTCTGCCTGCGGCGGTTAAGCCGTCCCCATCTAATTTGGCTGCTGTACTGGCCTTGGTGCCAAAGGAGCCTATTAATAATTTAATCATCGGTGCCATTTGCTGCATGCTTTGAATAAACTTTTGAATACGGCTTACATGCCCCATCACCCCATCAATTCCGCCCATGCGATCGATCATTCCCTTAATCTGATTGAAGTTAAAAGAGGAGCCGGTCGATGCAGCGGGAGTGATTAATTCAGTTGAATAGGATGCTGGACCAAATCCGTTATACGCACTCACACCAGGATAAGGCTGTTGACCTTGAAAGCCGGAACTATAATACGGATGTTGAACGAGTCCGTCAGAGAAGAAAGGATCTTGCCGTGTATTTAGCGGTTGATTTGATTTCACTGGATTCACAATCCTTTTTTTACTATAATTTATGATGTAGGCAAATGATTGGATTGGACGTTTGTCACGGTTTGGTTGGTTTTATTCCTTTTAGCGCGGTAAAGCAGAAAAAGTTTACTGAAGTAAAGCAGGGATTTTCCGCCAAAATGTCGAAAGCTTAACATAGTGAAATGATTAACTGGAGGTTTGAAGACGGATGCAATTGAAAAAATTAAACGATAAAGCGATCGATCAATTATTTGAAGCTGTTTTAACATTGAAGGATGTTGAGGAATGTTATGTTTTCTTCGACGACTTATGCACGGTTAATGAAATTCAGTCTCTCTCACAGCGGTTGGAAGTCGCGCGGATGCTGCGTAAAGGGAGCACCTATAATCAAATTGAAGCTGAAACCGGCGCAAGCACAGCTACTATTTCTCGTGTGAAGCGTTGTTTAAATTACGGCAATGATGGCTATAAATTATCATTAGAACGATTAGGACGATAAATGCTAACCCATATTTAGCGAAGAATAAGGAGTCCAACATGACGAAATACGGCGTTTTGGTCATCAGCCACGGCTCGCGTAATGCGGCATGGGTCGATTTGGTTGACCAAGCGGTTGCTGCAATTGAAGTGGATTCAGAGATACCGATCTATTCTTCTTTTCTAGAGCTTATGGAAGGTAGGCTTATACAAGACGGTATATACAGCTTAGAGCAGCAAGGCGTGACGGACATTGTGGTCGTCCCGTTATTCGTTTCTTCGGGCAGTACACATATAGACGAAATCAGCTATGTTTTGGGTGTGATTCCAGAACCGACCTTAGAGACAGAACGGGTGCCTCTGGATATCCAAGCCCAGATTCATTTCGGTACACCGATTGATGATGATGAAGAAATAGCCCAAGTCCTATATGGCAAAATACAACCCTTATCACAACAGCCCAGCCATGAAATTGTTTTGTTGGTCGGACACGGCAGCGTGGAGAAGGGTTTTCACCTGCGCTGGCGCAAAAGTCTAGAGCTGTTGGCTGCAAGACTCAAAGTACTTGGCGGGTTTGATGAAGTAGATGTCGCTATGTTGCTACCTGATCAAGTGAAGCGTAAAATGAAGCTATGGACGAAACACAAGCCGGATCATACAGTGATCGTTGCACCGCTTTTTCTTAGTGAGGGATATTTCACCAATCAAGTCATTCCATTGCGAATGCAGGAGTTTTCATACAAATATAATGGTAAGGCGATACTTCCACACCCCCTTATTTCAAAGTGGATGGAGAAGCAGATTCGTCAGATGATAGGAAAAACGGGTGGTAATTAGATGGTCAAACGAGCAAGATTGATTTATAATCCCTCATCAGGAAGGGAGGGAATTAAGAAAAAGCTGCCGGATATTCTGCAACGACTGGAACGTGGCGGCTTAGAAACCTCGACACATGCGACAATCGGTGAGGGTGATGCCACATTGGCAGCTGCAGATGCAGTAGAACAAGGCTTTGATGTGATTATTGCAGCAGGCGGTGATGGCACATTGAACGAAGTGATCAATGGGATGGCGGAGAAGTCGCATCGACCGCTTCTGGGTATTCTTCCGTTAGGCACGACGAATGATTTTGCTCGTGCACTTGCCATTCCGCGCAAATGGGAAGCCGCTTGCGACATCATCACGGAACAGTTTTCGCGTCCGATTGATGTGGGCAAGGTCAATCAGCGGTATTTTATTAACATTGCGGGTGGAGGTTCGATGACGGAGCTGACTTATGAAGTGCCGAGTAAAATGAAAACGATGATTGGTCAGCTAGCGTATTATATGAAGGGACTGGAAAAGCTTCCTCGCTTACGTCCGATTGAATTATATATCAAGTCACCGGAAATGGATTTGCACGAGAGTGTCATGTTATTCTTAATTTGCAACAGCAATTCCGTTGCGGGTTTTGAGAAATTGGCACCGGATGCCAGCTTGGATGATGGACTTTTTGATGTTTTTATCCTCAAGCGCTGCAATCTTGGCGAATTCATTCGAGTTGCCAGTGCTGCACTGCGCGGCGAGCACCTCAACGACCCGAATGTGATCTATTTTAAAACCAGTAGCATTCAAGTGACTTCGCCGGATTATGTGCAGATTAATCTGGATGGAGAGTTTGGTGGGACTTTACCGTGTCTGTTCTCGTTGTTGCCGTCTCATATTCATATTATTGTGGATGAAACGGGTAATTCGACTTATAAGGGGAAGAATTAAAGACATAAATAAATAAATATATGAAATAAAACAGAGTCAAGCACTAATGCAATCGAAGTGGGGTGATGAGAATGGCTAAGGCTAAGGGTGGTACCGGGAGAGGGACAGATAAAAAGGGCTGGACTCGCTGGGGAACGAAGAGTACGGTTAGAGATAATAGCAAAGACAACGTTGTTGTAAAAGGGTCAATCGGCGAAAAAGGCAAGACAAAGAACAAGGTCGATAGTAAGGACGCGCATATAACTACTGCTAATACAGCTAACAATATGGAGTTTAATCCGAAGCGGAAAGAGTAAAATTAAGAAACAGCTCGACAATCAGGAGGATTCATGTATGAAGGTTAAGGGGGAACGGGATACGAAAAGCATTCCCGTTGTGAAGAATGGGGAGTATGTTGCGGATATTATTGGAATAGGACATGAAGGCGAAGGGGTGGGCCGTGTAGATGGCTTTACCCTTTTTATTCATGAGGCTTTACCTGGTGAGCAAGTGCTTGTTCGTGTCTTAAAACTGAAAAAGCAATTTGGGTACGGGAAGCTGCTTAAGGTGTTGAATGTGAGCCCGGAGCGGGTTGAAGCTCCTTGTGAAATATATAAACAATGCGGTGGTTGTCAGCTTCAGCACTTCAGTTATGAAGGGCAGCTCAAATACAAGAGGCAAATGGTAGTGGATAGCTTGGAACGGATCGGGAAGTTGACGGTTAAGCGTGAAGGAGTGGAAGAACAAGGGATTGTTGTTCATCCTACGATTGGGATGATGGAGCCTTGGCGTTATCGCAACAAGGCACAGGTGCCTTTCGCTCAAGTAGATGGTAAACTGATCGGTGGGTTTTATGCTCAAGGTAGTCACCGGATTATCGACATGGATACTTGTTTGATTCAGCATGAAAATAATGATAAGGTAATTCGTCGAGTAAAGTCGATTTCCCGGGAAATGGGGATTTCAGCGTATGACGAAACGACACATAAAGGGCTTCTGCGACATGTTGTTGTGAAAATCGGTGTTAGCACAGGAGATATGATGCTTGTACTGGTGACGAATGGCGAGACGATTCCGCATATGGGGCAGCTGGTTTCGCGCATTCGCGAGGCATTGCCGAATGTGAAAAGTATTTGCCACAACGTGAATCGCGAGAAAACCAATGTCATTTTTGGTAATCGGACAAGCGTTTTGTGGGGGGCTGAAGTTATTTACGATTATATCGGAGATATCCGGTTTGCTATTTCCGCGTAAGTATCTCCATAAAACCACTGCACATATTAATTAATTAATTCATATCGTAACTATCGATTTTACTAGAGAAAATAGAGTTATAAAAGATGCACATAATTATTAATTGCACATATTTTTTTATGACTTATGTTGTGTTGTACATAATTAATCAAGGAAAAGTAGATAATTAGATCAACTTAGATTAAGATAACTCTGTTGTTGTTTTATACTTTAATATAAGAAATGAAGGAATTAACAGTGAAATTAGAACCTCCTATTAAGAAAAATGAATACTACGATGTTTACTTCGAGGGTTTAACTCACGAAGGATTTGGTGTTGCGAAAGTAGATGGCTTTGCTGTTTTTGTTGCTGGAGGACTTCCAGAAGAACGAGGTAAAATAAAAATTGTTAACGTAAAAAAGGGCTATGGTTATGGACGTCTAATTGAGTTAACTGATCCAAATAAGGATCGTGTTGAACCACCTTGTAGTATTTATAAAGAATGTGGTGGTTGCCAACTTCAGCATATTAGCTATGAGGGACAACTGCAGCTAAAACATAAGCAAGTAGTTGAGGTGTTAAAGAGAATTGGTCATCTTGAAAATGTTCTAGTTCATCCTGTTATTGGAGCAGAACACGAATGGCAATATAGAAATAAAGCACAAGTACCTGTTGGAGAGAGAAATGGGGAATTAATTGCCGGTTTTTATCAAAAAGGCAGTCATGAAATCATCAATATGCACACATGTCTTATCCAACAAGAAACAAATGATAAAGTGGTACAAGTAGTTAAATCAATATTGAGCAATTATAAAATCCAACCTTACGATGAAATTAAACATTTAGGGATTATTCGACATATCATGGTTCGTTATGGGATTATGACGGGTGAGGTCATGGTCGTTTTAGTTACTCGGACAAATGAATTGCCAAATAAAAAAGCGATAATTGAAAATATAATAAATCAAATCCCTGATGTGAAATCTATAGTTCAAAATATAAATCCTAATCGTTCGAATGCGGTTCTTGGAAACGCTACAAATGTTTTATGGGGAGAAAAATACATTTACGACTACATTGGAGAAGTAAAATTTGCAATCTCGGCAAATTCCTTTTTTCAAGTGAACCCTGAACAAACAAAAGTGCTTTATTCTAAGGCGTTAGAATATGCCAATCTTACAGGGAAAGAAACAGTTATTGATGCGTATTGTGGCATTGGTACAATATCTTTGTTCCTTGCGCAGAAATCTAAAAAGGTTTACGGAGTAGAAATCGTTCCACAAGCGATTGAAGATGCCTGGAGAAATGCAGAATTAAATGGTATTAAAAACGCTGAGTTTGCGGTTGGAGATGCTGAGGTAGTTATCCCAGAGTGGTACAAAAGTGGTATTAAAGCAGATGTAATAGTTGTGGATCCACCGCGTAAAGGCTGCGAAGAATCATTGTTAAATACTATTATAGAAATGAAACCTAGTCGGGTTGTTTATGTCTCTTGTAACCCAGCTACTCTTGCACGTGATCTTCATATTCTTGAAAAGGGTGGATACAAAACGTTTGAAGTTCAACCTGTTGATATGTTTCCGCATACGACACATGTGGAGTGCGTGGTAAGGATATATCGGGAGGAT
>JBBDSZ010000021.1:0-8175 GCA_040904685.1 Paenibacillaceae bacterium | reverse complement strand
TCATTTCTTCTTTAACTTCATTCGGACTCGCTTTACGCAGGTAATGCTTTAAAACGTCGCCTTCTTGAATCGTCCCTAAATATTGATGCCCTGTATTTTTAGCCCATCCTTGCATGTCTGCTAACGAGCCTTTATCTGTTGCCAGAACTTCAATGACTTGACCCGATTGGATTTCATCCATTGCTTTCTTCGTTTTTACTATGGGCATTGGACAAGCAAGTCCTTTACAGTCTAGTGTTTTATCTGCTTGGATTACTGATGGTATTGACATTCTATAACCTCCGAATTAGTTTTTCTCTACTTCGCCTTTCCATTCCAACATGCCGCCATCCATATTTTTCACATTATTGAATGCATTACCATTGTTTACTTTTTCTCCAACCTCTTCCGGTGAAATATTCTTCCATACATGGTTAGATTGCATTTTTTTACATAGTTTTGTTTAATGTTTCCCAACCTGAGTTTCTAATACATTTCAGTTATATATACGCATACCCTTATACCTACTTTACAAATAATAAATGAAATTTTATTTATTTTCAACAGCGAACTTTTTCTATAAACATTACATTAACGCAAAATTATCACTTCTTCTGTCCTATATCGATCCGAATCTCCATCGAATCTCCATTTACCCTTGGAGTATTTTCTCGTTCAGTTTGTCGGTATCCGACATCCATTCCAATATGATATCGGTGATGCCATAGGCTGCTAAAGTACGTAGGAGCAAAGCCTTCATTTGCTCGGTTTCTTGTTTGTCGACTTCATGTGGTGTATGAAGTCTTATCACACCATATTTGTCATTAAAGGTCACCTGCTCAAGCGAGGTGCCTCTAGGAAAGGGATTGTCAAACCCATCTGGCCGAGAGCTCAATAATTGTTGAATAGCTGTTATTCTTGGCGCCGCTACGGAAGTGAGATTCTTCACTTCTTCCTTTACCGGAACGACGTGACCATTGTGATATAAATAAAACGTATAGGTTTCGATAGTCCCTCGGTTCTCTTCCCACGGCTCTTCTGATCGCAGCGATCCTTCCTCTATCTGTGTAAACAAGCTCCATACTTCTGTTGTTTCCATAAATCCTTCAATGCGGTACAATTCCCTGTCGTTATTATCTAAAAAGAGTGTGGTCGGGTTCGTTTTGACGCGGTAACGATTGGTCGTTTCATGATCTACGTCCACATATACTATTTGATAAGCAAGATCATTCTTACAGGTGAGGATTTCGTCAATAACCGTGTTCATCGATCGACCCACCGAACAAGCAGACAGGGTAAAAAGCATCATCTTTCTAACAGGTTGCCTCAAATTGCGCAGCCCACCTTTCTTTTTTATTTAATTTCCGAAACAGCATCTTCCATGATTTCATAATTAATTGCACCTTGAAACTTTTCCCGAATTACTCCGATAGAGTCCAGTAGGTAGGTAGTGGGATATGCGACAACCTGATAGGTTTGCACAACATTACCTTCCTTATCTAAAAGAATTGGGAATGTAAGCTGTTGATCTTCCACGAAAGCTTGGATCGAATCCGGATTTTCCTCAGTTTGTATTAGGTTGACACCTAAAATAACAAAGTCTTTTGATTTATAATCTTCATAAAATTTTTGCATATGGGGCATCTCTACCCGACACGGCGGACACCATGTTGCCCAAAAATTAACTATCACTTTCTTACCTTTATAATCAGAAAGATGAACGGGGACTCCCTTCAAGTCAGTCAACGAAAAGTCAGGTGCAAGCTGCCCTTTTTGAACGCCTGTCTTCAGGTTTACTCCCCCAATTTCCGCAGTTTGTGTTGTTTCTGTAGTAGATTTACTAAAATAATCGTATCCGCCATAAATTACGATGACAATCAAAAATAGGATAGCAAGCATATTTTTTTTCATCCAATTCATCTCCATTTGTTAAAAGTTAATGTTCCAAAACGTATATTGGGTTAACCAAGCACTAATCTTTTGCAGTTGTCCAGTAAATAGCAGAAAACCCATCCCAATAAGAAGCCATCCATTGATTTTAGATAGAAGAGGGATCCATCTGTTCATTTTTTTCATAATGTTCATTGAATACGTCAACAACCATGAAATGAATAAAAACGGAACGCCCAATCCGAGCGAATACACCGCCAACATCCCTATTCCGCTCCACAGCGTCTCCGTAGATCCTGCCAAAAGCAAAATAGACGATAGGGCCAACCCCACGCATGGACTCCAGCCTGCACCAAACGCCATACCAGTAAGAAGCGAACGTATTGCGCCGCGGCTCCTATCTGGTTTGGTTTCCCACGTTTTACCGGACATCAATAGACGAAGATTTAAAAATCCAGCCATTTGCAGACCAAACACAATAATCAACAGACCGCTTATTCTTTGTACCAACTCTTGCTCTTGAGCAAAGAAGCGACCAATGAAGCTTGCAGACGCACCCATAGCGATAAAAATCAGACTAAATCCCATGATAAAACAAAGCGACTGAAAGATCAGTTTCCCTCGATGCACGACAATTTTGCCATTTTGAAAGGAAGAACCTGTTAAATGGGAAACGTATGCGGGAATAAGCGGGAATATGCAAGGGGATAAAAAAGATAGCATCCCCGCTGCAAAAGCTACTAGTACTGTAATATTATTCATGCGAACACCCTTTCTGCATCTTCAAGTCAAGCCAGGACCATCCTGTGAAACACGCAGCAGCCAATAGAAAAACAAATTGTTGTTTACTAAATGACATCAACCACAACGGACGGTCGGGAAGTAGAAATAAAAGCAGTACATTTCCGATCGAGAACCAAATGGCATTTGTTAATCCTTTTAGCATATCGGATTCTTTTTGATAAACCAATAATGAGATCAGGAGAACAGCATTAAAGCCTGCGATAACTGCATGAAACCAAGAAGGTCCTTCACCTATAATAAGCAGCAATACGTGATAAACCAAAAAGCCCGCAAAAGTAAACCACGCCCCAATATCGATCCACAATTTCACAGACAGCTTCTTTTTGAAGAACAGGTACCCAATATAGGCAACAGCGACCAAGCTTGCCATCCATCTACCGCGTTCCCCGCCATCGAAATAAAGTAAAGAGATAGGCAGCTGGATGAACTCAACGAAATGAAAGATCAAGAAGCTCCCTTTCCAGACGAGTAACCACAGCCAGAATGCATTCGTTACATAGGACAAAATTATATTCCGCTCCAACATGTGTCGAAGTCGGTATTGCAGCATCAACCAGCCTGCTGCCCCATAACTGAGGTACAGAATTAGTTGTCCGTTCAAAACAAAGGATCCGATCTGTATACTGAACAATTCCCCCTCCTCCTCCTGTATTACAGAATACCTTTCTTCTTTAAAGAAATGATAAAGTAACCTTTTGGAAAAAATTGCATCCAGGTACATTAAATCTCCTATGTTAGGATTCACTTAGACCGTTAGCTAATTATTTCTGCTGCGGTAAATTTGTAAATCTACAGGAGGTATTACAATGTTGAAGAAAAAAATGACCTTGACGCTCTTGGCTTCCGCTCTAGTTTCTGGCACGATTTTTGTGGGACAACCTACAGTTTCGGCCGCAGGCCAAGTTGGCATCATCGAAAAAAGTGTTAATTTTCGGGTAAAGCCTTCCTTAAGCGGTGACCGCATTCGTTATCTGAAAGCCGGTGAACATGTCAACATTTTGGGACAAGTTAATAATTATTAGTTTAAAATCAAAGATCAACATGGCCTAACTGGGTATATGACCACACAAAGTCAATTCATAAAAACGAATGATTTTAATTCGGACAAGCCTAAGCAACTGATTTCAGGAACGTCCAAAAGCATCATTGATGCAGGGATGAAGTATTTAGGAACTCCTTATGTATTCGGTTCAAGCCGTTCTAATACCCAATCGTTCGATTGTTCCGATTTCGTCAGACAAGCATTTAAAGACGGCGCAGGAGTTATTCTTCCAGGAAATTCAAGGACGCAAGCGGATTATGTAAAAAAAATAGGCAACACTACAACAAACTGGAGAAATCTAAAACCGGGAGATATTATGTTCTTTATTTCCTACAAAGGGAGTAAAAGCAGCAATTATACCAGTCTAAACAAATCCGGACAGCGAATTACACATAATGGAATTTATCTCGGAAATGGGAAAATCCTGCAAACGTACTCGAAGGAATCAGGTGGGGTCCGAATCGATATAATTGAAGGTAAGCATTGGGAATATCGATTTGCATTTGGCGGAAGCGCCATAAAGTAGTATGGTTTGGAAGGGACATTATTGTCCCTTCCAACATTTTATTTGGATTGAATATTGGAAATATGCAGCAACTTCTTTCTCACGATTCCAGGCTCCATTTCTACGACTGCACAAAGCGTTTCAAACCAAGATGTATTTAAAAAGGAAACCGCCTCTTGGCGGTTTTGAAAATTCTTCCCTCTTTTTTTCGATCTAGGTTTTAAATCAAAATAAGTAAGAATCAATAATTCACAGACCAGTGTTCGATATCCTTCATGCATCTTTACAACCTCCTCTGCCTTGATTCAATACTATCGAAGTGTGTTAAGAATTGTTAAAGTATACTTGCCAATAGTTGGATTACACCACCTTTTGATCTGAATGTAGAAAATGGCAAGATAACGAATGTTCAACATCGTCTTATTCCGCTGTATGCAGATAAATTCGAAGAAGATTCGGACATATCGAAATTAATTCATGAAATCAACGAAGAGTATGAAGCGAATTTAGGTGAGATAATTGGAGAACTAAAAACACCGTTGCATCGCATGCTCCTCAATGAAACGCCCATGGATCGTCTCATTACTGATGCATATTTGCATGCTATAGATGCAGATATTGCCTTATCACATGGTTGGAGATATGGGGCCCCCATTCTGCCGGGTCTTATAACCTTACGAGAATTGTATCAAATCATTCCGACAAATCCAGAGCTTTTCATAGTAGAATTGGATGGCAAACAGATTCTAGAGGCTTTTGAGTCTAACATTGAACAGGTATTCTCTCCGGATCCTTTCCAACAAAAAGGGGGATATGTCATGCGTGCATCCGGCATCACAATGGCCTACAAACCCTATAATCCACCCGGTCATCGAATTGAACATTTCCTTGTTCAAGGAAAACCGTTGAAGCATGACACCATGTATCGAATGGTGAGCGCAGGTGATCAAATTCTACACAAACATAATCTAATCAAGAAAAAATTAGGAGTTTATGCACATGATGCGATTACAAACTATTTTAAGACTTACAAGAAAATTGAAATCAGTGATACTCCTAGAATTTTTTGCATATAACTAAACAGACTGGCGGAGTTCATGCCGGTCTGCTTAGTTATTTCAGCTTTTTCTCGATTGACGTGGAATCGTTACCCAAAATGAATGTTTGTTATTCGCTGATATTAGTCCAACTCTGCCTCCATGCTTCTTCACAATTTCTTTTACAATGGCCAAACCAAGCCCGCTGCCTTTTGTTTTTTCTCCGCGATATCTCGATGGATCCGCTTGGAAAAAACGTTCAAATACAAGTTCTCTCAGCTCTTCCGGCAGTAGCTCTCCAACATTACTGACCGTAATTCGATAATAAAGAGGCTCTATCACCCCGGACACCCAAATCATTCGTCCCTCATTATAGCTTATTGCATTCTGTAACAGATTGTTCAGCACCTGCCTCAAGCCATCCTCGTCACCGATGACAACTTCTTTCGCAAGAGCTACATTTAACTCTATATTCTTGTTCTTGAGTTCCCATTGAAAAGACTGCATGCAACGGGCAATCAACTCATCAATTTGTATGCTGCTATAGGTCATGCTTGTAGCTTGTCGGTCTTCCCATACGGAAAGTTGGTGCAACTGCTCCACTAGTCGGGTAATATGCTGGGTTTCTTCCAACAGCGACAGATACAAGTCCCGGTCCCCGACAAGCACACCACTGCTTAATGCCTCTAAATAGCCATTTAGATTGCTCAGAGGAGTTCGTAAATCGTGCGAAACATTGCTCAGCATTCTTCTGCGATTTTCTTCCGTCCTCTTCAAAGTCAAAGTCAGTTCGTTAAAGTACTGAGTTAATTGGCCAATTTCGTCCTCTGACGATACTTTAATGGGTTCTGGATATGATCCGTCCATTAGTTGACGCGTTGATTGTGTCAATTTCTTTAAAGGAGATAATATTTTCTTAATAAATACGAAATGGATGACCGCTGCAACAACGATCGCAAGCAAGCTTGCCCGAATCAAATAAAACTGCATCGTGCGGTTAAAGAAGAAGTTCTTTTCTTCACCGATTAGGCGATACTTATCGACAAGCACACATGCAAAATCTTTGACCGAAACACCTACAAGCCAAATGACAACAAGCATAACCAGAATGTTAACCCCAATTAACTTCCAGGCTACATGGTTCTTCCATAAATTTAACTGCTTAATACGCCACAAAGCGATACCCCATCCCTCGGATCGTTTCGAAATAGCACGGTACTTCGCTAGATGTCTCAATCTTTTCCCTTAGCTTCCCCACATGAACATCTACAGTGCGGTCGATCACACTTTTTTCTTCGTTCGGATAAAGCTCGTCCAAAATTTGCTCCCGCGACAAGATTTGATTGGGATGTCTCATAAAAAAATACAGCAATTTAAACTCATGTTGTGTTAGCTGAATGAAATGTCCGTTATACTTAACTTCTCCTCGCAAAGGTTTTATTGTCAATCCTTTATAACTGATTTTACTGCATCGATTAGAGGTACGCCGAAGTACGGTATTAACACGAGTCACCAATTCTTGAGGGCTGAAAGGTTTGGTTATATAATCATCAGCACCCATTTCAAGTCCTTCGATCCGCTCTGTTTCCGTAACTTTGGCCGTTAACATAATGAGAGGTATGTCACTTTTGAGCTCATTACGAATCCATTTGCACAATTCTTCGCCACTGAGTTTGGGCATCATCAGGTCTGTGATTACAAAACAGGGATCAAACTTTTGAAAAGCTTCCTTGCCTTCTTCCCCATTCTCAGCCTCCAATATTTCGTAGCCTTCTCTTTCCAAATATAATTTAAGCAACTTTCTTATTTTAGGATCATCTTCAATGATCAAAATATTTTTTCCCAACATGAGTTAGCCTCCCTTATCGTAAGCCTACATTTTATAATAATAGTTTAAAGAAACGGTAAAGTTTAATCCACATACACAATTTAGCATTTTCCTGCTATGTATAATGAAGTTAACCTAAAGTTTTCATAGTATACTCTAATTAGATCAAACCATTGTGCGTGTCGTTATCTGTGTATATTTCCACGATTCATGCAGATGCTGAATTATGTTGTTTGTAAAGATCTCAATACTTTTAAGGGTAATTTGGATCCTTTACCTATGCAAACGGAATGTTATCAGAAAAAGAGAAATCCCGAAGACTCGATTATAAAGTCGTCGGGATTATACTATAAATTTCATTTACCAACTATAATGTAATTGAACAGTAAGGTTATATCCGTTCCCCACGCTTCAATTTTTCAATACATTCAGATAAATCTTCTTTTTTGACTCTCCAGTGGCGACCTATTTTAAAGCCGGGAATTGTGCCTTCATTAACCAATTTATAAGTAGTAATTTCGCTAATTTGTAAATATTCTGCGACCTGTGTTATGGTCATAATTTCGGGCTCATTCAAAGAAATGCACTCCTTCGAGGCAAACCTTTTTATTAGTTCGCTCTAGTTTTTTAATAATTAATTTAATTTAATTATACTCCATTATAAATGGTTATATCAAATTTATGAATAATCATCGAATAAATACGAAAAATCAAGAAAATTGAAGGATATTAAACCATTTTATTGATGTATTCGTTTACGCATAATTTAGCGTTAGGGGTACTTGTTGGCGTTGTATTGAGTGCAATCATCTTCGGTTGGAAAATGTCTCGTATCCATACGAAAACAACGATTCAAAACAATGCTAAAGTTTATCATATTTCTGGACAATTGTTTTTTGGAACGATGAGCCATTTTATTGATTTGTTTGATTTTAATCATGATCCAGAGCATATCATCATTGATTTCAACTCATCTCATGTATGGGATCACTCAGCTGTGATGGCGATTACAAAAGTAATAGCTAAATATAAACAATTAACACTACAGCGTGAATAAAATTAACTAGACTTTCCGAACGATATGTATTAA
>JBBDSZ010000020.1:0-8474 GCA_040904685.1 Paenibacillaceae bacterium | reverse complement strand
TCTCTGCTCTTCTTCCTTGGTCAGTACTACCAGCACATTGTGGACAGTATTCAGCATCAATTTCCGGACATTATGCTGCGTCAGCAACAATTGAACCATCCAATCAAATATTTGTAACACCTACCCATAAGAATGGTAGTAGTCTCTATCATGAGGTCTTAAAACAAGGACTAGAGGGAATTGTCTCTAAAAAGCTTGGAACGAACTATTATTTGAACTCTTTAGGCCCATGGTATAAGAAGAAAGCATACATTTTTGAAACAGTAACAATTGTTGGCATTCGGAAAAATAAATTTGGGTGGAGCTTTATGCTAAATGAGAAGTATGTTGGAACTTTAGAATTTGCACCCAATGGAAAAATAACTGATGTAATCAATGAATTTTCCAAAAAAATAATTGTTGGAGAAAACGATGAATGGCTATTTCTAAAACCTATAATACGCTGTAAAATCAAATTTCAATGTTTCACGAGTAATGGTCTTCTTAGGTCACCGAGCTTTGTAGAGTTAGTTTTCACATAATAAATTGAATTAATTGATTCAAATCAATTTTCTAAATCTCCGGAATATTCTTCTTTTGAAGTATAAATCAACTTTGACTGGACAAAATGGAAAGTAGTTTAGTTAAGGAGGAATGGAACTTGCATACAGTTTGGAAAGGCGCTATATCATTCGGATTAGTACATATTCCTGTCAAAATGCATTCAGCAACAGAAGAAAAGGACATTTCCATGAAACAGATTCACAGAGATTGCGGGTCTAACCTTACGAGTGTTCGATCTTGTCCTTCCTGTCAAAAAGAAGTCCCTTGGGATGATATAGTCAAAGGCTACGAATATGAAAAAGGAAAATTTGTTCTATTTGAAAAGGATGAATTGGAGCAGCTTTTGCCTGAAAACACTAAAGAAATAAAAATATTAGATTTTGTCGATCTACAAGAGATTGATCCGATTTATTTTCAGAAAACATATTACCTTTCTCCAGGAGATACGAGCACTAATGCTTATCGTTTGCTATATGAGGCTATCCGGACTACTGGTAAAATAGGTATCTGCAAAGTTTCTATTAGATCAAAAAGTAGTCTTGCAGCACTTCGAGTTATTGATCAATGTATTGCCATGGAGACAATATATTATCCAGATGAGATTCGGTCGGTTCAAAATGTACCAAATTTACAATTCAATCAAGAAGTTAGCGAAACTGAGTTGAAGATGGCTCACATGCTAATTAATCATTTATCAAGACCATTTGTACCGACTAGTTATCAAGATGACCACAGAGAGCAGCTCGCCTCATTAATCCAGAAGAAAATCATGGGCGAAGAAGTTCATATCACTCAGAATGAAAATAAATCATCAGTTTTGGATTTAATGTCTGCTTTGCAGGCAAGTTTAAATTCCTACAAAGAGCTTTCAAAAACAAAGCGAAAATACACTAAGAGGAAATCTATTTCTGGCTCGGTCGAGGAAACAGCGTAATTTAATCGCTACGGGTTCAATTTCACGTAGCTTGCTGCGGGGAGTTTCATAAGTCCTACTTTTTCCGTTGCATTCGTAACGGATTTTTGTTTTATTTGCACTTTCTGAATAAATTGGATGCTTTCTCATCTTGATCTTAGAGGATGGTTATTTCTTTCTACTCTTACTATCTTTTTAAAATTGTTCCAGAATTCGTTGGACGATTTGTTTCATAATTAATGTATATAAAAACGGCGTTACGACCAATAAATTCAATTTCCATCATTTTGTGTTTTAAAACACAACTTTCTGCTATTGTTATCAGCTCAATTACCAATATTTGTAGACTAATTTACCATTTCAAGTTATACTAAAAGAAGATCAAAGATGATCAGATTTACCCTTTTGATAGAAAAAGCAGAAAAAAAGCATGCAGGTTCTATCAATGTTTGTAGATGATCATAAAGGATAGTTTTTACAATTTACTATGTTTTTCTGCTGCAAAAACTTAAGAAAGGAGCAAAATGTCATGGGTGAGGAACATAACAATAATCATGATGACAAGCATGATGACAAACATGAGGACCATCAACATGATGATGACCACGGTCAAGATGGTGGCAACGAAAGACCAGAGCCGCCCGAGATTGATAAGGGCAAACGGTACGGGTAATATCAATCCTCTTGACTCTCTTGACTGGGGTGTCAAGAGGATTCTTTATATAAGGAGGAAGTTGTATGGAATATTTGCCGTGGTATGAACAAAATCCCGCTATATTACAAGAAGAAATTAAGGCTTATGAAGCATCCGGGTTTGTATTTGAATATCAAAAAGAAGTCAAAGATCAAAAAAAAATGATCGAGTTTAAAGGAAATGTAGAGATCAACGGAAGAGCGGTTAATTTAATTGTACGCTATCCTGATGAATATCCTTATTTTCGCCCTTTTGTCTTTGCCTACGATTTTTCTTTAGAAAGACATCAGCATCCTTTCGGAAAAAATCTGTGTGTTATTCCTCATGATCAATACGGATGGGAAACACGTATGACAGGGGCATTTCTGGTACATCAAGCAATACGTTTACTCACTGACTCGGAGAATGGGAAGGATGCTGTGGCTAAAAATGAGGTTCCTGCTGCAGAACCTTGGACGAGATACATCCAATTTGACTACTTTAAACCTATGATGATAGCAGGTTCCATTCCTGACAATATACTTGAAACAGGGGATTTTACTTATCGTGAGTTTGGAACTCGACTTTGGTTATCCAACATCGAGTTAAAAAGACAGTATTATTCATTTTCTACTAATCTTGAAAATAAATTGGAGGGAAATCAACAATCTTCTTTAGTGACAAGCCAGTATCTTAGGTTGGACGCTCCTCCGTCTTTTGATCTGAAGAATCCGGAATCGATTATCGATCACCTTAAAGATCATCCAGGCATTCATAGTTTTTATCAGGACTATCAAAATTTTAAGGGAAAAACTGCAAAACAGAGTATAAAAGTTGGGAATGTAAAAATCCCAAAACTTGCTCTCGTTTTTAAGGAAGAAAATTTTGAACAGGGTAGTTACCATTATACCTTAATGTTTGGTGTGTACATACCAACAGAAGAAATGGTGAGGTGGTCTAAACCTGTTTTTTTGTCAACTGAAGAACATTTTACTCGCATACCGACTATGAAGCCGCTATACGAGCGTTCTGCAGCGATCGTCGGTATGGGGAGTCTAGGCTCGGCAATTACTTTAGAGTTGGCAAAATGCGGTCTGGGGTCATTCTCTATTGTCGATTATGACACAGTTGAATTTGGAAACTTATGTCGTCACACCGTAAATATCGATTTATTACCTTTTTATAAAACAGCAGCATTAAAATATCAGATTCATCATCAGTTTCCATTTGCAAAAGTTGATATAATTAATTTTATGATTGGTCAGCTTCCCAATACGGATCCAAAAGGTACTGATTTGAAAGTATTTTATGAGCAATTGAAAGATGTGGATATTCTGATTGATGCTTCTGCAGACGGTATGGTGACGGCAATGCTCAATAAGATGGCTGTTCATCTGAATATTCCAATTGTCCATGCATGGGTCACCAATGGGGCTATAGGGGGAAGAGTTCTTCGAACCATCCCCAATCGGACTGGTTGCTACAAATGCTTAGATATGAACGGTGTAAAAGAAGTTGCCAGCGCCGATATAGAAGGAATTATGCCGCGCGGTTGTTCTTTTCCCACGTTTACAGGTACTTCTTTTGATATTTATGAGGTGGCCACGCATTCGGTTCGTTTGGTTACTAATACTTTGCTTAATCTTGATGATCCGGATGCTTATGATCATATTATGATTGAACATTATCCACCCAAAATAGAGACTGAAAAAATTCTAAAACGGGATGACTGTCCCGTATGTGGGAGGAAAAAATGAATGATGAAACGGTTTTTATTCATCATTCAGCTTTGACCCTCATTAAGCGGGAGATCTTGAAAGCAGCGAATAATTATGAAACAGGCGGTGTCCTGTTGGGATATATTTCTGACTCTATTGTAGTTATTATGCACGCCTGTTCACCCGGTCCTAACGCGATTCAAAAAAGACTATCTATTGAGATTGATACTGAGTATTGCCAAAATTTTATTAATCAGGTATTTGAATCTTCTGGTGGGCGATATACTTACTTGGGTGATTGGCATAGTCATACAAAAAACAGTTTGCTTTATAGTCAGATAGATAGGTGGGAGCTTTATCGACTTTCCAAACACAGAAAGTCAAGGGCTCCTTTCCCCCTGATGATGATTGTATACGGTGATCTGGAAATATTTAGATATCGGGTGTATCAAATGCATCGTAATGATATCCTACTTCTCACTGAACAGTTATTATCGTCAGGCTTATAAAAATAATAAAAGACGAAACGAATGAAGAACCGTTCGTATTCTTATATAATAAGCTATCCATCCCAGATGTGGAGGAAGAATTGTATATATTTGCATTTTAAACTTGTGAGTAACAAAAATTAATGTAACAAGGAACTTTTTTCCAGAAATCAAAGATGAAATAGGTAAAAGGCTTAGCGGACTAAATATACTGTATTAGTCCGCAAATGCTGTTCATACATCCTGAATATATCAAAAAAGGCTAATTTGGTTTTTTAAGCTAAATAAGGCCTAAAAGCGTTCATTTTATCCTTGTAGGTGGATCCTTCGTACACTACTTCCCAAGCTAGAAAAGTTTTCGCTGGACCTAACACAAGGTTAGTGACGAGGTGTTTGAAGTGTCCTTATTATATATGTCTATATTTAAAACCACCATTTGATAGATGGTGGTTTTAGTCATTATTTATGATCTCTTTAATAAAGAGTTTGATCTTCTTTAATTCATTTGATCTTAAAGGCAAAAGTTGTTCATTGATTTGGTTCAATAATACTTCTTTATCAGTTTTATTAACGCGAATATGTTCTTCATAAACAAAAAAGTCATGGACTTGAACTTTAAGGGCATCAGCAATTTTTTGTAAGTTCAAGAGAGAGATATTTTTCTCAGCACGTTCAACTCCGCCAATATATGAAAAATGAAAGCTGGCCAGTTCTCCGAGTTCCTCTTGGGAAAGTCCTTTTTGTTTTCGTAAATCTCGAATTCTCTGACCAACCATTCTAAGTATGTATTTTTCCATTATTACACCTCTGTTGTCAGTGTAATCAATGAAGAAACTCCAAAACACCGCATAAAACATATCATTTGTATATATTGATACATATATGTATTATTTTATTAGGAATTGTCTATAACAGTAATAGAGGTGATGAGACATAATGGAAATTATTGATGTAAACATAAAATTTGGAATGGCAACTGTTACCCCTAAAGGATTATTTTTTTCTAGCCAATTTTTCACTAACCCATACATGATTAGAAACAAATGGTTTGAAAGAGCTAAAAAAGGGAATTGGTATGTACCCGTTTATTATCAAATATCAAATCCTAATGAGATTATGCTCCTAGAATTAGTTTATCTCTATAAAGCCACAAAAGTAGAGGTTAGCAATGAGTTTTCAGAAACTGAAAAGGAAAGGTACTTTGAAGCTTTCTGTAACTTAAAAAAAGATTTTTTTTCAAAATACAAATCAAGTAAGTAGGTGTAAACAATGCATATTACATGGCGCAAAGAGTGGATACAACCATATGAATCTACATGGTCAATAATTGAAAAAATAAAGTATGCAAATCAAGTAAATATAAGGGATTTATTGCATTCTTGGGGCAATGAAGCTGCTAGAAAAATCAAAAGCGGTATTATAGCAAAACACTTTTTAGATCCTTTTTTTCTAGAAGCATTTAATAAAGATAAAATGTATAATTCTCTTCAATTTTGTATAAAGACACATGTCCATATTGTTATAAATCAATTAACTGGAATGATGCCTGATTATATTTCGAGATCATTCTTTTTTCGCAAGAATTTATGGTTTTGTTCAACATGTCTTAAACAAGGATATCATAGTTTTTTACACCAATTCATTTTGATTAATGAATGTCCATTTCATCTGCAGGCATTAGAAAACCATTGTCCGAATTGTAAGAAAGCAATACCTTTTTTACTATCATCTAATAAACATGATGGGGGATTTATTTGTAAATGTTCGAATTCATTAATCATCATTGATAATCAAGTTAGTTACTTTGATAAATGGGATAGAGAGCCTATTATTAAATCACCAGATGTCCAAAATTGGTTAATCAATGAAAATAATAAAAAGATCCAAAATGCTTACTTTTACAAAGAGAATTTGATACATAATAAAAATTCAATGAAATTAATCTTAGAGTTATTAAATGAAAATGATGAACCACTTGGGGCAGTCAAACATATTTATGGAAATAAAAAAAAAATCATGAATAAGAAAGAATTAAATGACCCGCAACTAAATTGCTTTGACTTGAATCAAGAAAAATATCACGTTTTCCACGATAATATTTATGAAAATGTTCGTCAATTATTAAAGAGTATTGATCATAAGTTACTAAATGGAGTCCTTAAAAAGCATGCAAATTGCATTCATAAATTGACACACTTCATTAAAAAAGAAGGAGAAGAGTTTAGCGAAGTATGTTGTCATTAATCACTTTAATTGACGGTGAATTCGCAACCGACAATGACGGTGGTTTTTCACTTTCTCCACCGACAGTGTCGTTGACGAATGTATTTGGTTCGAAGTTGTCAGCATAGAAAAAACCTGTTCGTTAGAACAAGTTTAAGATAAGAGTAGAACTTTGTATATCGTTTTTCGGTGAAGCCAATACTTAGAATCTCCAAACCTCACATACCATTCTGTGTCTAACTCTATGCTGCTTGGAAGATAAGCATTACCAATCTGGATTAATACCGTTTCTCCGCAGTGTATCGGACAGATCAAACTTGTTCCTTCATACACTCGCCATCGGTCGGTCAACGTATGGAATTTTAATTCTTGCATAATCATGACTCTTTAAACTCCGTCAGCATGCGTGAGACATGCATCGCATCTATTAATTTGTCTTTGCGAAGCATCGCATCGAGCAGGCACGCGGTACTTACATTGTTAATTTCTCTACTTATGCCACGAGTGTGAGCGTAGATGGCATCCATCGCCTCCGTCGTAAATATCGGATGTGTACTACCTGCTACTTCCAATTGGTGTGCAATATAATCTCGCGTTTCTTGTGAAGACAAGCTTTCCAGATGAAATCGGACATTCATACGCTGGGTAATCGGCTTGAATATACGAAGCTGCAGCGTAGCCTGAAGTTCCGGTTGTCCAACCAAAAGCAGGGCTAATGGTGAAACAGAGTCCATCTGAAAATTGGTTAGAAATCGTATCTCTTGTAGCATATCCCCAGAAAGCAAATGTGCTTCATCCACCACAATAATTGCAATTTTCTGCTGGTTTTCATACAAATCCCAGACCAAATGCTGAAACTGTCGTTTGGCTTCACCACGTTGAGACTTCGGCGTAATGCCAAAATGGTGAAGCAACTCCCTGTAAAAGTCGCGAGGCTTTAAATTAGCATCAGACAAATAAATAAAATCGTACTTGTTCGCATCAATTCTATCTTTTAGTGCTCGGATTGCTGTAGATTTCCCGCAACCAATTTCACCAGTAACCGAGCCAATGGACCTTGTCATCACCATATATTGAAGCCTTGCCACGCATTCCTCAAATCGTTGGGAACGGTGGAGGTGCTTGGTTTCAATTTCCCTTGTGAACGGGGTACGCTCCCAGCCGAAGAAGCTTCGAATCATCTTGTATCTCCTCCATTTAACATGTCTTGTAAGACGGTATTCTTTGTTCCTTTGAGTTGACGCTGTTGTTCTTCGTAGAGCAGTTCAACGTAATTGAGCCCGGTTGGCGGCATCGCAGACGGTTGGGTTTGCGTATCCTCCTTCGGTGACTCTCGTTTCGGATCCCGAAGTTTTAGAATGCGTGCATTCTTGTAGGCTTGTCCGTCTTTCCATACTTGGATTTCGCTTAGATCGTAGGGATCATATCGTACTTGAACAGAGTGGCCGGACAATATCGATTCAACTTCATAGACTCGACCCAAGAGAGATAGACAACCGGTTTTATCCGGTTTACGTGTTTCCTCCAATAGGAATACATCGACAAGTTCATGTGGGGGTAGGAAACGCTGTATATGATCATCCTTCTCGTAGCGATCCATCGGTCGTTGTTTGAAGCTGTTATGTACCTTTTGGTGGTACGCCACCTCAAGCCAAGCTGCAAAGAAGCGATTGAGATCTGTGAGTGTCTTAATCTTGCCTTGCTCGATCAAATCATACGCTTCGGGCACGAAGCTCTGGTCCACAAATCGGAAGAACTTCTCCTGTTTCCCGCGTCCCTGGGGTCGTCCCGGCTTTGTATGTTTTAATTCTGTTCCTAGTCGCCCGCAGATGCGTTTAAAGTGATGAGAGGAATAAATAGCGCCGTTGTCGCAACTATGACGAATTCGTCATAGTTTCGACTATACCGAAAAAAAT
>JBBDSZ010000019.1:0-159531 GCA_040904685.1 Paenibacillaceae bacterium | reverse complement strand
CGAATTCTTGCAATTTTTTTAGTAAGGCATTCTCCGCTCTGAGCCGCTCATTTTCGTATTCTAATTTTTTCATAGCAAGCTTTTGCCGATCTGCTTCACTTAATTCCTCAGGTGCTTTTTTTCGTCCCCGCCCATCTCTTAGAGCATCATCTCCACCGGCTTCATACTTCTTTACCCATTGATAAACTTGTTGGTATGAAACTTGATACTTAGCTGAAGTGTTTTGATAATCGTGGTTATTGGAAAGGCAGTATTGGACAATATCGATCCGCTCATTCCAATTTGTAGATCGTCCCTTCGTCATAGCAAGCGCTCCTTCGCTCTTGTAGGATTTTAAGCTGCTATGATCATTATACTTGCTAATCCATCTGGCAAGTTGTGTGCGACTGGATATTTTGTACTTATCTATGATTTCATATTGCGAATAATTTCCTGAAAGATAGTCCAGAACTGCTTGCAACTTGAGTTCCGCTGAATAACTTTTATTGTGGGTCTGAATCTCTAACCCTTCAATTCCATACCATTCATAACGACGTCGCCATTTCACCAATGTAGTTACACTAATATCATATTTTCGAGCAACATCCTTACGTGTACCCTGACCGATTTCCAGCTCTTGTAGTGCGGCTAGTTTCTCCGCCGCACTATACTCATTCATTTTAGACATGAATATGCTCCCCTTCAGGTAGTAGGTTTTATTATTTAACCTGTCTACCTAAAGGGGAGCATATCAAGCCTCTTTGATGGCTTTTGGGACAGCCCCGTTTATATCAATCAAATTTGAAATTATGAAACCAAGTCGAGAAAACGGAAGTAGGATCCGACGATATTTAAGACAATAAACCTCTGACCGTGTAGAGGCACTTCTTTTAAAGGCAGTTTTTCCAGTGTTGTTAATTTTCTGTCTTTTTGATGGATATTCAGCGCAAGCAGTTTGCCCATCAACGTAGATAGCGATACACCATGACCACTGTATCCGAGAGCGAAATGTGTCCCATCTTCTGTTCGTCCAATATGCGGGAACATATCCATGGTCAGAGCAAGATTGCCTCCCCATTTTAAATCAATCTTGGAATTTTGTAGTTGGGGAAATACTTCAAGCATATTGCCGCGAAGAGTAGAAAATAATTTATCATTTTCCTCAGCGCGAAAATCTACACGTCCCCCGAATAGAAGTCTATTATCCGTGGATAAACGGAAGTAGTACAGCCACTTCTTCGTATCGAATACCCCTCTTCGATTGGGAATCAAGCTATCTGCGACCTTAGGATCTAAAGGATTCGTAGCAATCATAAAACTTTTTACAGGTATGACAGATTTATAAAGTTTTTTTACTAGAGGAGAAGTATAACCATTGGTAGCGATGACTAATTCTTTGGCTTCCACTTGTCCTTGTGGAGTAGATACAGTAACACGGTTTTGTTGCCGAGAGATAGAAATGGCCGGGGATTGCTCATAGATAACTCCACCAACGGACTCTACAGCATCGGCTAAGCCAATGGCGTAATTTAATGGATGAAAGTAATGACTATTAGGGTCGATCAATCCACCGTGATAAAGCGGAGAATCCACTTCTTGTTTGGAATTCTTGGCATCTACAATATAGTTTTCGTAATCGAGATGTTTCATCATGAATTCCTGTTCTTTTTTCAAACCTTCAAAATGTGAGGGTTTAAATGCTGCACAAAAGCTTCCTTTCTTAGTTAGATCACAGGCAATTTGATGGTTTTCAACAATCTCTTTGACCAAATTAATGCCATCCAATGACATATGAAGCATTTCCTTTGCTGCTTCAATGCCATATTTTTTTGCAATCGCCACCAGACTGTGTTTGTATCCGACTAACATTAAGCTTCCATTTCTTCCGCTCCCGCCCCAACCTACGCAATGCTCATCCAGCACCACGGTTTTGTATCCCAATTTTTGCAGATAATATGAAGTGGCAAGCCCTGTAAATCCTGCTCCTACAATAACTACGTCTGTTGTTACAGACCCTGCAAGTTGTTCTCTGTTTCGTTGAGTGTTGCTTGTTTTTGCCCAATAAGACGACGTATGCATGTGCCATTCCTCCATTAAATGTAATAACCTCTCGGCATTCGCCGGGGGCTTATTTTATTTCAACCACATTCCGAACAGGAAAAAATTATTCAGAATCTGACTGGTTTTTTGTCGAAAATACTTGACTTTTTCAAAACGACACCAGAGAGAAGTACTTTAATGGCTACCATCTCTACATGATTTCAGCGGCTGATAGTAAACACGATCTACCTTTGTATCCGAGACTGCAGCCAGCTTCCAGGCATGATGCTGTCAGTCTCGTTATACAGTATGACGGAATTTAATCAGCGCTTCAACTTGGGAATCGTCGATAAGATGCTACTGGATGCGGCTCATGATGCAGAAGCCATTTATAAGCTGCTCGATCACCAGAGCATCGGATATGGACATCCAGATTTCTCCGACAGGAGTTTTGCCCCAAAGGCAGGCTTATGAAACCCAATGGGTTTGATCGATCTCAGAAGCGACAGAAGTGGAGATGTCCACCAGCTTGTGGCTGTTCCACAACCAAGTACGGTCGCACCCACCACACTCACAGTAAAGACAATCTTCGCTTGTTTCCAAAAACCATTCGAGGCTCTGAGAAGTGGAAACTGATCTACAAAACGCCGCACGTCCATCGAACGCTCCAACAAGCGGGAGAAGGTCGATTACAAGCTAGAGTCCGGCAGACACCGTTCCACCAAGATGTGGTATATGCGTATCTATAGCATTATGATCTGCCAGCACATGGACGCATGGTACCTGCACCAAAAGGAAGAATGGAAAGGCCTCATAGATCTCATTTTTCCAAAGGCTGCATAGCCTAAATTTCAAAAAATAAACATTGAAAATTGGATACGTCTGTCCATTCTTGAAAATGGTTTTCATTTTCCATTTCTTCCAGCTTCATTCCGTTGGTTTTTTAGCCAATCCCCTCTTTCAGCCCCGTTTAATGCCGAGATGCTATTGTACTCTTATTTACATACAAGTATAATGAATTTTAAACACTCTTTAAATGTACATAAGGTTAAAACTCGTCGTCTTATCATTTAACATTGAAGCTTCAGCTTTTCATCTCAAAGCTGATCCGTATAGAGGTATTGGTGCACCTTTAGAGCCATTTCGATCGCTAATCTTTTATCTGAAGACATAAAATCTTCACCCAATAATTCTTTTATTTTTTCTATCCGGTGATATAAGGTTTGTCTCACGATATGCAGTTTTTCTGTTGTGTGAATTTTTGACCCTTCTAAGTCAAAGTAGACTTTTAAAGTACGGAGGAATTCGCTGCCCTTAACACGATCATGCTCAATAACAGGTCCAAGATAGTCATGAATAAATGATTGGAGAACATTTTCATTTTCATTTTCATTTTCATTTTGAATTAAAAGACGAAAAACGCCTAAGTCTTCATAGAGATGACTATCTGGGTTATTTAAATTTTGTATTTGTAATACTTTCTTTGCTTCCTCATAGCTCGAATGAACCTTGGATATGTCGTCATAGGATCTTCCAACACCAAATCTCAAAAAAGGAGTGCCAGCTATATTAACCTTATTCATATCGTTGATGTGACGAATCGCGTTCGCATATCGTTCTTTTTCATGTTTGCCGGAATTTAGATCAAATTGTAAAGTTACCAATTGGTTGCCCTTAACAATGATAAAGGATTGAAAGGAATATTTTTGAAAAGCTGTACGAGCAACTACGGCAATATCCATATAAGCAGCCGTTTCATTCTCCTCTAGTGGAGCAATATTCGAATCCTTCGCTGTCGGTACCAGATCAATTAAACATACACGATATAGATAACGATCCAAGTGCTTTAGTTTTGACTCATAAAGTGCTTTCACTTGCTGCTGGCTTATTGTTTGATTATGAATGAAGTCATTGATCCAAAGGTTCTCTTCATGCAACCTTCGTACCTCCATATATTGTTTTCGCAGCAAATCCTGAGATAGAGCTGTTACGGCTCGATCTAATAGTAGAAAATCAAATTCTTCGTATTCCCTATCTTGTATAAGAATAAGGTAACCCCAAATTTGCCCCATCGCTCCAACCGTTTCGGAGAGATAATTGAAGCCCAAATTACGCCAATGATTGGGACCCTTTTCATTCCAGAAGCTTTTCTGTGTCTGAATGGATTTCAGTATATCGGATTTAAGTTTATCGTTGATATGGGGTACATAAGTTGGATTGCCTTGAACGGAGAGATAAACTACGTATGATTCCGTGTTGTCATGAAGTAACTTAAGAATCTTCGAGCTGCCTTTGGAGGTAAGCGTAAGACGGTGAAACTCGCGCGATATAACATCCAGTTTCTTAAGCAAAGAATAATGACTATTCAGGATTAGGGAATGAAGATCTTGAGTAATATCAACAAAGTGTACAGACTTATTGAAGACGATGATAGGAAAGTTGTACCTATCGGCAGTGTCTATCATTTCTTGTGGAATATTTTTTAAATAATCTACTAGTTCGAGACATAAACAGGCTACACCATTTTCAATCATCCTTTGTAAATAATACGTATCTGTAGGATTTTGAGATTGTAATCCAAAACCAGTTGAGAGGATCATCTCTCCTCCTCTTATGCTTTTCTCAATATCCGGAATTTCAAGTATATGAACCCACCGTATTTTTCGATTCAACCCAGTGTTTCCGGCAACAACAATAGCATCTTCAAAAACTGGACGTTTCAATGCTTCATGAACTGTAATCATATGCATACCTCCCAATACAATTATAGCCTCTCGGCATTCGCCGGGGCAGATGGGACAAGGGTTTCCTTGAACCATCAAACTTGCTTCCCTCCTACATTCGTAGGGGGCTAATTTTATTTCAACCACATTCCGAACAGGAAATAATTATTCAGAATCTGACTGGTTTTTTGTCGAAAATACTTGACTTTTTCAAAACGACACCATAATTGCCGTGGAAGGGATTTTCCCCTTACTACCATGGTCTAGGGGTGTTCATTGTGAAACCTGTACTCATCCCTCATGCTTCGTATCAAGATGTTATGCTTCAGCGGCTTCGTGATCATTTTGGTTCAGCTATCGTCATCGTCAACAACGATTGGCCACTTATCACGAAGTTCTGGAAAACCGATCTTTCGTCCATCACTACGGCGCTCCAAGATCTCTACTCGGATCAAGGGCCTATGCCGCGTGACCCCGCATCCATGTTACGTTCCTACCTCGTCTACCTGATGACCCATCCGGAAAAAGTTCTTACGAAGTGGGTGGATATTCTGAACATCCTTAGCGGATTTGAACCGCAAGATCTTCCGGGTGTGGGTACCTTCTATGACTTCTTCAGTCGCCTATGGCCTATGGTGGACAATAACGTCAAGTCCAAGAAGCAGAAGAAACGTAGCGTAAACCCAAGAAGGGAAAGAAAGGAGAGAAAGCCACAACCGCTACGCCGGGTAGAGTCAAACGTTTGGTGGAATGGATGATCCGTCATACTGTGATCAAATCTGACTTGCCTTCGGATCCTCTGTTCCAGTTTTTCCAAACGCACATCGCTTCGGTTTCCGCAGAGCTAGGTTTGCTCAGCGACCTTACTGCGCTTAGTGTGGCAGGTGATGGTACACCTATTATCACCTCTGCTTTTACACGGAGTACATCTACTTGTGATTGCCATACCCAAAATATTGCTGATTGCAAGCATCCTCGTATTTACTCCCAGCCCGATTGTGATTCGGGCTGGGACAGCTCCAGAGAGAAGTACTTTAATGGCTACCATCTCTACATGATTTCAGCGGCTGATAGTAAACACGATCTACCTTTGTATCCGAGACTGCAGCCAGCTTCCAGGCATGATGCTGTCAGTCTCGTTATACAGTATGACGGAATTTAATCAGCGCTTCAACTTGGGAATCGTCGATAAGATGCTACTGGATGCGGCTCATGATGCAGAAGCCATTTATAAGCTGCTCGATCACCAGAGCATCGAACCGTTCATTGACCTCAGCAACCGAGGTAAGAAGAATACGGCAACCGATATGGACATCCAGATTTCTCCGACAGGAGTTCCGGTCTGCCCCAAAGGCAGGCTTATGAAACCCAATGGGTTTGATCGATCTCAGAAGCGACAGAAGTGGAGATGTCCACCAGCTTGTGGCTGTTCCACAACCAAGTACGGTCGCACCCACCACACTCACAGTAAAGACAATCTTCGCTTGTTTCCAAAAACCATTCGAGGCTCTGAGAAGTGGAAACTGATCTACAAAACGCCGCACGTCCATCGAACGCTCCAACAAGCGGGAGAAGGTCGATTACAAGCTAGAGTCCGGCAGACACCGTTCCACCAAGATGTGGTATATGCGTATCTATAGCATTATGATCTGCCAGCACATGGACGCATGGTACCTGCACCAAAAGGAAGAATGGAAAGGCCTCATAGATCTCATTTTTCCAAAGGCTGCATAGCCTAAATTTCAAAAAATAAACATTGAAAATTGGATACGTCTGTCCATTCTTGAAAATGGTTTTCATTTTCCATTTCTTCCAGCTTCATTCCGTTGGTTTTTTAGCCAATCCCCTCTTTCAGCCCCGTTTAATGCCGAGATGCTATAATTGTCTAATGATGAGCATAACTTATTTAACGTTTTGTCTAGCTTTATGATTTTAATATAAGGTATAGTTTAATAAAGATAAACTCTTTTAAAAATTAATTTCTAAAGAAGGAGAAATGAACCATGGGATATGTAGAACAACGTATTAAGGAAATTGGAATCGAGCTTCCCAGGAAAAATCTAAAAGGAAAAGGCACTGTTCCTGTGAAACGGCATGAAAATCTTTTGTACACGACGGGAGTTGGCCCTTTTGATTTGGAGGGAAACGCCATATGGACAGGTAAAGTTGGGTTGGATCTTTCAATAGAAGAAGGATATCAGGCTGCTCGGCAGTGCGGTATTGTTGTTTTAAGTAATTTGAAAGATTATCTGGGGGATTTGGATAGGATCGAATCGATCGTAAAGGTACTGGGATTGGTTGCAAGCGCCCATGACTTCTACGAACAGCCAAAGGTCCTGCATGGGTTCTCTGATTTAATGGTTGAAGTTTTAGGCGATAGAGGAATTCATGCCCGTTCGGCCATGGGAACCTATGTGTTGCCTGAAAATATCCCTGTTGAAGTAGAAATGATTGTGCGTATTAGAGATTGATATTAATTGCCTAAAAGATCGTTGAACATGTAAGCGCCACCATATTTCTGTTGTTTATCAACATTTATGTTACTTATAAAAGGGGATGAGAAGAATGGCATTTGGGGATAGCTTATCAGTTGTTAATGCAACTAAAAATTATAAAAAATTTATAGCCGTTGATAACATTAGTCTATCAGTAAATAAAGGCGAATTTTTAACCATATTAGGTCCTAGTGGATCAGGTAAAACTACCTTACTTAAATTAATAGCAGGTTTCGAAGAGTTAACCAGTGGAACCATTTTATTGAATAATAATGATATAACTTTGAAGAAAGCTTATGAACGTGAAATTGGAATGTTATTTCAAAATTATGCTCTGTTTCCGCATATGACGGTTACAGAAAACATAGCCTACCCTCTACGGCTTCGGAAGATTAAGAAAGATGAAGTCTATAAAAAGGTGGAAGCTATCCTTAAACTTGTTCACTTAGAGGAATGTGGATCAAGGTATCCAAAACACTTGAGCGGAGGTCAACAGCAGCGTGTAGCTCTGGCAAGAGCCATTGTATTTAACCCCCCGCTTCTTCTTTTAGATGAACCATTAGGTGCATTGGACAAAAATCTGCGGCAGAAAATGCAAATGGAAATCAAACATATCCAAGAGAAAATTGGTATCACAACCATTAGTGTGACCCATGATCAAGAGGAAGCTTTGACTATGTCCGATCGGATTTGTGTGATGAATAGAGGGCGTATTGAACAGGTAGATACACCTGAAAATATATATAGAAAACCTAGAAACCGTTTTGTTGCTGAGTTTATTGGTGAGATCAATCTTATAAAGGGCAACATTGAAGGCACAGAAGCAGAAAACGCAAAAATAAAGATTTTAGATAAACAGGTGGTGACGGTTTGGACAGGAGATGCTTTCACAGTACACAAAAATCAGTCGATCCTTATCGCTATCCGGCCAGAAAATATTCGGATTGCCAGAGAAAAGTCTCAATTTCAGAATGCCATCTGTGCGAAAATAGTTGAAACCATTTATGTAGGCGAAGCCATAATAGCTAAAACCAAAACTATTACAGGACAGGAAGTTATGGTAAAAATCCCCGCGAATATGTATGACTCCATTTATGCCGAAGGCGAAATTTGGTTAGGTTGGTCTAGTAGGGATGCTGTACTAATACCCGAGGAAGTGACTGCATAGTATTCCTACTCTTCATTATATCATGTACAACAAATGTGTATAATAGCCTTTCGGCATTCGAGTAAGGTTAAGGGGTGAAAATGGAGAATAATAACTGGGAATTGCATTTAAGTGCAATAAAAGCTTCATGTATGCGCAACGCTTACAAAAAACCACAACCTGCAAACAGGATTTTAAAAAAATGGAATACCGCTGAAGTCGATTAGACGGCTGTTTGGAAAATCAGAGACGACAGTGATTTGAATTCGTCTATCCGATGAGCATGCCAAGCATCAATATGTTGGCACATCATAATGCCGTAAATGCGGATAGCCCACATCATGGTGGAACGATGGTGTCCGCGCTCCAAATCGTAGTCAATCTTCTCGCGTTTGTTGGAGCGTTTCACGGAAGTCCGGCGTTTGTAAATGTTCTTCCACGCCTCGGTTTCTCGAGGTGCTTTGAGAAACATACGGAGATTTTCTCCGTTGTGAGTGTGAAAAGCGCGGCCGTATTTGGCAGTGGAACATTCGCAAGTAGGCGAGCAACGCCACTTTCGGCGGTTTCGGGATTTGTCGAAACCGTTGGGTTTCATCTTCCTACCCTTGGGGCAGATGGGAGTACCCTCGGGAGAAAGACTCATCCCATCGCCAAGATCGATGTTTGTCTTGCCGCGCTTATTCAGATCGATGAACGGTTCCTGGTGTTGATGAACGATCAACTGGTAAATGGCCTCGGCATCATGAGCGGCATCGAGCAGTATTTTGTCCAATGTGCCCAAGGTGAAACGTTGCGCGAATTCAACCGAAGTGACCACGAAGCTAATGGCATCATGGCGGGACGCCGGGTGCAGACGTGGATATAAAGGTAGATCATAGGGGCTGTCGGAGGCGTTCATCATATAAAGATGATACCCATTGAAATATCGCTCCCTGGCACTGTCCCATCCTGAGTTCGCAATCAGGCTGAGCATACAGGCGGGGATGGTTGCAATCCGCAAGGCCGCGGGCACGGCAATCACAAGTGGGTTTGCTACGGAGATAGGCCGAAGTGACCACAGGTGTTCCATCACCAGCGGCGTTGAGACGGTTCATATCCCCGAGCAGGCCGAGCTTCGCCGAAACGGCGAGGAATTGTGATCCAAAGAAAGCGAATAAACGATCGGTAGGCTGCTCGGACTTCTGATCCAGCCGAGAGAGCATCCAGCGGACCAAACGCTCGACTCGTCCGGGTTTGGAAATCGGCGCTTTTTCACCCTTTTTCCCTTTTTTAGGCTTACGTTTGCGAGTTTGACGAGGTTTGCGTCTGGAAGTACGATGCTTTTTTTCGGCGGACCAAAGGCGGCGGAAGAAGTCGTAGAAGGTGCCAACACCGGGAAGATCACCGGGTTCGAAGCCGCTGAGGATTGCATACAGCGGAACCGTATGCAATTCCGTGACCCATTTGGTGGTGCTCAGTTCGGGTCGAACGAGCAGATTCAGCAAATAAGAACAGAGCATGGAAGCCGGATCACGAGGTTTCGATCCTTTCAAGTCATAGAGCGGACGAAGCAGGGTGGTGACCGGTGAGAGATCAGCGATCCAGAGCTTGGCGATGAGAGGCCAATGATCTTTGTGGATCACGAGAATCCAGCCGGAGTAATGGGTTTGAAGCCGGGTGATGATGTGTTTTTGGTAGTCGACATGAGGAACAAAAACAGGTTTCATAAAGTAACACTCCATAAGGGTTAGTATGGAAATAATATCCATCCGGGATCATTATGGAGGGGAATCGAGAAAGTCAAGAGGTTTTAGGAGATATTCACTACAAGATGGTGAATTTTAAGTTCCAATTCATCTCATTGTTCAAATAAAAATCCCCCTACAAAAGTGGGAGGAAAGCAAGAGTGGTGGTTCAAGGAAACCCTTGCTCCATCTGCCTCGGCGAATGCCGAGAGGCTATTTTATAGTGGGAGGAATATATGATTGCAACCAAAAGAGAAGTGTTGTTGCCGGTTCAACGGGTAACCACTGCCCGCCTGATTACTCAGATACCAGCCTTAAAGTGGATTTTATTAGTGATTCCTTTGGCGTACATTCTCATTCTAATGGTTTGGCCCATGTTAGGCTTATTTAAGCTTAGTATCCTTGATGAAAATGGATTCACAATGCAATATTTTCTCAGGATATTTTCAACCCCCGTCTATTTGGATGTTTTGTGGTTAACTTTAAAAACAGCCTTATTGGTGATGATATTTACTTTAATGTTATCTTATCCGGTAGCTTATTTGTTAGTAAGGATAGAATCGGCTAAATGGAAGAAGGTCATATTGGGTGCGGTGCTCATCCCATTTTGGATCAATTTGCTTGTTCGTACTTTTGCATGGACGATATTGTTACAGGATCAAGGAGTCATCAATACATTTCTAATGCAATTAGGAATGATTGATGAACCTCTATCGCTTCTCTACAATACAACAGGTGTTACTATTGGAATGACGCATGTGCTTCTACCCTATATGGTATTAAGCTTGTATTCTGTCATGGACGGGATCGATCAACGATTACTACAAGCCGCACAAGGGATGGGAGCTCGACCTTGGAAAGCGTTTATACAAGTGTTTTTTCCATTATCCCTTCCTGGTGTTCTATCCGGATCATTGTTAGTTTTCATCCTAGGTATAGGTTATTTTATTACTCCGGCTTTACTTGGTGGATCCAAAAATATGATGATATCCATGCTCATTCAAGATAATGTAAATACAACGTTAAATTGGCATATGGCTTCTGCTATTGCTATTGTTTTGTTTATTGTGACCCTGTTGCTTTTATTTTTGTCCGTATTGCTTATTCGCAATAATCCAGTTTTAAAGGAGATGAAATAAAATGTGGCTTAAGGTATTAGTCGCTATCATTCTATTTTCCGTCATCTCCCCGATATTGGTGGTTATCCCCCTCTCCTTTACATCTGCAAGCTATTTTCATTTTCCGCCTCTTGGATACTCAAATAGATGGTATAATAGCTTTACCGAAAATCAAGAGTGGATAGATAGTCTTTTCCGTAGTCTAAATGTTGCTTTATTCACTGCCATCGTATCCACAATTCTTGGTACGATGGCTTCCGTTAGCGTCACTAGACTAAACTTCCCTGGAAAAAAGGTCTTTATGTCCTTAATGGTAGCCCCAATGATTATCCCGGTTATTATTGTTGGGATTGCGCTTTATCATTCTTTCTCTTCGCTGAATTTGATTGATAGTTTAGTAGGATTGGTACTTGCACATTCCATTTTGGCTATGCCAATTGTGTTTATAACGGTAACTGCCAGTCTAAAAGGAATAGATCGAAATCTGGAATTAGCTGCATTAGGCTTGGGTTCTATACCCTTAGGAGCCTTTTTTAAGATTACACTTCCATTAATACGTCCCGCTCTTTTTTCTGGTGTTCTATTTGCTTTTATAACCTCACTGGATGAATTGGTTGTCACCATCTTTTTAGTAGGAGCAAAAACGAAGACACTTCCCATTGTAATGTGGGAAAATCTGCGAACTCAAATTGATCCCACGATTGCTGCAGCTTCGACTATCCTTATTGTTGCTACAGTTGTATTGTTTCTGCTTCAGGCTATGATTAAGACACGCGCCTCCAAACTAAAACAAGAGGGATAGTTCTTTCGGCAAATTAGAGTAAAGGGCAAATGGACTGAGTTCACTCAAGCCAAAGAAAATGGCATCTGTCCTGTTTGGGCTTGGATGCGCCATTCGGACAAATGGCTCTCTACCCAATGTCTATTCCTCTACTGGAGTATCCACCTCGTCTCAATGCATATAATAAGGAAATTCGCTCGGTCGACATCGAAGTCTACTGCGACTGCTGTGGCAAGAAGTTGTGTTGCTTCCCACGTTCTTGACGGTGCAATAATCATCGATAATGGCGTGGGAAGCAACAGTTTATCCCACATCCACACCCTGTGAAGGCGCATGCGGGAATTATTTCTTTGGCTTCACAGTCTTTTAGTAGTTTTGACTCATAAAGTGCTTTCACTTGCTGCTGGCTTATTGGCATTTTCAATCATCCTTTGTAAATAATACGTATCCGTAGGATTTTGAGATTGCAATCCAAAACCGGTTGAAAGGATCATCTCTCCTCCTCTTATACTTTTCTCAATATCCGGAATTTCAAGTATATGAACCCACCGTATTTTTCGATTCAACCCAGTGTTTCCAGCAACAACAATAGCATCTTCAAAAACTGGACGTTTCAATGCTTCATGAACAGTAAACATACGCGTACCTCTCAATACCATTTGTCTAATGATTAGTATAACTTATTTAACGTTTTGTCTAGGCTTTATGATTTAAATATAAGGTATAGTGTTACAGACACTGGATAAAGTCCATCAACTGACAGTGAATAATGACTTTGATGATGAAGACTATGATCTTAATGATTATGTCTTTCAATTCGAAGATATGGCATTATTATTGCAGCTGTAAACAGATATAATACAAAAATCAAGGACTCTATGATGCTAAATTTCCTGTTGTATTATATAACAGCAGTATTGATGAACAGCATTCAAATTTCATTGTCATAGACAATGAAAAAGGTGCATATATAGCGGTTGAACATCTAGTTGGGCTCGGACATAAAAACATTGCATATATATCGGGTCCATAACTTCTTCTGTTAATAGAAGGAAATCATACAGTATCAATGCCTATTCAAGTAGTGTTAGAACCTAAATTAATTATTCGTAAAACCACGGGGCGAGCTATTTTAAAACCATAAGAAGGCTGGAGAAGAAAAGAAATGAAAAAGTGGGCTTATCTATCTATCGTAGTTGGTGCCGCCTTATGGGGAATTATTGGGTTGTTTGTGGAGGGGCTTTACCGTCACGGCTTTACACCTACTCAAGTAGTAGGTATCCGTATCATTACAGCAAATGTCATTCTGCTCATTTTTGTTGTCATTAAGAATCCATCTCTTTTGATCATTAAACCATCAGACGGAAAATACTTTGTTGGAACAGGAATACTCAGCGTTGTTCTTTTTAACTGGTGTTATTTTACTGCTATTAAAGAAACGTCTCTTTCGATTGCTGCTATTTTACTTTATACCGCGCCAGCATTTGTCATGATACTCTCTCGAATCTTCTTTAAAGAAATGTTTACGAAACGGAAAATAATTGCTTTAGGGATGACATTTTTGGGTTGTGCTTTTGTAATAGGAATTATTCCTAACGAGAGTAACTCCATTTCGCTTTATGCTTTATTTGTAGGTCTGGGTTCTGGATTTGGATACGCACTATATAGCATATTTGGAAAATTTGCATTAAAAAAGTATTCACATTTGACAATTACAACATATACCTTTTTATTTGCGAGTATAGCAATAGTCCCAGCAAGTCACTTATGGGATGTCGTGCATTTATTTCACAGTGGGGAAGTGTGGCTGTATGGCATCGGGCTGGGCCTTTTTCCGACTGTATTAGCTTTTGAGTTGTATACCATAGGTTTGTCTTATATCGAGTCAAGTCGTGCATCGATTACGGCAACACTCGAACCTGTTGTCGCATCGCTCGTGGGTGTTCTTCTGTTTGGTGAAGTTCTTACTATTTGGCAGCTTGGAGGTATCTTCTTTGTACTGACTTCTATTATTCTGGTGCAGGAACAATCAAAAAAACGTGAGGATCGTAAGTGTGTAGATTTACAACCTGGACAATTAAAAAGCTAGTTACATTTATCCTACACGAGTGGCAGATTGAATACACCGACGATTTATAATGGAGGGGAGCAAATCATTAGGTTTGATATAGCAAGAGATTGTTTTAATTTGCAGCATATTGCGAGTGTCCCGGGACCTAAAATTGTAATAATTCAAGATTTGGATAAAGTGAATGTGGGCTCTTCTTGGGGAGAGGTTTGGAATTGTGAAGTTAGAAGTGTTCGGCTGAAATATAAAATCAGGTCAGCTGATTCATGCCGATAAGCGCGGTTTTCTTGCGATACCAAAAAAAGATGAAGCAAAATTAATATTCACATCGAGACGGATCTTTTAGAGGGTAGCTGCATTAAAAAGGAGAAACGCTACCTTTAGCCGTCAGAACTGGGAAATATTTACGATGAAGACAAAAAAGCCTATCGAGGAGGTAGAGTTTTGCTGAAAACAGAAACGGAATCATCAAAATCTACTACTTTTGAAATTAGAAAAGAGATTGCAAAGTTGAATGAATCACTCAATAAAAAAATTGTAGTGTTAGACGATGACCCTACAGGCGTTCAAACGATTCATGATATTTATATTTTAACGCAATGGAATAAGAATTACTACGCGAGCGTTCCAACATCACAACTCGGTTTTTTACATTTTAACGAATACGAGAAGTTTTGAACCCGAGATAGCGGAAAAAATCAATCGAGAAATTGCCCGAAATATATACGCTGTTGCTGTAGAAGAGGGGATCAATTTTGACTTTATTAGCCGCAGTGACTCTACTTTGCGGGGCTCACTATCGTAGAAAAGAATAGCGCTTGTTCTAGCATATCTTCCACAATATCAAACCCTAGCCCATCTTGATAGAAAACTCTTATTTTTTCAAGTTCTGATCCATGTAGATGAAGGTGGCCAACTTCAAAAACGTTTGTTAGTAATGGTTCAGGCTCAACATTACCAACAGTTGAATTCAGTGCACCGCTTGATGTTCAAACATTAAGAGTATACTTCGACAGAGCTGCTGATGATGGTGCTATAAGTTCCTCTTCTGCTGGTTTGTATGTTAATGGAGCAGCTTATAATGCATCTGGAAGTAATTTAGTTGCCGGGGCATTTACGATGACTACAAAATATGGCGATGTTGATTTAGCTTCTATTCATGGAACTTATGGTTATAAAGATCCTTCTAATGCAAATGCATTAATAATTGGTATACCTGCCGGTGCAGCTTTTAATACGACGGGCAATACAACCGACTTCTTTAAATCAACCAACGTTCCTGCATTTGGTTCATTTACTTTAACTGTAGATCATACTAAAGTGGTATCATCTTCTGCAGCTAACATATCAACCGTTGTAACTACTACAGTTACAAATGACAAAGTCACAGTGGAAAACGTGGTTGCAACTAATACAAGTACAATTAGAGTTTATTTCTCTAAACCAGTTACAATTGGGGATGCGGCTAATTTTGCTCAAATCGCAACTGTTATAACAAATGCTTCTGGAACTCCAGGTAATATTGCGATCTCCAGTCCAGTAGCAGTCAGCGGCACAAATAATACAGTTTATGATTTCGGTAGTTGTCAAGTAAGTTGTCGCATATTGTCGAAATAGGTATAGGTTAAGAAAGTCGTTTATTTTCAGATATCGTTGTATTGACTCGTTCTGGGTTTAGCCATACCTCTTCCTCTAATGTCCAATTTCGGATTTCCCTTGACCAGCGTTCAGGATGTAAGGTTTTGGCTTGTTCATATACTTGCCTTCTTTGATCGAAGATCTGCTCTGTCGATCCATCATGCCTTTGATTGGGCGTTAGGAAATTAAGCCCACTGTGTCTGTGTTCCTTGTTGTACCAGTGCGCAAAGGATAGCGCCCATGTTCTGGCTTCTGTTAGATTAGCAAATCCCTTAGATGGAAAGTCAGGGCGGTACTTACACGTTCTAAATATAGACTCTGCGTAGGGATTATCATTGCTCACTCTAGGACGGCTTTTTGAAGGCGTTATACCCAGCTGATACAAGGTTTCTAATAGCGAAGCACCCTTCATCGGGCTGCCATTATCCGAGTGTAATACAAGCGGACGCTGTTGTGAAATGCGTTGTTCAGATAGCATGCCTCGTCTGACGAGTACGCTAGCATTTTCAGCGGATTCTTCCGACCAAATTTCCCTAAGTTTTGGGGATAATGGATCGTCAATATAATACTTATCATTAAAATCTGTAAAAATTGGATAGAATTCCTGCCATTGAATCCATGAGTATTCCTTAGTCATCAATATCCTCCTTGTGAACACCGAAGGTTTTCACCATGTCGTTTGAAGTAGATTCATCTAAGTCTTGGTAACTCTCTGGTAAGAAGTGCAAATATGTTTCTCGCGTGATTTCGGTATTTTGGTGTCCAAGTGAACGGCTAACATCATAGATGGGTCTCTGCAACACACGAATTAGATATGTTGCATAAAAATGCCGAAAAGAGTGTGGGCTGAATCGCTGAAATACATTTTGTTCTTCCGGTGGTAATCTCCTCTTGATTATATTTTCATATTTTCTAGCAATGGTAGACCCAGTAATAGACGCACCCATATTTTTATGGTTTTGTGAAACAAAGAGATATCCGTGGTCTTTTATTTCATGGCGAATGAATTTTCTTCGTTCTCTAAGTGCTTCAAATAGTAACATTGTAAAATCATCCTCAGAGAAGTTTTTATCAAGACGAATCATTCGCTGGGCGTTTCGATTCTTTATACCAGAACGAAAATCTAAGTTATTTCTATTCACCACTTCACATACCCAAAACCCTTCGTACAAATTAGAATACCTAATGTCACCCTGAATATTTTTTTTAAGTAGACTTTTCGCATCTAGATGGTCCATATGGAATAAATCTTTTGGAATACTTTCAATATCAATCCATATTCCAGCCGCCTCACTAACCCTTAGCCCCATATATCGTAAAAGGTGAAAAAGGAATCGATCTTGACGAGAGTTTTTTTTTTATTTATTAGCATTAGCCAATAAATTATACTCAATTGCCTGTTCAAATTTATTGGCTTGTTCAGGGGTTGGAACCGAATCTAGTAAAAGACTTTTAATTTTACCATTTTCATTTTTTTTCTGGGTAATACTCCCTAAGTCAAAGGTGAAAATATTTTTTGAACCCAATGTGCCTGAAAGAATGGTCTGGATCTTATTCGATTTAAAGGGGAGTGAATCTATATCAATCATTTGATAATTGACTACACGTCTTTTGAGAAAAACTAAATAGTCTAATACTGTACCAGCTATTTTATTTATGGCACTATTAGGATAGTGGCTCCATCCGGACTGTTGCAGATTTCCTAAGCGATGGTTATCTACCGTAATTACTTTACCTAGAGAACTTGCTGTTTTATGTAAAGGTACTTCTGTTAAAATGGACCATTCTATTGCATATTTAATAAATATGGGGTTAGGTTCTAATAATTTAAGATAGTCGACAAAACCTCGGAGGATTACTAAGAGGTCCCCCTTTAAATCCTCTAAACCCCAAAGATAAAGATAATCTAAAAACTTTTTTATATCCTGGGCTTTTCCGCGCATAGTATTAATTTTGTTTACCTGCTTACCTAATATAAGGTAAGCAGTAGCAATATGATGGGTTTGTTGATCAAACTTTATGATGGCTAACGAATTAGATTTAGTATTAAAATGAACATAATGTAATCCACTTATTTCTAATGATTTATAATATTTTGCGTAAGTCATTAATCTAGTATTTTCTTCAACTAAATTTGCGATGCTTAGAAGAGTGGTGTAATTTATGATAATCCCCCCTACAATATATACAACTATATTATGATTGAAGGATAACTCATTGTAAATAATTAATTCAATTAAAGGGATGATTTCAATTGTGTCTATTCTCCTGAAATACACATCTAAAACATTGACAATCACTTGTTGCCTATGCTTTGTGTATGATTAAGGTTGTTTAGGCATAAGACGCAGCATCCAAGCTTTCAATATGGAATTCCGTCCCTAATCCTGCTTCATTTTGCAGCAGCGGTTTACTTTCTAAAATTCTACTAAAAAAGTGGATTTAAATTATCATTGACAGCCATAAGAAAACGAGGTAGACTAAGACAAATTCGTTGAAGAGAAAGAGTAGGTTGTGCCCTTGTCCCTCAGAGAGTCGGTAACCGCTGAAAGCCGATGTTCAAGCCATTACTGAAAATCATCTCTGAGAAGTAAAGCTGAACCGAGTAAGCTTTATCGGAAATCCACCGTTACAGGGAACACGTATGTTTGTACGTTGACTAAGGAGCCAAGCTCACTTTTTAAAATATAAGAAAGTATAAGTTTCACGCTTATACTGATCTTATATTTCTGGGTAAACGCACTCGTCCTAAAAGGACGGCGAAGCCGTTTTCCCTTGCCAAAGTGAAAATTGGAATTAGGGTGGTATCGCGAGTTCATCTCGTCCCTTTCAGGGGCGGGATTTTTTATGTTCATAAATAGGAAAAGAAAGAAGGGAAAGGTATGAATACACATACATTTAATCCTCAAGTTCGGCTAGAGGACATCGCTGAAGCACAGGTGAGCTTGCAGGAAGTGATCACTTGTACGCCATTGCAAAAAGATTTGGTTTTATCCGCTCAATATCGGTGTAATGTTTACTTGAAGCGGGAGGATTTACAGGTGGTACGCTCTTTCAAAATCAGAGGCGCTTACCATTTGATTCAAGGTTTGTCCGAGATAGAAAGAGAGCAAGGTGTTGTCTGCGCCAGTGCAGGCAACCATGCCCAAGGGGTTGCTTATGCTTGCCATGCTTTGCAGATCCAAGGGAAAATCTATATGCCAACCACAACGCCTCGTCAAAAAATAAGTCAAGTAAAAATGTTCGGGGGGTCGTATGTAGAGGTTATTTTGCAGGGAGATACGTTTGATGATGCTTATGCGGCAGCCATGAAGGCTTGTGTGAGAGGCGGTATGCAGTTTGTACATCCGTTTGATGATCGCCGTATTATTGCGGGTAATGGAACGGTTGGTGTAGAAATTATGCAGCAAATGAAGTGTGTGCCCGACTTTATATTTGCAACGATAGGGGGTGGCGGGCTAATTGCTGGCGTAGGAACTTATGTTAAAGCCGTACATCCAGAGACTATTATGATCGGGGTTGAACCGCTAGGAGCCGCATCCATGAAGGAAGCTTTTACCCAACAGCAAGTAGTAGCCTTAGACCAAATTGAAACCTTCGTCGATGGCGCGGCCGTGAAGAGGGCAGGCGAGTTAACCTATCAAATCTGTCGTAAGGTTTTGGATGAAATCTTGCTTGTGCCGGAAGGAAAGGTTTGTACCACGATTCTGGAATTGTACAATCGCAACGCGATTGTTGCAGAGCCGGCAGGTGCGTTGGCGATTGCCGCATTAGATCAGTATAAAGATCAAATCCAAGGGAAGAACGTCGTTTGCATCATTAGCGGAGGCAATAATGATATTGATCGCATGCAGGAAATCAAGGAACGCTCGCTCATTTATGAAGGTTTGAAGCATTATTTTACATTAAATTTCCCGCAGCGGGCGGGCGCTTTAAGAGAATTTCTCGATAATGTATTGGGTCCCACCGATGATATAACCCGATTCGAATATACGAAAAAGCACAACAAGGATAATGGGCCTGCGCTTGTTGGGATTGAGTTGAAAAACAAAGAAGATTACGAACCGTTAATTGCACGGATGCTTGCGAATGGAATCAACTATATGGAACTGAATAAGGATCCATTTTTGTTTCATTTATTAATTTAAACGGGTTTTGGAATATTTCTTTTTTTGTGCAGAATACACGGCATGGCATAGATTTGCTGCTAATAATCCTACCAGTAAATAGGATAGCCCGCCAAATTGAATGTTAATCGTTACACTGACAATGGCGACAATAGCTCCGAAAATGATTTGATCTCTATACTTTCCCGGAGATGTCGGCGGATCGGTCACCATGAAAAATGCAAGAAATAGAGCTGAGTTGATAAACGGAACTCGAAACACTTCATTAACATCTTCCATATGCCAGAGGGCCATTGCTAAAAATAAACTAAAATAGAGGGTCAAAAAGGCAAATGCCTGTGGGAATTTATTCGAGCGACTTGTAACCAAATAGCCGCCTATCAGCACATATCCGATACACCAGGCTGGAAACGAAGAAAAGCCTCCCCACCAATCCTGTTGGGTAGAAAAGAAGAGGATCGCCATCAGTAAGCCAAAAGCGGCAGGATTAAAGATTGGCTTTTTCTTGATTTGAAGGATGAATTTAGAGGCAATCGCAATTGCGGTTGTTGATGCAGCAATAATCCAGGATACATTGGCACTTAAAACAAGAGAGACGATTAATGCTGTGATGATCGCTCCGTCCGGCAGCATTCGCTTGCGTTTAATAAGCATGCCACCAATGAGATCGAGGATAACGGCAGTGGTGATTGCCGCGCCTGCGTTAATAAAGCCACTATAGGCTGTTGTATGTAAGCCGGCAATGCCTGTGATGAAGAATAAAACCATCAGGATGTACCCTTTTGGTGTGATAATGAACTTTTGTGTACGGGCTCCCGCATTTGCCTTATCATTAAGCTTGCTCATATAGATGCTCCTTTTTACTTCACTTGAGTAAAACCAGCTTCGTCAGCTTTTGCATTTTTCGAGTCATGAAAACTTCGAGTGATGAAGTGATGCATAATCCATCTATTTCTATATTTTCTAATAGATTTAGTCCTTTTTCAGCACCCAGAATTAAGGCGGCTGTAGAGAAAGCATCGGCCATCATGGCATAAGGCGCAACAACCGTACAGCTTATGATTCCATGCGCAGATGTTTGGGTTTTCGGATCCATGAGATGATGAGCGTTGACTGTTGTAGTACTTAATCGTTCGTAATTTCCTGAGGTGCAAATGGCTGCATCCGTAAGGTTAAGTGTGCAAAACAGTTCATCCTTCTTGATCGGATGACGAACCCCTACTAGCCAAGGCTCCGCGCGCTCGTTTAATCCGCTAACCCATACATCCCCACCAGCATCAATAATAAATCCTTCAAAGTGCTGTAGTTCTTTTTTAGCTAAATCGATGGCCAAGCCTTTGGCTACTGCACCCAAATCTATGACCATTGGTTTAAGCAATCGTACTGTACGTTGTTCTTCGTCAAGTAGGATGTCTAAATAACTTATAGATATTGTTGCCAAAATAGCTGTGCGGGTTGCTTCGCCAGTGAGGTAATGATGATTAAAGCCATGAGCTTCCATGATATGTCCAACAGTAGGATCAAAAGCACCATCAGTCAGGCTAGCAACCTCCCAAGCAAACCTTAGTGCTTCGAATAAAATAGGACTGACAGCAACGGGAATATCGATCTGGGTCATTAAATGTCTGAGTTCACTCTTGTGATCAAAGCGGCTGCATGCTTCCTCGACGGAACAAAAGGCTGCAAATGCTAGGCTTAGTGCATGTCGAATGGATGCCTCGCTTTGAGCCGAAACGACCTTCATTTGGACAACGGTGTCCATGTGAAGCGCAGCATGCTCCCATATTTGCGGCTTCACCATTTAATTATTTCCTTCTGCTTGCAACAGAGCTTCTCTAACAGCATTAATGAAATCCTCTGAACTCCTGGTTGCACCGCTAACGGCATCAATGTTATAATCCTGCGAATCAACCACTTCAGCGGGCAAGGGATCGATATATCTTTGAGGATAGCGAGTTCGGCTGCTTGTGATGTCGACGTTGGCTATTTTCCCTTTTTCAATAGTTACTTCAACTTCAACTGTGCCAAAACGATTCGTTCCAGAACCCGCATAGGTCCCATCTTGATACTTTTGGTCTTGCACAATTGGTGTAGGCTGCGGGCTAGGACTTGGAGTATGGGAAGGCGATGGAGTAGATGTAGGAGTAGGCTTCATATTTTGCGGTTTAGCTGTTATCGGAGCAGGCGTTTTAGGTTTATTTGTTGGTATAGGCTTGCTGGTTGCTGCTTGTTGAGTGACTGGCGCAGGTGCGGTTGTTGCATCGGCAGTTTCAGTATTTTGTGAAGTAACTGGAGCTGCTTGTTGAGATTGAATAGATTGTTCTGAAGGCTTACTAGATGGAGCTGAAGTTGACTGGGTCATAGCGATTTCATTCTGAACTGTATCCGCTGCTGTGGTTTCTGTTACAAGATAACCGGCCGCATAAATAATTCCGATCGCTGCTGAGCATATAGCAATTAGTTTATTACCCATTCGTGCCATCATTGGGACCGCCTCATTTCATCTCATCGAAAATTTCATTTCATTCCCTCATACTAACCCATTCAGCTTAAAATAAAATGAAAACAAACTGAAAATTCACTGAAAATACATGAAGTACAAAGGAAATTCAATTTATATTTTTTCTAAGAGCCAAAATAAGGCTGTAATCTGATGGACATAATGGAGAATCGGCTGGGTCTGTAGTATGTTTGAAGAAAGAAGAGGATGCATCGCATTATTGGAAATTTCAGCCTCTGCTTGCTGCATAGGCCATGGGGCATGATGAATTTCACCACGATACAGCTGATTTTTATGATATGTATAGAGACAATAACGTGCTGTTAACCAATCATCTAAAGATCCCTGTGGTGCTTGAAATATAGGAGATGTCGGGCGATATTGCGCAGAAAAGCTGGCAGTCGGCGCATTTTTATGGGTACGTTGGCTTTTATAATGAACCGAGTTTTGTTGTTTAACCACTTGAATATTCGCGTTATAATAAGGCAGATAGAAAAAAGCTCGAGCAGCAGTTACCGCCAAGGGATTCGTTGCATCTAGACTAAATAAAAACACGCCGGGCTTATTGTCTTTCACCACATAGGTTCTTACATTGATTTCTGGAAAATAGGTCGTAAAAGGAATGGGCGGAAGTCCGCGAGCGCGTAAATGACTAATTTCAAAGGGTATCACACTGATCCAAGCAGTTCCGTCGTAGGTGTCCATTGTTATAGCGGAAGGAATATAGGGCTGCAGCAATGAAATAGGTACGGGCCAGTGGGCGAAAAGTAAGCGATTCCAGGTTTGTGTCATCATCCATGGCCTAGATGAAAGTGGATAGGGGCGATGCTTCGTTTGCTCTAATAATTGCATGATTCGTCACTCCAAACTTAACATTTTATTTTCTAAAAGTGGAGGCATTGCTATGGAAAAAGATTTATCTTCGCACGGGATTATATTATTCGATGGCGTATGTAATCTTTGTAATCGTGTTGTGAAATTTATGATTCCACGTGATCCAAACCGCTATTTTTATTATGCTGCTTTGCAGTCAGACGCAGGAGATCAATTATTGAAACAGTACCCCCTATCAACTAAGGAAATCAATACCATTATCTTGATTCAGAATGGCAAGCTCTATACCAAGTCTACAGCTGCATTATTAGTGGCACGGAAATTACCAGGCTTATGGCCAGTTCTAGCTATTTTTATGGTCATCCCGAGGTTTCTTAGAGATCCTATCTATGAATGGATAGCGAGAAATCGCTACAAATGGTTTGGCCAAAAAACGGAATGTATGATGCCGACACTAGAGACCAAGATGCGCTTCTTAAAATAAAATATCGATTATAAGAAATTATTCAACGTCTTTACACCTAACGGATTTCCTCGCTTTAAGCTCTACAGGTAAAATGATTTTTTTCCAAGGCTTACTGCTTTCTCGTTCCTGAATACGTTCAATCAATAATTGGACACCCATATACCCAAACTGATAAGCTTGTTGTGCAACTACGGTGAGGAAGGGTGTAATTTCAGAAATAGCCCCTAAATCATCAAAGCATGCTACTGAGATATCCTCCGGAACACGTAAACCACAATTATGAATGGCACGAATAGTCTCGACTGCAAATACATTGTTTCCGGCTACGATCGCTGTTGGTTGGGGAAATAATCCCTTAAACCAGGTTTCAATCGTTGTAACATCACTATGTGCTTCGTAGCTTAATTCGAGCATATAGCCTTCTTGTGCATCCAGATCGTTTAGTTTATGAGCGTCCAAGTAACCCTGCTGCCGCAATCGTGCGCTAGAAACCTCCAAAGACCCATTGACCAAAGCAATCAAATGATGATTATTAGCAATCATATGCTCAACTAGCTGTCGAGCCCCTTCTTTACTATCTCCAAGCACCACGTCACATTCAATGCCTGGGACTTCGCGGTCAAGAAGCACAAAAGGAACCTTGTGCATGCGTAAATTTTCTAAATTGAGCAACGAGCGATCCCCTGCAGGAGAGAATAGAACGCCATCTACTCGAGTTCCAAGTATGGTGTCCACATACTCACTCTCTTTAACGAGATTCTCATCGCTATTTCCGAAAAGCAGGCGATAGCCATGTTTTTTGGCAGCATCCTCGGCACCTCTGGCTAAAGTTGTATAAAATGAATTGGTAATATCCGTAATCAATAAAAACAAAATATTCGTTTGCTGTAGAACAAGCCCACGTGCCATTTGGTTAGGCACATAGTTTAATTCTTCCATCACGAGTCTGACCTTTTCCCGTGTTTTTTCGCTGATTCGACCCGTCTGATTGATTACTTTAGAGACTGTCATCGCGGACACATTCGCTTTTTTGGCGATGTCATAGATTGTCACCATTCCGCTAGCCCCATTTCTATCTGTTTTGTCTTATCTTACATAACTTAAGGATTGACAGCAAGCATTTATCTTGCTAAATTAGGGTTATCGGTAACCCTTTTATAATTGGAGAGGAATGGTTTGTAATGACAGTGGATTTTAGATGGAAAGATGGCTTTCCCAAAATAGGTATTCGACCCACAATTGATGGCAGAAGAAATGGTGTGCGTGAGTCGCTTGAAGATATAACGATGAATCTAGCTAAGTCTGTTGCCAAATTTCTTTCGGAAAATTTGCGGTATTCGAATGGGGAATCTGTGGAATGTGTGATTGCAGATACCTGTATCGGCGGTGTTGCCGAAGCAGCAGCAGCCGCGACTAAATTTAGGGCTTCCGGTGTAGGTGTTTCCATTTCAGTCACTTCCTGCTGGTGTTATGGCGCTGAAACGATGGACATGGATCCTGCGATACCTAAAGCCGTTTGGGGTTTTAATGGAACAGGTCGTCCCGGAGCCGTATATTTGGCAGCTGTCTTGTCAGGTCATGCTCAAAAAGGTCTGCCTGCTTTCGGTATTTATGGCAAGGATGTTAAGGATGCTGGGGATGATACCATTCCAGAGGATGTACAAGATAAACTATTGCGCTTTGCTAAAGCTGCTTTGGCGGCAGCAACTATGCGCGGCAAATCATACTTAGCCATGGGCTCAGTATCCATGGGAATTGCAGGGTCCATTATTGATGAAACCTTCTTCCAAGAATATTTGGGTATGCGTAATGAATACATTGACATGTCAGAGTTTATTCGCCGTATAGATGAAGGCATTTACGATAAAGTTGAATTTGAAAAAGCACTTGCATGGGTGAAAGCGAACTGCAAGGAAGGTCCGGATAATAATCAGGCTCAAATTCAAACATCACGTGAGCAAAAAGAAAAGGATTGGGAAACCGTTGTGAAAATGACGATCATCGCCCGTGATTTGATGATCGGCAATCCACGTCTAGCCGAGCTTGGTTTCGGTGAAGAAGCGCTTGGGCATAACGCGCTTGCATCCGGCTTTCAAGGACAGCGTCAATGGACGGATTATTTTCCAAATGGAGATTTCATGGAAGCTATCTTAAATTCTTCCTTTGATTGGAACGGGATTCGTTCTCCTTTCATGGTAGCTACGGAAAATGATAGCTTGAATGGTATTAGTATGCTGTTTGGTTACTTGTTAACCAACACTGCACAAATTTTTGCTGATGTTCGGACGTATTGGAGCCCAGATGCCGTAAAACACGTAACGAATTATGAGCTGGAAGGAGCGGCAGCAAACGGATTGCTGCACCTTATCAATTCAGGGTCTGCTACCTTGGATGGAACGGGTGAACAACAGAAAGCTGGCAAGCCTGCGATGAAGCCTTTCTGGGAAATTTCAGATGTAGAAGCTCAAAGCTGTTTGGATGCAACCTCATGGAGGCCGGCTTCGCTTGAATACTTCCGAGGAGGCGGATATTCCTCTGACTTTTTGACACGCGGAGGTATGCCGATGACGATGTCACGGATTAACTTGGTAAAAGGCATCGGACCTGTGCTGCAAATTGCTGAGGGGTATTCCGTTGATATTCCGGAAAATGTTCATGATACTTTGGATCAACGTACCGATCCCACGTGGCCAACAACTTGGTTTGCGCCGACTATTACTGGAAAAGGTGCTTTCAAGAGCGTCTATGATGTCATGGACAATTGGGGAGCTAATCACGGTGCTATCAGCTATGGACACATTGGTGCTGACCTTATTACATTAGCATCGATCTTACGTATTCCTGTCAACATGCACAATGTGCCAGAAGAACAAATTTTCCGCCCGCGTGCTTGGGGATTATTCGGCACAGATAGCTTGGAGGCAGGCGACTATCGTGCTTGTACCAACTTCGGACCGTTATATAAATAAGGAATGCTTACGATGCAAGTTTTGCTAAAGCATAACTTTGGAGGGACTTCTCATGAATAACCTGGATATTCGCAATGAGCTTTGTAAATATGCGCTGAAGACTGTACAAGATAAGCTTGTGGTTGGACCTGGTGGGAACATCAGCGCACGTGTAGGTGATAAAATGTATCTTTCACCGAGTGGCTTTGCGATAGAAGAAATTGCTCCAGAGCAATGGGTTGAAGTGGATATTCCGACGGGTGAAATTACGGATATTGGTCTTCGTCCATCCTCTGAAGTATTAATGCATCTTTTCTGTTACCGGAAAAAGCCGGATATGGGCGCGATTGTGCACACGCATCCTTCTAACTGTATCGCTTTTACCTTAGTTGCTCAGGAGCTCCCTGTGATGTTTCCAGACCAAGCTGCACTTGTAGGTAAGACACTCTATATCCCCTATGTTCTGCCAACAACTGATTTACTAGCCGTTGCGGTAGCTGATAAAGTGAACGAAGCCAGCTCGCTTTTGTTAGGGAATCATGGTTTGGTGACTACGGGTCGTAATTTGCGCGAAGCGTATTATCGAACACAGGTTGTGGAAGAAAGCGCGAAGGTATACATGATCGCAAGCGCGGTAGGCAAGCTGAAGGTTCTGACTGACGAAGAGTATGCGGAAATCGCCTCATTGGAAAGCGAAGATTATCGGATCAAGCTTTTACAGCAGATGAAATCATAGATTGTTGCCTAGGTATAAGGGATATTCATATGAAAAAGGCGGTGGGCTTGAGTGAATAAAACCGCGAGTGTTTTGGCTTTTGACTTAGGTGCTAGCAGTGGCAGGGCGTTAATTGGCGAGCTAATTCCAATTGATCATGGAAAGCCTGTTTTGAAAATCACAGAAATTCATCGTTTCTCCAATGGACCAGTACACATCGGAAACCACTTGCACTGGGATATTTTATTACTCCTGTCAGAGGTGAAGACGGGTATTCGTAAAGCTTTTCAAGATGGCTTTCAGCCAGAAAGCTTCAGTATTGACACTTGGGGTGTTGACTTTGGCTTACTGGACCGCAATGGGGAGCTTTTGGGCAATCCTTATCATTATCGCGACTCACAAACAGAGGGATTAATTGAAGAAGTTAATTCCCTGATCGGAAAAGAAAAGCTGTTTCTCCAAAGCGGTCTGCAGTTCATGCCATTTAATACACTTTATCAGCTCTATGCGATGAAAAAAGCCCATTCACCCAAGCTGGAGCAAGCAGATACTTTGCTTTTAACACCGACTTGTTAATGTATTTTCTCACGGGCGAGAAGATCTGTGAGTTCACGATGGCAACAACTACGCAGCTGTTTGATCCGACAACTAGAAACTGGAACACTGCACTAATGGATCGATTGGGGATACCTTCATCTATTTTTCTGAACTCGGTATTGCCGGGTACTCATTTTGCTGATTTATCAAAAGCGGTATGCGAGGAACTGGATGTACCTGCAATAAAGGCGGTTGCTGTCGGTTCTCATGATACAGAGTCTGCTATAGGCGGCTGTACCGACACATTCCTCCACCTTTGCCTATTTGGCTTGTGGAACGTGGTCGTTGCTCGGGACAGAGCTACAAGAAGCGTCGTTAAAGCCTGAAACATTAGAGAATAATTTCTCGAATGAAGGTGGCGTTGGCAATACCTATCAGATGCTGAAAAACATTATGGGTTTATGGCTGCTGCAGGAATGTAAGCGGGAATGGGATGCGAAGGGAAATGTTATTTCCTTTAGCGATTTGGTCAAGCATGCTGAGATTACTCCGGCTTTCCGCAGTATTGTAGATCCAGATGACTTGCGATTCATGAATCCGAAGGATATGCTTGAAGAAGTTCAAGCATTTTGCCGCGAAACGAAACAGCCTATTCCGCAAACGGAAGGCGAAGTCGTGCGATGTATTCTGGAAAGCTTGGCTTTGCGCTACCGTGCATCCGTTGAGCAAGCAGAAATGCTGACGGAATCTAGCTTCGAAGGACTTCATATGGTCGGGGGGCGTGATTCAAAACGAATTGCTCTGTTAATTCACTGCGAATGCCATCGGTCGTCCGGTTTGGGCAGGACCCATAGAAGCGAGCGCAATTGGAAATATGCTTGTTCAATTTACGGCCATTGATCATTTGGCTGATATGGAGGAAGCACGTGAGCTTGTAAGACGTTCTTTTCCTGTGTTGACTTATGAGCCTAAGGAATACGAGGTTTGGGAATAAGCGTATAAACGATTTATTAAATTAGTCAAGTAGATAAAGCAGCGGGTAACATGAATAAAAACGCAGTCGTTTTTATTAAAAAAACGGCTGCGTTTTTATTGTGTGCCTAACATAGGCATTATCTAAAATTATTTTGCTTTAACCAAATCGACAAACATACGTCCAATTGCCAACGTGCTCATCACCCACAGCTAATCCAATCCTCATCCCTATTATGCAAAAACATGTCTTTTTAATCGATCTAACTCTAGTGTGAATAGAGAGTTTTCTTTCACAATAAATTCAATATCAGCTTGGAAACTAACGATATCGGATTTTTTGGCTGTATCTTCGAACTTTATATGAATGTGATCTAAAATAGAAAGAACGTCTTCCTGTTGAGTCGTTTCAATGCGGTTTACGGATTCTTGCAATTGTTCAAACCTAGCATCTACCATGTCAAACTTCTCATTCATCTCACTGCGTAACGAGCTCACCTCACTGCTAAGTGAGTCCACCCGAACGCTGAGTGAGCCTACCTCACTGCTAAGTGAGTTCAGCCGAACATCCAAATGCTCAACCTTTTCTAAAATTTTGTTTAGTATTTCCAATTCCATACTTTCACCATCCTTAATATGTAATAATGCAATTATACCAAACGTTAGTTCCCATTTAAAGAAAATAATTCATAAAATTTAGCTGTTTTTCGTTTTATTATAAAGTTAATTATACATAAAAGAGAACGAAAGAACCATCAAAAATTATTAAATAACTGCGTAAATTGTTAAAGAAAACAAATTATTTCAAAGGTTATATCCAAAGAAAATCAAATGTGATATACTTAAATTCAAAGAAAAACAAAAATTAATTCAAAACAATACGGAGGTCATGACATGCCAAAAAGCTTATGGAACCAAGAAAAAGCACAAGCATTAACACCAGGATTAGATGAATTAGCCTATCGCTCAAACTTACTAGGAACAGATCGTGCTGTTTGTAATTGGGGAGGCGGCAACACTTCAATGAAAACAACGATTACGGATTTCCGTGGTCGGAAAGTTGAGGTAATGTGGGTTAAGGGGAGTGGTTCAGATCTTGGAACTATGCAAGCTAAGCATTTCACAGCATTGAGAATGGATGATGTACGTCCTTTGTTCGAGCGTGATGTGATGCCAGATGAAGAAATGGTCCCTTACTTGGTTAACTCTATGGTTGACGGTAAACATCCGCGTGCTTCGATTGAAACTTTGCTGCATGCATTTTTACCTTATAAACATGTGGATCATACACATCCAGATGCAATCATTTCGATTTGTTGCGCAGATAACGGTAAAGCTATTGCTGATAAAATTTATGGCAATCGCTATGTTTGGGTACCTTACATCCGTCCTGGATTCACATTGTCAAAAATGATTGCTGAAGGCGTTCGTAACAATCCCAATGCTGAGCTAGTATTGATGGAAAAGCATGGTTTAGTTACTTGGGGAGAAACATCCGAAGAAGCTTATGCCAAAACAATTGCAATTATCCAAGAAGCAGAGTCCTATATTGAATCACAAGTTAATGAAGCTACACTGTTTGGTGGGACGAAATATAATGCTTTGACCGAAACAGCGCGTAAAGAAATTGCCGTGCAAATCATGCCTGCACTCCGCGGTGCAGTGAGCAAACAAAAGAAAATGATTTTAACACATGACGATAGCGCAGATGTGCTGCAATTTGTAAACAGCAAAGATGCTGTTAAATTAACCTCGGTTGGCGCTGCTTGTCCAGATCATTTGGTTCATACGAAAATGCTGCCGCTTTTCATCGACTGGGATCCACAATCCAATGATGTTGAAGCGCTTCTGCAAAAAATCCAAGAGGGTATTTCGCAATTTGATGCTGAATATAAAGCTTACTTTGAAGCAAACAAAACGGAAGGCGATGTAATGTTCGAAGCTGCGCCTCGTGTTATCCTGGTTCCAGGAATCGGGATGATCAACACAGGGAAAAGCTGGACGATGTCACAATTGAGTGGAGCGCTTTATCACCGTGCGATTGCGGTTATGCGTGGAGCTACTGCTTTGGGTGAATTCGTTTCTTTGAGCGCGAATGAATCTTATAATGTAGAGTATTGGCCTTTGGAGTTATACAAGCTGACTTTAGCCCCGGCAGAAGCAGAATTTTCTCGTAAAATTGCTTTTGTAACAGGTGGAGCAGGCGGTATTGGCAGCGTGACTACACGTACATTGGTTTCCCAAGGTGCGCATGTAGTCATCGCAGATTTGAACTTGGAAGGCGCTGAAAAGGTAGCTGCTGAAATCAATGCACAATATGGCGACATTCGCGTTATAGCTGTTAAAATGGATGTGACAAGTGAAGAAGCTGTCATCGCTGCTTTCAAAGCCACGGCACTTGCATTTGGTGGTGTTGATATCGTAGTGAACAATGCTGGATTAGCGACATCCTCTCCATTTGATCAAACTTCCTTGAAAGAATGGAATTTGAACATGAATGTACTAAGCACAGGCTATTTTTTAGTCGCTCGTGAAGCATTTATCGTGATGAAAAAACAAGCCATTGGTGGTAACATGGTATTCGTTGGTTCGAAAAACTCGGTTTATGCAGGTAAGAATGCATCAGCTTACAGCACAGCTAAAGCAGCCGAAATTCATTTGGCTCGTTGTATTGCAGCAGAGGGTGGAGAATTCGGTATCCGTGTCAACTCTGTATTACCAGATGCTATACTACAAGGCTCCGCGATTTGGAACTCTGGTTGGAGAAATGAAAGAGCAGCGGCTTATGGTATTGCTCCGGATCAATTGGAAGAATACTATCGCAAGCGCACGACCTTGCTTGTTAATATTTTCCCGCAAGATATTGCTGATGCCATTACGTATTTGGCTTCCTCCAAATCGGAAAAAACGACAGGCTGTATGCTGACTGTTGATGGCGGCGTTCCAGCAGCTTTCACACGGTAATCGAAAATAATAAATGAGAGAGGTCGTGTACTATGAGTGATCGCGCCTATGTACTTTTTGAAGAACAGCAAAAAAATCGAGGCATTGATGTTGAAGCTGTCAAAGCCAAGCTTAAAGCTTTCAAAATAGAAACACCATCATGGGGGTATGCGGACCAAGGTACTCGTTTTAAAACGTTCAAGCAGGTTGGCGTACCGCGCAATACCTTCGAAAAGTTTGAAGATGCAGCTCAGGTGCAAAAATTCACTGGAATATGTCCTTCTGTAGCTATCCATATTCCTTGGGATAAAGTGGATGATTATGCCCAATTGCAAACATTCGCTTCGGATCTAGGTGTATCTATTGGTACGATAAATCCAAATTTATTTCAAGACGATGATTATATTTTTGGGAGTGTAACCAACTCCAATGCGGTAATACGACGCAAATCGACCGATCATTTGTTAGAGTGTGTAGATATTGCCCGAATCGTAGGTTCTAAAGATATCAGCTTGTGGTTTGCAGATGGCACCAACTATCCAGGTCAAGCCGATATTCGCCAAAGAGTAAAGTGGATGCATCAATCATTGAAAGAAATGTATGATGCTATGGATGTAGATATGCGGATGTTGATTGAATATAAATTTTACGAGCCGGCTTTTTATCATACGGATTTGGCTGATTGGGGAATGGCCTTTAATATGGCCAATAAGCTGGGTAAGCAAGCACAGGTATTGGTCGATACGGGACATCATGCGCAGGGTGTGAATATTGAGCATATTGTGGCTTACTTATTAGGTGAGCAAAAACTCGGCGGCTTCCATTTCAATTCACGTAAATACGGAGATGACGATTTAATTGTTGGCTCTGTTAATCCTTATGAGCTTTTCCTCATCTGTTATCAAATATTGGATGCTCACGCAGATACTGATGCTGGCGTTCGTGGAACTGCTGAAGGTATTGCTTATATGATCGACCAAAGTCATAATATCGAGCCAAAAATTCCCGCTATGATTCGTTCCATTTTAAATGTACAGACCCAGTTTGCGAAAGCATTACTGATTGATTTAAATGAAGTGAAGCAAGCCCAAGCGAAGCAGGATGTAATGGCTGCCGAAAACGCAGTGCGCAAGGCCTTTGAATTCGATGTTGCGCCTTTGTTACGCGCCGTTCGTGAAGAAATGGGCGTTGCTGTTGACCCGATGAAAGCTTATTTAGCAAGTGGTTACGGAGAGACAATTCTAGCTCGTGGTAAAGGCGGGATGAGCTGGTGACAAAAGCAGTGACGAGCGTTTTGGCGTTCGATCTCGGCGCATCCAGCGGCAGGGCGGTGATCGGACAGTGGGATGGAGAGCTTTTGAAATTGGAAGAAATTCATCGTTTCCCCAATGACCCTGTTCTCGTGGGTGATCGACTGCAATGGGATATTTTGCGGTTATATCATGAAATTAAACAAGGTATTCTCAAAGCAAAGCAAAAGCAAATTCACATACAAAGCCTAGGCATTGATTCATGGGCAGTGGATTTCGGTATCATTGGCGCTCAAGGCGAGTTAGTCGAGAATCCAACACATTATCGGGATCGTCGCAATAACGGTGTGATGGAAAAAGTATTGCAGCAGCTTGGTAAGGAACGAATTTTCGCTCGTACGGGTATCCAATTTCAGCCGTTTAATACGCTCTATCAGCTTGTTGCTATGAAGCAAACAGATGCATTTGCGCTTAAGTATGGCAAGAAGCTGTTGATGATTCCGGATCTATTGAGGTACTTCTTAACTGGAGAAATGCATAGTGAATTCACCAATGCCAGCACAACCCAAATGTACAATCCGATCTCAGGCAACTGGGATCGTGATTTATTGGAGGTTCTAGATTTACCTGGTGAGTTATTGGTTGATATTGTTACACCAGGCTCAGCCGTAGGCGGACTGCAAGCATCTGTTTGTGCAGAATTAGGTGTAAACTCCATACCTGTTATTGCAGTGGGTGAGCATGATACGGCTTCAGCTGTTGCTGCCGTACCTGCTGTATCAGAGAATTTTGCTTACCTGATCTGCGGGACATGGTCCTTACTTGGAACAGAACTAAGTCGTCCCGTATTGGATGAATTGGCTTTAAAGCATAATTTCACCAATGAAGGCGGCGTGGAAGGTACATTCCGCTTACTCAAAAATATTATGGGTTTGTGGTTGCTGCAAGAATGCAAACGTACTTGGGATAAAGCAGGAAACGTACATTCATTTGCTGATTTGGTTATAAAAGCAGAGCAAGCGGAACCATTTTTATGCCTAGTTAATCCAGATGATGGCATGTTCTTGAATCCAAGAGATATGCCTGCTCAAATTAAGGTATACTGTAAGGAAAGCGGACAAACTGAGCCGCAAACGGAAGGTCAAATCATCCGTTGCATCCTAGAAAGCCTAGCATTGAAATATAAAATGGATCTTGACTTAACCGAAACACTAGCAAATAAATCCTTTGATGGTCTCCACATGACAGGCGGAGGAATAAACAATACGTTATTGTGCCAATTTACAGCGAATGCGATTGGGAAAACCGTCTGGGCAGGCCCAACGGAAGGCAGCGCCATCGGCAATGTTCTGGTGCAGCTAATCGCAGCAGGTGTATTCTTTAACCTCGCCGAGGCGCGCGCAGCCGTCCGTAATTCCTTTCCTCTGGAAACCTACGAGCCAGATAACACCAATCAATCCGCATGGAATGAGGCCTATGCACGTTTCTCGAAATTAAGTTAGAATAGAAGATAGCAGAAAGAAGGACAAGTATGCTTATAGCGGAGAGACTGAAAAGGATCGAGCACTTCGTAAACCTGCGAGGCAGCATTCGAGTTACGGAACTGAGTCAATTATGTGAGGTAACGGAAGAAACCATCCGCAAGGACTTGGATCGATTGGAAGGCGAAGGCAAGCTGCTTCGTAATCATGGTGGTGCTGTTAGCGTCAAAACCTCACAGCAGGAAATCCCCTACTTCGAGCGTGAATCCGAGAACAAGCAAGAGAAGCAGAATATTGCACTAGAAGCGATTCGTCATATTCGCGAGCAAGACTGCATCGCATTAGATGCGAGTACAACCGCTTGGTATATGGCCAAATATATGCCGGATATTCGTATTACGGTGTTAACCAATTCGATCAAGGTCACCCTTGAATTGAGTCAAAAATCACAGATTAAAGTCATTTCCACAGGCGGAGCATTATCTTCAAACTCATTATCTTTCGTTGGACCTTTGGCAGAAAGTGCCTTGAGTCACTTCCACGTGACGAAAGCATTCATTTCCTGTAAAGGAGTTCACATGGAACGTGGAATTAGTGAATCCAACGAGCTGCAAGCCTTAGTTAAACAGAAGATGATTACTGCAGCAGATGAAGTATTCTTACTCTCCGATTATAGTAAGTTTGGTGCACAGGCATTCGCTTTAGTTGCGTCTTGGAAACGTATTCATCACGTGATTACAGATGAGAAAACGGATCAAGGCTTTCTCGGAAAATTGCGTGAGATGTCCGTGAACGTAACACAACTAACAGCATTGCCAATTTCTCCGATCGAATAGAAAGAAGGTGGAGCATGAAAGTATCGTTATTTATTACTTGTTTAGCGGATCAAATGTATCCGGAGGTTGGAGAGAGCGTAGTGCGAATTTTGCATAAATATGGCTGTGAGGTTGACTTTCCCACTACGCAAACCTGCTGTGGACAACCGGCATTTAACAGTGGATACCAGGACGAAGCTCGTACGGTTGCACGTAATTTAATCCGCGCGTTTGAGCATAGCGATTATGTTGTTTCACCCTCTGGGTCATGTACAGGCATGGTTCATCATTATTACCCGCATTTGTTTAAGGATGAGCCGGAATGGCTGCAAAAAGCGGAAGCGTTAGTAGAAAAAACCTATGAGTTCTCACAATTTGTGGTGAATATTCTCGGTATAACCGATATGGGCGCTGTCTTCAATGGCAAGGTTACTTACCATCCATCTTGTCACGCGATGCGCCTGCTTGGTGTCAAGGAAGAGCCGCTTAAGCTGCTATCCAACATCAAGGGCATGGAGTATATAGAATTACCGAAAAAAGAAGACTGCTGCGGGTTTGGCGGTACTTTTGCTGTAAAAATGGCGGATATGTCAGAAGCGATGGTATGTGAAAAAGTGGCACATGTTTGCGAAACCAACGCTGAGGTTTTGGTAAGCACCGACATGGGCTGTTTGATGAATATCGAAGGTCGTTTGAATAAGGAAGGCAAGTCGATTCGTGTCATGCATCTAGCGCAATTGCTAGAAGGAGGTCATGTCGAATGAATCCCACAGATGAACTAGCATTGATTGGTTCAGGCTTGAAAAAGCGTACCGAGCTTGCACTAGCAGACGACTTCTTACGTAAGGCCGTAGCTTATACTACAGACAAGTTGAAGAGTGGTAAATTAAAAGCAATGGAAGAATTTGGAGATTGGGAAGCATGGCGTGAGCAAGGAAAAGCCATACGTACGCATACTGTTTCGAATATCGATTATTATTTAAACCAATTTGCGGACAATGTAAGTAAAGTCGGTGGGAATGTACATTTTTGTACTACTGGAGAAGATGCCGTTTTGGTATTCAAGCAGATTGCCGAAGCCAAGCGTGCTAAGCTAGTAGCCAAAGGGAAGTCGATGGTTTCGGAAGAAATCCATTTGAACCATCACCTTGAGGATGTGGGAATCGAAGCGATTGAGACGGATTTAGGGGAGTATATTCTGCAGTTAGCTAAAGAAATACCCTCCCACCTCATCATCCCAGCTATTCATAAGAATAAGCAACAAATTGCTGATCTATTTACGGAAGAATCAGGTGAGTATTTTGAACCGAACACGAGAATTCTCGCAGACTTTGCAAAGAAAAGACTGCGGAATTATTTTTTGGAAGCAGATATTGGTTTAACAGGCTGTAATTTCGCAATTGCAGAATCTGGCTCGATTACACTTGTTTCTAATGAAGGCAATGCCCGCATGGTTTCGACCTTACCAAAAACACATGTGGTGATTATGGGGATGGAACGTTTAGTTCCAACCTTTGCTGACGTTGAGGTTATGCTGAATTTGCTTGCACGCAGTGCGACGGGACAAAAGCTAACCACATACACCTCATTTATTACGGGTCCGAAGCAGCAAGAGGATTTGGATGGCCCGGAAGAACTGCATGTTATTATACTGGATAATGGCCGTTCTGCCCAACTCGGTGATCCTATCTTTCAAGAAGTTTTAAATTGCATTCGTTGCGCGGCATGCTTGAATGTTTGTCCGGTTTATCGCCATGTGGGTGGGCATGCGTATGGAACCGTCTATAGTGGACCGATCGGCGCTGTTTTATCGCCTTTACTTCAACAAGACATGAAAGAAGCAGGGGAGCTGGCTTACGCATCAAGCCTATGCGGTGCCTGCTACGAGGCTTGCCCAGTGAAAATCCCATTACACGATATGCTTGTTCATCTTCGTCATCGCAAGGTGAAAATGAAAATGACACCGATGCTAGAGCGAATGGCCTTTAAAAGCTTTGAATTAGGCTTCGGCAGCGTAACTGTGTATAAAATCGCCACTAAAACCGCGTATTATCTCCAAAAGCCATTTGTTAAAAACGGCCATATTCAAAAAGGTCCAGGTCCATTAGCAGGCTGGACACAATCACGGTTTTTCCCGGTGAAGCCAAAGCGCTCTTTCCGTGATAAGTGGGAGGATTTGCAGAAGGAATTAAAGAAGGGGGATAAACTGCCATGAGCGTAAAACCGGGTGTCATTGTGGGCAGGGAGAGCTTTATCAGACGTTTGTCGAAAAATCTAGGGCGCAGTGAGTTGACTACTACCCCTCCCATTAGAATTGAAAAAGGTGTGCCTGCATTCTATGCGGATCGGCAACTAACCAAACAAGAAATGCTGGACTTATTCATTCAGCATTGGACAACACTAACAGGAAAGGTACTGTTAGTGAGTGAAGCGGATGCAGGTCCTGCGACAAGAGCATTCTTAAGACAGGTTTGTGAAGAGCATGAAGTGGAAAGTGTTGTTCGTTGGGAGCATGAAGGATTGATCCAATTGGGGTTGGATGCTCATTTGGTTGAGCATGGGATTCGTGTTGTTCCATGGAAGGCTGAAATGGATCAGGCTTCAACACCTTTACCAATGGAGAGCAATCCCGATAAAGAGGTTATAGCTTCAAATTGGAGTCAACGCAGTCCGCTGCTGCAAGCGGCGGAACAAAGTCGCCTTGGAGTCGTATGGGCAGATTTTGCTTTAGCAGAAACCGGATCAGTTGTACTTTGCGCACAGGGAGGTAATGGCAGATCCGTCTCCTTGCTTCCAGAGGTTCTGTTTGCTGTATTTCGTGCAGATCGGCTGGTTCGCCGCATGGGGGAAGCTTTCTCAGCAATGGCTGAGGATGAGCGTTATTCCCATATATGGCCTTCCTCTGTTAACATCATCACAGGTCCAAGCCGTAGTGCGGATATCGAAAATGATCTAACAATCGGAATCCATGGACCCGGCAAGGTATATGCCGTCATAATTGAATAAATCGCCCTAATAAATGCTATATAATTGTTTATTTGCATATGTGTTACATTAAATGTTTGTTATTTAGTCATATTTTAATTGATTCAAATCAAAAGACATCATGTATACTATATGAAGCTAGTGGAAAACTCAGCTTATGTTTATGATGCAAGTTTTTTTACAAAACTCAGTTTATGTTTTAGGGGGGCGGGAATTCTGGAAAGAGAGTTAGCGTTAGAAGTTGTGCGTGTAACAGAATTGGCTGCGCTGGCATCCGCACCTTGGATGGGTAGAGGTGACAAGATGAATGCGGATGATGCGGCAACTTCAGCTATGCGAGCGATGTTCGATTCCGTTTCGATTACAGGAACCGTGGTAATTGGTGAAGGTGAAATGGATGAGGCTCCTATGTTATACATTGGAGAAAAGCTTGGAAATTGCCAGGGTCCCGAAGTGGACGTTGCGGTAGATCCTCTTGAGGGAACCGCGCTTGTCGCGAACGGTCTTAACAATGCCTTATCTGTTATTGCCATTGCAAACAAAGGGAACCTGCTCCACGCCCCAGATATGTACATGGATAAGCTTGCTGTTGGACCTGCACTTGCAGGGAAGGTCAGCTTGCTTGACCCCGTAGATGTTACTTTGTTAAAGGCGGCAGAAATACTGAACAAAAAAGTTGCAGATCTTACGGTGATGGTTCTTGACCGCCAACGACATCAAAGCTTAATTCAAACCTTGCGTGATGTAGGTGTGCGGATTAAATTCCTCTCTGATGGCGACGTAGCAGGAGCGATTGCGCCAGCTTTTCCGGAAACAGGGATTGATTTATATGTAGGATCCGGTGGTGCACCAGAAGGAGTATTAGCCGCCGCAGCTTTAAAGTGTTTAGGCGGGGAATTCCAAGGAAGACTTCTTCCTGAGGATCAGACCCAATTTCAGCGCTGTATCGAGATGGGAATTTTAGACCCGCATAAAGTGCTTACCATGGAAGACTTGGTAGGCAAAGAGGATGTTATTTTTGCAGCAACTGGGGTGACGGACGGAGAGTTTTTAGGCGGTGTTCACTATTTGTCGAATCAACAAGCAGAAACCCATTCCATGGTCATGCGTGCGAAGACAAGAACAATTCGTTTTATCCGTACCATTCATTATCTACCTAATAAACCTTTTTTAAATCAAAACTAATCCTAAATATCTTTGATAAGAAGAGGAGCGAAATTCACAATGGAAAAAACGTATATTATGATAAAGCCCGATGGTGTTCAAAGAGGTTTAACAGGTCAAATCATGCAGCGCTTTGAAGCAAAAGGCTTGAAGCTTGTAGCTTGTAAATTAATGGTGGTAAGTAAAGTACAAGCAGAAAAGCATTATCAGGAGCATGTGGAAAGATCCTTTTTCCCAGAGCTATTGGGCTTTATTACTTCAGGACCCGTATTAGCCATGGTATGGGAAGGCGATCAAGCTGTTGTTACTTGTCGTAATTTAATTGGTAAAACCAATCCAGTCGATGCAGCTCCTGGAACAATCCGCGGGGATCTTGGGTTACATACGGGAATGAACCTTATCCATGGATCAGATTCACCGGAAAGCGCAGAAAGAGAAATTGCGATTTTCTTTGAAAAGTCCGAAGTGCAAGCCTATTCCAAAGCAGTAGATCAATGGGTTTAGTGTAAATGATATAAAAAAGGTAACCACATATTATTAATGTGTGGTTACCTTAGGCTGTTGAGAAACCTAAAACGTTACGAATTTGTATATCGGTTGCGGCCACTCTTGAAATTGCATCCTCTGATTAGACGAAGGAAACGATGCAATATTCAAAGGCGGCACGTAAACTCTCCACTCGATATACAAATCCTCCACTTTTAGTTTCTCAACAGCCTTTTTTGTCTAAATGCTTCTTCAATTCACCGCGTTAATTTGGTATAATATAGGTATGAAATCGTGCAACATATCCCACCTAAACATTTTCGAATGGTGGGTAGATACGGGTTATAGTCGGGGGGGAAATAAAGAAGCCCAGAAGATCGTAAATGTAAATAACTATATGCGAACGAAGCAAATAGAGATGGTATTTACAATGAAAAGGGAGAAGAAAAAGCACCGTCAGCGGATGATTGAAAGCTTTAGTCGTGATCCAATCCAATGCCCATGCTGCAAGCAAACCATGGAGCTTGTAGTTATTTGGCATGCAGACTACGGACGAATTTACTATTACAATGAGGAATATGAACATCGGTGAATTCTCCTATGATCTCAAGAAGGGAGAAGAAGTTGAGATGTATTGTCCAAAATGTAATGGAACCATGAGGAGAAAGAAAGCTGAAGAATAAAACTCAATTTAGCCGGGGTTAGAACGGTTGAAAAATGAAAAGTGGAAGATTTGCATGTCGAGTGGAAAGTTTACGGGCCGCCTTTGAATATTGCATGGTTACCACCCTCTAATAAGAGTATGCAATTTCAAGAGTGGCTGGAACCGACATGCAAATCTGTAACGCGCTAAAATTTCTCTACCATTATATTACCCGCAGGGTGAATTTGTTCTTGTCTATTAAATTATACAACCCCGAAAAGCTCCATCTAAATTTGAGGATTTTCCTATTATATCTATTTCATTTACTAACCCAAAAGATTATCGTATCACCTTTTACTGCTTTGGTCTCAGCCACAAGATCTTGTTTGAAGACAGTTCCACTCTCTGCTTCTGTGTTTATTTCTTTATAATACTTGTAATGGAGACCAGAGTCTTTCGCCTGCTGCTCCGCATCAGCTAGTTTCATACCTACAAGGTTGGGAACTGTAATATCTTGTCTTGGCTCTATAACTGACTTGTCAGGAGTTGGTTGTTCGGTTGCAATTGTTGTTGGAGATATAGAGCTTTGAATGCTTGGGGTCGGATTCGAATCTGCCGGATTCTTGATATTCTTTGAAGTAGGCCATATAATCCATACCAGTAAAGCGGCAAAGAACAATCCTAGAATGATTGTAGATTTTCTTTTATAAAAAGGGATCGTTTCCTCTTCAAACTCCTCTTCTTCATCCTCAGGTGGAAGGAATTCTAAATTATAGGGAGCGGGTGCTTGCTGTGGAACAAGAGTCTTTGAAAGGGGGGCAGCTACAGCAAATGGAGCGGCAACAGACGCGATTCCTTCTATAGGTTCCTTAATGTGCAATAAGCTTTGTAGACCAATAACTAAGGAGGATAAAGAAGCTTGCCCATGATAAGCACGTCTAACCAGCTTGATCAGTGCGCTCTTCTGTTCTTCTGAAGCTTGAAGCTGATTGAATTGCAATAGGTAGTTATCAAGTGCTTTAAATGGATTTGGAATTTGAGTTGAACCTGATGAAAGCTGAATGATTAAGCTGCACAATCCCAAAGGTCCTATGAATTGTGGCTCTCCATCCTCCCAAAAATTAATAAACGAAAGTCGATCATCCTCGCTTAACCATAAATTATCGACCCCAACTGAAAAACCAGTGATTTGCTCCTCCATACCATCGAGCATGGATACGCCCAAATCGGAGATCAAAGTGATGATGCGCGTAAATGTCCACTCTTGTTTTTTTAAATACTGGATCAAGGGCTTGCCTGATTTATGTTCCAGAACAATGAAGATCGATTGATCCTCAATAGAGGTGTCGAGAATATGCTGAAAGCCTGCATGAACAAAAGCTGAAGCCTTTTTAAATTTATTAATATAATAAGCGGAAGTCTCATGATCTAAGTTATCTATGAGATACAACATCACTTCACGCTGTAGGGATAAATCTTCTCCATAAAATAATTGCTTTTTGGATAGCGTTTGAATTTGCGAATGGGTCACATACCGTTCCTCCATGGATCGGTTCATATATAAATTCCTTCCTCTCCTGGATAGGTTGCATCTAGTAAATTATAGTATACAACCAAAAAAAATTGCAAATATAAAGTGAGATTTCGGGAATTATTATTTTGGAGTATCTCCAGCAAGTGTATTGTCATAACCTTTTACCTATTTTTTCGCATAGCAGTTGGAGCGATGTTTTTATATTTTTTGAAAATACGACTGAAATAATAAATATCATGATAGCCTGTGGCCAGGGCAATTTCTGAAATGGTCATAGCTGTGTTATAGAGTAAATATTCGGCTCGGGCAATGCGGACCCCATTGATATATTCAGTTACCGATCTGCCGGTCAATTCCTTGAACAGCCTGCTAAAATGAAATCTGCTTAACCCAGCCATCTCAGCCAGAGCCTCAACAGATAGCTCATCTTGGAAGGTTGTTTCTATACACTGAAGGATTGGGGCAAAACGTTGCAGATTTTTCATGCGTAATGCATGATCGTTTAAGGTTAGTACTTGAACGACATTGTTACGTAGCAGTAAGGTTAAGATTCGATATAAGTGTGATTTGATAGATAGTTCATAGCCTAGCTGCTGATCTTTGAGCTCTTTTACAATTTCTAAGATAGAGGTTTTGATCGCTTCATTCTGTTCAATTTTGTGGGAAAATAGGATAAGGTTTTGCGTGATAGGTGTGATGAATTTGGTCTCAGTAGCATCGAAAATTGGGCTGTGTAAGAGTGCGGGATCGAAAATTAGCGCATAATAGAACAAATCCTTAGATGCACTGACACCTGCATGGAGATCATTGCTGTTTAAAACAATGAGCTCATCAGCCTCCATGGTATAGGGTATAGAATTACATTCAATAATCGCTTTTCCGGATAGACAAAATAAAATTTCAATATGTTTATGCCAATGGTTCGAGAATAATATTTTTCCGTATTCATCTGTTTCATTTGGGTTTACCTTAATGGGGAAATATGGATTAGGCATGTCCATCGGTTCAAGCAACGTTACTGGCTTCATGCATACTTCCCCCTTATCATAGCACATTTGTACAAACAAATAGCAATCGGCTTCATGGTTAATTATTCTCCACCTATTATAATACAAGAGAGAAGGAAAACCTATCATTGGATGATCGAAGGAGGACGAACGAATGAAGAAGCTAAAGGTTGCCGTCATTGGAGTAGGTTCAATATCAGATGGACATTTAAAATCGTACCAAAATCATCCAGATGTTGAAATTTATGCAGTTTGTGATATAAACGAGGAACGCGCTATACGCAGAGGCGCGGAATACGGAGCTGCAAAAATTTATTTCACTCATCAAGAGCTCTTGGCAGATGAGGAAATTGATGCAGTCAGTATTTGTACATGGAATGAATCACATGCCCAAATCAGTATAGCTGCGCTCGATGCTGGAAAGCATGTGCTTGTGGAAAAGCCGCTTTGCAAAACGGTTGAGCAAGCATTGCTGATGCAAGAAGCAGTAAAACGCAGTGGCAAATTACTGCAAGTTGGTTTTATCCGTCGGTATGATGCTAATGTGCAAATGCTGCGTTCGTTTAGTGAAAATGGCGATTTTGGTGAGATCTATTACGCCAAAGCTTCCTATATACGTCGATTAGGTAATCCAGGTGGCTGGTTTGCTGACATTGAACGCTCAGGTGGCGGACCGCTAATTGATCTTGGTGTCCATGTGATTGACCTTTGTTGGTATATGATGGGCAGGCCAAAGGTGAAATCCGTAAGCGGCAATACTTACCGCAAGCTTGGAAACCGTGCTCATATTCAGAATCTTGCTTTCTATAAAGCAGCAGATTGGGATCCTAGCCTAAATACGGTTGAAGATCTGGCAAACGCCATGATTCGTTTTGAAAATGGTGCTTCCTTGATGGTTGATGTTAGCTTTTCACTGCATGCCAAGGAGGATGAAGGATCCGTAAAATTGTATGGCGATAAAGGCAGCTATGAAATTGAACCTTCGATAACTATCGTAACGGAAAAACACAACACGATTCTAAATATAGTGCCACAAATCGATCATAAAGGCTTTCACTTTGAATCTGCTTTTCAGAATGAAATTAATCATTTTGTAAGCTGTGTGCAAACGGGACAACAGCCGTTAAGTCCGGTCGAAGATGGCGTGGAAATCATGAAAATTCTCTGTGGTATTTATGAGTCAGCATCCAAGGGCGTGGAGGTCTATTTATGAAAATAGGCGTGAGCACATATAGCTTGTATCAGGCTATTAAAGCAGGTGAAATGGATATTCTTGGGGCAATTGATTATATTGCTGAAATCGGTGGAGAGCATGTTGAGATTGTACCAATCGGCTTCAATTTGGTGGAAGATCCGGAATTAATTGCAGCGATTCGTCAAAGAGCGCAGGAAAAGAGACTTGAGATTTCGAATTATGCAATCGGCGCTGAGTTTTCTAATAAAACTGATCTGGATTTTGAACGGGAGATTACGAGATTAAAGCAGCAAGTGGACATCGCTTCACAGCTTGGTGTAAAGCTGATGCGTCATGATGTAGCGAGTACAGCAGACACTTCAATTCAGAATTTCAATTTGCAACTGCCTCGTCTTGCTGAAGCATGCCGCCGCATTGCTGATTATGCCGCCACATTAGGCATTACAACTAGCGTAGAAAACCATGGCTATTTCTTGCAGGCCAGTGATCGGGTACAGGCATTAATTCACGCAACAGGCAGAGCTAATTTCAAAACAACGCTGGATATCGGTAATTTTATGTGTGCAGATGAGAATTCTGTTGTTGCTACGAAGAAGAACATTTCGTATGCATCCATGGTTCATATCAAGGATTTTTATCTTCGCTCATTTGAGCATAATCCAGGAGAAGGCTGGTTCAGAACGGCTCATGGCAATCATTTGCGTGGGGCGATTGTTGGGAATGGCGATATTGATATGCGAAATGTGCTGAGCATCGTCAAGCAATCCGGATACGATGAATTCTTATCTATTGAGTTTGAAGGCATGGAAGAGTGCAAGCAAGGTACGCGGATTGGGTTGCACAACTTAAAGAAATTATGGAATGAAATTTAAGGAGGCGGAAATGATGATCATTGTTCCTAATAAAATAGGTGTGATTGTGGACAGCTTTCGAGTGGGTGTACGGGAAGGCTTGGTAAAGGCTAAAGCAGTCGGTGCCGATGGGGTACAGATTTATGCTGTTTCGGGTGAATTTGAACCGGCAGTTCTTTCAACTGCAGCTCGCAAAGAGTGGAAATCTTATATTGCCTCTCAAGGGCTAGAGATTTCCGCATTGGTCGGTGATTTAGGTGGGCATGGTTTTCAAGATAAACAGGTCAATGCAGAGAAAATCGCTAAATCCAAGCAAATTTTAGATTTAGCCGTTGAGCTTGGTGTGAATGTTGTTACAACGCATATTGGGGTTGTGCCTGAAGACAAGAACAGTAAAATTTATGAAGTTATGCATTTGGCTTGTGATGAGCTAAGTACTTATGCCAAAAGCATGAATGCCTTCTTCGCTATCGAAACAGGACCAGAGACGGCTAAAACCTTAAAGGGTTTCCTCGATGGACTTAGTTCAAAGGGCGTTTCCGTTAATTTCGATCCTGCCAACATGGTCATGGTTACAGGTGACGATCCAGCCCAAGGGGTTCATACTCTGCGCGATTATATTGTGCACACCCACGCAAAGGATGGCATTCGTCTTCGTGAAATAGATCCACGTCAGGTGTACGGATCACTTGGTTATGAGCCGCTCGATCATGAAAAAATGGCAGAAGCGGCGGAGACTGGAGATTCCTTTCGTGAGGTTCCCCTTGGTGAGGGCAGCGTAGATTGGAATGCATACTTGCAGGCATTAGTTGATATTGGCTACAAGGGGTATTTAACCATTGAACGTGAAGTCGGAACGAATCCCGAAGCGGATATTACGAAAGCGGTACAGTTTTTGAAAAAGTATCGGGGTTAAGCCCAACAACAAGCTAGTTTATAAAAAGATGCGAAAAACCCCCACATCACTGTGGGGGTTGAATGTTTATAAAGAGAATGGATCCGGGGGGGCTCGAACCCCCGACCAGATGATTAAGAGTCAACTGCTCTACCAGCTGAGCTACAGATCCATAAGACACAAAAAATATTGTATCATCATTTTAGCAGAAACACAAATGGGTTTTTTTTCAAAGTGCAGGAATATTCATAAAAGATAGACTACGGTTCAGATAATCTTTACAATAGAGGATGAATCAAATTCGAGGAGGCTTCATCCATGCGTAAATACGAACGAGTTAGTCTGATCGCGCTCTCCCTGATCTTATTCGTTATTCTCGTCCTAACCCTATCCAATAAAAAAGTACCAGATGCAGCTGTCACAAAACCTAATCCAACGCCAATAGCTACCGAATCAGCAGTCACGCCTTCGCCTGAAGTGGCCATAGAGCAAGATCCCAGCGTACCTGGTTCCAGAATACGAATTGATCAAGTCGGCTATTTACCGGATGCGCCCAAAATCGGTATGATTATAGGCGACTCTATGGATGTATTTGAGGTTTTTAATGTGAATACGAATCAAGCAGCCTTGACGGGCAAGCTTTCCGCAGCTGTAGAGGATGTGAATTCCGGGGATTCGGTACGAAGTGCGGATTTTTCAGCTGTAGACAAGCCGGGGACTTATATTCTGCGAGTTGCAGGAGCAGGAGATTCATACCCTTTTACAATCGGGGACAATGTTTATTACAATTCCTTAGTGGATGCAGCACGTTCTTACACGCTTGCACGATCTGGGGTAGCGATGGACGATCCCGTTACAGGACTTAAACATGCTGCTTCGCACACTCAAGATGCTAAAGCAACGATGTTTTTTAGCGATGGCTATCATAAAAAAGGCGATATCCTTGATGTTAGCGGAGGCTGGTATGATGCGGGAGACTATGGCAAATACATACCAACAGCAGCTGTAAGCACTGCTCAGCTATTGCTTGCCTATGAAATGAATCCGGACAAGTTCACAGCGGGTCAGATGTCGATTCCCCAAGGTTTATCCGCTAAAGAAAAGGCAAACAAGCTCCCTGATCTCTTGACTGAGGTTAAGTATGAGTTGGATTGGATGCGAAAGCTGCAGCGCCAAGATGGTGCTGTTTATTTAAAAGTATCTGGGGCACTTTGGACGGGTGTTCTTTTACCGGAATCGGATACGCAGGATCGTTACGTGTATGGCCTTTCAACCTATGGGACTGCTCAATATGCAGCAACGATGGCGATGGCATCGCGGGTTTATCAATCATTTGATCCTGTTTATGCGCAGCAATTGTTAAAAAGCGCATTGAAGTCGCAGGCCTATCTCGAGAAGCATCCCGATCCAGAATTCCGTAAAGACGAGGAGCAGGATGCAGGCTCAGGTCCATATACGAAAATAACAGATGCTGAGGAACGCTACTGGGCCGCAGCTGAATTATTAAAAACGACAGGAGAGCCACGATTTGACTCCTATATTCAAGCGGAATTAGCAGATCAACTCGCGAAAAAACCGGTCGCGATTTCTTGGTCCAATGCGATTATGCTGGGCGATTGGGCTTATTATACTAGTGAACAAGCTGACGCACAGAAAAAGGAAGCCGTTAAAACTGCTGTTATCGGCTATGCGGATGATTTGTTGAAGCTTACTTACACAGATGGCTATCGAACAGCCTTACAAGCAGACGATTATATATGGGCTTCTGTAAAGGAGGATATTTCACGTGGACAGGTTTTGCTTTTTGCCAACGAGATGAATCCAAAGCCTGAATATGTCAACGCAGCCTTAGATCAGTTGCATTATCTTTTTGGACGCAACGCGACTGGGTATAGCTACATGACGGGCTCCGGTACGAAAATGCCGCTCATGCCCCATCATCGCATTGCCGCAAGCACCGAAACCTACCTGCCGGGGCTTGTTGTGGGGGGACCCAACAAGAATGGCGGCGACCCTACAATCGATTCGATCCTGAAAGAAGCGAAAAGGCCAATTCCTCCCGCGAAAGCCTATGTGGACATTACGGATTCTTATGCTACGAATGAGTATGCAATCGACTATACAGCGCCCGTGTTATTCGTATTAGCCTATTTTAGTAAATAATTTCGGGAGGTTATCCTTGTTTGGGACGCTGCCACGTTTTGCGAAAGCTAAGCGGGGTGGTGTCTTCTTGTTTTTTAAATTGAACAAGGTGCAGAAATGCACCTCATTCAGCGAATTTTTCTGCTTTCTTAAGTTTACAAGTCACAACGAAGGTTTCTAAGCAACAATCTTGTTGAACTCAGCCGAAATTTATGAGGCTGCAGTATAATCTTTTTCCATTGCCCGAATTAATGGTATGATTAGAAAAGTGGTTTCGAATTTTACCTATAGAGAGGAAGCTGTTTACACATGTTAAAGGGAATTTTCAAGCTGATTTCACCCGAATTGATTAAGATTTTAATGGAGATGGGGCATTCGGATGAGATCGTCATTGCGGACGCTAATTTTCCAGCAGTAAGTCATGCACAGAGGTTAGTTCGCAGTGACGGGCACAATATTCCGGATTTGCTGGAAGCAATATTGTCTTTATTTCCTTTAGATACATACGTGGAACATCCGGTTTCGTTAATGGCTGTAATGGCAGGAGATCCTGTGAAAACCCCGATCTGGGATGAGTATCGTGCGATTGTGGCCCAGCATACTTCAATAGCATCCCCCTTTGAAGTAGTTGAACGGTTTGCATTTTATGAGCGGACGAAAAAGGCATATGCCGTACTTACTACAGGTGAGGGTGCCTTATATGCCAATATTATTCTTAAAAAAGGTGTCATATCATGATGGGAGATAGAAAGCAGTCTAAGTTAATGGAGCAATTGAAGGAAGCCAAGATTATTGCCATTCTCCGTGGTATTTCAGAGGATAAAGCGGATGCTACGGCGCAAGCTTTGGCCGACGGTGGCATTGTTTTTCTTGAGGTTACGCTAAACACGGAAGGGGCTCTCGATATGATCGCACGCTTTAAGGCCAAGCATGGTCATAAGCTGCGGATTGGAGCGGGAACCGTACTTAATCTGGCAATGGCTAAGGAAGCGGCAGCGGCAGGCGCGGAATTCATGCTTTCGCCAAATTTAGATGAAAAAGTGATTGAGTTTGCCCTAGAACGCGGGATTGGTATTTGGCCTGGAACCATGACGCCGACTGAGATCGTTCGGGCATATGAAGCTGGGGCATCTGCAGTTAAAGTATTTCCTATGGGCACATTAGGTCTTGGCTATTTAAAAGAAATTCGCGCTCCATTGAACCATATTCCGATGATTGCTACAGGTGGAGTTGACCTTGATAATATCAATGAATTTATCGATGCAGGCGCAATTGCTGTTGGCCTAGGCGGTAATTTAATTGATAAAAAGGCGATGCAAGCGGGTGATTACATAGCTATAGAGCAGCGTGCTCGTGCATTTGTGGATCAGGTCAAAGGAGTGAAGCAAGCATGAATGCATTTCCACAAGTAGATGTTGTTACGATTGGTGAAAGTATGGTGTTGTTCCAGCCTATGACGAATGGTTCATTGACCTATGCCCCTTTGTTCACCAAAACTGTTGCCGGTGCTGAGTCAAATGTGGCGATCGGGTTGACCCGATTGGGGCTTAGAACTCGCTGGATTAGTCGTTTGGGAACAGATCCTTTTGGTGATCAGGTGCTTGCGACCCTTGCAGGCGAAGGAGTAGATGTATCGACAGTTTTACGTGATTCCGAAGCACCTACGGGGCTTTATTTTAAAGAGTTTAAAGGGTTGGGTGATCCCACTGTTTATTTCTACCGAAAGCTGTCTGCGGCTAGCCAGTTTACTCCGGAATCATTAAAGCCGGAATGGTTTGTTGGTGCTAAGCATCTTCATGTAACAGGTATTTTACCTGCATTAGGCGCACACACTACCGAAACAGCGCTAGAAGCTATGCGAATAGCACGAAAGCAAGGGATGACGATATCCTTTGATCCGAATTTACGCAGAAAGCTATGGAATGAAAAACGAGCACGTGAAGTGTTACTATCGATGATCCCGTTGTGTGATTACTTTTTACCTGGACTTGAAGAAGCAGAGTTCTTAGTTGGTGAGCATGCAGAGATGGATTATGCAAAGATCTTCCTGGATCAAGGCGTAAAGGTAGTTGCGATGAAGTTAGGTGAGCGGGGATCGATGGGCTTTTTTGATCAAACCTGCATTAAAGCTGAACCCCATCGGGTTTCGACGCTTGTTGATACTGTAGGAGCAGGCGATGCCTTTGCTGCTGGATTTCTGTCTATCATGGTAGGTCAAAGCCTATCGACAGAATCGCATGCAATGGGGGAAAGACTAAAGCAAGCTTTACAAAGAGCAAATCTACTCGGTGCACTCGCTACACAGTTTAAAGGAGATTGGGAGGGCCTGCCCACCTTAGCGGAAGTGCAACGGATTCTTTCCGGCACCAAAGACATTACACGGTAATTTGGAGAAGCGATGCGGAGTGTTCGTTCACCTCTGTGTTGCTTTTCTTCGTATTATTTTATTTTAGCCAGAATGTTCATCTTTTTAATGAATTGTTCATTTGCTCTATAAGCATTCTATGATATAACAGAACTAGCTATGACAGAAAAAGATATGGCAGGGAATAAGGAGGCATACTAGTGGCGAAAACGAAAGTTGGATTGCAACTATACACACTGCGAGATGAAACGGCAAAGGATTTTATTGGTACGCTGCGTAAGGTAGCTGAGATTGGCTATGAGGGCGTTGAGTTTGCGGGCTATGGCGGGATGACTGCGGAACAGCTTCAAGCATTGCTGTAGGAATTGAACTTAATAGCTATTGCGAGTCATGTTAGTCTTGATCAGTTAACGAATCATCTGGATGAAGAAATTGTGTTTAATTTAGCCATTGGAAGCCGTTATATCGTTTGTCCGTATGTTGCAGAAGAAGATCGCCAAACAGAAGCGCAATGGCTGGATATTTTTACTCAACTGCAAGCAATCGGTCAAAAGTGCGCGGAGCGAGGTATTGGCTTTGCTTACCACAATCATGATTTTGAATTATTACAAAAGGTCAATGGAAAGCTTGCTCTTGATGCCATGATGGAGAAGGTTCCGACGGCTGCATTGTTAATGGAATTGGACACTTGCTGGTTGCATCATGCAGGCCAAGTGCCTAAGGATTACATAGCTTGCTATGCGGGTAGAATTCCCTTGGTGCATCTGAAGGATATGCAGGTACTTCCGAATGGGAAGGCATTGACTGTTGAGCTTGGACAAGGTGAGGTAGATTTGGCTGCGGTGATTAGCGCATCTGCACAAGCAAATGCGGAGTGGCTTATTGTAGAACAAGACAACTGTACCAACCCGCCGTTTGCTAGCATTGATACAAGCTGGAAATGGATTTCCCAAAATTATAAGTAGAGGAGTAACAAGAATATGTCAGAAAAGAAAATTAAAGTCGCTATTATTGGATGTGGCGGCATCGCCAATGGTAAACATTTGCCAAGTCTATCCAAATTGCCGCAAGTGGAGCTAGCCGTATTCTGTGATATTGTTGAGGAAAGAGCGCGTCTTGCTAAAGAAAAATACGGCAATGCTGCTTCGAATATTACGTTGGACTATTGCACAATACTGGATGACGCATCAATCGATGTTGTACATATATGTACTCCAAATTCCTCACATGCCAAAATTACGATTGCGGCATTAGAAGCGGGTAAGCATGTGATGTGTGAAAAGCCGATGGCAATTACTTCTGTCGACGCTAAAGCCATGATGGATGCCGCTAAGAGAACAGGGAAAAAGCTGACAATTGGTTATCAGAATAGATACCGCGCGGACAGTCAATATCTGAAACAACTATGTGAGGATGGAGAATTCGGTGACATCTATTACGCTAAAGCGTTGGCGATTCGCCGTAGAGCCGTACCGACATGGGGTGTATTCTTAGATGTAGAGAAACAAGGTGGCGGACCGCTAATCGATATTGGCACGCATGCATTGGATTTAACATTATGGATGATGGATAATTATAAGCCTTATAGTGTGACAGGATCGGTATTCTACAAGCTGGGAAGTCGTCCGAATTCAGCGAATGCCTGGGGTTCGTGGGATCCGGAAAAGTTTAAAGTCGAGGATTCTGCAATCGGTTATATCAAAATGGAGAATGGCGCTACCATTGTTTTGGAGTCCAGTTGGGCAATTAATCTTGTGAACATTGGCGAAGCGAAAACGATTCTTTGCGGAACCGAAGGCGGCGCAGATATGGAAGATGGATTGCGGATCAATGGCGAGCACAAAAGTCGATTGTATGAGAAGCAAATCGATCTTAATGCTGGCGGTGTGGCATTTAACGAGGGAAGCTCAGTTGAAACGGATTCAGACCTGGAAGCACGTTTATGGATTGAAGCTATTCAAAACGATACAGCGCCTTTGGTAAGTCCAGAGCAAGCCTTTGTTGTCTCGCAAATCCTCGAAGCCGTTTACGAATCTGCCCGCACAGGAAAGACGGTCTATTTTAACTAAATAACTCACCTGTAACGCTCAGGTTACTCAATCACCTTATAAGAAAAGCGGTTACTTTTCCCGCAATCGATAATCCTTGGGCGAAATTCCAAAATGAGCGCGGAATATGCGATGGAAATAAGAGTAGCTCGCATAACCACAGCTTTCAGCAACTTGATCGAGCGTGAACGAGCTATAGAGTATACGTTCCTTGGCTATAGACAAACGCACCTCAATGGCATGCTGCATTATACTTTGATCAAACACGGTCTTATATAAATGGACAGCGCGTGAAACACTCAAACTCACATGCCGAGCTACTTGCTCGAGGGTAAGCGGGGTTGTAGAGTGTGCTTCAATGTAATGCTTCATCCGATAGGCTAGGTACGAATTCGTCTCTAAGGGGTGCGAGGTTAGTTCCATAATATGACGATCGATTTGTAAACAAAGGATGCGGAGGTAATAATCCAGCATCTCTTTGTTTTTTTGACTGTGCTTGGTCCATTCGATATTCAATTGTCGCCAAATGGTCAGTATCCCTTCATGCAGGGGAATTCTAATCTTAGTTGGCTTTTTGGAACGATTCCACCAGGCGTCCACCCAATCCCCTCGGCAGAATAAATAATAATCCCCACTGGAGATCGAATCTCCTCCTTCTGCTTCAATTAATAATTCGTAAGCTTCACCAGGTTGATATAAAAGGAGATCACCGGATTCGATTAACGACATACTTCCCTTTACTAACGCTGCGCTTAATCCTTCCGTCTGCAAGCGAAAGAGATAATAATGCAAGCCCTCTCTGCGACTGTAGTGAAACTTTCTTGTATGATAGGAGTACCCAGCGGATAAGATTTGACTAGTTAATAAGCTATAGGACATCAGTTAGGAACCTCCGAAACAGTATATTCAAGGCTGAACCTGATCTGCTTTATTTGCTTTGCTGCAATAGGTGACTAAATGGGCTATAGTCGATTTGCTGCTGGGTGAGAAATGTGATGAGACTCGGATAGTCACGTGGTGGAGTTGCAAGAATATAACCATGAATACAATGTGCCTGTGTGACTTCGGATGCGTTATTCTCTAAAGCAACTTGGCCAATTTTGGCAGCTATGGAATGACGGGCAATATCACGAAACGGTCCGGGGACGGGGCTTACAAGTGTTTCGAGAAACGATTTAGCATCCTCTGTCCAGAGATGGCGCGATGCGTCCACATAATGATTCTGCCAATCCAGCTTGGACTTCCCGTCTGCCATCGGCAAAACCTTCATAAATTTACGGAACATAAAAAAACCGCCGACGGACATGAATGCCAAGAGCACGAATGCCCAGAATACTAAAAACCACATAAAAAAAGCATGCATTTCTATCACCTCTTAGCGAAATTATACCGCATTCCTAGATTTATTTCGAGTTTGTTAGTAAAATAGATGCATACAAGTTGGAAGGGGTTCAAAGCATGGTGAAAATAGGTTCGCACGTTTCATTTTCGGATAAAGGGCTATTAAACGCTGCGAATGAAGCGGCATCTTATGGCTCCAGTACATTCATGATTTATACGGGAGCACCGCAAAATACACGCAGAAAGCCAATCGAAGAGCAATTTATTACGGAAGGCAAAGCGGTTATGGCGAAGTATGGCATGGATGACATTGTTGTACACGCACCTTATATTATCAACTTAGGCTCCTACAAGAACGATACCTTCGAATTAGCGACACGCTTCCTTCAGGAAGAAATGCGCCGCACAGATTATATTGGAGTTCGCAATATTGTGCTTCATCCTGGTGCGTATACAGATAAGGATGCAGAATACGGGATAGCACGGATTGCTGAGGGGCTTAATGAAGTTTTGCGTGGTGTTAAGGATACGAATGTGAACATAGCTTTGGAAACCATGGCGGGCAAAGGCTCGGAGCTGGGACGCAGCTTTGAAGAGCTGGCGGCAATCATCGACAAAGTTGAAGATAATGCTAAGCTTAAGATTTGCATGGACACCTGTCATATTCATGATGCTGGCTACGATATTGTGCATGATTTCGATGGGGTATTGGCTCATTTTGATCGGGTGGTTGGATTGGATCGATTGGCTGTATTGCATTTGAATGACAGTAAAAATATGCGTGGTGCCGGGAAGGATCGCCATGCGCCAGTGGGCGCCGGAATGATCGGCTTCAAAGCTATGCAAGCGATTGTTCAGCATGAGAAACTAAGTCAAATTCCGATGATTCTGGAAACACCATGGATCGGCAAGCATGATAAAACACAACGTCCGATGTATGAGGTGGAAATCGCCTTGCTGCGCGGAGATACGCAAGCTCGCTTTGGAATTGAATTTCTTGACCATGTAGAGCGTTTGGATCATTTCTTTACGAAGCAAGCGATCGATCATCGCGATTTTATATTAAATACATGGGAGCTGCTGAAAAATGATGATAAAGCAAAAAAAGCAGACAAGCGTGAGCCCATGGAACGTTTATATGATTTAATTGAGACAGAAAAGCTGTTTAATGATTTGACAGAAGAGCAGATTAATCAAAGATTGACCGCATGGTTGGCTGGTAAATAGGCAAAATGATCCGATTGAAGGATAATTAGAGGAGCGTAATCAGAAATGAGTCGAAATGAATGGGGAAATCGGGTGCGGATGTTGATTGCTTGCCCGGACCAGCCGGGAATTGTTGCGGCGGTTTCAAGGTTTTTACATGAGCATGGGGCAAATATTGTCCAATCGGATCAGTACACCATGGATCCAGAGGGCGGGATGTTTTTTATCCGGATCGAGTTTGATTTGAACGAAATAGAAAAGCGCTTGGAATCATTGGAGCTTGATTTTGCCCAAGTGGTTGCTGCTAAATTTCAAATGGAGTGGAGTGTTTCACGTGCTAGCCAAATTAAACGCTTGGCAGTATTTGTATCCAAGGAAGATCATTGTATGCGTGAACTGCTGTGGCAGTGGCAAGCAGGCGACTTAAATGCAGAAATTGCAATGGTCATTAGCAACCATCAGGATATGCGACCGTTGGTTGAATCTTTCGGTATTCCGTTTCATTATGTGCCTGTTACTGCGGATACCAAACAAGAAGCGCAAAGACAGCATATGGAGTTAATTAAAGATCGGGCAGATGTGATTGTTTTGGCGCGCTATATGCAGATTATATCACCACAATTTATCACTCATTATGCGAATCGCATTATTAATATTCATCATTCCTTTCTTCCAGCATTTGTTGGAGGCAAACCCTATGCGCAAGCTTATAACCGCGGTGTAAAAATTATTGGAGCTACTGCACATTATATAACAGAAGAATTAGATGGCGGGCCAATTATTGAACAAGACGTACAACGTGTGAGTCATCGGGATAACGTCAATGATTTGAAACGAATTGGTCGACATATCGAACGAATTGTATTGGCACGTGCTGTGGCTTGGCATGCAGAGGATCGAATTCTGGTCCATCACAATAAAACTGTGGTTTTTAATTAAATAAGTGGAATGGGTTATGGCAATACTTACTGGCTAATGGTAATATAAAATGATATTAAAAGTACTTGTATGTACAAGGAGGAGTTTTTCTTAATGACAATCGTAAACAAAACTATTGAACAACTTTCTATTGATACCATCCGTACCTTATCGATCGATGCGATCGACAAAGCTAAATCAGGTCATCCCGGTATGCCTATGGGTAGTGCACCAATGGCTTATGAGCTTTGGTCGCAATTTATGAATCATAGTCCAGCTAATCCCAAGTGGATCAATCGTGATCGCTTCGTACTTTCGGCAGGTCACGGCTCGATGCTGTTATATAGCTTGCTTCATTTATCAGGTTATGATCTCCCATTAGAAGAATTGAAAAATTTCCGTCAATGGGGCAGCTTAACGCCTGGTCATCCTGAATTTGGTCATACTGCAGGGGTTGATGCTACAACGGGCCCATTGGGTCAAGGCATTGGAATGGCAGTGGGTATGGCACTTGCAGAGGCACATCTAGCTGATGTCTATAATCAGTCAGATATTGCTCTTATCGATCATTACACTTACGCGATTTGTGGTGACGGTGATTTAATGGAGGGGATTTCCAGTGAAGCAGCTTCACTGGCTGGTCATCTTAAACTAGGCAAACTAGTAGTGCTCTATGATTCCAACGATATTTCCCTTGATGGTAATTTAAACATGTCCTTCTCGGAGAATATTCAAACACGCTTTAGCGGCTATCAGTGGCATGTGCAAAAAGTGTTAAATGGCAACGATATACAAGAGATTCATGCGGCAATTGCTGCGGCGCAATCAGATCCACGTCCTTCCCTAATTGAAGTGAAAACGACAATTGGTTATGGTAGCCCGAACAAAGGTGGCAAAAAACATTCACATGGTGAGCCTTTGGGTGCTGATGAGACGAAACTAACCAAGGAATATTATGGTTGGTCGGCAGAATACCCTGCTTTTTTCATCCCTGAAGAAGTAAAAGCCCATTTTGAGTTATTAAAAGGTAAAGGAAACGCTAAAGAACAAGCTTGGCAGGGACAGTTTGCTCAATACAAAAAGGCTTACCCTGAATTAGGAAAACAATTTGAACAAGCAATGAACGGAGAGCTTCCAGCAGGCTGGGATGCAGACTTACCGGTTTACGCTCCTGGAGATGCTGCCCTTGCTTCACGGAAAGCTTCAGAAGCAGCGCTGAATGGAATCGCTAAAAACTTCCCTATGCTTATGGGCGGCTCAGCTGATTTAGAGAGCTCCACATTTACGAATATAAAGGTTTCCACAAGACTTACCTCTGATAATTATGAGGGGCGTAATGTATTCTTCGGAGTACGTGAATTTGCAATGGGTGCTGCCGGTAACGGCTTGATGCTGCATGGCGGCTTACGTCCATATGTTTCAACATTCTTTGTTTTCTCTGATTATTTGCGTCCAGCGATCCGTTTAGCTTCCATTATGAAGCTCCCAATTATCTACGTATTCACCCATGATTCCATTGGTGTTGGCGAAGATGGCCCCACTCACGAACCCATTGAGCAGCTTGCAGCACTTCGTGTCATTCCAGATATGACCGTGATTCGTCCGGCGGATGCTAATGAAACCAGTCAAGCTTGGCGTTATGCAGTAGAACAGAAGGATGGACCGGTTGCTTTGATCTTTACGAGACAGAACCTTGCGAACTTAGAAGGGACTGCAGAGCTTGCGAAGCTTCATATTGCACGTGGTGCTTATGTGTTATCAGATGCTAAAGATGGTAAACCACAGGCTCAGCTTTTGGCAAGTGGTTCAGAGGTTGGCTTGGCTATCGAAGCACAGAAGAAGCTTGCTGAGGAAGGCATTCAAGTTCGTGTCGTCAGTATGCCAAGCTGGGAATTATTCGAGAAACAGCCTAAGTCTTATAAAGACTCGGTTATTTTGCCAGAGGTTAAAGTACGCTTAGGTATTGAAATGGCTGTTTCCTTCGGCTGGGATCGTTATGTAGGCGACCAAGGTGAAGTGTTAGCCATCGATCGTTTTGGTGCTTCTGCTCCAGCTCCGACCGTTATTAGAGAATATGGCTTTACAGTTGAGAATGTTGTTGCTAAAGTAAAAGCATTACTTCAATAGCCAAAGATTATTTATACGATGCTGGCTTGCTGAAGCAAACCTTAAGGAGTGAATAACCCTATGTCAAAATTTGATAATGTAAGTGTAGTTCGTCAGGCTAATGTTTATTTCGATGGGAAAGTTACTAGCCGTACCGTGCTTTTTGCAGATGGCACCAAGAAAACATTAGGCATCATGATGCCTGGTGAATACGAGTTCGGTACGGATACTAAAGAAGTCATGGAGATTTTGGCGGGGCATTTAAATGTGTTGCTTCCTGGCAAAATGGAGTGGTTGGAAATCAATGGACTTGGCGTTTTTACCGTTCCAGCAAAAGAGAAATTTAAATTGAATGTTACAAAAGTTACCGATTATTGCTGTTCTTATATAGAAGAGTAAGGAGGAAATGGCATGAGTGACTTAATTAGAAAGGCGATTTCGTTAGGTATTGGAATCACTGCAGTCAGTCGGGAAAAAGCGCAGCAATTTGTTGACGAAATGGTGAAAAAAGGTGATATAGCACATGATGAGTCGATGGAAGTTGTTAATCGATTGATCGCACGTGGGGAAGAACAGCAGAACGAAATGAAACGAATGGTTCAAGATCAGGTGAGGAAAATATTAACAGACATGGACATCGCAACCAAACAGGATCTAATAGATCTGGAGAATAAGCTTTCTTCTTCTGTTTCCCCGAAATCACAATCTGTCGATCCAACGACGTTTTAATGATGGGAATAAAGATAAGTCATACACATCGGTATCGGGAAATTGTCTTAGCCTTGGTACGCCATGGGTTTGGCTACATGGTTGAAGAGATGGGACTATTTCAATTATTGTCCTTACCGAGAAAATGGCTACAGAGAAATCACCCTGAAGCTTCTAAAACGCTTGGGGAACGGATTCGGATGTTACTTGAAGAGTTGGGACCGACTTTTATTAAGTTAGGACAGATGTCTAGTACACGGCATGATCTGCTCCCTGAAGAGATTATTGTGGAGTTTCAGAAGCTTCAGGATCAAGTACCCGCTTTTTCTTTTGAGGAAGTTCGCATTATTATCGAGATGGAGCTTCAGTGTCCGCTAGAAGAAGCCTTTGCGGAATTTCAAGAGGCTCCTTTCGCTGCGGCTTCGATTGGACAAGTGCATTATGCAAGATTAAAAACCAGTGAAGTTGTAGCCGTCAAGGTTCAACGGCCCTCTGTAGATCAAATTGTTCGATTGGACTTGGAGATTTTGAATGAATTGGCAGCACTTGCAGAGCGTCGTGTAGGTTGGGTGGCTCGTTATCAAATTCGGAGGATGATTGAGGAATTATCCAAATCCATGCTCGAAGAGATAAATTATACACGTGAGGGTAGAAATGCTGATAAAAGCGCACGACAATTTGCCCTTCAGCCAAACGTTCACATTCCAAAGATTTATTGGGATTATTCGACTCCAAAAGTATTAACAATGGAATTAGTGGAAGGCATTAAATTAAATGAAGCGGAGAAACTTTTTGCACAAGGGCACGATCTGAAAAAAATTACGGAGCTTTTGGTGAATGCCATGCTGCATCAGATGTTGATTGAGGGCTTCTTTCATGCAGATCCGCATCCTGGTAATATTTTTGTGCTCAAAGAGGGCAAGATTGCTTTTGTTGATTTCGGGATGGTCGGTCGTTTAAATGAGGATATGAAATTTGATTTGTGTTCGCTTGTGATTGCTTTGATGCGTAAGGATAACCATGGCATTATTCAAGCGATCTTGAGCTTGGGTCTTGTTTCAGAGGATTTCGACACAAGAAGCTTGGAGAAAGACTTAGAGCTTTTGAGAGAGCAGTATTATGATCTTCCTTTATCGCAGGTTAGTCTAAGCGAAGCATTTAGTCATTTTTTTGAGGTGGCGAATCGGCATGGCATGGTAATTCCTACGGATTTAACCCTGCTTGGCAAGGCATTACTTATATTAGAAGGCGTTGCAGAAACACTTGACCCGGAATTGAGTATTTTAAAGCTTGCGGAGCCATTTGGGCGGAGATTACTTAAGGATCGGTATCACCCGCAGCAGCTTCAGAAGAGATGGTGGCGGCAAATTTCAGGCTTTACAGGTGCCTTGATGGGGTTGCCAAAACAAGCTACACAATTGTCTAAACTGATCCGTACTGGAAAATTAAAAATGGAAATTGCGATTCCAGAAATAGATTTGCTTTTGCATAAACTAGATCAAGTCAGCAACCGTATTACAGTTAGCATTGTTTTACTTTCTTTTAGTATCATTATGGTCGGGTTGATTCTTGCTTCTTCCTTGGGAACGGTGCCTGCACTTATTTTGCGGTTTCCTGTGGTCGAGGTTGGTTCTTCGGTGGCGGGACTGATGCTGCTCTGGTTGATTTATTCTATTTTTAAAAACAGGTGAAATTTTGATAACATGAAAAAGCCATCCAGTTTCTGGATGGCCTTTTCATAGTGCACCCAGCATGGGCGCTATCTCTAGGGTTGAAGTCCCGAATGGTAAAGGCAGTAGTAACCATTAGCTTAAGATAAGGGTGGCAATCGTGAGGTGGAATCCGAAGGAAGTCAACCTTTCCACTAATACTTTTTATAAAGGGGGTAGACAAGTTAATAAAGTTAGCATATACTCATCTTAAATGAATGCGCATTCATAGACATATTCTTTTAATTTCTTTTTTAAAATTTAATGAAAACGGTTTATGGGGTAATTACTATGGTGTCTTCAAACGAGGTTGCAAAAAGAGCAGGGGTATCTCAAAGTACCGTTTCTCGTGTTTTAAACGGTGGGCAAAGTGTGAAACCGAAGACAAGGGAAAAGGTCCTTCGAGTTATAGAAGAACTGCAATACCGGCCGAACTTGATAGCAAGAAGTCTGGTGACGAAAAGTACAAAGACGATTGCATTGGTTTCCGGTTCCGTATTGAATCCTTTTTTTGCGGAGACAACAAACTCGATTATCCGGTATGCTAGTCAAAAAGGATACAACATCAGCGTTAGCTTTGATGAGGAGGATAATTCGAATTGGCTTGAAACAGCTTTTGGCAATTCGGTGGACGGCATTCTTTTATCTTCTCTGAAGCTTAATGATCCTGTTTTTGAAGATCTGAAGCGCTCTGGAATACCCTACATGCTTTTCAACCGACAACCGCAGCATGGCGGAAACTATGTGGTAATGGATAATTTCCGGGCAAGCGCATTAATCACTCAACATTTATTGGATTTGGGGCACTCACGTATTGCGTATATCTCAAAGAACGGTCATATTTCAACTTTTCTGGAGCGGTATAATGGATTTGTGACTACGTTGCAAAATGAAGGAAAGATCGTAGATCCGGATCTTGTCTACTTTCTGGATTCTCTGGAAGTTGGAGTAGAAAAGGCAACATGGAAAATAATGAACAGCGCCAAGCCTCCTACGGCAATCCTTTGTGCGAATGATGCCATTGCGCTAATGTGTATGGATGTGCTGTTGTCAATCGGCTTCAAAGTGCCCGAAGATGTAAATCTGGCGGGGATCGATAATATTAAACTCGCATCCCACGGCGCAATAAGGTTAACAAGCGTCGGTCATGAAAAATTTTCGATGGGTGAGATAGCTGTTGAAAGCCTAATTGACATGATAGAAGGAAGAGTAAGTTTAAGTAGGCCCAAACAAATCGTTTTAAAACCTGAATTGGTTATTCGAAACACAACCTGTAAAACTCATACGTGAATATGCAAGTCTGAAGCGATTTTTAAGTCAGAAATGAATACGTATTCAAAAAATTGTTCGAATGTATTGCCTGGAACGGAAAAATCGACTTATTTGGATAATCAGACAAAAACGAAACAGTTACATTTCGACGATTGGCCGACATTTATGCAACATGGACCCAAATATTATTTTATGAATGTGTATTCATTAAAGCGGTTTCAAATGCCTTATAAAAAGGCGAGAAACATATAAAATATCTTAGTAAAGGTGGTTTTAGTATGAGAAAAGTATCTTTTATTACCATGATTGCATTACTTGCGCTAAGCTTAACGGCTTGCGGGGGTGGAGGCGGAGCTAAACAAGCAAGCGACGGCGGTGCAAACGCAGCTATTAAAATCGGTGTAGTCCTCCCGCTTACTGGGGATGCCGCACCACTCGGTGATCAAAGTAAAAAAGCGCTGCAATTAGCCGCTGATGAAGTTAATGCAAAAGGCGGGATCAAAGCTCTAAACGGAGCGAAATTAGAGCTTATTTTCGGAGATAGCCAAGGTAATCAGCAAGCGGCGGTTTCCGAGACGTCTCGATTAATTGATAAGGAAAAGGTCGCTTTACTTACTGGGGCCTATCAATCCGGTATGACATTACCTGCATCCCAGGAAGCCGAGAAGAAGAACAAGATTTGGTTCGCAGGCGTTCCTTCAGATGATGCTATTACAACACGCGGCTTTAAAAACGTATTCCGTATCGCGGATACATCCCAAATGCGCGTCATCTCTCAAATTAACTTTTTAAACGACATGAAAGCAAAAGGTACGGACATTAAGACAGTTGCTCTTGTATACGAGAACAGTTCTTGGGGACAAGGGGTCGCAAAGTATTGGAAAGAAAATTTGCCGAAAGCGGGATATCAAATCACGATTGATGAGCCTTATGATCGCAAAGCAACAGACTTGACGCCTGTAGCCAATAAAGTAAAAGCGGCTAATCCTGACCTAGTTCTCATGGTTTGCTATGTACAGGACGGCACCCTGTTGGCGAAAGCCTTCAAACAGCAAAAAGTTACTCCAAAAGCATTTGTCGCTACTTCCGGCGGAACAGCGGATATGCAGTTTTTGAAAAATGCGGGCGAGGATGCACTGAACTGGTTTGATATTTCCGCATGGGAGCCGGATGTGAGCCGTCCTGGTTCAAAAGAGCTGGACAAGGTGTTTGTGGATAAATTCGGAGGCCATCCGAGCGGTGAGCAAATCAAGGAATATGCAAGTATCTATACGATTGCCGATGCGCTGGAACGTGCCCAATCGACCGATACAGACAAGCTTCGCAAAGCATTGACTGAAACAAATATTACAAGCGGCCCGACTCAAATTTATACAAAAACGATTCATTTCAACGAGCAAAATACATTGCCGGATCCAAGCTTGGTTATAGCTCAATTCCAAAAGGTGAACGGTAAAGTGGAACGTGTTACGGTATGGCCGCAAGCCGATGCCCGTAAAGACTCCCAAATTGTATTTCCGTATAAGTCAGAGTAAAAAAGGTGACAGGGGTGGGGTTCAATCCCCATCTCTTTTATCCGAGTTGTAAAGGAGGCAAAAATAATGAGTCAGGCGCTCATCCACGGGATCTTAATGGGTTCGGTTTATGGACTGATAGCATTAGGTTTAACACTGATTTTTGGAATTATGAAAGTAATTAATTTTGGTCATGGCAGTTTTTTAATGGTAGCGATGTTCCTGTCTTATTTTGGCGTAACCTCACTGGGGCTTCATCCATATGTATCTCTTATTATTGTAGTCCCCGCTATGTTTCTCATCGGCTATGGCGTCAATAAATTTTTGGTTCAGCCGGTATTGAACAAAGAAGCTGAGGTACGCGAACCAGTCGGTGCCCTACTGTTAACTGCAGCCATTTCTATCATGTTGGATAACGGGTTTCTTGCCACGGTGGGGGGAGACTACCGCACGATAAGAACTTCCTTTTCCGACGCTACCGTCTCATTTCTAGGGGTTAATGAAGGGCTTGCCCGAATTTATGCTTTTGTTCTTTGTATCATAGTGACGGTCATTTTTTATGTGATTATGAATAAAACGGAAATCGGCCGCCAGATCCGCGCCGTAGGACAGGACCGCAACGCCGCCAAACTAATGGGGATTAACGTAGGCAAAACGTTTAATATCGCATTCGGTATGGGGATGGCATTGCTTGGGACAGCCGGAGTGGCCTTGCTGCCGTTCAACCAGCTATATCCGACCATCGGCGGGTTGTTCGGAACGACGGCTTTCATCACCGTTGTGCTTGGCGGACTAGGCAGTGTTCCGGGGGCGTTAATCGGCGGATTGCTTATTGGCATTGTTGAATCCGTGGCTACCGTGTATGTTGCACAAACGTTAGCACCGGCATTCGTACTGTTTGGATTCCTGGTATTTTTAACGATTCGACCATCCGGTTTATTCGGTTCTCCACATGATTGGTAAGGGAGTGATATGATGAAAAGATTTCTACCTGTCATTATCGTCGGGCTGCTTTTCGCGTTAGTTCCCCAATTACTGGGAAATGACGACTATTTGCTGAAGAGTTGTGTCTTTATTCTTCTGAATGCGTATTTGGCCACCAGTTGGAATATTGTCGGCGGATTCGCGGGGCAATTATCTTTCGGACATGCTGCGTTTATGGCGCTTGGAGGATATATTTCTACGCTGTTGTTTATGAATCTCGGTTTAAGCCCTTGGATTGGAATGCTGATCGGCGGCGTCGTTGTTGCCGGGATATCCGTTCTGATCGGGATTCCTACGTTTCGTTTTAAGGGAGCTTATTTCGCTATCGCAACGGTTGCCTTCTCCGGCGGCTTACTGACGATCCTGAAGTCTGTTCCCAAAATCGGACCTATAGAGCTGGGTTCCTCAGAAGGATTGATTATTCCGTTAAACACCGACGGCGGATTTGCAAGCTTTCAATTCGTCTCCAGTGTACCGTATTACTATATCATTCTCGTGTTTACAGCGATTATTTTGTTTGTGTCCTGGTATATTCAACGTTCAAAGCTTGGATTTTATCTAACTGCCATACGTGAAGATGAAGAGGCGGCAAAGGCGCTCGGCATCAGTACTACGAGAGTAAAGCTGTATGCAGCGGCGATCAGCGGATTTTTCACAGCTATTGGCGGTACGTTCTTTGGGCAGCTGATGGGGATCTTACAGCCGGATACCGTCGCAGGTGCGGAAATGTCAACTCAAATGGTGTTCAATGCTATCGTAGGCGGAATCGGAACCGTGTTTGGCCCGTTCGTCGGAGCGATTTTGCTTGGTACTGTTGGGGAAGTTTCCCGGGTGTACCTTGGAGACAGCATTCCCGGTCTTCATCTGATCATTTACGGCATTGTTGTGACTTTAGTTATTTTGTTCTCTCCAAAAGGAATCGTGGAACCTTTGCAAAACCTCTTTTTGAAAATATTCAATGTCAACTCATCCAAAAAGAGCATAAGAACGATCCGGCTGGAAGAGAGGAGGAGACAAGATGACGGTGCTTGAGATCACGGACTTAAATAAAAAATTCGGCGGATTAACGGTAACAAAAGAATTATCGCTTACGGTAAAAGAAGGGCAGATTTATGGGGTTATCGGACCCAACGGAGCCGGTAAATCAACGCTTTTCAACCAAATATCCGGATATATCAAACCTGACTCAGGGAAAATTATATTCAACGGTAAAAATATTATTGGAAAACAACCGAATCAACTATGCCACGAAGGGATCGGCAGAACGTTCCAGATCGTCAAGCCGTTCGGTTCCAAAACAGTGTTGTATAATGTAGCGGTAGGTGCGTTTGCCCGAACCAACAGTCGCAGCGAAGCATTAAGAAGAGCCGAAGAAGTCGTGAAGCTGGTAGGTCTGGAGAGCCGAATAGACTTGTTGGCTAAAAACCTCACTATCGTTGACCGTAAGCGGTTGGAGGTGGCCAAAGCGCTTGCTACTCAACCTAAACTATTACTTTTGGACGAAGTACTTGCAGGACTTACGCCGAGTGAAGTGGATCAAGCCGTCGATTTAATTAAGAGCATTCAAAAAGCAGGTGTAACTATCGTTATGATCGAGCATGTCATGAGAGCGGTCATGGCCCTGTGCGAACGCGTGCTTGTTATTAACTACGGTGAACCGATCGCAGAAGGAACACCGCAGGAAGTCACGCAAAATCCACAGGTTATTTCAGCCTATCTGGGGGACGATCATCATGCTTAAAGTCAACAATCTAAGTGTACATTACGGCGGTATGCAGGCATTGGCGAACGTAAGTATTCAGGTTAACCAAGGGGAAATCGTAAGCATCGTCGGTTCCAATGGAGCCGGTAAATCGACAACTATTAATGCAATATCCGGACTGCGTAAATTAACGAATGGAACAATAGAATTTTTAGGCAACAACGTAACGGAAGTTGAGTCTCATGACCGCGTGCCAATGGGAATCGTCCAGGTGCCGGAAGGCAGAAAGCTCTTTCCACTCATGACTGTGGAAGAAAATCTATTATTAGGATCCTCCCATAGAGAAGCGAAAAAAGTACGGAGTGAAACTTTGAAAGAAGTATACAACCTGCTTCCGCGGTTAGAGGAAAGAAAAAAGCAAATCGCCAAAACCCTGTCAGGCGGGGAACAGCAGATGGTAGCCATTGGCCGTGCTCTGATGAGCAAACCCAAACTGCTTATGTTCGATGAGCCCTCATTGGGATTATCTCCTATATTGGTTCAAAATCTGTTTAGTCTAATTAAAAAGATTAGCAGTCAAGGGATTACCATTATGCTTGTCGAGCAAAACGTTAAGCAAACCTTGCAAATTGTGGACCGCTGCTATGTTTTAGAAAATGGATCGATAAGTATAGAAGGATCCGGACAAGAGTTATTGAACAACGATCATATAAAGAAAGCCTTTCTAGGCATGTAGGAGGTACACATTATGCATATCGGATCATTAATAAACGGAGTGGAAGTACAGGGCGGAGGGCGTGAAATTCACGAAATCAAAAGTCCTTATAACGGAGAAATTGTAGGGGTCGTAGAGTATGGTACGCGCGAGGATTTGGAGCAGGCTATCCAAACGGCTCATCGTGTGTTCCACGAGACCATGAAAACGATGCCGGCTCACCGGCGTTCGGAAATTCTTCGAAAAGCAGCGGACCGCTTGGAAGAGCAGAGTGAAGAATTTGCCCGCCTGCTGATGGCGGAAGCGGGAAAACCGATACGTGACGCCAGAGGAGAAGTAGGGCGTGCTATTCAGCTCATACGCTTTGCATCGGAAGAGGTCAAAGCAAATGATGGTGAATTGATTAAAATGGACAGTGCCGTAGGCGGAGAAAATCGGATCGGTTTTGCAAAGCGCTACCCGCTTGGAGTGGTAGCTGCTATAACACCGTTCAATTTTCCTCTTAACCTCGTTCTTCATAAAGTAGCAACCGCTTTTGCCGCGGGATGCACAGTCGTCTTGAAACCGGCGGAGAAAACGCCACTTTCCGCTATGAAATTAGCTAAATTATTGGAAGAAGTAGGTTACCCTAAAGGAGCGTTAAACGTAGTCAACGGAACGGGCATTGATTTGGTTGAACCGTTAGTCACCCATTCGCTTGTTAAAAAAGTAACCTTTACGGGAAGCGGCCTAGTAGGCTGGAAAATCAAAGACATGGCAGGGCCGCGCAAAGTAACGTTAGAGCTCGGATCCAATTCGCCTAACCTTATTTTTAACGATGCTGATCTTGATCTTGCGGTAACAAGCATTCTCAAAGGCGGATTCACTTTTGCCGGCCAAGCCTGCATATCGGTGCAGCGGGTTTATGTGCAGCGCGGAGTATACGAACAAGTTTTGAAGCTGCTGGTTCCTAAAGTCTCTGCACTTCAAGCAGGCGATCCTGCTTTGGAAACGACAGATATCGGACCTATGATCACAGAACAGGCAGCTCTGAGGGCGGAAGAATGGATCCGCGAAGCGGCTTCGCAGGGAGCGGTCATTCTTACCGGCGGCGATAGAACGGGAAATATCATTTCCCCAACCGTGATCACAAATACAAAGCATGAAATGAAGGTTGTTTGCCAGGAAGTGTTTGCTCCATTGATTACGGTGATTCCTTTCGAATCGGAAGAGGAAGCCGTTGCCGCAGCCAACAATTCGGATTACGGCCTCCAGGCAGGAGTCTTTACTTCCGATATTAACCGGGCGTTCCGTATAGCGGACCTGCTGGAAACAGGCGGTGTATGGATCAACGAAGTTTCGACGGTACGAACCGATCATATTCCGTATGGCGGAGTTAAAACAAGCGGCCTCGGCAAAGAAGGCGTCAAGTATGCTATTGAGGATATGACGGAAACGAAGTTTATAGGAATTCGCTTATATTAGGGGGAGAGACAATGAGTTTGACTTCTTTATTCCGTATGCCAAACGTACTAATAACAGGTATAGGATCCGTTGCGCAAGTCGGAGAACAGGCCAAAATATTAGGAGCACGCAAAGTACTGGTCATTACTGATAAAATATTAAACCAAACCGGATTGGTCAAAAAAGTTACGGTTCCATTGGAAGCTGAAGGTATCCAAGTAGCCATCATCGATGAAGTTATTCCTGAGCCTCCATTTGAGAATCTGGAGCAGATCGCCCGGGGAATCCAGGATCAGGGTTATGATGCATTCGTTGGTATCGGCGGGGGAAGCGCGCTGGATGTGACCAAAGCGTTAGCCATTATGATGACAAACACAGGTGATGTCCGGGAACTGGTCGGTATTGATAAGGTCAAAAATAAAGGCATTCCTTTTATTCTTATTCCAACCACAGCTGGAACAGGATCCGAAGTGACGTATAACGCAATTTTTACGGATATTCGGGACAATGTAAAAAAGGGCATCGTAAGCCCGTATCTTCTTCCGGATGTTGCTATCGTTGACGCGGAATTGACGGTTACGGTACCACCGCAAGTGACCGCGGCTACCGGGATGGATGCATTGGTTCATGCTGTGGAATCTTACACGGCGCAGCGCGCATCGGAGTTAACGGATGGAATAGCGCTTCATGCGATTCAATTAATTTCCCGTTCGATTCGTGCCGCTGTTTACAATGGGAAGAACATTAAAGCCCGTGAAGATATGGCCATGGGTAGTTTGATGGCCGGGATTTCCCTGGGGAATGCGGGGGTAGGAGCGGTTCATGCGCTGGCGTATCCGCTGGGCGGCAAGTTTAAAGTACCGCACGGCGTAGCGAATTCGTTATTAATGCCTTATGTAATGAAGTATAATGCCATTGCGAATCTGGAAAAGTTTGCCCAAGTAGCGAAAGCGTTGGGAGAAAACATCGAGGGACTTTCTTTGCGCGATGCGGCGGAAGTGGCTGTTCGCGCCATGGCCAAATTGTCCCGCGATGTAGGAATACCGTCCACATTGAGTGAAGTGGGCGTAACGGAGAACGATATTCCGGCTTTGGCTGAAGAAGCCAGTGAAATTGACAGACTGTTGAATAACAACCCACGTTGGCTCACAGTCAAAGAAATCGATACTATCTACCGCGAAGCATGCGCAGGTAAGTGATATAAAACAGGCGCTGTAGGCGCCTGTTTTAATGTATCTTCGTCGAAAGGACTTCGATCAGTGAAGGACGGTGACAGCGTGAACTTTGATAGCTTACAAGGAAAAGTCGTAGTCGTAACGGGCGGAAATAAAGGGATCGGGAAAGATATTGCTTTATCTTTTGCTAAATTAGGTTCGCATGTGGTAATTACGGGAAGAGATTCAGGAGCATTGAACGAAACATGCAAAGAGATTTTAATGTACGAACAGAACAGCCTTACGATTGTAAGTGATATGCAAAAGGTAAGCGATATCAGGCAAATGATAGATACAATCGTGGAACGATTCGGCCGGATCGATATATTGGTCAATAATGCCGGGATTAACATCACAAAACCAACGTTGGAAGTGACGGAAGAGGATTGGGACCGAGTACTTGATACAAACCTTAAAGGAACCTTTTTTGCTTGCCAACGCGCAGGGGAGGTCATGATCCGACAAGGGGGAGGTAAAATCATCAGCATTGCATCCCAAATGGCTTTTGTCGGCTATTACAAACGTGCGGCGTACTGCTCCAGTAAAGGAGGAGTGGTGCAGATGACTAAAGCGCTTGCCGTTGAATGGGCCCAAGAAGGGGTGCTGGTCAATGCTGTAGCCCCTACTTTTATTGAAACGGAGCTTACGGCCAAGATGTTAACGGATTCATCGTTTATGGACGATATCCTGCGCCGGATCCCCATCGGGCGGATGGTCAAGCCCCGGGATGTAACGGGTGCCGTTCTTTACCTCGCCTCCGATCTTGCCGATTCCGTCACGGGTGAAACGATCCGCGTTGATGGCGGCTGGACAGCGATATAGGTAAAGCAGCTATCGCCATCATTCAAGTTGGTCTGGGCTGGTATGAAAACCTTGATCGGCTATGCTGGGGAGAAGTTACAGCATTGGAAGAAGGCTCTCGGTTACGGGTCCATTCATGACCGCGGAGAAAAAGGATAGAAGGAAGCGATCCAATGAAACTACCTAAAATGGTTAAAATCAGGCAAAAGTTTACGGGAGAGAGCATACCGGATATTGCCCGTATTGTATCTGAGGAGTTCTCACGGAACCAAATGGACAGCATCATTCAAAAAGGAATGCGAATTGCCGTTACCGCCGGAAGCCGAGGTGTTGCCAACATTGCCGAAATTACGAAATGCGTATGCGATGAGGTCAAAAAATGCGGCGCTGAGCCGTTCATCGTGCCTAGTATGGGAAGTCATGGGGGAGCGACCGCAGAGGGGCAAGTTGAGGTGCTGGAGAGTCTCGGCATCACCGAAACGTACTGTCAAGCGCCCATCCTATCTTCTATGGAAGTGGTCACCATCGGTGAAACCGTGGAAGGCATTCCAGTGTACATGGATCAACATGCCTTTGGTTCGGATGGCGTAATTGTAATCAATCGAATTAAGCTTCATACGGATTTCAAATCCAACATTGAGAGCGGGCTTATGAAGATGGCCACCATCGGCCTCGGCAAGCACAAGCAGGCTTTGATGCTTCATACTTATGGAATTCAAGGCATTCGCGACTTGATGCCTAAAGCCGCAAGAATTGTCTTCAATAGCGGAAAGATCCTTTGCGGGTTTGGAATTGTTGAAAATGCGTTTGAACAAACGTCGCTGCTGGAGTTGATCCCTACCGCTCTCATCGAGGAGAGAGAGCAGGAATTATTGAACAGGTCGGCTTCCCTTATGCCGAAGCTCCTTATGGAAGATATAGATCTTTTAATCGTGGATGAGATCGGCAAAAATTACAGCGGTACGGGAATGGATACGAATATTATCGGTCGCATCCGCATTCTGGGTGTACAGGAGCCGACATCCCCTCGTATCAAGTACATTCTAGCCCGGGATTTAAGTGAGGAATCTCATGGGAACGCTTTAGGGATCGGTTTGGCTGATCTGACGACCCGAAGACTGCTGGACAAAATCGATTATCTAAAAATGAATGAGAATGTTATTACAAGCACATTTTTGTCCCGTGCCAGTGTACCTATTGTTTTGGAAAATGATCGTTTGGCTATTGAGGCCGCTCTCCGTTCCAATTGGGGAGTACCAAGCCAAAACGCTAAAATTGTTCATATCTCGAATACGCTTCATTTAGAAGAATTGCATGTATCTGAGGCGGTGCTCTCCGACCTGCAGGGGATGGACAATATCGAAATCCTCGGGGAAGCGGACGACATGGCTTTCGACAATAACGATAACCTTGTTAACAATTGAACCGTCTAAGGTTTGGCCGGAGCTGGAAGTATTGATCAGAACTTGTTATTAGCTCTCAAGCAAGCAAAGTAGGCTTGTCCCAAAACAACGAAGGAGTGTTCATAATGAGTACATTTATCTCTCCCGTAAAAATCCATTTCGGCGAAGGCAGTATTCAAAAAATTAGTGATGAGTGTACAGCGCTTGGAGTTAAACGGGCGATCATTTTCGCAGATCCATTTCTTGTTGCGTCAGGCGCAATTAAAAAAGTCGAAACGATTCTTTTAGAAAATAACATCGAATATTCCATTTACGACAATATTGTTCCTGAACCGCCCGTAGCTGTTGGAGATCAAGCGGTTGATGCGGTCAGAAGCTCCGGAGCGGAGCTAGTGATTGGAGTAGGAGGAGGCAGCGCGCTGGATATCGCGAAGGCGGCGGCGGTACTTGCTGCCCATGAAGGCACGATTTCGGATTATTTGAATCTGACAGGGACAAAGAAGCTGCAGCACAAAGGAATCCCGAAAATCATGATTCCAACAACCTCCGGTACAGGTTCGGAGGTGACGGACATCGCTGTTTTTGCATTAGAGTCATCAAAGGACGTTATCACCCACAACTATTTATTGGCGGATGTGGCCATCGTGGATCCTGAACTAACGTACAGTGTTCCTCCCCGAGTAACGGCTGCCACCGGTGTGGATGCCTTTACTCACGCTCTTGAAGCGTATACATCGATTCAGTCATCCACACTCACAGATACTATAGCTTTAGAGGCCATTAAATTGATTTCGCAAAATCTCCGTAAAGCAGTATGGCAAGGCCATGATAAGGAAGCAAGAAGAGCCATGTCCTGGGCAAGTATGTTTGGGGGACTTGCTTTTTTCAATGCAGGCACAGCCGGTGTCCATGCTCTTGCGTATCCGTTAGGAGGATTGTTTCATATTTCCCACGGGGAGTCGAATGCACTCATGCTGCCGCATGTGTATGAGTTTATCCTGCCTTCGTGTCATGAAAAGATGGAGCAGGTAGCTTTTGCTATTGGTACCGGCAACAAAGCGGCGTCAACAAGAGAAAATGCGCTTGCCGCACTTCAGGCGATTCGGGATTTAACGCAGGATGTAGGCATCCCGTCTTCACTTAAGGTGTATGGAATTGAAGAGAAGGATATCGAAAATCTATCCCAAGATGCCATTAAACAAACACGCTTATTAGCACGCAGTCCCAAAACATTGACTCTGGACGATATTCGCGGGATTTATCGCAGAGCGCTTCAGGGATAAATAAAAATATAAGAGGTGTGTATAATGAACAGACCCAAAGTTGTGATAACAAGAAGAATTCCCGAAGAAGCATTGAATATGATCAAGGAACAAGCCTACGTTTTTATTTGGGACTATGAAGAAGCGCCCATTCCTAAACAGGTGCTTTTAAAGGAAAGTAAAGATGCGGCAGGTATTTTTACGAATGTAGGCGACCCGATAGACCAAGAGTTATTTGAACATGCGCCGCTTCTGAAAGTAGTTAGCACAATGGCGGTAGGTTTTGATAATATAGATATCAATGAAGCGACAAAAAGAGGAATTCAGGTTGGACATACGCCCGAGATTCTTACAGAAACAACAGCGGATCTTACTTTTGCTCTGCTCATGGCCACGGCACGGAGAATTCCGGAAGCCGACACCTTTACTCGGGAGGGGAAATGGACGGCCTGGTCTCCGATGCTTTTGACGGGACAAGATATTTTTGGCGCTGTGATAGGCATTATCGGGATGGGCAGAATCGGTGAAGGCGTAGCAAGAAGAGCGGCAGGGTTTAACATGAACATTGTGTACCATAACCGGACACGCTTTCCAGAAACGGAACAAAGGTTGAATGCCCGCTATCTTTCGTTGGATGAGCTGCTTCAGGAATCCGATTATGTTGTTATGCTGGCTCCTTCAACAAAAGAGACGTTTCACATGATTGGAGAAAGAGAGCTGGGCTTAATGAAGCCGAATTCCATACTTATCAACGCCTCCAGAGGAACAAATGTGGATGAAGCGGCGCTGTATCATGTGTTAAAGGAGGGGAAGATCTGGGCTGCGGGGTTGGATGTATTTGAAAAGGAACCCATTACCTCTGACCACCCTCTTCTTTCCCTCCAGAACGTCGTCGCAACGCCACATATCGGCAGCGCAACCATTACCACCCGTACGAAAATGGCTGTGTTGGCGGCGCAAAATTTATTATTAGGTTTAGCGGAGGAAAAATTGATCCATTCGGTTAATTTTTAAAGGGTGTACTATTTGGCCGTTTTTGGAAAGAGGCATTTTATGTGGAGGGCAAGAACATGCAGCGGATATCCATTATTGCAGACGATTTAACGGGAGCGTCGGATTCAGGCGTTCAATTTGCGAGAAAAGGGTTAAGGACGCAGGTTATCTTTGATTGGATGGGTCTATCCCGTGAAACCGAGGGTCTGGATGCTATTGTAATAGATACCGACAGCCGGGCGCTGCCGGGGGATACGGCTTATCAACGCGTGAAAAGCGCGGCGGAGGCTTTAAAGAAAGCTGGGTTTTCATGGATCTATAAAAAAATGGATTCCACCCTTCGTGGGAATATCGGTCAGGAGATCAATGCGGTTATGGATGCTTATGGGTTCGAAGCCGCCTTTATCGCGCCGGCATTTCCGAGAATCGGCCGTACTACGGTAAACGGCATTCATTATTTGAACAATACTCCGATCCATGAAACGGAAATTGCCAAAGATCCGAAAACGCCGGTACCCGAATCGGAGATTGCCCAAATTCTATCAATCCAATCGGGAAGGGCCTCGGTTTGTATCCCTTTAAGTACGCTGCGAAAAGGATTGGAGACAACGTATAAGGCAATCCAGGAAGAATTAGAACGGAAGGTAACGTTATTTATTTTTGATGCGGAATCGGATGCGGACCTAAATATCATCGCTCAGCTCATGTCTGTGTTTGGTTCGCGTGTCCTGTGGGCAGGGTCGGCGGGCTTAGCGGAATTTTTGCCGGTGAACGGCAGCAGAGAAAGGCAACGTCGAGCATTCGGATCTCCCGATCATGGACAGGTGATGCTAGTCGCAGGGAGTATATCGGCTGTTACTCGCGAACAGGTGTCGGAAGTCAATAGGGGATCGAATGTGGTGGCTGTAGAACTGAATCCTTTGGCTGTAATAGGTTCAAATGATGAAAGAGCCAACGAAATAGAGCGCTGCTGCTCTGAGCTCGCTTCCGCTCTTTCCAGGAACTTGGATATTTCCTTGTATGCGGGTTCATCCCCCGAACAGGTAAGATCGGTCAAGGAGAAGGGAGCGCGGCTTGGTTGGAAGCCCTCGGATGCTTCTAATCAAATAGCCGACATGCTGGGAGAAATCTCTAGTAAAATCATAACCGCTTTTCAGGTGAAAGGACTTGTCCTGACAGGGGGCGATACGGCGAAGGCGGTATGCAAGCACTTGGGTGTGTACGGTTTTGAATTGCTGGATGAAGTAGAAGTGGGAATTCCATATGGAACTTTGCTGGGTGACGTTAGTTTGATGGCAGTGACAAAAGCGGGTGCTTTTGGGACAAATCAATCCTTACTGCATGCCATGCACTATTTGAAAGAGGGAAAAGGGGTACAGGAAGATGCATAAATCAATCATTGGGATTACTATGGGTGATGGAGCGGGTGTCGGGCCGGAAATCATTATGAAGGCTTTAGCAGATGAGTCCGTATACGCAGAATGCCATCCATTTGTGATCGGTGATGCCAAAATCATGGAAAGGGCCGGGCGTATTGTTCATAGCGCACTTCAGGTACGAGCTATCTCGTCCTTATCCGAGGCCGCCTATCAATTCGGAACCGTGGATTGCTTGGATTTGAATTTGCTGCCTGCCGATCTTCCTTTCGGTCAAGTGTCCGCCGAAGCGGGAAACGCTGCATTCATGTATTTGAAAAAAGCCATTGAGCTTGCCAATGAAGGGCTCATCGATGCTATTTGTACAGCTCCATTAAATAAAGAAGCACTGCACAAAGGAGGCCATATGTATCCGGGACATACGGAGATATTGGCCGAGTTGACGAACACAAAGGACTATTGCATGATGCTTACCGCTCCTAAGCTCAAAGTAATTCATGTTACAACTCACGTAGGCATCCTTGATGCCGTAAAAATGATTGAGCCGGAACGCGTATATCATGTGATTCGCTTGGCTCACGAAACGCTGCAAAAGGCCGGCTGTGCCATGCCGAAAATTGCGGTGTGCGGCATTAACCCGCATGCAGGTGAAAATGGATTGTTCGGTTACGGCGAAGAGAAAGAAAAGATAATTCCTGCTGTAGAAAGAGCTCAAAAAGAAGGCATTCAAGTTGTTGGTCCGCTTCCTGCAGACACACTGTTTTTCCGAACTATGAGAGGGGACTTTGATATCGTTGTGGCCATGTATCATGATCAAGGGCACGGTCCGGTGAAAGTATTGGGTCTTGAAGCGGGAGTAAACATTACTGTAGGATTACCGATTATCCGCACCAGTGTGGACCATGGCACTGCATTTGATATAGCGGGTAAAGGGATAGCCGATGAGCAAAGCTTAAAAGAAGCGCTACGTCAAGCATTGGAATTGGCACCGAAAAGAAATTAATTCAGCGCAAAGAAGACCTTTATTTTACTGTATAATCGGGGTTGTTAATAAAAACAACAAGCAGGCGTGCCTTCGGCTCCAGCCATACCAGTATGGCTGACCGGGGAGGATGCCAAGTTTCCGAACATGCCTTCAGGCGATCCAAAACGGTTTACATCCGTGATGTTTAACGCCTCCTGCGTGTTGTTTATCTATTGGTCACTCCACATGTGAGATACATGAATAACAAACGTCCTGAATATCAAACGATATGACTGCGAAATATTCAAACAATTATTTTGCATCATGACAACAAAAAATCATCCACGGAATAGAATCCTGTGGATGATTTTTATAATAGTACATAAGCATATAAATAGAAAATTGTTTATAAAATAGCCTATAACTCTTCTTGATTACGTTTAGTTTCAATATATTCCTCTAACTTAATGCGTACATACGGTGGTAAACCGGAAAGCATACAGCCATAACGGAATTCATCTGTCTTCGGTTCAATCCGAATGATCTTTCCTGTAATTGGCGGCAGATCTGCTTCCTGAGGAAAATGAATGACGATAAACATTTCTTTGGCAAGCGGGAAGCTTGAGGCGATTTGCAAGCCGTTTTTGGATAAATCGTACAAGACACCTTTAATATTCTGACCCGAGAAGGAGCCTTCTTGCTCCCATTGGTAAACAGAAAGCTGGAGACTAATATTCATCGGAACTCGATTATTACGTCTGCGATTACTTTCTGCCTTAGTAACCGTTATATCTAAGCTTGGTTGCGCAGGTCTTTTCTTTACTTCCTCATGCATCCACTCTTCATAAATTTGAATGATAGCAGATAGATCTTGATCGCCAAGATCTTTACTCAGACCAATTTCATAGAGATGGGTAGCCGCATTCAGCATGGGAGAAGGGAATTTGAAATCCTGTGAAAGCTTGGACGCCAATAATAAATCCTTAAGCATTAATTTAAGTGCAAATTGGTTGCTGAAATCACGATCCAAAATTTTTGGAGCTTTAAGCTCAGCTTGTTTACTGTTCGCACCACCATTTTGGACAATTTCCAGGAATTGTGCTGGATCTAAGCCAGCTTTACTTGCGAGGGCAACGCCTTCAGCTAAAGCTGCAGAGTTAATGCCAACAATGGCGTTATGAGCCAATTTAGCGTAAGAACCTGAGCCAGATGGCCCCATATGTAAGGCTTTACTGCCCAGGGTTGCGAATAAATCCGCTTGCTCCGTAAAAACCTCATGATCTCCACCGACCATGAAAACCAAGCTGCCGCTTTCTGCACCGAGCTTACTGCCTGTAACCGGAGCATCCAGAAAGTCTGCATAATGCACAGCTAGCTCTTGAGCGATTTTACGGCTTGTTTCTGGTGATACGGTGCTGCAATCAATAACGGTAAGTCCAGGATGAATACCTTCTAGAATGCCTTCTGTACCAAAAAAAACATCTAACAAAGCTTGGTCATCACTTACATTGGTAAATAAAACATCTACCGCCTTTGCTACTCTCGATGGAGAAGAAACGACCTCAGCACCTAAGTTAACAAGCTCTCGTGCTTTAGCTGTTGTGCGATTGAAAACAGTAAGTGGATATCCTTTTTTTAACAGGTTCATTGCCATAGGCGCACCCATAGTGCCAAGCCCAATAAATCCAATAGATTTCATCCTATTCACCTCTAGTATTCATATTACCATGTTCTAATTACGCTGTGAATGGCTTAGCTTGCTTTTCCTGCTTTTAGTCAGTATTCTAAGGGTAGAAAAGAGAATTTAGAGGGTATATTTGGAGGAGGAGGAGAAGAAATGAATACTAAGCTAAAGTTTGATTACACGAAAGCACTATCTTTTGTACATCAGCATGAAGTTGATTATTTTGCCGAGCCTATCCGATTGGCGCATGATCAGTTACATAACCAAACAGGTACTGGCTCTGAATACTTGGGGTGGATTGATCTTCCTATCTCATATGATAAAGAAGAATTCGCTCGCATCCAAAAGGCAGCCAAACAAATCCAATCCGACTCGGAAGCTTTAATTGTCATTGGAATTGGCGGATCCTATCTAGGAGCTCGTGCAGCACTTGAGATGCTCTCGCATTCCTTCTATAACTTACTACCAAAAGGTAAACGTACGACACCGGAAATTTATTTTGTCGGAAATAACATCAGTTCTACCTATGTTACACATTTGCTACAATTATTAGAGGGTAAAGATATCTCCGTTAACGTCATTTCCAAATCAGGAACAACAACTGAGCCAGCGATCGCTTTCCGGATATTCCGTGAGTTATTGGAGAAGAAGTATGGCAAAGAAGCAGCACGCAAGCGAATTTATGCAACAACAGACCGCGTACAAGGAGCTTTGAAGAAGCTAGCCACGGAAGAAGGGTATGCATCCTTTATTATCCCTGATGATGTGGGCGGCAGGTATTCTGTGTTAACACCTGTGGGCCTTTTACCGATTGCAGCGGCGGGTATTGATATTGCTGCAATGATGCAAGGTGCGGCAGATGCAAGCATGGTTTATGCCAATCCCAATGTTAAGAATAACGAATGCTACCAATACGCAGCCGTGCGTAATGCGCTTTATCGTAAAGGAAAGACAACGGAAATCCTCGTTAACTATGAGCCGGCTTTACATTTTGTCTCGGAGTGGTGGAAGCAGCTTTTCGGTGAAAGTGAAGGGAAAGATAACAAGGGAATCTTCCCGGCAGCTGTTGATTTTTCAACAGACTTGCATTCCATGGGGCAATTTGTGCAAGAAGGCTCGCGGAATTTGTTTGAAACCGTTATTCAAGTTGAAGAGGTTGCAGAACAAATCGTGATTGGAACCGATGCAGATAATTTAGACGGACTTAATTTCTTAAGCGGAAAAACGATGGACTTTATCAATAAAAAAGCATTTCAAGGTACGATGCTTGCCCATCTCGACGGCGGTGTGCCGAACCTAATTGTGACGATTCCGAATATTTCGGCTTATTCCTTTGGTTATTTGGTGTATTTCTTTGAAAAAGCTTGTGGGATCAGCGGTTATTTGCTCGGCGTGAATCCATTCGATCAACCAGGCGTAGAAGCCTACAAAAAGAACATGTTTGCTTTGTTAGGCAAGCCCGGCTATGAGCAGGAAAAGGCTGAACTGGAAGCGAGATTAAACGAGTAATTCAGATTGATGAAAAGTGTAAGACCGACATACAATTTCGGAACTTACCGTTTATCAACAATCTGACTACCTGTGTGAGGATGAAAGGTTATGTTATCGGAATATAAAACAGTTCAACAATACGCTAGTGCTGAAATTGTCATTCGTCGATCGCGTTTTATTGGGCATGCGACACCTGTTGCTTCCGAGCAAGAAGCTATTGTCTTTATTGAACGCATCAAAAAAGGACACGGAACAGCTACACATAATTGTTCAGCGTATATTTTCGGGGAGCGCGATGAATTTCAGAAGCAATCGGATGACGGTGAGCCAAGTGGTACTGCAGGAAAGCCAATTTTGGAAGTAATCAAGCATCAGGGTTTGAGCAATATTGCTGTAGTTGTTACCCGTTATTTTGGCGGCATCCTGCTGGGTACAGGTGGATTAATCCGCGCTTACACGGATGGAGCGGTAGCTGGGATCGAAGCAGCTATCCCCATCCGGCAAGTTTTACATCAAGAGGTATGGGTACATATCGACTATACCTGGCTGGGTAAAATCGAGAATGAGCTGAGAAATCGCCAAATCCTGATGGGTGATACTCAATTTACCGATAAGGTCATTGTAAGCTGTTTACCACTCTACACAGAAAAAGATGCTTTTGTAGCATGGATGACCGATTTAACGCAAGGTCAAGCGTTGATTGATCTAGGTGTTGCTCTCTACAAGGAGCACCCCATTGCGAAAGGGTGAACAGAATGGACTTGACTAAGAATACAATTGAAAACGCAGATTATATCATTGACGCAATCAAAACCAAACTGCGTATGGCTTCAGGAGCGGCGCTCTCTGCCAAACAGTTTGATCTTGAGTTGTACGAGGATTTAAAGGATATTTACGATTTGGTGCAGAGTAAGCCTTATTTTAGCGTGAGTGAGATGGATGCCATTGTCCTTGAATTAGGCAGGCTGCGTAAACCGACTAACTAAATGAAAAGGAGCATTCGTGGTTAGAGTTCAGAACAAACGAGTGAATTTTTCTGGTATTTTACTTTCGAAATGCATAAGCTTCCCAGTTGCGGGATGAGTAAAAGCGAGAATACTGGCATGTAAACCGAGTCGTCCGAGTGTGTTGCGGGCGGCTCCATATTTTTTATCGCCCATGATTGGGTGTCCAATATCCTCCATGTGTACGCGGATTTGATTTTTACGACCCGTTTCCAAGCGAATCTCAAGTAAAGAACAGGTTGCTGCTGTTTTCAAGGTCTTAAAGCGGGTTATTGCTTCCTGTCCGCCATTGTTCGTTGGGCTGGAATACATTTTAAAGGTCTTGCTTTCCGTTAACCACGATTTGATTGTCCCCTCATTTTTACGCACTTTACCCTCTACTACGGCAACATATACGCGATCCGACACCGTTTCTCGCCATTGACTTTGGAGCTTTTCTTTAATGGCTTCCGTTTTAGCGAACATCATCACTCCCGAAGTATCTCGATCCAGACGATGCACAACAAATATTCGATTCTTGGCGTCTTTGCGTTTGACGTGATCCGTCAATTGACGATAAGCGGTTTGTTCCTTTTCTTCCTCTGTTGCCACGGATAGCAAGCCTGCTTGTTTCTCAATGATGATCAAGTCCGCATCCTCATATAGAATGGATAATCCCAGCATCGGCGGTTCTTCCTCGACACGCGCCCATTCGATTACAACCTCTTGCCCTTGCTTCAGGGGATGGTTGAATTGGGTCACAACTTTCCCGCCAATTGAAATTTGTTTATGGGCAAGCAAGGCTTTGATCGCATTGCGTCCTTTTTCGGGAAATTGGGCGATTAGCCATTTCATTAGCTCGTTAGGTTCGTTAACTGTAAAACGGGTTTGTTTGCTCATTGTAATTCCTTTCGCAGGCTCTTAGTAATAAAGATCAATCATACTATAACGCAAGCTGTAAATAAATGCGATTCATTCTCACGCTGTGATCAATCTGTTATAATTTTATAAGTGCAATTACAAAATGGAGGCATGAAGATGAATTTAGAGGAAGCAATTCGCGAGAGAAGAAGTATTGGTGTAGTCAAGCCAGATGAGGTTGATCAAACCTTGATAGAAAAACTGCTGCAGGCAGGCCGTATATGCACCTAATCATCATGTTACGGAGCCTTGGCGGTTTTATGTGCTGAGAGGCAAAGGACGCGAGGTACTGGGACATGCTTATGCGCAAATTGCCAGTGAAGCAATAGAAGATCCAACTAGTGAAGCCAACCAAGCAACACTCAAGAAGCATTATGATAAAGCATTTCGCGCTCCAGTGATTATTGTGGCTGCCTGCGAACCTACGCATTCATCTAAAATCGATCGGCGAGAAGAACTTGCAGCAGTCCATGCGGCGGTACAGAATATGCTGCTGCAAGCATATGCTATGGGATTGGGTGCCATTTGGAGAACAGGAGCACCGACCTATCATCCTGTAATGAAAAGAGTGTTCGGACTTCGTGATGAGGCTGAGATTGTTGGGTTTGTCTATGTGGGTTACCCCATCCAAAATCCTCAAGCAAAAACAACACCTTCCTATATATCTAAAACAGTTTGGCTAGATGGAGTTAAATAAATGGATCAAATAGCGTGATGACTCAATAGGAGGTATTGTTACTTGTGGAAGCAAACCAAGATATTATAGAGGTAAAAGGGTTAATTAAGCGCTATGGCGAGCATACGGCGGTCAATGGAATTAGCTTTGAGGTTATGAAAGGTGAGGTGTTTGGACTGCTCGGACCCAATGGTGCCGGGAAGACAACGACACTGGAAATGATTGAAGGACTTCGCCTCCCAGATAGTGGGACTGCGAGGGTTGCAGGCTTTGATACACGTAAGGATCTAAAAAAGGTCAAAGAAGTCATCGGTGTACAATTGCAGTCGACCTCACTATTTGATCTCTTAAAGGTTAGCGAAATAGCCAGGATGTATGCGAGCTTTTATACAAAAACAGTACCTATCGGACCTTTACTAGATGAGGTGCTGCTGCAGGAAAAGCTCAATGACCGTGTGAAAAACCTTTCAGGCGGGCAAAAGCAGCGTTTAGCGATTGCATTGGCTTTAGTCAACGATCCGCAAATTATTTTTCTTGATGAGCCGACAACTGGCTTGGATCCACAAGCCCGTCGCACTTTATGGGATATTATTCTGCGTCTGAAAGCCAGAGGGAAGACAGTCGTTTTATCAACTCATTATATGGATGAGGCGCATATACTTTGCGATCGCATTTGTTTAATGGATCGCGGAGAAATTGTTGCGCTTGACACTCCGCGTAATCTGGTACTGAATTTGCAATCGGATAGTGCGATCGAGTTTCGGATTCCAACAATGGAGGCTGCGGCCGAGCTAGAAAAGCAAGCATTATTAAAGCTAATGGGCAGTCTTAAAGGCGTAAAGCAAGCCGATATCCGCAAGGATGTATATGTTCTCTACACGGATCATTTGCAGAATTCGCTATTGGACTTGATTCAGCAAGCAGCTGAACGGAGCATTGAATTCGCCGATTTACAAACACGTACAGCTACTTTAGAGGATGTCTTTATTCATATGACAGGAAGGAGTCTGAGAGAAGAATGAATGCTTACATTCAATTAACGTTGGCACAGCTGCGCTTATTTTCTCGCAATCGTCAGGTGTTAGCTTGGTCCTTGCTCTTTCCTCTCATATTTATGATCATGTTAGGCAGCTTTTTTGGTAAAGGAAGTACGGGGGCTTTGCGGGTTTTTCTAGTCGATCAGGATCAAACGGTGGCTTCTAAAGCGTTTGTAACTACACTTGAAGCTACTCAAGCTGCTAAAATCATTATAGGTACAGAAACGGAAAAGGCGCTTAAGGATCTAAAGCATGGGGAAAATGAGTTAATTGTGATCATCCCTAAAGGTTATGAAATAGCCTTATCCAAACCAATAAATGAAGCGAATGCTCATATTCAATTATTCTATGATGAAACGAATATGACAACGAAACAAACGGGTGGTTTTCTCTTAAATCAGGTGGTTGATACGATTAGCAAAGAAATCACCAATTATAAGCCGGTAGTGACTGTGCAAGCCGAAGGTGTGGAATCCCTAAATTTAAAATATATCGATTTCCTTGTGCCAGGTATTGTTGCCATGATGATTATGTCCAATAATCTCAATGGAGTCTCGGGACAAATAGCTTCATGGCGGGAAAGAGGTATTCTACGACGGATGCAAAGCACCCCATTACGCGCCTCTTCTTTTATTGCAGCACAGATTACAGCACGATTAATTCTCAATGCTTCACAAGCGACGATTGTTTTACTGGTGGCTAATCTGATTTTCCATACCCAAGTCCGTGGTTCATGGCTGTTGCTCTTGATGTTTGTTGTTCTTGGCACGCTGACCTTTATGTCGATTGGTTTTATTGTAGCTTCGCTAGCCAAGACCCCAGAGCATGCAGGACCCATAGCTGGCATTATCTCGTTTCCTATGCTGTTCCTTGGCGGGTTATTCTTTCCGATAAATAACATGCCGCAATGGGTACAAACGATTATTAAGCTCTTCCCCATTGCTCATCTCTCAACAGCTATGCGGCAAGTAATGAATGTAGGGGAAGGCTTAGCCGCCCTTTGGCCACAAACTGTAATATTACTCGGATGGGTAGTCGTTACATTTGTTATATCCAGTCTAACGTTTAAATGGGAGTAAGGAAATATAATTGAAAGTATTCCTCTTCCGTGACTAGCTTGCAGAGCTTTACGGAAATAATTGTCTCTTTACTTCTCCCTATTCTTGAACAATCCCAGACAAACTTCATTTGTGGGTTCTTGTGTAAATTTCGATAATCTTTTCCTACCCAACTCCGGCAGATCGTAGTACAATAGGTACAATTATCAATGGAAGAAGGTCAGCAAGTGAAAGTCTCTAATGAAATTCGTGGAGTTTTACTCATGAATGCATCATCGAACATTATCTTTAACTTTATCGGGATTTTCGTGAATTTATATATTTGGGAGCAAGGGAGAAGTATCTTTGATGTCACTTGGTTTAATTTAATCTTATTCGGTACATGGGGTGTTAGCTTCGCTATAGGAGCCAAATTGTTAACACGATACTCTACTAAGCTATTGATTCGGATCATTGCGATTTGTGGTGCATTCACCTTTTTGCTGCTGACTTTTTTACATTTGGATAATCGCTTACTGTGGATTACCATTATTGCCATTCCGGTTGGGGTGATGTGGGGGATTTATGCCATCGCGCAAAATATTTCGTTGTCGTATCTGGGAAAAGGGGAGGATTTTGATTTCTATTTTTCATGGGCAAGTCTTATTGGTCAAGCTGTTTCGATCGTCAATCCAATCTTTTTTGCCTTGGTAATTCGATTTATTGGTTATTCAGGATCCTTTCTATTAATGTTTTTATTTGTGGCACTTTTGCTGATTGTCTCCTTTTATCTTCCCCATATCACGATCTCTGATGAAAAAGAACGTTTGTTTACTAATTTCAGAATGAGACAGGTTTTCAATTATTCTTCCCTTCGCTGGATTGTTCCTTCTTGTTTAGCGGCGGGTGTATTCTTACAGTTTCAAGGCTTGTTTGCGCTCTTGTTTACCTTCTCTGTTTCTGAGGATAAGTTGATCATTGCATTGCTGAATGTTGGTTATGCTTGTGCGACGATTGGTGCGATGGTGATTAGGCGCAAATTAGTAGCTTCTGAGGGTAAGGTGCTTATATATGGCATGATCTTTATTTCTCTTGGATTTTTGATTACCTTGTACCCTCTTGCGCCTATACTTGTGTTATCCAATCTATTAACGACAATAGGCATGTTTTACTTTGGCACCATTTGGAATACAAGGCAATTTAGTCTGATTGTCAAGCATACGAAGATCGAGCAAGTGCGGATTTTGATTTGGCGTGAATGGTTTTTGATTATTGCCCGCATCATTACGCTGCTATTGATTCTGACAGTGAAAGACTTTCATGGTATTGAATTTATTGTGCTTATGGTCTTTGCATTGGGAAGTGCACTCATCATTCCTTATTTCTCGAATCGAAGTGAAGCTCAGTAAAAGGGAGATGCAGAATGGGGAAGACAACACATACCGGACCGATCAAGCTATCGAAGAAACCATATCCCAAGCTATGGGTTAGCAAGATTCCGTTTGGGCTTGGCAAAGTTAAGCCGCATCATATCATCGATACGATGAAGGTAGTTTTTGATAATCGCAATCATTTACCCTATGCATATCGGATTCTGACACAGGGGGTTTGTGACGGCTGTGCGCTTGGTGTCTCGGGTCTTCATGATCAAACGCTTCAGGGTGTTCATCTATGCACGACTAGGCTTAATGTGCTGCGTTTGAATACGATGTCGGCGATACCTGAGCGGTTTTTACATCAAGATATTAACGAGTTAAGGAAGCTGGATAGTACCGCATTGCGTAAGCTGGGCCGCATTCCCTATCCGCTTATTAGAGAAAAAGGTGAGCGCAGCTTTCGGCGTCTCACCTGGGATGAAGCGCTCGATAAGATTGCTGCAAAAATTCATCAGATCGACCCGAAGCAATTGGCTTTTTATATGACTGCACGTGGCATTACGAATGAATCCTATTATGTCGGATCCAAGGTTGCGCGGTTTCTTGGCACTAACAACATCGATAATGCTTCAAGGATTTGCCACTCACCATCAAAAACAGCCCTAAAGCGTTCCCTTGGCATCGCTTCATCTAGCTGCAACTATAAGGATTGGATTGGCACGGATGTCCTTGTTTTCTGGGGCAGTGTTGCTGCGAACAATCAGCCGGTTTCGACAAAATATATGTATGCTGCCAAACGAAAAGGCACGAAAATTATCGTCATTAACCCCTATCACGAGCCTGCGATGGATCATTATTGGGTACCTTCTATTCCAGAGTCCGCACTGTTTGGAACACAGATTGCAGATGATTTCTACAAAGTGAACATTGGCGGTGATATTGCGCTGATGAATGGCGTTATGAAACACTGGTTTGAAATGGAGCAGGAGCTGCCAGGCTCAGCTCTCGATCATGCTTTTATTCAGCAGCACACACATGGTCTTGAACAATTAAAAGCTCATATGGAGCAATGCGATTGGAATTTACTCGAGAAGTCTTCTGGTTTGTCCGAAGGGAGAATGCGTGAGTTAGCAGAGCTATTAGCAAAAGCAAAATCAGCTGTATTTATCTGGAGCATGGGACTTACTCAGCATCGTTTTGGTACGGACAATATCACGCAGGTGGCGAATCTGGCTATGTTACGAGGCTTTATCGGACGTGAGTTTTGTGGTGTTATGCCGATTCGTGGACATAGCGGGGTGCAAGGCTCTGGAGAGATGGGGGCAGATCCATTCAGTATGCCAGGCGGTGAATTTAAAGCGGATGATATTCAGCGTATGGAGAAAGTATGGAATTTCCCTATACCTGCTTGGCAAGGCGATATCGTTGGGGTTACACTTGAGAATGCAATGCTTCCCAAAGATCACGAGCGCAAGCTCAAGCTATTCTACACCTCTGGAGGTAATTTCCTCGAAACGATGCCAGAGCCGGAGTTCGTGCGGCAATGCTTAGAGAGCACAGAATTAAGAGTGCATCAAGACATTATTCTGAACACTTCGACCTTAATGGATGCAGCAGAAGCAGTGATTGTTTTACCTGCTATGACACGTTATGAGCAGCCGGGTGGAGGGACGTCGACTTCAACAGAACGGATGGTTTATTACTCGCCAGAAATAAAAGGTCCGCGGATAGAGGAAGCACGTGCGGAATGGCAGATTTATTGCGACTTAGCAGCACGGGTCTATCCAGAACGCAAAGCGCTTATTCATTTCGACAATGCACAGGAGATACGCGATGAAATTGCCAAAGCAGCTCCAATGTATGATGGCATTCAGCATTTGAAGCAAAAAGGTGACGTATTCCAATATGGCGGCGCATGGCTTTGTGAAGATGGGGTCTGCCCAACCAAGGATGGACGTGGCACATTAATTCCTGTAGAGCTGCCAGAAAGACGGAAGCCAGAGGGGCAATTCTACATCACAACACGACGTGGTAAACAGTTCAACTCTATGATCTATAGTGATACAGATCCCTTCAACACTGCCAACCGTTTCGCTGTTTTAATGAACTCAGAAGACGGGAAGACTCATCAAATCAAGAATGGTGAGTTTGTTGTCGTTCATAATGGAGTGGGAATCTTCTATGGTCACGCTCAATTTGTGAATATTCGTCGTGGCAATATCGAGCTCTATTGGCCCGAAGCCAATGTCTTAATGCCGAAAGGGATCTATGAGCCCTATGCAGGAATCCCTGAATATAATACGACAGTTGCTGTGGAGAAAGCGGAAACCTATCTGGCGCATAAAGATATTGGCTATCTGGAGAAGCAAATTGAAGATCTAAAAGTTGAAATGGAGTGAATCCCAGTGAAGCACACAATAACCACCCCATGGCAAATGATTAAATTCGATGGAGCTGTCTTTAGCGAGCAAGAGGACGAAATTGTGACAGAGACACCGTTGACCATCCGGATTAACGGAGAGGAATTGGCAACCGTTGTTTGTACCCCAAACGCATTAGAGGATTTAACGGTTGGTTTTCTTGCAGCCGAAGGCTTGATTCACTCCATAGCAGATATCGATCAACTCTCAGTCAATGAAGAGCGTGGCTTTGCTGATGTTGAGCTCAAGGTGAAGAAATCGATCAGCCACGATTATTATGCGAAACGTTTCATCAGCTCCTGCTGCGGCAAAAGTAGGCAGTTTTATTACCATAACGATATGCGGACAGCTAAAACGATTATGAGTCAAACAAAGATAGCACCTGCGCAATGTATTTTTTTAATGAAGGAATTATTTCAGAGCTCAACCGAGTTTCAAAAAACAGGCGGCGTGCATAATGCAGCTTTATGCCACACAACGGGTATACTTGTTAGTAGAGCAGATATCGGCAGACATAATACTTTGGATAAAATCTACGGTCATTGCTTACGTGAAAAGCTTAATATGTCTGACAAAATCATTGCCTTTAGCGGGCGCATGTCCTCCGAAATCGTCTTAAAGTCTGCGAAAATGGGTGTAGGCATATTGTTATCCAATTCTGCACCTTCCGATTTAGCGCTACAGCTAGCCCATGATTTACAGATTACAGCAATTGGTTTTATTCGTGAGGGGCAAATGAACATCTATACCCATCCGCAGCGAGTGATTCAAATATAAATTTGAAAAAGAGGTTTACATATGAATGTTGTACTCTCTACCTTGAATGCCAAATATATTCATACATCGTTGGCTTTGCGGTACTTGAAGTCTTTTTGCGAAAAAGACTTTTCGATTGGTATTGCTGAATACACCATTAAAGATCCCGTGATGAATATCGTAGGTGATCTCTATAACCGCAAGCCTACGGTTTTAGGCTTTTCTTGTTACATTTGGAATATTGAAGAGACCATTCAGGTGATTAGTGTGATCAAGAAAATTATGCCTGAGTTGATTATTGTCCTGGGTGGACCCGAGGTTTCGTACGATACAGAATATTGGATGGAGCGGATTCGAGAGGTTGACTTTATTGTAATGGGTGAAGGCGAAGAGACCCTGCAGCATCTTCTCCAGGAAATCGAAGGTACACGGAAATATCATTTTGTCTATGGGGCAGCATATCGCAAAGGGGAGCAGGTGATTCTTAACCCTGGTCGGCCTAAGATGAATTTAAACGATATCCCAACTCCATATCGATTTGTAGAAGATGCACCACATTTGGCGAATCGCGTGGTTTATTTTGAGACGAGTCGTGGTTGCCCGTTTAGCTGCCAATTCTGTTTGTCAAGTATTGAAGTGGGTGTGCGTTACTTTGATATGGAACGGACGAAGTCGGAAATTCTCTATTTGGTTGCATCTGGTGCCAAATTGATTAAATTTGTCGACCGCACCTTCAATATAAAACGGGATTATGCGATGGAGGTTTTTGAGTTCCTCATTGCCAATCATCAGGGCTGTGTGTTTCAATTCGAAATTACGGCGGATATTATGCGGCCTGAGGTGCTGGATTATTTATCGGAGAACGCGCCGCCTGGTGTATTTCGCTTTGAAATTGGTGTGCAGTCGACGAATGAGAAGACCAATGAGCTTGTACAGCGAAGGCAGAATTTCAGCAAGCTTTCCCGGACAGTCGAGAAAATCAAAAGCAGCGGAAAAATTGATCAGCATTTGGATTTAATTGCAGGATTACCCGGGGAGGATTACAACTCCTTTCGTAAAACCTTTAACGAGGTCTTTGCTTTAGCACCAGAAGAGCTGCAATTGGGCTTTTTGAAAATGCTGCGTGGCACGGGAATGCGGAATGATGCCAATAAATACGGTTATATGTATATGGATCATGCTCCCTATGAAATATTAGGCAACGATATTTTACCGTTTTCAGATCTGATTCGGATTAAGCGAGTTGAGGATGTTCTCGAGAAATATTGGAATGCGCATCGGATGGATCACACGGTCAACTATTTGATTAAATATGAATTTGCTTCGCCCTTCGATTTCTTTCAGCAATTTGGTGATTACTGGGAGGAACGCGGCTGGCAAAAGATTGGCCACCAGCTAGAGGATTTATTCAGCCGATTACAGCAATTTTTAGAGCATTGTGGAACAGGTGAAACGGCATTGATTGAAGGGTTAATGAAGCTCGATTACTTCCTCAACCATAAATACAAGCCGCGGAAAATTTGGTGGGCGTTTACTCTTGAGAAAAAACAGCTCAACAGTTATATGAAGCGACTCGCAGATTATCCAGGCGAAATATCGCCAGCATTTGCCGAGCTCCAATTAAGTGAAAAGGATCTGCACAAACATGTACTCGTTGAGGAGCTGCCTTTTCATCTTGAAAGCTACTTGCGCAAAGGTGTCATTGATTATAATCGACAGACAAGATTAATTGTCTACTTTAACCCCGAAGCTGGCTTAATGAAACCACAGTTTTATCTGGAAGGTAAAGAGTGATTAAAATAGACTTACTTTTTTTCCACAACAATTAAAAACGGTGGATGATTCAGCTGGTTTATAAACCGATAAGTCAGTACATTAAACTGCTTTTGTGGCAGTGCCGAAGCCCAATGCTCAACAGCATCTGCTTCCTCTTGCGCCCCTTCATGCCCAGTGTAAGCAACGATAGTGATAACTCCACCACTTTGCAGTAACAGAGCAGCTGCATTCAATCCAGTTAAAGTCGACTGCGAGCGAGTAGTAATTTGATGATCATAACCGGGGAGATAGCCCAGATTAAACATGATTGCACGTACTTGACCGAGACAATCGGTAGGAAGAGCTTTCAACATAAATGCGTGTGAGCCGTGTACCCAGTTTACGGCATGATTCGAACCCAATGTGGCATGAATTCGATCCCGTGCAATTGCAATGGCTGCTTCTTGAATATCGAATCCATACACTTTTCCAGCTTCGCCAACCAACTGAGCTAACACAATGGTGTCATGACCTTGTCCTACCGTTGCATCAACAACGAAGTCCCCAGGCTTTACAATAGACGCCACTATTCGCTGTGCATATTGCAAAACGGTATCTAAAGCCATATCGAATTTTCCTTTGCAGCCAGTGCTCCTCGCCATAACTTACCTTGCCAGCTATCCCTGGCCTTCAATTCATCATCCAAGGCATTAAGCACTTCCCATTTTTTCTGACTCCACATAGGACCCAATAATAAATCGCGTGGTGCATCACCTGTCAAACGATGGACAATCATTTCCGGTGGCAGCAATTCAAGCGTATCAATAACAAGCTTCACATATTGATCCATTTCAAGGAATTGTAGGAGCCCTGCTTCATACTGCTTGACCATCGGGGTTTTCTTCATTAAATGAAGCAAGTGAATTTTAATGCCTTGCACATCCATAGCACCGACTGCGCGTCCTGTCTGCAGCATCATTTCATTAGTTTCCCCGGGAAGTCCATAAATAATGTGGGCGCAGGTGCGAATATTATGCTTACGCAGCTTTGCTGCACTATCTATAAAACATTGAGTATCATGTGCACGGTTTATTAATTGCGATGTAGATTCATGAATGGTTTGAAGTCCCATCTCCACCCAGAGATACGTTTGTTCATTTAATTCGGCTAAATATTCGACAACATCGTCCGGCAAACAATCAGGACGCGTCGCAATCGATAAACCTACTACCCCAGGCTGTTGCAAAACAAGCTCATAATACTCCCGTAATTCCGCAACAGGCGCATAAGTATTGGTATACGCTTGAAAATAGCCAATGTAGCTCGCTTCAGGCCACTTTTTATGCTGCAGATCACGAATGGTATTGAATTGGGTCACTAAATCATCCCTCCGACTCCCGGCAAAATCGCCTGAACCGCGAGCGCTGCAGAAGGTACAGCCGCCAGTTGCAATTGATCCATCCCGATTGGGGCATGTGAAGCCTGCATCCAGCATGACTTTAAACACTTTGCTATTAAATTGCTTGCGCATTTCGTAATTCCAGGTATGAAAACGTTTGTCCGCCCAGAGCAAAGGGGCTTGCTGATCTATAAGTTGCTCCATTTCATAAAAACCTCCGCTTGGAATGATTCCTTTATTTTATCCCATTATGCTGGTAAATGCACTCCCATTAAAATCTAGGTTAAAAATCTTAGAAAGTGTAGAAAATACAACTGTACCAAACAAACAATACTGAAGAAGGAGGTCATATTTTGAAGAAGCTCACAGTAACTTTGGCAGTGCTCATCTTTTCACTCGTATTTGCTTCTCAAACTTTTGCGGCTGGAATGCTGGGTGCAAACAACGGAGTGGGAATAAGCTCAACCACTTCAACAAATGGCAGCATTTTAGGCGTTAACAGAGGTGTAGGGGTCGGAACAACGGGGACTACAGGAGTGTCTGGAACAGGAATGTTAAATCCAGGAGTATCGAATTACGGAATTTCGCCAACGCCTACAACCACACCATCAACGTATAGCAGCTATGGAACGCGTACTTTGTCGACACCATCGACATTCGTTGGCACAAGCTCAACCAACTACAATCCCAATGGTACGATGAGAGGTTATAACTATCGTACAAATGCGACAACAAGGACAACCAACAACTGGGGTTGGATGGGATTGCTTGGTTTGTTGGGTCTGATTGGTCTTAGGAGCAATAACAACAATAGAGATCGCGAGCATACAGGTGGCAAGCACTAGATCAAAGAAATTGCAAAGCTCCCCATGTGGGAGTTTTTTTTTTGATTTTTTTTTAACAATCGTCTATCATTTTGTAAAAAGCTTATGGAGGCACTTAAAATGCGATTGCGCGGAGTAAAAGGAATTCGAGAAGCACTGGAGCAGCAGCCGGATTTAGTTGTGTTGAATCCCAAGGATTATAAAGGAGGATGGTCTGAGAAGTTCTTCAAGAACAATAACCCCATTCATGTCGAGCTTGGCATGGGCAAAGGGAAGTTTATTAGCGAGCTCAGCCTATTAAATCCGGACATTAATTATATTGGTGTAGACATGTATGACGAGTTGATTCGTAAAGCGAGCATTAAAGCGAGACGATCCCGTGAAGGCCTTGATCAAGCAAGCTTATCTAATTTAGCCTTAGCCCTATTAAATATTGAACAAATCAGTGATGTATTTGCCGAAGGAGAAATTGCCGTTATTTATCTAAATTTTAGCGATCCATGGCCTAAAGCCCGACATGCACGCAGAAGGTTAACCCACGCAGGATTTGTTAATCAATATATCAAGCTGTTACATAAAGAAGGTCAAATCCAGCTAAAAACCGACTCCATGTCCTTATTCGAATTTTCTTTAAATTCCTTTGTTGATCTTGGTCTACGCATGCGTAATATTTCGCTTCATTTGCATGGAGATGGCTTGCGGCAAGACTTGGTTATGACCGAATATGAGACGAAATTTGCGGGGCAGGGTATGCCGATTTACCGATGTGAAGTGATATTGGGACAACCCATGCCTCCTCAAATAACAACCGTTGCAGCGGAAGAAGTACCTAATAATGCGCCAACTGCACAATCCGGAGGATGGATATTTTTGGAATGAATAACAAAACATAAAACAGGGAAGTCTGAGTGAAAGCATTATGTTACAATCATATTACGGATAAGTTACAATTATGTTACGAAAATGTGGCTAAAAAACTGAAAAACACTGTAAAACGAACCTTTTGCGATGGATACGAAGGAGTTCCCTCTCTGAGAGGGCAGTTTCATTATATTAGCTTTTATCTGCCGTATAAACGCAATAAGAGGCTTTTGACAAAAAGTTTGAATCGTAGGAAAATTGTAAAAAGGAAATAAAACCTTTACTTACCTGATTCATATTTTAACAAAGAAGTTTAAACAGAGAGAGAAATGAAGACCTTAAAAGGAGGACGTTTGGAATGTTTGACCATCTGTTATTTGCCATGCAAATTATGCTAGCGTTAGTCGGGGGGTACCAATTATTTCTCAGTATCTTTGGTTGGTATCGCAAGAAAAACAAAACACAACACACACCGCAAAAGACATTCGCCATCCTAGTTGCTGCTCATAATGAAGAGCAGGTCGTTGGAGCGCTCATTGAAAATTTAAAAGGCTTAAAATATCCAAGAGAGATGTACGATATCATGGTAATCTGTGATAACTGTACGGACAAAACGGCAGATATCGTTAGACAGCACGGTGTATATGCCTTTGAAAGACATAATACTAAGCTGCGTGGCAAAGGCTTTGCCATTGAATGGATGCTTAAGGAATTGTGGAAGCTAGATCGCCAATATGATGCGATCGTGATGTTCGACGCTGATAACTTGGTTAGTCCGAATTATTTGATTCACATGAACAACGATTTATGTTCGGGTTCTAAAGTCATTCAAGCTTACTTGGATACGAAGAATCCACATGATTCATGGGTTACGGCCGCTTATGCGATTACATATTGGTATTGCAATCGGTTATGGCAGCTTCCGCGTGAAAACTTAAATATGGCTAATTTTTTAGGTGGCACCGGAATGTGTTTTGATACAGCCTTGATCAAGGAAATGGGTTGGGGTGCAACTAGCTTGGTAGAGGATCTTGAATTTACCATGCGTTGTGTACAGAGAGGGATTAATCCCACATTCAATTACGATGCTAAAGTTTATGATGAAAAGCCGCTTACCTATAAAGCTTCTGCTATTCAACGTTTAAGATGGATGCAAGGTCACTTTGATGTTGCGCGACGTTATTCTTTACCCCTTTTGTGGCAAGGTCTGAAAGAGGCTAATTGGGCTAAGATCGACACGGCAGTATACGCCTTGAATGTGTATACGCTAATGGTTAGCTCCATTCTGACCGTATTCTTATGGGCAGACAAAGCGCTTCCAGGACATGCGCATTTCACATCAACCTATGATATTTCACCTTTCTGGTTTACATTAATAATGGTAGGCACATATGCGCAATTCCCACTCGCTTTAATTTTCGAAAAAGCACCACTGCGTATCTTCAAGATGTTTCCAGGATTTATTATTTTCTTGCTATCCTGGTGGCCGATTACGATCCATGCATTCTTTACACAGAATAACAAGCAATGGAGTCACACTGTGCATACCCGTGTTATTCGGTTAGAAGAAGTGCGCAATAAACAAGCAAGTTAAATGAATTGACATTCAATCGCGGTTCATGTATATTATAAATATTGTGTTTATAACCCAAGCAGAAGCGCCCGCTTCTCACCTGACCGACATGCGTTGGCTGGTTCATGACTAAAGTATTTTTTCTACTTATGAATGGATCGTTGAAGATGTGGGCTGCGTGTGCCTACATCTTTTTTAATTTTTCCGCATGTGTGGTGTATAAACGATATTAATGGAGGTGGCTGATTATTAGTAAAGATCATCAAGTGAATGACGAAATCCGTGTCAAAGAGGTTCGTCTGATTGGTGCTGAAGGCGAGCAATTGGGCATTAAGCCTTTTCGTGAAGCAATGCAGATGGCAACGGATGCTAATTTGGATCTTGTCAATGTAGCACCTACTGCTAAACCGCCCGTATGTCGTATTATGGATTACGGAAAGTATCGTTATGAGTTACAGAAGAAGGATAAAGAAGCCCGCAAGAATCAAAAAATCATCGATATCAAGGAAGTTCGCTTTAGCGCGACAATTGAAGAACATGATTTTCAAACGAAGCTTCGCAATGTTAGCAAATTTTTAACAGATGGTGATAAAGTGAAGTGTTCCGTTCGTTTCCGCGGTCGGGAAATCACTCATGCCCAAATTGGTAAAAAAGTACTGGATCGTGTTTCGGTGGAAGTAGAGCTATTATCAACGATTGAGCGTCATCCCAAGTTAGAAGGGCGCAGCATGATCATGATCCTACAGCCCAAGCAGCAATAAAATTAAGCAGATGCTTACGATGTAAGTTTTCTTGCGAAAACTCAGCAGATGCTTACGATGTAAGTTTTCTTGCGAAAACTCTAAGGAGGATATCATCCCATGCCAAAAATGAAAACACACCGTGGCGCAGCAAAGCGGTTTAGAAAAACAGGTACAGGTAAAATTGTCAGAATGCACTCCGGTGTTCGTCACCAATTGGAAGGCAAATCACCGAAGCAAAAGGCTCGCTTAGGCAAGTCAGCAGTTATGGCTAAGGGCGATGTTAAACGAATTAAATCATTATTAGTTTACATGAAGTAGTTACGAAATCTTTCGATAAAACTTAGGAGGTATACACTATGGCAAGAGTCAAAGGCGGATTTGTAACCCGTCGTCGTCATAAAAAGGTATTGAAGTTAGCAAGAGGGTATTTCGGTTCCAAGCATAGATTATTTAGAACAGCTAACCAGCAGGTCATGAAATCACTGCTTTATGCATACAGAGATCGTCGTCGTAAAAAACGTGATTTCCGCAGATTATGGGTTACACGTATTAACGCAGCAGCTCGTATCAATGGTTTGAGCTACAGCAAGTTCATGTTTGGTTTGAAGTTAGCAGGTATTGACGTTAACCGTAAAATGTTGGCCGATCTTGCTGTTACCGATGCAAAGGCATTTTCTGATTTGGCAGTAGCTGCCAAACAAAAAATTACTGTATAGAGATTGACTATTGCTAACGCAAGTTCTATAATTAACTCAAAGTAATCGGCCATGAAGAGGACGAAGTGATAAGGGCTCTTATGTATCAGAGAGCAGAGGATTAGCTGGAACCAATGCCTTAATCCCTTATTAACGAGCTCACCTCGGAGCTGTTTTCCTGAAAAGTAAGCAAGCATGCTTAGCTATTAAGGGGAATCGGAATCAGCACACGTTACCGTGCTTCTAGTGTCTAATAATCAGGTTATGTAATCTGAAGAATTGGATACGGTCAAAGGTTATGTATTGCGAGATACATAGCAAATTTGGGTGGTACCACGGAAGAACTAACCCCTTTCGTCCTGTCAAATGCTTATTAGCGTTTGGGATGATTGGGTTTTTTTGTTATTTATTGAACGGTTTTTTATTTTAAACGGGGAGGGTTAAGGATGAGTATTCAAAGTCCATCTAAAGTGTTAAAAGAAGATCTGAAGGCGAAGCTACTGCAGCCGGACTATATTACCGGTTCTGATATTTTGCTGCGCTGCTTACTTCTGGAGGGTGTGGATTGCGTGTTTGGCTACCCCGGTGGAGCTGTTCTGCACATTTACAACGCGATGCACGGGAATCCGGATTTCCATCATTTGCTTACACGTCATGAGCAAGGCGCTATCCATGCGGCTGACGGTTACGCGCGAACAACTGGTAAAGTTGGGGTTTGTATTGCCACTTCAGGACCTGGCGCAACCAATTTAGTTACAGGGATCGCTACGGCTTACATGGACTCTGTACCACTCGTCGTGATCACAGGTAATGTCGCCTCGACATTTATTGGTACAGACGCATTCCAGGAAGCAGATATTACCGGTATAACGATGCCGATTACCAAGCATAGCTACCTTGTGCGTAATGTCGATGATTTGCCGCGCATTATTCATGAAGCATTCCATATAGCAAATACAGGGCGTAAGGGTCCGGTACTCATTGATATTCCCAAGGATATTTCTGGGGAGAAGACGATATTCAAGCATGTCGATAGCGTTAGTATTCGTGGTTACCACCCGACCTTGGATCCGAATAAGCTTCAGGTCGACAAAATTGTTAAAGCGATACAAGCGGCAGAACGGCCAGTTATTCTAGCTGGGGGAGGTGTGGTTTATGCCAATGCATCGAACGAGCTGATTGAATTTGTCAATAAAACACAAATCCCAATTACCACAACATTGCTTGGGTTGAGTGGCTTTCCTAGCTCACACGAGCTGTGGATGGGCATGCCGGGAATGCACGGAACCTATACAGCGAATAAAGCGATTCAAGATGCGGACTTACTGATATCCATCGGAGCACGTTTTGATGATCGTGTAACAATGAAGCTAGATGGATTTGCACCTAAGGCTAAGATCATTCATATTGACGTAGATCCTGCGGAAATTGGCAAGAATGTCAAAACGGACATTCCTTGCGTGGGTGACGTGAAGGTTGTTTTGGGCTATGCGAATACATTAGCGAAGTCAGCTAATTCAGCTGAATGGATTGCGAAAATCAAGCAAATGAAGCAAGAATTTCCGCTCAAATATATTGATTCAGATACTGAATTGAAGCCACAATTCGTTATTGAAGTGATTAATGAAACGACTAAGGGCGAAGCAATTATTACTTCGGACGTTGGACAGCATCAAATGTGGACAGCGCAGTATTATAAATTCAACCATCCGCGTTCATGGGTAACCTCAGGTGGATTAGGCACAATGGGCTTTGGTTTTCCATCTGCTATCGGTGCACAAATGGGCAATCCGGATCGACTCGTTGTTTCGATTAATGGAGATGGCGGCATGCAGATGTGCTCGCAAGAGCTTGCCATTTGCTCCATTAACAAAATTCCAGTTAAAATTGTCATCATCAACAATCAAGTATTAGGGATGGTTCGACAATGGCAGGAAATTCTTTATAATAATCGTGAAAGCCATATCGACCTGGCTGGCAGTCCCGATTTTGTCAAATTGGCGGAAGCCTATGGTGTTAAAGGCTTAAGAGCTACTAATAAAGAAGAAGCTCGCCGTGTTTGGCAAGAAGCATTGGATTTTGATGGTCCTGTATTGATCGACTTCGTCGTTCGTAAGGAAGAGAATGTTTATCCGATGGTTACACAGGGAAATACGATTAGCGATATGTTAATGGGGGATTCCGAATGAATAATACCAAGCATACGATTTCCGTTTTAGTAAATAATCAGCCTGGAGTATTGCAGCGTGTGTCTGGATTGTTCGGACGTCGCGGCTTCAATATCGAGAGTATTACTGTGGGTGAATCTGAAGAGAGTGGCTTATCCCGTATGGTTATTGTAACAAGCGGTGATGATAAAACTTTAGAGCAGGTTTCCAAGCAATTGTATAAGATTATTGATGTAATTAAAGTCATCGATTTAAGTTCTAATCCCATGGTGGCGCGTGAGCTTGCTTTAATTAAGATTTCTTCAGAGCCAGCAATCCGTCATGAGATCATTGGTATCGTTGAAACGTTCCGCGCAGCTGTGGTTGATATTGGACCCAGTTCGTTGATTGTGCAAGTTGTTGGCGATAGTGATAAAATTGATGCTATGACAGAACTGTTGAAGCCATATGGAATTCGTGAGATTTCCCGTACAGGTATAACAGCAATGATTCGCGGATCGGTCAAATAAGTACAATGAACTTGTTTTGAGTGGGTGTTTAAGTGGATGAGATTCACGGATTGAACGTTCGTCCATTCAAACACCCACTCAAAAGGGTTTTTAAATTAAAGGAGGATATTATTCAATGGCAGTTAAATTGTATCATGAGAAAGACGCAGACATCAGCTTCCTGCAAGGTAAAACAATCGCAGTAATCGGCTACGGTTCCCAAGGTCATGCACAAGCACAAAATCTTCGTGACAGCGGTCTTAAAGTTATCATTGGTCTACGTCCAGGTAAATCATTCGACAAAGCTAAGAATGACGGTTTTGAAGTTTTCACTGTAGCTGAAGCAACTAGTAAAGCGGATGTAGTTCAAATCCTTATGCCAGACGAAACGCAAGCTAGAGTGTATAACGAAGATATCGCTGCAAACTTGAAAAAAGGCGCAGCATTATTATTCTCCCATGGTTTTAACATTCATTTCGGTCAAATCGTACCTTCCAAAGATACAGATGTTCTCTTAGTTGCTCCTAAGTCCCCAGGCCACATGGTACGTCGCACCTATGTGGAAGGCTTTGGTGTTCCTGGACTTATCGCTGTAGAACAAGATGCTACAGGTAATGCTCATGCAATCGGCATGGCTTATGCCAAAGGTATTGGTTGTACACGCGCAGGCGTTATTGAAACAACCTTCAAGGAAGAAACAGAAACAGATCTATTCGGAGAGCAAGCTGTACTTTGCGGTGGAACAACTGCACTTGTTAAAGCAGGCTTTGAAACCTTGGTTGAAGCAGGTTATGCACCAGAAATGGCTTACTTTGAGTGCTTGCACGAATTGAAGCTAATCGTTGATATGATGTATGAAGGCGGAATTTCCACGATGCGTGATTCCATTTCCAATACAGCTGAATATGGCGATTATGTAACAGGACCGCGTATCATTACAGATGTTGTTAAAAAAGCAATGAAAGACGTGCTTACCGATATTCAACAAGGTAAATTTGCACGTGATTTCATTCTTGAAAACCAATCAGGTCGTGCATTCTTAACATCCATTCGTCGTATTGAATCCGAGCACCCCATTGAAGTTGTGGGTAAAGAGCTTCGTGGCTTAATGCATTGGATTAAGAAGTAAGCATACATTTATTCTTGCAACATCGGTTTTAACAGGGAATGTGCCCAGTTCGAATAACTGTTGGTGCATTCCCTGCTTAGGCATTAGGGTGCTTGTGATTAGTAGTTTCAGGAGGTGTTTATTGTGAGAAAAATTTATATTTTTGATACAACGTTGCGGGATGGCGAGCAATCACCAGGCGTCAACCTGAACACAAAGGAAAAAGTGGAAATTGCCTTGCAATTAGAGAAGCTAAAAGTGGATCGGATTGAAGCTGGATTTCCGGCAGCATCTCCAGGAGACTTAACAGCGGTTAACGCAGTTGCTAAAGCAGTGCGGAATGCAACGATCATTGGCCTCGCTCGCTCGCGGGAACAGGATATTGATGCAGTACGCCAAGCTCTGATTGGAGCACAGGATCCATGCTTACATCTATTCCTGGCTACTTCACCCATTCATCGCAAGCACAAGCTGCGTATGGAGAAGCAACAAGTATTGGAATCAGCGGAAGCGGCGATCAAGTATGCGAAAAAGTCATTTAGCAAAATTGAATTCTCTCCTGAGGATGCAGGACGGACAGAGTTAGATTTCCTCTGTGAAGTCGTGGCGATGGCGATTCGTGCTGGTGCAACTGTGGTTAATATTCCGGATACTGTAGGGTATATGAATCCAAGTGAGTTTGGTAATATTTTTAAAGTGTTGCGTGAAAATGTACCGGGTATCGAGAAAATTCAATTGAGCGCGCATTGTCATGATGATTTAGGCATGGCAACGGCGAATGCGTTGGCAGCTGTTCTAAACGGTGCTGATCAAATTGAAGGTACGATTAACGGTATTGGTGAACGCGCTGGGAATACTTCACTAGAAGAAGTAGTCATGGCGTTGGAAACTCGCAAGGAATTCTTTCAAGCGAAAACCGATATTGTGCTTAGTGAAATTTATCGTACCAGCCGTTTGGTAAGTAAACTTACGGGTATGGTTGTTCCCGGGAACAAAGCGATTGTAGGCGCTAATGCGTTCGCACATGAATCCGGTATTCATCAAGACGGCATGCTGAAAGAGAAAACCACTTATGAAATTATGACACCCGAAACGATAGGTCTTAAGAATAGTAAGCTTGTACTGGGCAAGCATTCAGGACGGCATGCGTTCCGCGAGAAACTGATTGATATAGGGTATACATTAAGTGAGGATCAAGTAAATATTGCCTTCGCTAAGTTCAAGGATTTGGCAGATAAGAAGAAGGAAGTAACCGATGAGGATATTCGTGCTTTAATCGAAGAAAAACTGATTGAGACTACAGAGCATTTTGTATTGGAAACGATGCAATTATCTTATGGGAATCAATCTGTTCCAACAGCGACAGTACGGATTCGTGCTCTTGATGGCGCATTGTTAGACGAAGTGGCTTTAGGCAATGGCTCGGTAGATGCAATCTACAAGGCAATTGACAAGGCAACTAAGGAAGAAGTCGAGCTGGAGGACTATTCCATCAAGTCTGTAACCCACGGTAAAGATGCGTTGGGTGAGGTGCATGTTGTGCTTAAACAGCATGATTCGAGTGCACAAGGCCGCGGGGTTAGTACCGATATATTAGAGGCTAGCGCCAAGGCTTATATTGATGCAGTGAATCGTCTAATCGACAAACGCAATGTACCCGGCCCATCCAATCGCGGCAATATGACATTAATTTAAATGAGAAAATAATAAGAATTACTACGAGCATTCTTTTGTGATTTATATTGCAAAAGGGTGTTTTTTTGTTGCTTAGAGTCTACATATATAGAGCAGTCAATTTACTTTATTTAACAAAAAAATTATCTGGATGTAAAAATAATGATTCATATCGTTAAAAAATGGTATGAAAGGAGAAGTTCACATTCCACAGTCTAAATGTAAGTTTCATAGAAAGAGGTGAGTCGTGTTACAGCTATTACGATTATGTGAACAAGGTAAATATAAAAAAATGGAGGCATCCTATGAAAAGTAAATTATTAAAGGTATTCGTATCAAAGCTATTGATTGCATGTTTGGTATTTTCATCATTAGGCATGGCTTTTGCAGCTAGTGTTTCAACAACAACGGATATAAAAGGGCATTGGGCTGAAAGCCAAATTTCATCATGGATTGAAAAAGGATTTATTAAGGGTTATCCCGATGGTAGCTTTAAACCGAATAATTCGATTACTAGAGCTGAATTTATGGCTTTAGTCAACCGTTCCTCCGGATTTACAGAACAAGCTCAAATTTCATTTAGTGATGTGAAATCAAGCAATTGGGCATATGTCGAAATCGCAAAAGGCGTTAAAGCGGGTTACATAAAGGGTTATCCTGATGGAACCATAGGCGCTAATAAAACGATTAGTAGACAGGAAGTAGCAGTTATCGTTAATAGATTGTTAAATTTAGCTGCAGCGGATTCACCGTCATCTTTTGCAGATGGAAGTAAGATTGGTTTATGGGCTAAGGACGCAGTAGATGCTGCTGTTTCCGCTGGTATTCTAAATGGTTATGCAGCTGATAACACATTTAAACCAGCAAATCCAATCACTCGCGCAGAATCTGTGGTCACTTTAGACCGTGCTATGGAACCTAAGGTAGTGGTATACAATACCGCAGGAACTTTTGGCCCTGCAACGAGCAATCAAACTGTGGATAATAATGTTGTTATCAATACAACGGGCGTTACCCTGCAAAACATGACATTGAATGGTAAATTATTGTTTGGCGCTGGAATTGGCGCTGGTGATGTAACCTTGAAAAATGTTACAGTTAAAGGTGAAACTACCGTTCAAGGCGGGGGCGTAAACAGTATTCATTTGGAAAATTCTGCTTTAACCACAATTATTGTTGATAAAAGTCCTGCATCAGGATCAGTTCGTATAGTTGCAGAAGGTACAACAACAGTTAATCAGGTTAACGTAAATTCCCCAGTAACACTTCAAGAGATTGGAGTAACTGGCGCTGGCTTTGGTAATGTTACATTAACTGAAAAATTACCTGCAGGCTCAGAGGTTATCTTGAAAGGTACCTTTGATAAGGTTCTTGTCATAGGCGACAGAATTAAAGTCATCCTTGCTGAAGGTAGCATTAAAGAATTAACGATTAGTGCAACAGCTACAGGTTCAACTTTAGAGCTTGCTGCGGGTACAACAATCACTAATCTAATTTTAAATACAGTCACAATAGTAACAGGTAAAGGAACAATTACAACAGCGACGTTGAGTAGTACAGTTCAAGCAACGGGCAAACAAACCTTTGAAACGCCGCCAACCACGATCATAGTGGGGACAGCAATACCAACACCAACAGCGACACCAACTCCAGGAACTGGTGGAACTGGTGGAAGCGGCGGCAGTGGTGGAGACGGTGGCGGCACTATACCTCCAACAGCTCCAGCAGCACCTAGCGATCTATCTGCAATTGCTGGAAATACAACAGTTGGCTTAACTTGGACAGCTCCGTCTGGAGCAACAAGCTATAAAGTATATCAATCATCCACTTCAGGCAGCGGATACGCTTCGCTTCAAGAAGGTGTAACTGATGTAACTTATGGTGTAACTGGATTAACCAATGGTACAACATACTATTTTGTTGTAAAAGCGACCAATTCAGTTGGGGATAGTGTTTATTCAAATCAAGTAAGTGCTACTCCACTGACTGTTGCGACAGGTAGCATTACTTTTGGAACTCCAAATAGTGCGACAGATGCAGTTTATGGAACCGGAACTATTGTGTATGGTGCACCAAGTGATGTTTCGACAGCAGTTTACTCATCAGGAACATTTACTTATGGAACTCCAACTACAGCATTAGGATCAACCTTTAGTGTAGATGGAACGATATTCACTAAAGGAGATACTTTAGATCCAGCACATTTTACCTCAATTACTGACTTGACAGCTTTGATAGATGCTTTACCGAATGTAAGTGCAGTGGATGACAATTCAATAATTACGGTATCTGCCGTTGTATATGGTAAAAGTAAAGATAGCATTGCAATAGCAATAGGTAATCCAGGAGTAGATACGTCTATATCGGGTTCAACACTAACTGGTGGATCAACAGGGAGTGCAACAACCTTTAGTGTAGATGGAATGACGTTTACTAAGGGAGATACTTTAGATGCAACACATTTCACCTCAATTGATGAATTGACAACAAAGATAAATACATTATCGAATGTGAACGCAACAAATAACGGATCGGTCATTACGGTAACAGCCGCGACATATGGCCTTAGTGGAAACAGTATTACTTTGGCAGTAGATAACCCGAAAGCAAGCGGAGCATCATCTGTTTCTGGAGCAACATTAGCTGGTGGAGCAAAAGCAGTACTTGCCTCAACGTTTACTGTGGGCGGAACAACTTTTACTAAGACAGCGTCAAGTGCAACAGGGATAAATTTTAATACTATTTCAGATCTTACCGCGTTGATTAATAATTTGCCAAACGTTAACGCATCGCAAAACAATGGAATTATTAGAATTACAGCAGCGGAACCTGGAACAGCTGGTAACAACATTACGTTATCTGGAGCGAATTTCGGGTCCGGTTCCTCAGTTTCAGGTTCGGAATTGACCGGAGGGTTATAAATTAATTATTAATTTGATTGGTAATTAATAAGTGTCAGAGTCAATGGTAGTGAAAAGAGTGCTTGCTAAGAAATTGGCAGGCGCTCTTTTTTATGAAAGTGTGGCGGTATAATTATAGTTACAACCTATGAAGCTGATAGATTTTATATCTTTGTAAAATGAGGCGATTTGTGTTACAACAAGGGTAGTTCAATTGAACGAAAATGAGTTTAGAATTAGGAGTGAATGAACCATGGTAGAAGTGAAAAAAATAGCAGTAATAGCTGGAGACGGAATCGGTCCAGAAGTGGTTGCCGAAGCGGAAAAGGTATTAAAGAAGACAGAAGAGGTTTTCGGCTTGCGTTTTGAATTGGAGCACGGACTTTTTGGCGGTATTGCCATTGATCAAAAAGGCACGCCATTGCCGCAAGAAACCTTGGATATTTGCCAAAAAGCGGATGCTGTTCTACTTGGCGCTGTTGGAGGACCTAAATGGGATAATAACTCCGCAGCACTTCGTCCAGAAACCGGACTTTTGGGTATTCGCAAAGCGCTTGGACTATTCTCCAATATTCGCCCTGCTACTGTGTTTGATTGCTTGAAGGATGCTTCAACATTAAAGCCTGAGGTTTTGGATGGCACGGATCTTATCGTTGTGCGCGAATTAACAGGTGGGATTTATTTTGGTGAGAAGTTCCGTCGCGAAACAGAGAATGGCACAGAAGCTGTGGATACTTGCGCTTATAATGTAAAGGAAATTAAGCGTATTGCCCGTCAAGGCTTTGAAATCGCAATGACACGCGGTAAAAAATTGGCTTCCGTCGATAAAGCTAACGTGCTTGAAACCTCCCGTCTATGGCGCGAAACCGTTATTAAGCTTCATGCCGAATACCCAGAGGTAGAATTAGAACACATCTTAGTTGATAATTGTGCTATGCAATTGCTGCGTCGTCCTTCAAGCTTTGATGTTATTGTGACGGAGAATTTGTTCGGTGATATTCTAAGCGATGAAGCAGCTATGTTAACAGGCTCGATTGGTATGTTATCTTCTGCATCATTAGGTGAAGGCGCCTTTGGTTTATATGAACCCGTACATGGTTCAGCTCCAGATATTGCAGGACAAGGGATTTCGAATCCAATTGCGACTATTCTTTCTGTGGCGCTTATGTTCCGTCTTACTTTTGGATACCATAAGGAAGCTGAAGCGATTGAACGTGCAGTGAAGGAAGTTCTAGATGCTGGACATCGTACAGGCGATATTGCCGTAGATAAATCAAAAGCAATCGGAACGGTTGCAATGGGCGATCTAATTGTTGCTGCAATTCGCTAATCAGACACTTATTTAGAGTAATTATTAATAAGTATTAATTATTATCTTGACTTTCATTTTTGTGAATGGTAGGATTTAAATGAGAACCGTTATCGGTATAGAATTAAAAAACTTAGGAGGTATTTTAAAATGGCAGAACGTTTAGTTGGTAAACAAGCGCCTGATTTCACATTAGAAACAGCGCTAGGTAATGGTGTGGATTTTGGAAAAGCTTCATTGTCCGATTATAAAGGTAAATGGTTGGTATTATTCTTCTACCCGCTCGATTTTACATTTGTATGCCCAACAGAAATTACATCTTTAAGTGCAGCAACAGTCGAATTTGATAAGTTGAATACACAAGTGCTTGGTGTGAGCACAGACAGCAAATACTCTCACCGTGCTTGGATGAACACGCCGATTAATGACGGTGGTTTAGGTAAATTGAACTTCCCATTGGGCGCAGATTTAACGCATAGCATTTCCCGCAATTATGGCGTTCTTATTGAAGAAGGTGGAATCGCGCTTCGTGGATTGTTCATCATCAGTCCTGAAGGCGAATTGAAATATGCTGTAGTTAACCACAATGATATCGGTCGTAGTGTGGATGAAACACTTCGTGTGCTTCAAGCTTTGCAATCCGGTGGATTGTGTGCAGCGAACTGGAAACCAGGCGACAAAAATCTATAATATCTGGTTTCTATAGTTGATAAGCCCTTTTTGGACAGCCATCTGGCAGTTCAGAAAGGGCTTTTATATGATTATTTTTTCAATTTGGCAAGTTGATCAATTTCTTGGGTGACTACATAAGCTAGCTCATCATTGTCAAACATAGAGAGGACACTCAGTAAAGTGGCATCATCAATTTCACCTGCTTCTTCCTTTGTGACAGTGAGGTTAAGTGTTTGTTGCAACGCTGGATTATTCATCTGATCCGGATATGCCTTTCGGTAAAGAACAAGTGGATCTAAAGCATTATTCACACACCACTGCGCGAAGATGAGAATCATCATTTGCTCATCTCGTTGATAATTTTGGATTACCTGCTGTTGGATTTCGTATTCATCTTCGTCCATGATTATAAAAGACTCCTTTTTCTAATGGGAAAAGTTTCTTCTGTTCCAAGAGTGTTTTTATTAACATTCCTATTTTTGCCTTTCAATGCAATTCCAGACTATTTTAGCCTTGAGCTTGGACTTTTTCGTTAGTCTGAGTATAATTACAGTATACCTTTTATTGAAGAAAATAGTTGTGAATTTTGTTAAGGAAAAAAGGGATTATCATGACGGAGAGCGAATAAGTTTAAACAGACTGTATCTAAATGAACACTTGATTATTATTGTTACATGAATTACGTTTGGTCTGTAATACCTTATGGGGGGCGATGTCCATGAGCTTTTGCTGCGGAGCAAGTATGATCGGAACGAGGGGAACTTTGAAGTATATTCGAACACATATTCATAATGTACCGATTTTATTCTGCCCGGTATGTCATCGTGTAGAAGTCCACCATCTGGCTCAAAATGAATATGAGATTTTGGCAGAGTATGCCCATGGTGATGGTGCATATGAAGTCGATTTTACGGAATACGTCGATTCCAAGAAGAGTGTCGAGCTGTTTGAAAATTGTGTGAATAACGAAGATGAAGAGCCTCTGAATGTTGTGCTCAATCAAATTGATATTTCACTTGATCTGCTTACATTTTCGAAACAAATAGGTGATGAAGTGTGGGAAAACCAATTGAAGAAACGGCTCCAAATTCTGAGTCAACGTCGAAATAAGCTAAGGAAGAAAAATGCAATGGGCGGTACCAAATAACGTCTCCTCGGAGACGTTTTATTATTTTAGCCTATGCTTACGATGAAATTTATCTTATGAAAAATAGTAAATGCTTACGTTGCAAGTTTAGCTAAAGCAAAACTCTCAAGGAGGGTAACCCATGCCTTTTGGATTAAAGCACAAAAAAACAATGGAGGTCTTTAGCTGTGAGCTTATTAATATTTATGATTTTAAATATCATGGGGTAAAAATTTGGAATAACCACTCCACTGCGGTAGCGGAATATGCTTCTTTTCTATTGGAGCACGGGCAAGATGAGCTTTGGAATTGGGAAGTGTTTGAATTGGATGAAAATCAGGTAAAGATAGGTAATGTGAAATTAAACAACAATGCAGCAAAACGTTTGTTTCTTACAGCAGAAGGGAAATTACAATCGCGATAAGTACCCCCTTATCTAGCAGAGAAATAACGAAACCTATTGTGTGAGGTGGAAAATTTGGTATTGGTTCTTTTTAAACGCTTTTTAGGCAAGGACCGTTCTCATAAAACCGATCAAACGAAATTTGAAACCCCTGAGCAATGGGTAACACACATTCAGCAGGGTGATTTACACATGCGTAATCAGTTCATTACAGACTATCAGCCGTATGTGGCCAAAGTCGTAAGTCGGTTCTGTAAAAGATACATTGATCCGGCTGTAGATGATGAATTTAGCATTGGATTGTCTGCTTTTAATGAGGCCATTAGTCAATTTTCATCAAAAGGTGGGAGCTCCTTTTTGGGCTTTGCAGAAACCGTAATTCGGCGTCGGTTGATTGATCTTGTGCGTAAGGAACAGCGCCATAATCAACAAGTGCCGTTTAGTTCCTTTGATACGGAAGACGATGAACAGAATATCATTAACCCCATTGAAACCCAACAAGCTGTTGATGGTTATGAAAAGCAAGCGGAGATTGAAGCACGAAAGAGTGAAATTAGCGAATTGAATGCTGCTTTAAGCGAATTTGGGATTCGATTTATGGATTTGGTTGAAGCCTCACCTAGTCATGCAGATTCAAGAGAGGCTTTATTTCGAATCGGCAAGCTTTTAGCGGAAAAAGTGGAATGGATGCAGGTTTTACTAATCAAGCGTACATTACCCATTAAGGAGCTTTTAAATGAAGTTCAGGTATCTCGCAAAACCTTAGAGCGTAATCGGAAATTTATAATTGCAGTAGCACTCATTCATTATGGTTCCTATCCGTTTTTATGCGAATATTTACATAGCTCGAACATTCCAAGTTAGAAAGGAGAAGTGGCAGACATGAGTAAAGGCATCGTGATGGAAGTAGACGCTTCCGTTATTATTGTAATGACGATAGAAGGCAGATTTACTAAAATTCCACTAGAGCAACGTACTTGCCAAATTGGTGAAGAGATCGTTTTTACTGAAGTGAAGCCTAGTGTTCGTAAGCCTTGGATCATAGCGGGTTCATTTGTTGCTATGGCGGCTGCGATCCTTCTTCTTCTTTTTAACATGAATCCGGGTTCTACTGTAATGGCGAATAAACAAATTGTAGCCTATGTTTCCATTGATATTAATCCGAGTGTGGAAATGGGCATTGACGAGCATGACATCGTACTAGAAATTCGTGGTTTAAATCCGGACGGTGAAGAACTGATCCGAAATATTAATTTTGCTGGGAAAAGTATCGATACACTTATGGAGGATTTGCTGCAAAAAGCAGAGGAGAAGTATCTGAGCAAAGGTGAAGGCGATATTATTATCTCCAGTACGATGGGGGAGAATGGGAATGCCGATAGTAAGGTGAATGACGTCATCCTCAGTACCAAGCTAAAGGAAGTAGCTTTGCAGCATATAGAAAAGTCACACCCAGAGCAAAAGGATCATTATCAAGTTACTGCATTTGCTGCTGATAAAGAGGTTCGTAAGACTGCAAAAAGCAAAGGTTTGTCTGCCGGAAAATATACGATATACTTAAATGCTAAGGATAAAGGGCAAGAAACGACTATCGAGGATTTAAAGAAAGAATCGGTTCATTCTATTGCCAAAAAAGTAGGCGGTATAGATAAGCTTATCGAGTCTGGAGAGCTGTCCAAGGAAAAGACTAGCAAGCTGCTTAAAGAAGATGAGAATGGTGATTTGGATCGCAAGCTGAATAATTCAAAGAACGCTAAAAAGAATGAAGATAAAAAGAATGAAGATAATAAGAATGAAGATAAAAAAGTCGATGACAAAAAAGTCGAGGATAAAAAAGCTGAAGATAAGAAGAAATTTGGGAAAACCGATGATTATTCCGAAGATTCAAATAATAACTCAACAGCAAATGTTGAGCAATCACGCTTTAATTCAACCGAAAAACCAAGCACAAGGGAAAATAGAATAAACCATTTTATTAAATCTGATAAATCTTGGTTAAATTTTAGTTCTACACTAACGCCAACACCATCAATATCAAGTGGAGATGCAAACAAGAAAGAACGAGAGAAAAAAACGTCTAAACGAGGTTCGAAAGCAACACCTCAACCGAGTACAGAGCCTAATAGCGACGATAAAGTAAAAGAAAAAGATAATGCAAAAGAAAAAGAAAAAGAAAAAGAAAAAGAAAAAGTGAATGAAGAAGCTGCAAAAAATAGAAATGATAAAATAAATGAATGATAAGTTGGTTTCATGATGATGTTTTTTGCTGTGAAATGCTGGAGTATAAATCCAAATCGTACAATCCGCTAACGCAGGTATGATCTGTACAGGCGGATTTTTTGTTGTAATTTCTAACTCCGAACCCAGCCGATCAGCTGATTTTCAGCGTATCAGAACCGAACTTAGTCCACTCGGAGCACCGACTGCCAACTACACGCAAATAGGGACAGTCCTATCACTTGAAGAGTGATTTTTCCCATATCAGAAGTCTTGAATTAAAACACCTGGTCTTCAACTTGCTGCCAAAATCAGTTATACTAGTAAATAGACTTGATTTTTTGAAAGGAGAAGCACATGCGTTATAGAACGTTTGGCAATATTGATTACGAAGTGTCTTCACTTGGATTTGGAGCGATGAATCTACCGGGTGTCCCATTCGAGCAAGCCAAGGATGCTTTAAATTACGCTTTGGATCATGGCATTAATTACATAGATACGGCCGCGGCTTACAACAATAGTGAAGAAATAATTGGAGCTTCAATCTCTCATCGGAGAGAAGAATTTTTCTTGGCAACTAAAACAAACAAGCGCAATTACGCTGAAGCGAAAGAAGAAATTGAGCGCAGCTTAGTGCGAATGAAGACGGATCATATTGATCTCTTGCAGCTGCATTATGTGAATTATGTAGATGAATTTAAACAAATCACGGGTGAAAATGGGGCTTATGTAGCCGCATTAGAAGCTAAGCAGGCAGGTAAAGTTAGACATATTGGGATTACAGGGCATAGACCGGAATTATTGGCCAAATGGGTGCGGAAGTACAAATTCGATCAAGTTTTGTTTCATTTAAATTTAGCACAACCCTTTGCGCTTCAAGAGCTTATCCCCGCATTAACAGAACTAAATATGGGTAAGGTTGCAATGAAGCCATTGTCAGGCGGATTTATTCAACCTATTGAAAAAGCCATACGGTATCCCTATAGTCAGGATGTGCATGTCATCATATCAGGCATGGTCAGTGTAAACGAAGTTAGGGAGAACATTGCTGCGATGGTGCAAGAAGTGAGCGAGGTAGAGCGTCAGGAGCTCGGAAAGCTGGCTTTAGAGCTCGGGGAGCATAATTGCAGACGCTGTAATTATTGTGAATGTCCGATCGGGATTAATATTCCCGATATTATGATTTCGAGTAAAATTCGTGAGCGATTGGGGCTATTGCCTAAAGGTGATGAATTTTATCAGAAGCAGAAGGAAAAACTATTCTCGTGTGCCGATTATGAGCCTTGCAAGATAACCCCTTTATGTGAGCAGAAATGCCCTTATCATCTTCCCATGCAGCAAGTTGTTCAAGAATCGGTTTCTTATTTCTCCTAGGCGGTGTAATGTATAATGAAGCATACTGAAACGATATTCTCAGTAAAACAAACGGATCTCAGCGGGTATGACGGTTGGGTTTTGTTCTTACGTAAACAGGAGCTGGAGCACTTGGTTTGGCTTGAGCCTAAGCTTGGTGAAACCATCCGTCGCTTAAAGGAGCAGAAGCTTTTTACAGGTGCACTCCATGAAGTTGAACTCATTCCGACACACGGTCTATTCCCGACTCCTTATTTAGTATTAATTGGTCTTGGAGATAGCTCGCCAACTCCGTTGCAGGCTTGGCGTGAAGCGGCTGCAGTAGCTGCTAAAGTTGCTTTAAAGACACATTTGTCTCGACTTGCAGTTAGACTAATAGGCGTTAATGCAGACGAGAATCTCGATGTACATACTAAATCCCACATCGCTGCTGCGCTTACAGAAGGCTTCCTGCTGGGAAGCTACCGGATTAAATCCTATCAGCGTGATTTAGAGGTTAATACTTCATTACTGGAAGTAGCCTATTATGATGATAGCGAACAGATGATAACGGGAGAAGTCGAGCTTGAAGAGGCCATTCATAATGCAATTGTATATGCGGAAGCAACCAATTATGCCCGTGACTTAACTAATTTACCTAGCAACTTACTTACACCTGAGAATTTGGCGGAGGAAGCTCAGAAGCTGGCATCCCTTTATGGGTTTGAATGTATCATTCATAATGAGCTTGAGATTGAGAAATTAAAGATGAGCGGCTTGCACCATGTAGGCAAAGGCAGTGTGCATCCGCCGCGGATGATTGTGCTGAAATATCAAGGACAAGAGCAGTGGACCGATGTGCTTGGTTTAGTTGGCAAAGGGATTACGTTCGATACCGGTGGAATTTCTTTGAAAGATCCCGCAGGCATGGAAGAAATGATTAGTGATATGGGTGGATCCGCTGTTTTATTGGGTGTGATGCAAGCCATCGGTAAATTAAAGCCGAAGATAAATGTAGTTGTTGTGATTCCTGCCGCAGAGAACATGCCTTCAGGCAGTGCGTATAAGCCAGGCGATGTAATTCCAACCTTAAGTGGCAGAACGGTAGAGGTATTGAATACAGATGCTGAGGGAAGAATTGTGCTGGCTGATGGAGTTACTTATGCTAAACAATTGGGAGCAACAAGGATCATAGACATAGCAACTTTGACAGGTGCTGTTCTAGTGGCTTTAGGGGATGTTGCTACTGCTGCGATAACGAATGATGAAAGCTTCTTAAAGCAATTATTAAAAACTGCAGACCAGAACGGTGAAAAAGTCTGGCAGCTTCCCGTATATCCCGAGTATAAAGAAATGTTAAAAAGCGAGATAGCAGATGTGAAGAATTCAACAGCTAAGCGATGGGCTGGTGCAATTACGGGCGGATTATTCGTAGGGACTTTTGCTGAGGAAACGCCGTGGATTCATTTGGATACGGGTGGTACGGCATGGCTTTGGCATGAACGCGGACTTGATCCCAAAGGTGGGACGGGTGCGATGGTTCGCACGCTCATCGCCATGGTCTGCGGCTAGGCTTGTAATTGCTTGCTTTTCTTCATGGCACTTTTACGAGAAAGCTTGGATTCTTTAAATAATTCTTGGATATCCTGAATCGAGATGACCAAGCGGTTGACTTGATTTAACTTAAAGGAGAAGCTATTGGAACGCTCTGTCATATCCTTTAGCTTAATACCAACCCAACGATATTTACTTTTTTTGATCACCAAATCATTCTTGTAAATGGGAAGTGCTATTGCATTCGATTTCAATGTGACTGTTGGTGCCACGGCTACATGGTCTGCTGAGAAATACAATGTTTGCTTGCTCCACAAGACTTTACCGGGTTTAAATTCAATAACCACATAGCTAGGTTTGTTATCTTCTGAAGAAACTCCGTATACTTGAATGGATGTATTTTTCGAGATGGGGTCGATTTGTTGATTGGAACGAAAATCCGGTAAAAACGGAAGAATAAAGAGCGGCAGAACACTTGCAGCAAATAATAGATAAGCCGATTGGATGACATAAGCTAAGCCTAAGAGTAGGGCAATGGCTAATACACCTAGAGCAAAATATTTAAAACTGGATTTTTTCATGATAAAGCTGTTCCTCCATTTGTAGTGATTGTCTTATTCTATCACAGTTGCTGCTTTGTTAGAAGGTGTCGAAATATGGGGATTTAGGGAGGAATACAGGCAGTGAGAAAACGAATTGGGATCATTGGACTAGGTGATATAGCCCAAAAGGTGTATTTACCGCTTCTATCCAAGCATGAACAGGTTGAGATTGTAGGCATAATGAGTCGATCTGAATCGACCGTACAAAAATTTGCCAAGCTCTATAGAATCGATAATGCTTTTACTGAATTAAGTGAATTGTTCAAACAAGATCCGCAAGCAGTCTTCATTCATACACCTACTGAAACCCATGCTGATATCGTTAAACAATGCCTGCAGCAAGGGATTCATGTCTATGTCGATAAGCCATTATCCTATGAAATTAGTGAATCGATTGAAATGATTGAGACGGCTGAGCAATATGGGCGGTTATTGGCTGTCGGATTGAATCGACGTTTTGCACCACGTTATGTCGAAGCCAAAGCTTGGCTGGAAGAGGCTGGCGGCTTTAATAGCTGTGTGGTACAGAAGCACCGAACCAAGCTGCAAAAGCATAGCGCTAAACACACCTTATACGATGATTTAATCCATATGCTGGACTTGCAGGTTTGGCTGAATAATGGGGAGTTCGCTTTGGAATCGTACCATCAGAAGGTTGAAGAGCAAGGAAAACTGCTTCATGCTTCAGGATCTTTACGATTAGGTGATGCGAGCGGATTTTTCAGTATGGATCGCAATGCTGGGTTTGATCTGGAGAAATTAGAGCTGCACGGTAGCGGACGTTCAGTTGAAGTCGTGAATCTTGAGCATGCGGTATTGTATGATAAGGTACATGGAGAGCGTGTGCAAAATTTTGGCAGCTGGGATGATGTGTTATATCGTCGCGGCTTTGTCGGGGTGGTCAACCATTTTTTGCATGCTGTAGATGAACCTACTAGTTGTTCTATTCGTGCTGATCAAGTCTTACCTTCGCATGAGCTAGTGGAGCAACTGCTGCTGCGAGTGTATGGATAGTGAAAGTAAAGCAGAAGCTGAGACGCAAAAAGTGGGAGTGAAAAGATAAAGGAACAAACGGGAAAAGACCCACTAGTTTGTCCAAAATGCGAGTGTTAACCTTAAGCATTTATACTAAACATTAGCTTACATTCAAGGGGTGTAGAGGTGCAGAAGATGAATTGCGAAAATAATTTTTCTGCAGATTTTTTTCCACACTCCTAAACAACCTGCAAGAATACAGTTAGATTGAACAAATTGAGCCATAATGCGGGATCTACCTGCGAGAATACAGTTTGTTTTCTCCAAAAGGCATGAAATAAGGGTGTTTTAAGCATTTCCTCAAAATCTCACTGTATATTTGCAGGCAGATCATTCAAAAATAGATATTTTACCAAATGAAACTGTATATTTGCATTTTCAACTTACTCCAACCATTTAATTTACTTTCCAGTTCCTATACAATATTTTTTTTCACCAGTTTACCCCAATTTAACTTTGGACATTTATACTTCTCTTTAGCATGGATTCAAGGGGAGGATAGAGATGCAGAAACATGTTATCCATGCTCTATTGGGATTTTCATACTCATTGGCTAAAGAATTGGGACCTTACGGAATTACGGTTAACATTGTATCGCCGGGCCGAATTAAAACGGACATGATTACGAGTAGGGACAATGGCAGGATGGAAGAATGGATGTCGCAAACTCCGTGGCGACACAATCGGCCGACGTAGTCATTCTGGCGATCGCACAAAGTTTTGTAATATAAAATCCGCTATTTATCCAATAGCTCAAATCGAGCAGATTCATTGTTTGATAACGGATAAAGGAGTTCCGGAAGAATACGTGGATGCTATGAAGGAAATTGGCAAACAAGTCATTATTGCTCAAGAAGAGGGCGCGCCAAGACAATAAATAGACGTATTCTTTTGGGAACAAGCGAGTGTCCCCGAATTACCGCCATATTCAAATAAGTGCCTAGGTCATATTTTAAAAATACTATATTTTTTCCAAAAGTGTGTTACTCTATTATTAAAATGTAACACTGATTTACGTGGAGGCAGCAAATGAGTAATAAAGATATTTTAATTCTTTTCGGAGTATCCATGCCGGAGAACCGTCTCATCCATATTCAAAAAGGTGTTTCCTACGCTGAATTATCGGTTACTTACATAGCTCGCCCGGAATCAGTAGAAGAACACGGGGAGCATCATCATGCTTAAGAAAATCATTGCCAGTCGCCGCAATTGGGTCATGTATTTTATTAGTGTAGTATTGCTTCATATTGTTGGCTTTATGGGTCTTTTAATAGTGGCGGGGGATAATCCTGCTTTTTGGAGCATGGGTTTGTTGGCTTATACGCTGGGTTTAAGGCATGCCTTCGATGCAGATCATATTGCGGCAATAGATAATACGGTTCGTAAATTGATTCAGCAGAAGCAGAATCCGCTCGGTGTTGGCTTTTATTTTTCATTAGGACATTCGTCTGTTGTGTTTCTGATGGTGCTGGCAATCGCTTTCTCGATTCATTGGATACAGGATAAGATGCCGCAAATGCAGGAGATTGGCGGAATGATTGGCATTACGGTTTCAGGCAGCTTTTTGATCCTGATTGGGATTATCAATCTAGTCATTCTCTACAACTTATATAAAATATTCCGCAAGCTGCGCAAAGGGATTCAGCCTACGGAGAACATTGAGGAAATTTTGGATAACCGCGGTTTATTGTCGAGAATGATTAAACCCTTCTTGCGCTTAGTGAGCAAAAGCTGGCATGTATATCCTTTGGGTTTCTTGTTTGGACTGGGGTTTGATACGGCAACGGAGATTGGTTTATTGGCGATTTCGGCAGGAGCAGCTAAAAGCGCGATAACGGTTTTCGGTATCCTTTCTTTGCCTCTTTTATTTGCAGCGGGTATGAGTTTAATGGATACAGCCGACGGGATGTTTATGTCCACCGCATATCGCTGGGCATTTACGACTCCGCTTCGCAAATTGTATTATAATGTTACAGTGACATCCGTTTCGGTTGTGGCAGCGTTATTAATTGGTTCGGTCGAGCTTATTCAAGTTTTAAGTGATAAGCTTCATTGGCAATCCGGGTTTTTCCAGTGGGTCAACGCTTTGGATTTTGGCGATCTCGGGTACATGCTAGTTGTATTGTTTATCTTAGCTTGGCTGATTTCCGTCTCAATCTGGAAATATATGAAGGTAGAGGAGCGATTCCAATGATAGCTTCATTGAAGCTAGTAGTAGATGTTAAGGCAACCCTTGGTGAAGGACCTTGCTGGGATGCGGTAAATCAAGTTTTTTATTGGATCGATATAGAGCAAGAAAAATTACATGTCCATGATCCCAAAACGCAATCCAATCGGGTGATCCCTTGCGGACAAAGGGTTGGCGCTGCAGTACCAAGAGCGTCAGGCGGTATCATTCTCGCGATGGAAAATGGTTTCTATTCGCTGAATTTGGAAACAGAGGTGCTTACAGCTATTCTGGATCCTGAAGCGGAAATTGCCACGAATCGTTTCAATGATGGTAAATGTGATGCAGTAGGACGTTTTTGGGCAGGAACAATGGATATGCAGGATGAATTAGAACAGGGTGCTTTATATTGCCTTGATACGGATCTTACCTGTCGGAAGGTAATAGTTCATATCAGCACATCCAATGGCATAGCTTGGAGCCCAGATAATCAAATCATGTATTATATCGATTCACCTACATGTCAAGTTGTTGCGTTTGACTACGATTTATCTATGGGTACAGTTAGTAATAGAAGAACGATTATTACGATACCTGAAGGTAGCGGATTTCCAGATGGGATGACGAGTGACGAAGAAGGCATGCTGTGGGTTGCTCAATGGGACGGCTGGCAGGTATCCAGATGGAATCCGCACACAGGTGAATTAATCGAGGTCATACGAGTGCCAGTTGCAAAAGTTTCTTCATGCGTGTTTGGTGGAGAGCATTTGGATATTTTATATATCACAACAGCTAGCATCGGAATTGGTCCAGAGGGTGATCCACAGCAGCCTTTAGCCGGAAGCGTATTTGCGATCAAAACCAAGGTTAAAGGAGCTCCAACCTTTGCATTTGCAGGTTAAAAATATGTTATAGCTTAGGAAGCTCGCAAGCACGATTCATTCTAAAGTGCAGTAAATAAATCTGTAGCGAATGTCCAAGCTTCTCCTTAAATAAGCTGGATAAATAAGTGCGGTCCAGACCGACATGGATTATACCAAATATGGGTGGAATTAATCCATTTAGATTTTAGGGGATAAGACATATAATTAGCCTATAATTGGATATGGAGGCAAACGAACAATGTCGAAAATTACTTTTTTGGGCGCAGGCAGTACGGTTTTTGCAAGAAATGTATTAGGTGATGTGATGCAGACGCCTGCATTACAGGGTTATGAGTTGGCCTTGTTTGATATTAATCACGACCGTCTTAGTGAATCTGAGAATATATTAAATAATATTAAAAGAACATCAAACAGCACCTGTGTAATCAAAGCATATACAGATCGAAAAGAAGCTTTGCGAGATGCTAAATTTGTAGTCAATGCCATTCAGGTCGGGGGCTATGATCCTTGTACAATTACAGACTTTGAGATTCCGAAGAAGTATGGCTTGCGTCAAACAATAGCGGATACGATAGGAATTGGCGGTATTTTCCGTAATCTACGTACCATTCCAGTCGTACTTGATTTTGCGAAGGACATTCAAGAGGTTTGTCCGGATGCCTTATTCCTCAACTATACCAATCCGATGGCTGTGTTGACTAATGTATTGAATACATACGGTGGCGTGAAAACCGTGGGGCTTTGCCACAGTGTGCAGACTTGTATGCCAGAAATGTTTAAACATTTGGGGATGGATTCGACGGGTGTACAAACCAAAATTGCCGGAATCAATCATATGGCTTGGCTGCTTGAAGTAACCAAGGATGGAGTGGATTTATATCCAGAAATTAAACGTCGTGCTAAAGAAAAGCAAAAAGAAAAGCATCACGACATGGTTCGTTATGAATTGATGAATCGTTTTGGCTACTATATAACCGAGTCCTCCGAGCATAGCTCAGAGTACCATCCCTATTTTATCAAGAAAAATTATCCGGAGTTGATCGAGCGTTTCAATATTCCATTGGATGAGTACCCGCGTCGTTGTATTGAACAAATTGCAGGCTGGAAATCGATGCGTGATTCGCTTGTGAATAATCCGAGCATTGAGCATGCGCGTACGCATGAATATGCATCCTACATTATGGAAGCGATCGAAACGAACGTTCCTTTCAAAATTGGCGGTAACGTCATGAATACAGGCTTGATTACAAATTTACCTAAAGAAGCTTGTGTCGAAGTACCTTGTCTTGTGGATTCCTCGGGTGTGACACCAACTTATGTTGGCGATCTGCCTCCACAGCTTGCCGCCTTGAATCGGACGAATATCAATACCCAGCTTTTGACGATTGAAGCGGCAATCACACTGAAGAAAGAACACATTTATCATGCTGCAATGCTTGATCCACATACGGCTGCTGAGCTGTCATTGGATGATATTGTCGCACTTTGTAATGATTTGATTGGAGCTCATGGTAGCTGGTTACCGAAGTTCTCATAATATGATGTTGGATACCCAATCTTTGATCCGATTTACGTGGGATTGAAGGATGGGTATTTTTCTTTTATCGCCGCGATTTTACTGCTATAATGATCTAAGAATTCTATTAAAGTAGCCGAGGTGTTAATCATTGAAGTCATACTTAGAGCTTTTACAGGATATTCTGACCAATGGGGAGAAGAAAACAGACCGGACAGGAACAGGAACGATCTCTGTATTTGGTCGTCAGCTTCGGTTTGATTTAGCACAAGGCTTCCCCATGGTGACAACTAAAAAGTTACATACAAAATCGATTTTTCATGAGCTGCTTTGGTTTTTGAGTGGAGATACCAATATTCGTTATTTGCAGGAAAATGGAGTTTCCATATGGGATGAGTGGGCAGATGAGAATGGTGAGCTGGGCCCCGTATATGGTTCACAATGGCGTGCCTGGCAAACAGCTGATGGACGCTCGATTGATCAAATTAGTAAAGTCATTGACCAAATCAAGCGAAATCCCGATTCGCGCAGGCATCTCGTCAATGCATGGAATGTAGCCGAGGTCGATCAAATGGCGCTTCCGCCTTGTCACTTTACCTTTCAATTCTATGTGGCAAACAATAAGCTATCGTGTATGTTTACGATGCGATCTATTGATACCTTCTTAGGGCTTCCGTTTAATTTGGCCAGCTACGCACTGTTGACCCATATGGTTGCGGAGCAATGTGGATTACAAGTTGGTGAGTTAATCTGGTCTGGCGGGGATGTTCATATTTATCAGAATCATTTGGAGCAGGTTGCGCTTCAATTAACACGCGAACCCTTTCCATTACCTCAATTAATCATGAAGCGAAAACCGGCTTCGATTTTTGATTATCATTATGAGGACTTTGAAATTGCGAATTACCAATGCCACCCGGCGATTAAAGCACCGATTGCTATTTAGTTGGGTCAGTCTAGAGGAGTGATTGTGCTTGAGTATTTCTTTTATTTTCGCCACGGATATTTCACAAGCCATTGGATTGGGCAATGATTTGCCTTGGCGACTTCCGGCGGATCTTGCTTACTTCAAGAAAACAACCTTGAATCATACCATTCTAATGGGACGGAAAACGTATGAGTCCATGGGAAAACCGTTGCCTAACCGAACAAATGTCATTCTTACACAGAATAAAGCGTATGAAGCAGAAGGGTGTACAATCGTTCACTCTGTGGAAGAAGCTGTCGCACTATTCAAGAATGAAGAAGTTTTTGTCATTGGCGGAGCCGAGATTTTCAAGCTGTTTATGCCTTTAGTGGATCGCATGTATATCACATTAATCGAGCATGAATTTACTGCGGACACCTATTTTCCTGAATTTGACATCGATGAATGGGAACTGGTTACATCAGAAGATGGCATTACGGATACGAAAAACCCCTATACGTATAGCTTTCTCGTGTATAAAAAAAGTAAAATCCATGCATATATTCGGAATTAAAGAATCACATAAAGGAAAAATAGGATACTCAATGTAGCTTGCTTAAAGAACAAATCAGGGCAAATAAAACCGATCCTCCCAGAGTAAAGCCTGCTTGTTTCTTTGACTCTGCAATGCTGATTTTGAGACTGTCGATTAATGATCTACGTTTAGCGGTCTTCCTTCTTCCAGAAATTAATCTGGGATTAAAATTCCGTTTTATGGTCATTTTTGCTTGAATGGAAGATTTTTTCCCTCTAACTTTTGTTGTTTTGAAGTTTTTTTCTTCCCTATGCTCGTTTATGAGCATAGGGAAGCTATCTTCTTTGTTCGCGGGTAGCGAACAAAAGGATCTGTCACAGCTTTTCCCAAGTTTTTTATCATGAGTTTTACATTTATCGCCATCCCCTTCAATTTGGCTGTGGTGCGCAAGTTGTCTCTATTGCGAGTTCTAGGGTTTCGCAAGCCGTGGTGATTGGCTAGTTCATGATTCGTTCGTTCGATCTTATTGCGAGACTGAAGCGCGGCCATTCCAGCTTCCGTACCATTGTAGGTTTCAGCTTCTTGCATGAGCTTGTAATGATTACTTATGAAAATCGTGCGTCCTTTGTTACTCTTTGTACATTCCTTGAACAGTGGGCAGCTCTTGCACACCGCAGCCTTAAAGATATACCGGTACCCTCCTGGGTGCTCGGTGCGGTTTCGTCTTGTGGTGCTTTTTCCCGCCGGACAGGTGACCGAACAGGACAGTTCATCATAGGTAAAGACGTTATTGGATAAGAGCCCTCTTGTATTCACAAAGTTCGGTATCGGAGCACGCAGATCAAGATGCTTCTCCTGCATGGCTAAGCGATTGGACGCCCCGCCATAATGAGAATCACCCACGATCTCAGGAGGTACGATACCATGGGTTTCAATGATCTTGCCTACCATTCTCTCTAAGGCTTGCCCATCGTGTTCGTTACCTGGAATCGGCTCAATATCCACGATCATCTGAGAGTTGTCTTCTTGGACAACTTGGCATTTATCACCTGTAAAACGTTTAGTCGGCGATTTGTTTCCACTGCGCACATCGGGGTCATGAGCATTCTCTATACGGTCAGCGGGACGTTCCGTTTTGGGTATTTTCTCATAGGCTGTATTTGCAGTCGATGTCTCGTCCTTGGATACCCCTTGTTCCTTTGGATCCGCTTGCTTCTGACGTGTATTTTGGAGCAGGATCTTATACAAAATCGCCTGTAGCTCAAGGGAGCGCAATTGCTTTTTTCCATCCTCCCATCCCCAAAAAAAAGGGTGGGTGCCATCGCTCTCAAACCAAGTTAAAAGTGCATAAGCACGTGCGACGAGTTGACTGAATTGAGCCCCTCTTTCTTCTGGTGTCGAGGAGGCGGGAAGTTTCTTAAACCAAGAACTTACGTTCAGCGTTTGCTTCAATCTATTGAAAAGCGGCCGATGCGCACGCTTGAGATGCTGCACAATATTAAGCATACCGTGAAAAACAAGCCGATACGTGCCCATTTTTACGGCATTGGCATACGTATGAAAAGAGTCGATCAACCAACGATCGCCTTTGGTTCCCCAGAGCTTGTGTTGATGAGCTTGAGCCAGAATATAGTGAAAACAAGCATCAAAGAGTTTCGCACCCATTCGTTCACGATCCAAACCAAGCGTACTGGTCAAAACCGGTAAATGACATGGGAACACCCACAAAGCGTTTAATTCCCATATCAAACATGAGTCGTAATTCCATCTCGCGATCAGAAAGATCTTCAAATGCTTGCACGAGATGAACTTTTAATTTGAGAGAAGGTGAGAAAATGAAAAATCCACGAGTTTTTCCACTTGGCTCCAAAAAGGATGGGCTGGCAACTTTGAAAAAATTTCATAGTCTGCTAAAGTGAGCTCGCCAAAATCTTTATAGCGAATCCGCAATGAAGAGGCCGTGCCTTTCTTTGCAGAAGGAAGTGTAGGAACGGATTCCACCTGAATTGCCCTAATGTCGAGCTCCATTTGCTTATTTTCAAGATTAGAATCCCGTGGTGTGTTTCCGTTCATAGGTATTCCTCCGTGTAAAAGTATAATTCAAGTATACCATAAAAACGGCATATTCGGAAGAAAATAGAAGATAAATGTATGTTTTGTAAGGAAAATGCGTGTATTTGGTTGCTGTTCAAATTAAATTAGTACTAGCATTAATCGACAGTCTCATTTTCAGCATTGCACACTAACTTCGAGGTTACTTTGGTTCTGTAATGCTGATTTTCAGCATTGCACACTAACTTCGAGGTTACTTTGGTTCTGTAATGTTGATTTTCAGCATTGCATACTAACTTCGAGGTTACTTTGGTTCTGTAATGCTGATTTTCAGCATTGCACGCTCATTTCGAGGTTACTTTGGCTCTGTAATGCTGATTTTCAGCATTGCACGCCCCGATAAGGTCTTGGATCTCAGATTCTTCGTGTTATTCTTAGGTAGATCGCTTTGTACATATCTTATTTTTATCCTTTGGATGGTATCCCCTCTTCTCAGAAGTGTTATTTAGGTGTTACTCCCACCCAACTTTTACCGCCGTCCGTTGTCTTATATAATGCATCAGTAGTGAAAGGAAAACCCAACATTTACTGTGAGAAATTGAATATTTATTTGGGACGGAAAAGAGAGGGTATCGTTGACTTTAAGCCAAGATTGCCCACCATTATTAGTGGTATACATTTCGTTATTAGTTATAAACCATCCATTGTTCATATCGACAAAATCAATTACTATATTTTCTGGTTTGAAAAACGGGAATGCACTTTGTTTGACATCATCTCTTTTAAAGGGGAAATCGACTACGCCTTTTAATTTCCAATTTGGGTTTTTTAATCCATACTCGAATGTATACAATTTACCAATCCCATTATCATCATATAAGGGATACTGAACAGCATGGAGTAATCCAGAACCATTAAAAAATATCGGAGATTTGTAGTCAATGCCTTGTTCATTAATAGTCTTGATTAGTACATGGCTTTTCCATGATAGTCCGCCATCCTGTGTTTCAAAGAGCTTTGTTGTCGTAGGATCGATACGATCCGTTCCTTTTTTTATATTTTCGCCAATTGACCAGCCAGACATGTCATTCGTAAAATGAATCCATTTGTAACTTGAAGTGTTAAGACCCTGCGGAGATAAAACCTTCCATGAGAGGCCTCCATCTTCTGTTTTGTATAGTTGATGAGGTTCAAGTCCATGTATTTCATGATTAAAACTTGTGAAAAGAAAGCCTGTTTTTTCATCTGTAAAATTGACATCGGCAATACCTGGGTCATTAATCGAGCTAATTGTTTGATGCTTCCAGGTTTGCCCACTATCGTTGGTAATAAATTCTTCAAATTGATTAGACTTATCAGAAATGTAAAAAATCCAAACCGATTTTTCGTTTAACACAAAAAAACTTTGAATATTTTCATATGCTGGCAATTGCTCAGGAGTAATGTCAAGAGAAGTTTCCCAACCATCCTTTGTATATCGTATTTTACCTTGGTCATTCATGGCCCATCCAGTGGTTTCATTAACCATCTTTAACTTTTCGAAATGATAAGCTGCATTTTCTCTTTCTGTGGGTAAAAGGTCGGTTGTTGTTACTTGTCCCTTTTCCTCAAGCAATGTCGAAAAGCATCCACTGAATAATAAAGCGAACGTCAGTAAAATTAACTTCATCTCAAAACCTCCCCAACAACAATATGTATATTTTACCATCAAAAACTTAGTTCATGCATATCAAAATAAAAAAAGAGCAGGCATCTAACGATGTTAGGCCTGCTCTTTTTGGGAAAAGAATTTAACCCTTAACCATGCCGACACTTATCGAATTAAGTGCACATCCTGCAGCACGGAACGTTTTTGCAAATAGCGTGAGAAAGCGATCGCTGCTTGCGCACGGGTTACATCTTGAGCAGGCGCAAAGCTGCCATTCGGTGCTGTTAGAATACCAAGTGCGACAACAATAGCGACTTGACCCTTATGTTTAATTTGAGCAGCATCCTTCAATTCTAGCTTGAATAAATCGCTGTATGCTGCCAGCTTATCATAGCCCAAGGCACGCACAATCAACTGCGCCATATCATCGCGATTTATTTTTCCGTTTGGATTAAAGGTTGCCGATGAAGAGGAATCAATGATATTGGCATCTACGGCTGATTCGATGTAAGGGAAGTAAGCAGAATCCTTGCTCACATCCTTAAAGGAGCTTGCGCGACTGCTATATTCAAACCCGCCAAATCTAGAACCGCCGTTCATCGCGATGACTAACATTTTGATCATTTCCCCACGTGTGATAGCTTGATCGGGTAAAACCTTGCCATCCTTAACATCCAAGGCATTATAATCGATCATCAATTGAATTTCGTTTTGTCCCCAGTGTCCTTCGATGTCCGTTACCACGGCTTTTTCAAGTGTAGTTATCTCACCGGTATCTCTTTTTCTCCAGTCTCCGCTAACTGCATCAAGGAATACCGACTGGTCGGGATATTTAGTTGTTAATATATAGTAAGGTTTCGCTTCCAGTGTTTCTACTTTTGCAGCACCCATTGGGTAAACGGGATTGACAGCGAATGGCAAGGAATAAGTAAGCTTAAGGGTATATTGCGACAACAGCTTATCCATTGCCGCGGATTCTGTGAGCACGATTGGTTTGGTGGTTGGGTAATCCAAGGTGCTTATGTTACTCCAGTAGTTATTGATTTCACCCGTATCTGTATCAATTCCAACATTGATCGATTCGTTCTCAGTCAGTATACCTTGAATGACACGTCTGAAGTTAATGTTGATGGCAGGTGTGGTCTTCAATAGCTTATCTGTCAGATTCGCTAGATTTTGTTCATCCAAAGCAAGTTCATTCGAATATTGCGGAGCCACTTTTTTGACAAAGTCAATTGCTGTTGTTTTGGCTTTGTCCAGGTTTATTTTGGTAGGCGCAACAGTTGAAGCTGCTAATGGAATAAGTCTGTTTTGATTGTGATAGTAGTTGAGAAGCTCTCCAGTTTTACTGTTTATCCCGATGCTGAGATATTCTTGATCTTGATTCTTATCACCAGGGACTTGCCAGTTTAAACTCCAAGAGGAAATTCCAGTTCCAACGCCGCCATATATTCTTTTGCTGCTTAGGAGAGCGTCACTTGTTGTGCCTTCATCAGGTGTAACACTTTCGTTATAATATGCATCCTGTAAGACGGCTTTTTCGGGTAGCTGAATAAAGCTCTTTGCTAATTTAATCGCTTGCTCCTTGGTTAGGTTCAAGTTTCCTTCCGGCTTCTCGGCAAGTGGTTTGTCGGTTAAAGGTGTGGTGTTGGGGGCAATGGATGAACCATATTGGTTCGAAACCTCACTTGTTATGGCATCAACAGAGTTAGAGATCAGATTGTAGCCCAATAGAGGCTTTGCTTGTTTCTTATCTGTTGCATTCCAAGGTGAAATATAGGTTAACGCTACAGTCGAATGAGTTTGAAAAGCATAGGTAGCTTGTTCAACGGATATCGCTTTAGAGGCATCGCCAAAAGTAAGGTTATTGGACCAATTTCGATCATAGCCAACTAGTTTTCCATTCCCATCCAATGTAAAGGTAACATAATTGTTTGGAAAAGGGATATTGTTTTCCGTACGATCAAATTGAATGTTATAGCGGACATCTCCATTTAATGGTGCTTTGAATGTTTTTTCAAAAGCATCGTTATATTGCAAGTGGTTCAACTCATCCGGATTGAATTTTTTCAACAGTGCATTAGCCATTTCTTTAGCTGCTGTTAAGTTAACCTTGGGTGGATAAGCTGGCTTATTCGCCGGGTTCCCATCATTGTAGTAATAGCTCATCAGCTTTCCTGAATCTGAATCTATGCCTACACTAATATTGCCGTAGTATTTATCATCTGTTTTTTTGCCATATTGCAGACTCCAGGTCGAGCTTCCGTTGCCATAGCTGTTTGAGCTAAAGCTAATGTTTTGCAGCACGTAATGACTTGGAATTTCCACATAAGATTTTGCCAGTTCAATCGCTTTGGCTTTACTGATTTTGGCTTCATCAGCATAAACACTGTCTGTCACGGATGGAGATGAACCGGTTGTTGATTGAGGGCCTGTGTTTATAGTTGGAATGGGCAAGGGGACTCCATCTGCTGCTAGCACTGGAGAGATGGATGATAATAAAATAGCGGTAGTTAAGCTGATGACACTGATTTGTTTGGTTAGTTTCATAATAATATTCCTCCATTGGAAAGATTTTGTTTCACCTTCTTAAACGGAGGGTATTGGAAAAGGTTGCAGGTGAGGGGCGATGGCGATGAAAAAGTAGAAAATTGAACTGCGCATCCAGTGACAATATATAGTCATTGCATTGTTGATAGTTTTACTGTATTAAGTGTATAGTACACATGAAGTGTATGAACCACTTAGTACACACACAAAAAACCAATTGATATGATATTTTGAAGAAAGTAACTTAGGAGATGCGCCGATGAACGTAATGTTTAACAATCGCGATCCAGTTTATCTGCAGGTTGTCCGCTTTTTTAAAGAGGAAATTGCTACTGCTAAACTAGTGGCGGGTCAGGAGATTCCATCTCGTAGGGAGCTGGCAGGATTACTCAAGATAAATCCCAATACTGCTCAACGAGCTTACAAGGAAATGGAGGACCAAGGATTGATTACTACTGAAGGTAATTCTCCTAGTCGGATAACGATGGATGACCAAATACTGAACTCGATTCATAAAGAGCTCATTCAAGAAGCAGTAGATATGTTTGTGGGATCTATTATTAAAATCGAAGTGCCTGTGAATGAACTGCTTCAACTAGTGAAAGAGAAATTCGAATCAGAACAAGCTAAAAGGTAGGAGGTCGCAATATGATCGAAGTGAAACGGATAAACAAGAAATACGGTAGAAAAACAGTGCTCGATGAAGTCACATTCACAGCAGAGAAAAACCAGATCACATGCTTAATCGGGATTAATGGGGTTGGAAAATCAACGATTATGAAAGCGATTATGGGGTTAACTCCAATAAATAACGGTGAAATCTGCATTGATGATCAACCGGTTGATCAGCGGATTTATGAGAAAGTAGCTTTCATTCCGGATACTCTTACAATGCCCTCCCATATGAAGGTTGGAGAAGCGATGCGTTTTATGAAAGACTTTTATAAGAATTGGAACGGGGAAAGAGCATTGGAGCTGTTGAGCTTTTTTAAGCTGAATGAGCAGGATCGAATTGGAGAGCTGTCCAAAGGGAATGCAGCTAAAGCCAATCTACTGCTCGGTCTATCGCTTGATGTGGATTATTTACTCATGGATGAGCCCTTTTCTGGGATTGATATTTTTAGTAGGGAACAAATCTCAAACGTATTTACTAGCCATTTGATTGAGAATCGCGGTGTTATCCTTACCACCCATGAAATCCATGATATTGAACATTTGATTGACAAAGTTGTCTTGCTGGATCAAGGCAAGGTTCAGAAAATATTTAACGCAGAGGATGTAAGGCTGAATGAAGGGAAATCGGTTGTGGATGTCATGAGAGAGGTGTACCTAGCATGAATCGTTATTGGAAGCTGCTTCACTGGGAGATTAATCGATTTAGTAAATTCTATGCTGTTTTAATGCTTATCACCCTGCTTTCACAATTGGCCGGTGTCGTATTGTTTGCCAATGAATACATGAACAATACCCATAACACCATGAAAAAAGATCATTTATCTATGACTGAATATGTAGCCAACTTCGGGAGGGTCAGCCTTGAAAATCATGGCACATCCAACCTATGGTTTATGGCACCAATCGCCTTATGCGCTGGAGTGCTGCTATTGTATGTTTTCTTGATTTGGTATCGAGAGTGGTTTGGTAAGAACACCTTTATCTATAGACTTCTCATGCTGCCGACTTCGAGGATGAATGTTTATTTGGCCAAAATGACTGCTATTCTTTTATTCGTTTTAGGGCTCATCGCATTTCAATTGTTTATGCTGCCGCTGCAGATGATTGTATTTAACACTATCATCCCTAGCGGACTAAGAGAATCTATATCGCTTATAGCTATGATCCAAATGAGCCCATATTTATCTATGCTTATTCCCAAATATTTTATTGAATTTATCCTTTATTACAGTACGGGTCTTATGGGAGTGATTGTAGTATTTACAGCGATTCTATTGGAACGAAGCTTTCGGATCAAAGGAATCGTGGCTGGTTTATTCTATGGAGTCGCAGCAGGATCTATTTTCTTATCGCCTGTTTGGATTGCAAATGAATGGTTTCCCAATTATTTTTACCCTAATGAAGTTTTCTTTATGGAAGTGGTTGTTGGACTATTGATCATATGCGGCTCGTTGTGGTTCAGTTCATTTTTAATTAACAAGAAGGTAACCGTCTAAGAAACATGCTTACAAGGAGGAAAAACAATGAAGCGATATTGGAAAATAGCAGTGCTTGTCCCTTTTATTATTCTGTGTATTGGCACTTATTACATAGAGGCATCCGGCAGTGTTTATCCGGATTTTTATCTGAAGCTGCAAAGTGGAAATGAGAAAGAAGCTTCCTTAGTCTCTTTACATGCTATGTACAGGAATCAACCCTTCACTTTCAATTCAGAGGGAAGTATCTATCAGAATGAACAATCTTTTTGGGAATCACTAGAACCGAAGTATTATGATGCCAAAGAACTGCAAAAGCTGCAGAAAGAGCATCGTCAATTCATGCGGAATAAAACGGAATGGAATAGTTTTTATGAAGATGACCAAGTCATTGGCTATGTGAATATCCATACGCAAAACTCCTCAGCGGAGGAAACCTCCGATTCTAGCTTCGAGGTTTCTGTATATAATAAAAAGCGGAATGAGAGCTCCTCCTTCAAGGTCAAGCTGCCGCAGGAAAAAGGGAATTATTCTATGGGGATAACAGATGTACAGATTGTCGGACAAACGATGAAGCTTGTTACATCTAATTACAAATATAATAAATATTATAGAGTTAATACGGGGAACAATTCTATTACGGAAATTCATCTTTACACATTGGACCTAGATAAAGAAAACATAACAGGAGATCAGATGATTTTATCAGATGCCTCCCTAGACGAGAACATTCGAATAGATATATTAGATGTTCGTGACTTCAAACCAACACTTCAAAACCATTATGCTGTATTTCAAGTCGCTTATTCCAAGAAGAGAGTGTCGGAGGATGCTTTCACAAAGTATGATCGAACGAATCGCGAGTTTTTTGTTTATGATTTGCAGAGTAATCAACAGATTACGATCCAAGCTGAACCCATATCCGAACTATTGAAAGGAAATAATGAACTCAGCTTTAATTATAATGGCGATGAGTTTTACTTGACTGTCTGGTTGGAGCAGATGGGAGTGCGCATTATCCGTTTCAACCTGACCAAGAATAAGATTATGAATGATTTAATTGTAGAGAGTAAGCAGTTCCAAACGGATATAAATAGTGTAAGTAATATGAGAATTGCTAATGAGCGATTGTATATGCGAGTGTCATCGAAACGTGGTGATCCTGGGCTAGCCATTGCCGATCTGAATACCGGAGGGGTTGTCTATCAAGGTGTCATTTCGAGAAAGGACAATAAAGAACTAAGAAATCTATTGATTGATGATATTAATATAGAGTAAATTTGCCGCATGTTGGTTAATGAAGTCGGATGTTCTTGCATGGAGTGGGTTTGAAATGATTGAATTTACTGTTATTACTAAACATGAGGTGTCTGTTAACTAAATAGCCAGTTTGGAATAACCATCTCCTGACGCATATTAACCGTACAGGCACGAAGACTACCCTTCAAGTAGAAAATTCTACTTCAAGGATAGTCCTTTTTTTGCCTTGTTTAAGCCTGTGCGATTACCTGGTGTTCTGCTATAATTATACAATGTAGAAGCTAGAGAGGGATGGAGTCGAAATGGCGATACGTGTTTGTATTTGTGAGGATGATCCGGTATTTCGCATTTTGTTGGTGGATTACATTAATAAGGAATCCGATTTGAGTGTAGTTGGCATATCTTCATCAAAAACAGAATTGATAGAGGTTTTGAGGTTAATGGAAATTGATGTTTTATTGCTAGATATGAATCTATTTGGTGACTATCAAGGAGTTTTGGATACTGCGCTTGAACTGCACTTAATGGGTTATCAATTTAAAATTATTGTGTTATCTTTATTTGATGCTGATGAGATTATGCTTCAAGCGATTACCTCGGGTAGAGTAGTGAATTATATCACGAAAGAGCATTACCATGATATCCCACAAGCCATTCGTCAGGCTCACGAGAATAAATCTGGAATCGATCATTCCTCAGCGCACAAACTGGACAATCGACTAATCGATACACATGATGAGCAATTGAAAGCTGGAATCACTAAGCTCCAAGTGCAAATCCTCGAGTTATTAGGTCAGGGCTGCGATCAGAAGCAAATTGCTGAACAATTATTTTATTCCGAACAAAGTGTGAAAAATGAGATTTTCAAGGTGGCAAAGCTGCTCAAAGGGAAGTTTCATTATCTGGAGAGACTGCGAATAAAAAAGCAAAACACGAACGAAATTGTTCGCTTAGCCAAAAATTTAAATATAATACCATAAATTATGTTTGATACAATACTCCATTTTGCGAGTATTTTTTATTTATTTTTATTTTGCACGGTATTAAGCTTACGATGAAACCTTTGTATGGTTAAGTTTTGAAGGATGTCAAGATGAGGGTAGATTATATAAAAGAAATGGCTTTTTTCCACAAATTTTCTCTAAATGATGTGGAGAAGGCCTCTTCTTTTGCAAAAGAAAAGATATTGAAAAAGGGTTCTTTCATCTTCATGGAAGGAGATAGCGGAGATCAATTCTATATCATTATGTCAGGATCGGTGGAAATCAGTCGATTTAACCACGCTAATGTGAAGCTTCATATTACAAGGGGAAAATTGAGCGTTTTTTCCAATTCGTGGATTCTAGTTTTAAGCCCATTGTAATGCAAGAGATCACGAATGGCAAACTCACGACAATAACGGAGTTAAATGTAGCATTCACCGTTTGGCTCGATGGTTACTACAATACTCGCGTGCATGGCACCACGAATGAACCTGCACTCACACGGCATGCCGCAAGTAAAAGGGAAGTCAAACGCGTGTCGATGGTTGGAGACTCCGGCTAAGGTAGCTACATCTTGTATCGTGTTTTTCTTTTTCATTAATTTTTCTCCTGTAATGATATTTATTTCCATTTATTTATACAAGATATAGTTTAATAGCCCTGATTATTTGTGTCAAAAAATATAAAAAGAGTGTTGCAGTAAATTGTATTTAGAGGTACATTAGATTCTCGAAGTTGTTTAAAAGCAAAGGAAAAAAGACAATGCATCGATTATAGTAAACCGGTACACTATAGGCGCGATTCGAATCATAAGGGGGAGTTATCTGAAATGAAACTAACACTGGAATTAGCTAAGCCCATTGTAAATCAGTTAATGTCTTTACTTGATTATAATATAAATATCATGGATGAAACGGGAGTCATCATTGCTAGCGGTGATCCTGAAAGAATTAAACAAGAGCATGAAGGGGCATTGAAGGTTATTCACTCGCAAAAGGAAGTCATTATTAACGATAATGAAAGTAAACTGCTTGCGGGGACGAAACCGGGTGTCAACCTACCCATCTATTTCCAAAACCAAATTATTGGGGTTGTTGGTATAACAGGCATTCCTGAAGAAATATATAAATATGCGAAAGTAGTTAAATTAACGGTTGAAACATTAATGCAGCAATTTTATTTGATGAATCAAGTTCGATATCAAGGACAAATGATCGAAGGCTGGATTTCAGAACTTATTAATCCCAACCAATTTAATGAACCGGAGGTAGAGTCAAAAGGGCTTTTTTTGCATATTGACCTGATGGTTGAAAGAATAGCGTATGTTGTGCGAGTTGAAGAGATTCAGATGACACCGGATTCCATATTTCTTCAGCCTGAAAAGATCCATAAGTTGAATGAAATGAAAGATGAAATACTAAGTCTCATAAAGAAGACAATGAATGAATCCGTCTCATGCTATCACGGAGATGAATTAATTATTCTAACCGTATCTTCTGCGAACCAGAGGATCAATTATGACACTTTATTAGCTGAAAAATTGAAGTCTAGACTAAATAAATGTAATTATACCGTCAAGATCGGCATCGGCAAAAGAGAGTCAGGAATCAAAGGCTACCGTGTATCTTATTACCAAGCTAAGCAAAGTCTACACTTAATGAGAAAGCTTCAAACTCTGCCCAACATCTCACATACTGATGATTGGGGAATTATACGTATTCTAGACCATGTTCCAGGTGAGATTCTTCAATCGTTTGTAAAGGAGCAATTTAAGGACAATCTAAACGATGAACTACTAGCGACGCTGCAAGTCTTTATTGATTGCAATTTGAACGCTCAAGAGACAATTAAGCGACTTTATATACATCGAAACACTTTGCAATATCGATTAGAAAAAATTACTGAAAAATTACAACTCGATCCGAGGACATTTAAAGATGCTTTCTTACTAAAAATATTGTTAATTTCAAAATGCTTAACCAATCAACAGAATTTTTTGTGATCAGACAACAAAAAACGGGAAGATTTTTAATGATTACTTGTAAACGTTTCCAATGTTTTTCTTATCAAATTATTGTTTAATTAGGAGGTAGTAATTAACTTATAGATACCACGGAGGAACGATGCAAATACTGATTGCACCGGATTCATTTAAGGGAAGTTTATCGGCAGAGGAGGTCTGTACAACTATACAAAAAGCATTGTCAGAAGTGATTTCAAACGTACAGATCGAAGTTGTTCCCATGGCTGATGGTGGAGAAGGAACAACTGACTGTCTTGTGTACTCCACAAACGGAACGAAGGTGGAAATAGAAACGACCGGACCCTTAATGGATCGAGTAAGTTCTTTCTATGGCATTATGGGAGACGGGAGGACGGTTGTCATTGAAACTGCCGCCATTGCCGGACTGACAATGGTGCCTGTTGAAAAAAGGAATCCATTAAATACAACAACGTACGGTATAGGCGAAATCATTCTTCATGCTTTAAATGAAGGGTATAGGAAATTTATTATCGGGCTGGGCGGGAGCGCTACGAACGATGGCGGATTAGGAATGCTGCAAGCATTAGGAGCGAAATTTTGTGATCAACATGGGATGATTTTCAGTCCGATCGGCGGGTCGTTACCAAAAATAACAATGGTTGACTTACATTTACTCGATCCAAGAATTCACGAAAGCGAAATCATCGTTGCGAGCGATGTCGTCAATCCGTTATGCGGCCCAAGGGGGGCCTCCTATGTATTCGGAACACAAAAGGGGGCTGCGCCGGAACAGCTTGCAATGCTGGATCAATCCCTTCATCATTATGCCAACTTGATCGAGGAACATTTAGGGATAGATGTTCAAAACCAGCAAGGTGCCGGTGCTGCTGGGGGATTGGGGTTTGCTTTTCTTGTACTTGGTGCCGTTATTCAATCCGGTGCCACTGTTGTAGCTCAGGCTGCGAATTTGGAACGGAAAATGAATGACGCAGATTGGGTGATCACTGGCGAGGGTCAAAGCGATTATCAGACCATCTATGGAAAAGTTCCACTCTATGTAGCCAAGCTCGCCAACGAAAACCACGTAAAAGCGCTGCTGTTGTCAGGAAGTTTGGGAGAAGGATATGAACAACTGTACGATTACTTTGTCGGATGTTTCTCAATCATCCAAAAACCGAGCGATTTGACTTTTTGCATGACGAACGCCGAAAAATTACTTTATGATGCATCCTTAAATCTCGGTCGTCTGCTGAATACAATTCAATCTGATGAAAAGATGATCAACGAATTATTGAAAGGTGTGAGGAAATGAGTGGAATTACACTAAAAATCGGGGATTCCGTATCCTTCAGCAAAACGATCGGTGAATCCGATGTCTACCTGTTCGCAGGAATTACCGGGGATTTCAGTATGGGGCATGTCAATGAGGAGTATATGAAAAACACGCCCTATGGACATCGAATCGCTCATGGGGCACTCTCCATCGGATTTGCTTCTACCGCATCCACGTTAATGTCCGATAAAACAAATATGAGAACGGTTTCTTATGGATATGACAGAATTCGATTTGTGAAAGCGATCTTTATCGGAGATACGATCACAGTCAAATATACAATAAATGAAGTGAATCAAGATGATTTGAAAACGTTCTCTAATATCGAAATTATCAATCAACACGGTGAAATTTGTACAGTCGCCCAACATATTTTGAAATATTTTGAGTGAAGGGGTCGTTTATGAGATACCGTCAATTGGGTCATACCGAGCTTGAAGTCTCGGAAATCTGTTTTGGGACATGGCCTATCTCCGGACATGCTATGGGAAAAGTAGACGAGCAAGACGCAAAAGCGGTAATCAATCATGCAGTGGATCTAGGCATCAATTTTTTTGATACTGCGGATTATTACGGTTTTGGTTATGCGGAGGAACTGCTGGCGAAGACTTTAGGGCCGCTCGGAGATAAAGTCATCATCACGACCAAAGGTGGAACGGAGTGGGATTCGTCAGGAAACACGCGAATTAACTTAAGCCCGGAATATATTACTCGTGCATGTGAAGACAGCTTAAGACGCTTGCAAAAAGATACAATTGACTTATATCAACTTCATTGGCCAGATCCCAACACACCTTTTGATCAAACAATGAAAGCGCTGCGAACTTTGGTTGATTCAGGTAAGGTCCGCTATATTGGAGTTTCAAATTTTTCTGTGGACCAGATATCGGAAGCGGAAGAATATCTCCCCATTGTCTCAAACCAAATGGAGTATAGTATGTTGCGCAGATCTTGTGAAGGCGATATGATACCGTTTTGTACAGAACATGATATTTCATTTCTGCCATATAAAGTTTTAGGCCGTGGGATGTTAACAGGCAAATTCAAAGATCAACCCGTTTTTCAAGAAGGGGATTGGAGAAATAAAGATCCCATGTTCCAAGGCTCGAGCTTCCAAAAAGGATCATTACTTGTTCAACAATTAAAACCAATAGCTGAGTCGCATGGCGGTACCACTAGCCAGTTAGCAATCGCATGGGTACTGAGATTGCCCATTGTTGCATCAGTCGTTGTAGGTGCAAAAAGCGCTCAACAAATTGAAGAAAGTTGCCAAGGTATCGGTTGGGATTTAAGCGAAAATGATATAAATGAAATTAACGAATGCTTAAATTTAGCAACATCATAAAATGGGAGGTATGAATATGAAATTGTCAAAAAAACAAATGGTTTTATCATTAATGGGTACGATGTTATTGACTTCTGTAGCTTTAACGGGGTGTGGTAGCAGCAAGGGTGTTTCAAAAGAGGGTGCGAGTTCCGCAAAACCCGCTCCAATCGTTATTCGTTTAGGTGATGTGGTTGCGGAAGATAATCCCGAAACTACAGCTGAGAAGTTTTTTGCTAAGCGAGTGTCTGAGTTAACGGATGGTCGATATGAGGTAAAGGTATATTCAAATGCCGTACTCGGACCCCATACTTCGATGAATAAACAAGTAAGTACAGGCAGTTTAGAGATGACCGTGACTAGTTCGGCCGACTTAGCGGAATTTGATAAAAGCTTATCCATTCTGTCCCTGCCCTATCTGTTCGATAGTAAAGAGAAGCTATTTAAGGCTGAGGATGGAAATCTCGGTAAGGCTTATGGCGCTATTGCCGAAAAGTATGGTTTAAAGATTATAGGCTTTTTTGATTCAGGTTCCCGAAATATTTATAACAAAAAGGGTCCAATCCAAACACCAGATGACATAAAGAAGCAGAATTTGCGTCTACGGGCCATTGCTAACCCAGTGATGATTGATACATTAAACACTTTAGGCGCACAAACAGTTCCATTAAATACAAGTGAGATCTACAACGCAATTTCACAGGGTGTAGTAGACGGCGCGGAAAACTCCATTACTTTTTATCTTACACAAAAGCATAACGAGATAGCTCAATATTTTAGTCTTACTAATCATTTTTTTAGCATTGATCCATTTATGGTTAGTTTAAAATGGTTTAACTCATTACCTGCTGATATTCAAAAATCGATTACACAAGCGGGAGAAGAGACAATCAAATTTGAAAGGGAAGAATGGGCAAAAGTAGAAGAAGAGAATTTTAAAAAGGCAGAATCATTAGGTGCCAAAATAAATAAAGATGTTGACATCGCTGCTTTCCAAAAGAAAGTTCAACCGGTATGGGAGAAATACGGTACACAATTTGGGGAATTGTATCAAATTCTAAAAGATAGCCAATAGTTTGGGGGGATAGAGTTGCTAAAAGGAATCGATCGTCTGATTAGGGGGTTAGAAAACTTTCTGGCAGTAACCTTAATATTTGGGATTGTTGGAATTGTTACAGCTCAAGTTGTTTTCCGGTTCTTATTATCAAGTCCATTATCCTGGTCACAGGAAATTGCAACCTTTTTTCTGATCTGGACTACTCTCTTGGGAATGTCAATTGCTCAAAGAGAGAAAGCACACATTGCAGTTAATGTATTAGTAAATTGGCTTCCCAAATATAAATCTATTCTACGTTGGGTTCCCTGGGTATCCATGCTTGGATTATATGCAATATTTGGTTTCGGTGGAGCGGAGATTGCGATTGAACATTATGCACAGAAATCTCCTGTTTCTGGTATGCCTATGTGGATCTTGTTTGCAGGATTCCCCATTTCAGCTATCCTTGGCGTTTGGCATCTCATAGTAGAAGTTCCGGTGTTTCTAAGGAAACAGAAGGGAGATATAGTATGATATTGATTCTCAGTATAGTATTTATTATTTTTCTACTATTAGGTAGTCCAATTATGGCGGCTATGGGATTAAGCACTTGGGCATCCATGATAACAAATGAATTGCCTAGCAGTCTCGTGGCCCTTACTGGTTTTGATGGTTTGAACTCGTTTACTCTACTTTCTATACCATTATTTCTTCTTGCCGGAGAAATTATGGATAAGGGTGGTATTTCATCTAGATTGATGAATTTTGTAATCAGACTAGTTGGTTCACTTCCCGGCGGTTTGGGTATTGCTGTTGTTTTTGCTTCTATGCTTTTTTCAGGTCTATCCGGTTCGGTAAATGCTGACGCTGCGGCCATTGGTTCTCTGATGATTCCTTCCATGGAGAAGGCGGGGTACCGTAAAGAATATGCATCCGCTATTGTTGCGGCAGCTGCGGGTACAGGAATTCTAATTCCGCCTTCGATTACCATGATTATTCTCGGTACAATTGCTAATTTGTCGATTAAAGAACTGTTTCTTGCCTCCTTACTTCCTGCTGCTGTGATAGGCATTAGTAAAGCCTTGATCATTTGGTATAGAGCGAAAACCGGAATAGAGAAAACGAATGAACGTATTTTGTTTTCTTTCAAGGATTTAATGATCTCATTTCTTCATGCGTTACCGTCTTTGTTAGCTCCAATAATCATTTTAGGTGGAATCATCACAGGGGTTTTTACTGCTACTGAATCCGCAGTAATAGCAGTGCTTTATAGTACATTCCTCGCGTGTGTAGTGTATCGCGAACTAACTTGGAAGCATCTGCAGGAGATAGCAATCTCCATTGTTCGCTCAACTGGAATAGTGGTTGGTTTAATCGCTACCGCAACAGGCATTGCATATCTCATGGCCTATTCCATGGTGTCCGTTAACTTGGGGAATTGGATAGGCGGGTATGTAAATAACTATTTTATTTTTATTACAATATTAATTATTCTGTTTTGGATATTAGGAGCGGTTATGGATGGTATACCAGCCTTAGTCATTCTAATCCCAGTATTCATGCCCTTAGCAGTGCAGGCTGGAATGGATCCTATTCATTTTGCTATATTCTCATTAGCTGTTTTCGGTGTATCGTTGGTTAGTCCTCCGCTTGGTACGGCTTGTTTCGTGGTCGCAGGTATCGCAAAAATAGAGATCACTGCACTGTTCAAACCCATTTATCCGTTCATGATTGTCATGTTCGCAACTGTCTTGCTGCTTGCCTATGTACCATGGTTTTCATTATTTATTCCTAGCTTATTCCATAAATAATTACTTTAAAAAAATTGGGGCGATGGATGATGCAGTATGTACGTTTAGTAGACTTGCAAGGGGAAATTTTTCCGGCTGGCCGTCAATCGCGAATTCTTGTCGGGAAAGGTGCACCTTTGTTGGCGGAACACTTTGTTACAGGCCACTCTACCATCTTTCCTGGAGGCGGTATACCGCCGCATTCCCATAGCAATGAAGAGATCTACATCATCCTCTCCGGAAAAGGGAGGATGGTTGTAGGTGACGATGTCGAGGAATTGGAAGGGTTGACAACGATCTATATTCCGCCGAATACACAGCACTCTCTTACCAATATTGGGGATACAGATTTGGTTATTATGTATGTATACGCGCCCACAGGAGTGGTGGAACACTGGGAACAGGAACGCTCCGGGCAGCTCAAATAACAAACGCATGAACGAATGCGTGAATGGAAATCGGCAGATTGCTTAGGGAGGTTCACGATCAAATGACAAGCGATATCTTATTACCTACTAGTACAGGGGGACTGATCTCTTACACCCCTACACGAGCGAATCCTTATCAAATGCCTTCACAACCGTTCACAAGCCGAATCGCTTATTCGGCGGCTCATGTAGTTGCTAATCCGCTGGCAGATGTCGATCCTTCCAAAAAGCCCGTTATCGATTGGGAAGGAACGCTCGCTTACCGGCGTTATCTGTGGTCGCTCGGGCTGGCTGTGGCCGAGGCCATGGATACTTCCCAACGTGGAATGGGACTCGACTGGGAAACCTCAAAGGAACTGATCCGGCTATCGCTGAATGAAGCCAAAGCAGTCGGTGGGGATATTGCATGTGGAGCCGGGACGGATCACCTTAGCCTGCCGTTCAATCTGACGATCGATGAGATCACAAAAGCTTATTTGGAACAATGCGATTTTGTCGAAGGCCATGGCGGCCGAATTATCTTGATGGCCAGCAGAGCGCTTGCCGCATGCGCAAAAGGCCCGGAAGATTACAATAAAGTTTACGATCAAATTTTAACGCAGGTTGAAAAACCAGTCATCCTCCATTGGCTCGGCGATATGTTCGACCCAGCGCTTTCCGGTTATTGGGGGTATACGGACCCTGAGTCAGCGATGCAATCGTGTCTCGGCATTATCCATCGAAATATCGGAAAGGTATACGGGATTAAAATATCTCTTCTGGATTCGGCCCTTGAAATCAAACTGCGAAACTCCCTGCCGAAAGGCGTCCGGATGTTTACGGGGGATGATTTTAATTACCAAAGCTTGATTGCAGGAGATAAAGACGGCTATAGCGATGCGCTTTTGGGAATATTCGATGCGATCGCTCCTGCGGCTTCTGCTGCGCTTCATGCGCTGGATAAAGGGGATCTTCGCCGGTACGATCAATTCATGGCGCCGACTCTTCCCTTATCCCGCCACATTTTCAAAGCACCGACTTATTATTATAAAACGGGCATCGTCTTTATGGCTTATTTGAACGGACACCAATCCCATTTCCGCATGATAGCGGGTCACGAGGTCTTTCGTTCCATTCCACATTTGTCGGAGTTGTTCGTGCTGGCCGATCAAGCGAATTTGTTGCAGGATCCCGATCTAGCGCTGCATCGGATGAAGCTTATCCTTCATTTGGCAGGGATATCGGATAAGGGAAGTGCAATATGAATATTTTAGTTTTTATAAGACAAACATTTGATACGGAAGAGCGGATTGTAATCGATAACGGCAGAATCGCCGAAGACGGCGTGAAATTTGTGATCAATCCGTATGATGAATATGCAGTGGAAGAGGCCATCAAACTGAAAGAATCCCATGACGCGGAAGTTACGGTTGTCTCTGTCGGGCCTGTCAGAACCGTGGACGCGCTGCGTACTGCATTGGCGATGGGAGCCGATAAAGCCGTCTTGGTTGAAACAGATGATATTTTAAGTGACGAGCGCCTCGTTTCCAAAGTTTTGGCCGAGGTCATCCGAAAAGAGCAGGCAGACCTCATTCTGGGCGGTTATATGACAGTGGATTTCGGTTCCACTCAATTAGGGCCGCGGCTTGCAGAGGAGCTGGATCTTCCTCATATCTCCGCGATTACGAAATTGACATTGGATGGAACCCAAGTAATCGTTGAGCGGGATGCGGAAGGCGATGTGGAAATTATCGAATGTTCACTGCCCGTTTTGTTGACGGCACAACAAGGCTTAAACGACCCGCGTTATCCTTCTCTTCCCGGGATAATGAAAGCGAAGAAAAAGCCTTTGGAGCGGCTCACCTTTTCCGACCTGGGGATGGATCCCAGCCAACTTAAATCGAACATCGAAATTTTGCAGCAATTTCTTCCTCCAAAAAGAGAAGCGGGAAGAATCCTCGAAGGTGAAATGCCGGATCGTGTAAAAGAATTGATGAATCTTCTTCATAATAAAGAAAAAGTATTATAAAAACGTTTTCTGATTAGGAGGGATGAAAACTGTGAGTAGAAATATACTGGTTTTTGCAGAAGAACGTGCCGGCAATTTGCGCAAAGTATCCTTGGAGGCTCTGAGTGCCGCCAAAGGAATAGCCGATGGGGGCTCAGTGATTGGCGTACTGTTCGGTAGTGGAGCAATGAAGTTTACAGAACAACTGGCCCATTATGGAGCTGACCGGATCTACATTGTCCCCGATACAAAGTTGGATGTCTATTCGACGGACGCCTATACGGACGCTTTTACCCAACTGATTCAATGGGTGAAACCAGATGTGATCCTTATGGGGCATACGGCGGTGGCAAAAGATTTGGCGCCGAGAGCAGCCGCTAGACTGGGATTGCCTTTACTGTCTGATTGTACGGATGTAGAGCTTGAGGGACAGCATATCCTTTTTGTCAGTCCGATTTATTCCGGGAAAGCTTTTCAAAAAAAGAAAATTACGGAGGGCATCGTTTTTGCCACCATTCGGCCGAACAATATTCTGCTGAATGAACCCCAACCGAACGGGACGGCGGAAATCATGCACTTTGAACCGAATATAAAAGAGGTCCGGAAGAAAGTCAGGAAAGTCATCAGCAAGGTTACGGATCAGGTCGATTTGACTGAAGCCAAGATTATCATTTCCGGAGGCCGCGGCGTTAAAAGCGCGGAAGGCTTCAAGCCGCTGTACGAGTTGGCGGGAGATTTAGGTGCTGCGGTCGGGGCTTCGCGCGCAGCATGCGACGCCGGTTATTGCGATTATGCCTTGCAAATCGGACAAACGGGGAAGGTCGTGACCCCGGATCTGTACATCGCCTGCGGCATTTCAGGTGCTATTCAACATTTGGCTGGGATGTCTAACAGCAAGGTAGTGGTAGCTGTAAACAAAGATCCGGAAGCCCCGATATTTCAAACGGCCGATTACGGAATTGTCGGTGACTTGTTCGAAGTCATTCCTCTGATTAAACAATACTGGATGGAACAGAATCAATAGTTAGATAGAAGGAGGGAGAAGAAATGGGAGAAAAGCAGATCGGTGTCGGAATCGTCGGATGCGGAACCATATTACAGGCGCATTTGCAGGCTATAAAAGCTAACCAGAATTTAAAATTGATCGGCGTAACCGATAACGATTACGGCAAAGCAGTCCAATACGCGGAAACCAGTCAATGTAAAGTCTATAGAAACAATCTCTCCTTGATAGAAGATCCTAATGTTCAGTTGGTCGTACTTCTAACGCCGCCGATTTATCACAAAGAATCCATAACGGCATGTGCTTTGAATGGAAAACATGTCCTGGCCGAAAAACCGATTGGAACCCGAATTGAGGATGTCAACTCCGTTGTCGAAATATGCAAGGAGAAAAATGTTGTCTTTTCGGTCGTTTCGCAGCACCGTTTTGACCCAGCTTCGCGAATTGCAAAAGATAAAATCGAGCGGCAAGCTTTCGGCAAACTTCGCGGAGCCAACTGCATCGTCAATTGGTACCGCGAAGACGAGTACTACAACAATACCTGGCGCAGGACTTCCGAAATGGCAGGCGGCGGCGTACTCCCCATCCAGGCGATTCATACCATTGATTTAATGCTATGGCTTATGGGCGAAGTGGACTCCGTTATGGCCTATACAAGCAAGGACGGCCATGACGACATTGAAGTGGAAGATAACGCGATGGCGTGCATCAAATTCAAAAACGGAAGCTTGGCAGTGATAAGCGCGACGACCTGCGCATATCCCGGATATCCATCCCGGTTGGATATTTTCGGGATGGACGGTTCCATCTCCATCGAAGGGGATGAAGTAACTTTTTATCATTCTCGGAAAGAAGGGGATTCTCCCGTCGCCATCGGCGTGAAAGGGGAGGTCGTTAGCAATCCCGGCAAAGTGTCCGTCGAGTCTATCAATGCGCAATACGCCGATGTCATTTATTCGATTCTGAATCAAACTGCGCCTCTTGTAACCGGCGATGAAGCTAGAAAAGTTTTCAAATTGATTGACGCCATCTATCAATCTTCGAGATTGGGAAAGGAAATCAAGCTTTAAGCTTACAGCTTGGTGGGAAATACAAATGGAACCATTTGGTTTATTGAATTTTCTCGCTTTTCTCCTTGTAACAGGTTATGCGGTTTATATGTTCGTTTATGTGATCTACAGCCGAATTGTTTTTATTAAATTAGGAAAGAAACCTAATCTGAAAAAAGACTTGAGCATTCGGATCGACGAATTTATGGTCAACGTCTTTGGGCAAAAAAAGCTGCTGAAGGACCGGAAGAGCGGTATCATGCACATCGTCATGTTTTACGGTTTTATCATTCTCCAGCTCGGGGCCGTAGAACTCATTATTAAAGGGTTCAGCAAGGGATATGAGTTTCCCTTGGGAGCCGCGCACAAGTATTTCAGTTTGAGCCAGCAGATCACGGTCTTACTCATTTTGGCAGCCGTGTTCTATGCCTTTTATCGCCGATATGTCGAGAAATTAAAGCGTTTGAAACGAGGGTTTAAACCCGGTCTTGTTATTATTTTTATATCTGTCCTTATGCTTTCCGTTTTGCTGAGCCTTGCGTTTGAACAGCTTCGGTTAGGGAATACGGGCGAAATTTATGTGCCATTCTCTTCTCTTATCGCTGGATTGTTTTCAGGGATAGGTACCAAAACAGCAGGTTTTTTGTTTTTTGTTTTTTGGTGGGTACACCTGCTGACGCTCCTTTCCTTTATGGTGTACGTGCCCCAATCCAAACATGCTCACCTGCTGTTTGCACCGGTAAATGTCGCTTTTCGGGATACCAAGCATGTTGGGAAACTGACTTCAATCGATTTCGGGGATGAAACACAGGAAATATTCGGAGCAGGAAAAATTGAAGATTTCAGGCAGAATCAGTTGATCGATATGTATGCTTGCGTGGAATGCGGGCGCTGCACGAATATGTGCCCGGCTTCAGGAACGGGTAAAACGCTTTCGCCGATGGACTTGATCGTCAAAATGCGCGACCATCTGACAGAAAAGGGGGCTGCTATTACTTCGCTCACCCCGTGGATGCCAGCCATGGTTTTTGGTGGAACGAAAGCGGCCAAGTATGGCAGTGATGCCAACTTGATCGGCGATGTCATTACGGAGGAAGAGTTATGGGCATGTACGACTTGCAGAAATTGTGAAGATCAGTGTCCGGTGGCGAATGAACACGTCGAGAAAATCGTAGATATGCGGCGTTACCTGGTTTTGACGAAGGGCGATATGCCGTCGGAAGCTTCCCGCTATTTCCAAAACATCGAACGCCAGAGCAATCCTTGGGGAATTCACCGCAAGGAACGCATCAAATGGCGCGAGGGTCGAGAGGACATCTATGTTCCGACCGTGGATGAAACAGAGGATTTCGAGTACCTGTTCTTTGTCGGATCCATGGGCTCTTTTGATAATCGCAGCCAAAAGATTGCACAAGCCTTCTCCAAAATCATGAATGTAGCCGGAGTGAAGTTTGCCGTCCTTGGCAATGAAGAGCTCAACTCGGGTGACACGGCTCGTCGAATGGGTAATGAATTTCTATTCCAGCAGTTGTGCCAAGAAAATATAGCCAACTTCCAAGCTTACAATGTGAAGAAAATCGTAACTATTTGCCCGCACACCTATAATACATTCAAGAATGAATACCCTGAATTTGGTTTGGAAGCCGAAGTGTACCACCATACCGAATTGATCTGGAAACTGCTTCAGGAAGGGCGTATCAAAGCAACCAAAGAAGTGAAAGAATCGATTGCTTATCATGATTCCTGTTATATCGGGCGGTATAACGGCATCTATGATATCCCAAGGCAGATCCTCAACTCGCTTCCGGGAGTTGCCGTACTGGAAATGGAGCGAAACAAGGAAAATGCGATGTGCTGCGGGGCAGGCGGCGGGATGATGTGGATGGAGGAAACCCAGGGAAAACGCGTAAACATCGAGCGTACCGAACAGGCACTGCGCGTGAATCCGACGATGATTGGAAGCAACTGCCCGTACTGTTTGACCATGATGAACGATGGGATTAAAGCGAAGGAAGCCGAAGAACGCGTGAGTACATTGGATATTGCGGAAATCGTGGAAAGGGCTTTGTAGTATCCACAAATATAAAAATCTGAAAAGGTTGGGATGACAATGGAATTTCAATTATCGGAAACAATTTTGGAAATACGCGATTTAGTGCGGAATTTTGCCAACGATATCGTAGCTCCGCGAGCGAAAGAAATAGACGAGAAGGACGAGTTCTTTCCCGATCTCGTAAAGGTTGCAGGTGAACTTGGGATTTTGGGCATGGAACTGCCTGAATCCGAAGGCGGAATCGACAGCGGAACATTGGCAGCCGTCGTATGTAACGAAGAAATTGCCCGTGTCAGTGGTGCAGTCAGCAACGTCATCGGCGCCATCCGCCTTCATCTAGCCTTGATACACCATTTCGGCACGCAAGAGCAGAAGAAGCATTGGCTGCCGCTATTGAGCAGTGGAAACAAAATCGGCAGCTTTGGCATAACCGAACCCGGCTCCGGCTCCGATGTAGCCAGTATTAAAACATCAGCGGTACGGGATGGAGACTATTGGATCATTAACGGTCAAAAAGTTTTCATCACATTGGCGCCGGCAGCCGACATGATTATTCTATTAACTGTAACCGACCGCAGCAAAGGCGTAAAAGGCCTGACCTGTTTTATCGTGGAGACGGGGACTGAAGGGTTTACGATCGGACCGAAAGATCCCATGATGGGCCAACACGGTGTTCCGGTCAGCCAAGTGTTTTTTGACAATTGCAAAATTCCAGCTTGCAATATGCTGGGTGAAGAAGGGCAAGGCTTCAAGATCATGATGGCAGGCTTGGACGGCACCCGTTTGGACATAGCGGCACTATCACTTGGTCTTTCGCAGGCGGCATATGAAATGGCTGCTTCTTATGCGGCGACAAGAAAGCAATTCGATACGCCGATCGGCGAATTCCAGGGTGTAGGATTCATGTTGGCCGATATGGCTACGGAAATTGATGCTGGACGTCTTCTTCTGTACAGAGCTGCTTATTTGAGGGATGCGGGCAAACCCTATACCAAGGAATCATCTATGGCCAAATATTATTGCTCAGATAATGCCATGCGCCATACGACAAACGGCGTTCAAATTTTCGGGGGTTATGGGTACAGCAAGGAATATCCGCTCGAGCGGTTTATGAGGGACGCGAAAATATGCCAGATTTATGACGGTACTTCGCAAATTCATAAGATGATCATCTCTCGGAATATTCTTAAGGAGTTTAAGGACCGCTAGTCATAATCGAAGGGATTGTTAAGGATGACAAAATTAATTGACGTCAATGAAGCGGTTGCGTTAGTGCAAGATAATAGTACGGTCTGGATCGGCGGTTCAGGTGGCGGACACGCGGTTCCGGAAATGTTGATTGAAGCTCTTGAATGTCGGTTTCAAAATTCCGGATCACCCCGTTCGCTCTCGTTGTACCATGCCGTCGGAATCGGCGATTGGAAAGAAACCGGTGTAAACCGCTTGGCTCATTCCGGATTGATCAAACGTTCGGTTTGCGGCACGCTAAGCAACAGTCCCAAATTGGCGAAACTGGCGTTGAGCGGGGAAATCGAATCCTATACCTTCCCGCAGGGTGTTCTGTCCCAGTTGACCAGGGAAATCGCATCAGGCCGTCCGGGCTTGATTACCCATGTGGGACTAAACACGTTTATCGATCCCCGGATGCAAGGTGGACAGCAAGGAACGAAGAAAGGCCCGGATTTGGTTGAAGTCATTGAATTGGATGGGAAAGAATGGCTTTTCTTTAAGTCGCCGCAAATCGATGTCGCATTTATTCGCGCAACATCGGCTGACGAAAAAGGGAATCTTACGATGGAAAACGAGGCCGTTTACGGTGAAAATCTTTCGATCGCACAAGCGGCTCACCGCAGGGGAGGGATTGTCATTGCACAGGTGGAGCGAGTGGTCGCCAGCGGAACGCTGCCGGGTAAACAAGTAAAAGTACCGGGCATCGTTGTGGACTATATCGTGGTCGATCCCCATCCTATGCAGACCTATGTCACACGTTTTGATCCGGCTTACTCTGGGCTGATCCGCCGTCCGGACGAAAATATTCCCGTCCTTCCTTTGGATGTACGCAAAGTGATCGCCCGTCGGGCGGCAATGGAACTATACTCCGGAGCGGTTGTAAACCTAGGCTTCGGGGTTGCGAACGGAATTTCGTTCGTGGCGGCGGAAGAAGGAGTTTACAATGATTTAACATTTACGGTCGAGCAGGGGCTCGTTGGAGGGATTCCCGCGTTGGGCAATGACGCTGGGGCGGCCACCAATTTTGAAGCCATGCTGGACCAGCCCTATCAATTCGACTTTTATGACGGCGGTGGACTCGATCTTGCGTTTCTGTCGTTCGCGGAGGTCGATAAAGCCGGGAACGTGAATGTAAGCCGCTTCGGCGATAAAATTATTGGACCCGGAGGTTTTATCAACATTACCCAAAATGCTAAAAAAGTGTTTTTCCTGGGAACGTTGACCGCGGGAAATCCCGAAATCAGCATCGTGGATGGTGAATTGCGTATTATCCGTGAAGGTACGGTCAGTAAATTTGTCCAGGATGTCGAACAAATTACATGGTCTGGGCCTTCAGCTCAGGAGCGCGGACAAAGCGCACGCTATATCACTGAACGTGCTGTATTCGATTTAACGCCGGAAGGGATTGTTTTGAGAGAAGTAGCCCCAGGAATCGATATCAAAGAGGACATTCTGAAAAGGGTCGATTTTGCGGTCATTGTACCCCCGGAGGTCGCTATTATGGATGCGCGGCTCTTTAAATCCGAACGGATGGAACTGAAGATAGATATTGAGAACAAGGAGCGGTGATTACATGAACGAATTGGTGCAGCTGGAATCGAATGAGGGCGTCGCAATTCTTTATCTGAACAATCTGCCCTTGAATGTCGTTTCCCGCGAACTTACCCGGCAGTTGAGGAAAGTATTGGTCCGGGTTACGAACGATTCGAATATACGGGTCGTCATCGTGACCGGAAGGGGAGAAAGAGCGTTCTGTGCCGGATCCGACATCAAAGAATTCAGGGAACTGATGGAGTCGGGTGAGGTTATTGAAGAAAAGTTGGCTCTGGAAAACTTCGTTTATGACGAGTTGGAGTGCCTACCCCAACCGACGATTGCGGCAATAAACGGTTATGCGCTCGGGGGCGGCGCCGAATTGTCATTATGCTGCGATTTGCGCGTGATGGATAGCAATGCCAAAATCGGGTTTCCGGAATGCAAATTAGGGGTGTTTCCCGGCAGCGGCGGCACGCAACGATTGCCGCGTCTGATTGGGGAAGCCAAGGCGAAGGAACTGATGTTTTTCGGTGACGCCATCGACGCGGAGACGGCGTTGCGGTTGGGATTGATCAACCGGATTGCGGAACCGGGTCAAGTGCTGCAGGCTGCCAAAGAAATGGCCGCTGAAATGAGTAAGCGCCCCGGATTGTCCTTGAGAAGTATTAAAGAAGCCGTTCATTACGGCAAAATGAACGGGATCGCAGCGGGACAAGTCAGAGCCCTGCAATTAAGTGACCGTATTTTCATCAGCGAAGATATTCGCGAAGGTGTCGCAGCGCATTTTGAAAAACGTGCGCCTGTGTTTCGTCATCGCTAGATAACTGCCTTTAATCACTAATTTATGGAGGGGATTCGAATGTTTGAATTAACCGGAAAGACAGCCGTCGTAACAGGAGGCAGTCGAGGGTTGGGGCTGAGCATTATAAAAGCATTGGCAGTTGCTGGTGCAGATGTTGCAATCGTATATCCGCCTTTTGAATCGTTTCCGAAGGAAGCAGTTGCGAATCTTGAAACTTCAGGCTACCGCGTTCGGGCTTATGAAGCCGACGTAACGAAAAGAGAGTCTGTTGATTCGATGGTGCAAAAGATAATTGAAGACTTTGGGCAAATCGATATTTGGGTCAACAACGCCGGGAAAATGTCGGAAACTTTGCTTGTGGATATGGACGAAGAGGAATGGGATGATATTCTCAATACCGACCTTCGCAGCGTATTTTTGTGCTGCCGGGCTGTAGTTCCCCATATGATTTCCCGGAAACAAGGCTCCATCATTAACATAGCTTCACAGATTGCTTATAAAGGCGGGGTCCGGCTGACTCATTATTCCGCTGCAAAAGCAGGCGTTATCGCTTTGACAAAATCTCTAGCCCAAGAGGTCGCACCTTATGGAATTAATGTAAATGCGGTTGCCCCTGGCCCGTTGATGACGGATATGACGCGGCCTTTCGCCACGGATGATAATTGGCTTCACAACAAGGAACGCTCTGTCGCATTGGGAAGGCTGGGGACTACAGACGAGGTTGCACCAACCATTGTTTTTTTGGCGTCATCCGCAGCCTCGCTATATATCGGACAGACTCTTCTGCCTAACGGCGGCGGCGTCATGCTTTAATCAAATGGATTGGATACGGCCTACATCCCGCTCGCAAAGATGCAGGCCTATTTTTTTATTCGAGGCAATTAGAGTTTTATATGTATGATACGAGGAGAATGAATATGAAAAACCCCAAAATTATTACAGCTGAGGAAGCCGTTAAACAGATCAAGGACGGGGAAACTATCGTTGTCGGTGGATCTGGGGGAGGTTTAGCGGAACCTACCGATCTCATTCTGGCACTAGAAAAAAGATTTTTGGAATCCGCCACTCCCCGGGACCTTACCTGCATTCACGTAACTGGTGTCGGCGATAGGAATGAGGGCGGAGTCTGCCATCTCGCACATGTAGGATTAGTAAAAAGAAATATCGGCGGCCATTACGATTATGTCCCGAAGATGTCTAAGCTGGCAACCGATAATAAAATAGAAGCTTACAACCTTCCTCAGGGAGTATTGTCGCAGTTATTCAGAGAAACGGCCGCAGGAAGGCCCGGTTTGATCACCCACGTCGGGTTGGGTACGTTTGTGGATCCCCGTATTGAGGGAGGAAAAGTGAATGACAGGACAACAGAAGATTTGGTGCATGTAATCGATTTTATGGGACAGGAAAAATTGTTTTACCCTTCCTATTCATGTGATATCGCTTTTCTGAGAGGGACAACCGCAGATGAAGACGGTAACGTTTCCATGGAAGAAGAGCCGGTGCTGCTTGATAATTTAGCAATCGCCCAAGCTGTTCACAACAGAGGCGGTAAAGTATTTGTCCAAGTGAAAAGAATGGTCCAACGTCACAGCCTCCATCCGAAGTCGATCCGGATTCCAGGAATTCTGGTCGACCGGATCATCCTGAGCCCCCATCAAACGCAAACTGCGGTAAGTTTGTACAACCCGGCTTATTCGGGAGAGGTTCGCGTTCCGCTCGAAGACATTCTTTCGCTTCCATTTAATGAAAGGAAAATTATCGCCATGCGGGCTGCTATGGAAATACCAGGGAAGAAGGTTGTCAATCTGGGAGTCGGTATTTCCGGTTCGGTTGGAATAGCGGCGAGAGAGTTGGGTCTTCCTCGTGATTTTGAATTCGTCGTCGAACAAGGGGTTATCGGAGGAGTTCCGGCTCCAGGTCTGGAATTTGGCGCAGCATCCAATCCGGTAGCCATTATCGACAGCCCCTCGCAGTTCGATTTCTTCGATGGGGGCGGATTGGATTTGGCGTGTCTCGGAATGGCTCAAATTGATTTGGATGGTAACGTTAATGTAAGTAAATTGGGAAATCGATTATTTGGCTGCGGCGGTTTTATCAATATTGCCCAAAATGCCAAAGAAATTGTTTTTTGCGGCCTGTTTACTGCTGTAGGTCTAAAAATAGACGTCAAGAACGGTCAAATGAAAATTATCGAAGAAGGAAAGAGCAAAAAGTTTGTCAAGCAAGTCGACCAAATTACTTTTTCTGGGGAATATGCTAGAGAAAAAGGGCAGAAGGTGCTTTTCGTGACGGAGAGGGCTGTTTTTTCGCTTGGGAAAAATAATTTGGTATTGATTGAAATTGCCCCCGGCATCGATTTGGAACGGGATATTCTGGCTCATATGGATATGGCTCCAGAAATATCTCCAAACTTAAAACTTATGGATTCCCGCTTGTTTACAGGGGGATGAACGAGAAAGTCAATCGACGAATGGAAATCGAAAATACAGAAAGGATGGGGTGCAGTATGGAAGATTTCAAAGAATTATTGAAAAAACTCAATAGGGAGGAGGAAATTTTACAGTTCACCCAATTCATAAACGAAACTGCATACCAACTGGGGAATCAAATTTTGGCAAGCGCATTAAAGAACCAACTGTCCCTAACGATAGATATTTGCAGGGGAAAACAGCAGTTGTTTCATTATGCGATGAATGGAACCACGAAAGATAATGACGAATGGATAAAAAGGAAGAACAGGGTGGTGAACAGATTTTTTCACAGTTCTTACTATATGGCAGTCTATTACAATATGTTAGGCACGACGATTCAAGAAAAGGCATTGCTGGATCCGACAAAATATGCGGCATTCGGCGGGGCATTTCCAATCATTATCCAAAATGTGGGGGTTGTCGGTACAGTTACGGTATCCGGTCTTCCGCACAAAGAAGATCATGAATTTGTAGTGGGAATGCTTAAAGAATTTTTACAAAAGGAAGTTTGAATTTTAAATTTTAATAACAAAGGAGATACAATGATAAGTTTAATTCGTGTTCAATTTAAAGATGTGGATCTTTCTAGGAGGATACATTATTCAGCGTTGTTTCGTTTTTTTGAACAAGCGGATCATGAATTATTTCGCTCAATCGGGTTCTCGTATAAGGAACTGATCGGCAAAAAAATTCAACTTCCGAGAGTGAATGTAGCTTGCGATTATATGGGTGTTATTAATTACGACGATGTTTTGGAACTTCACACTATTATTGAACATATCGGGAATTCTTCCTTCAGGTATCGTTTTGAATTTTATAAGGAAGAAGTATTAGTGGCTTTAGGTAAAATGACGATTGTCTTTACTGATGACACCATAGGAAAATCGATTAAGATACCTGACGAAATACGTAAGGAACTCGAAAAACGCACATTGCAGGATTAAATCAGATACGTCGAGTGTTTTAAGCAAATGGCAACCAAACAGAACCATACCCCAATTGAGAAAACCCTTATACATCATTTATAAATCAAGGCTTTAACCCACTATAACAGATAAGAGCAAACGCGCCCCATCACTTTGAGGGGGTGGTGCCTTCGGGTGTGAGGGTTCAAATCCCGTTGACCGCATTTCACAATCCAAAAAATTTTTGTGAATTTCTGTGGATAACTACCCTCCCACTATAAAATAGCCTCTCGGCATTCGCCGAGGCAGATGGAACAAGGCTTCCCTTGAACCACCATTCTTGCTTCCCTCCCACTTTTGTAGAGAGATTTTTTATTGCAACCATTAGTGAATTGGAAAATAAATTCCCACTTATGGGCGATTCTTTGCCGAAAACACTTGACTTTTTGAAATCACCCCAATAATTGCGACGGAAGGGATTTGCTTTTTCCTTACTATCATGGTTTGGGGTGTTTGTAATGAAACCGATTTTCATACCACATTCTTCGTATCAAGATTTCGTGCTGACCCAACTTCAGTCGCACTATTCTGGCGGTATCCTTGTTGTTCACAAGGATCATTGGCCTCTCATCGCCAAGCTTTGGATCGCTGATCTCTCACCAATCACCACCTTGCTTCGTCCCCTCTATGATTCGAAAGGATCGAAACCTCGTGATTCGGCTTCCATGCCCCGTTCGTATTTGCTTAATCTGCTCGTTCGGCCCGAATTGAGTACTACTAAATGGGTCGCGGAATTGCATACGGTTCCGCTTTATGCGATTCTCAGTGGCTTCGAACACGGTGATCTTCCTGGTGTCGGCACCTTCTATGACTTCTTTCGCCGCCTTTGGTCCGCCGAGAATGAGCATCGTACTTCCAAACGCAAACCTCGTCAATCTCGTAAACGTAAACCGAAAAAAGGAAAAAAAGGTGAAAAGGCACCGCTCTCCAAACCCGGACGAGTCGAGCGTTTGGTACGCTGGATGCTCCTCCGACTGGACCAAAAGTCCGAGCAGCCTACCGATCGTTTATTCGCTTTCTTTGAATCGCAATTCCTCGCCGTCTCGGCGAAGCTCGGTCTGCTCGGAGACATGAACCGTCTCAGTGCTGCTGGTGATGGAACACCTGTCGTCACTTCGGCGTATCTCCGCAGCAAACCCACTTGTGATTGCCGTGCCCGCGGCCTTGCGGATTGCAACCATCCCCGCCTGTATGCTCAGCCTGATTGCGAACTCAGGATGGGACAGTGCCAGGGAGCGATATTTCAATGGGTATCATCTTTATATGATGAACGCCTCCGACAGCCCCTATGATCTACCTTTATATCCACGTCTGCACCCGGCGTCCCGCCATGATGCCATTAGCTTCGTGGTCACTTCGGTTGAATTCGCGCAACGTTTCACCTTGGGCACATTGGACAAAATACTGCTCGATGCCGCTCATGATGCCGAGGCCATTTACCAGTTGATCGTTCATCAACATCAGGAACCGTTCATCGATCTAAATAAGCGTGGCAAGAAAAACATCGATCTTGACAATGGGATGAGTCTTTCTCCCGAGGGTACTCCCATCTGTCACAAGGGTAGGAAGATGAAACCCAACGGTTTCGACAAATTCCGAAACCGCCAAAAGTGGCGTTGCTCGCCTACTTGTGAGTGTTCCACTGCCAAATACGGTCGCGCTTTCCATACTCACAACGGAGAAAACCCCCGTATGTTTTTCAAAACACTACGGGAAAAACAGAGGCGTGGAAGAACATTTACAAACGCCGGACTTCCGTGAAACGCTCCAACAAACGCGAGAAGATTGACTACGATTTGGAGCGCGGACACCATCGTTCCATCATGATGTGGGCTATCCGCATTTACGGCATTATAATGTGCCAACATATGGATGCTTGGCATGCGCATCGAAAAGAAGAATTTAAATCATTGTCGTCTCTGATTTTCCAAACAGCCGTCTAATTCAGTTCAGTGATATTCCATTTTTCAAAAAATCCTATTTGCAAGTTTTTTGGTTTTTTGTAAGCGTTGCGCTTAACTGTAGTTTTATTGCATTTAGATGTAATTACCAGTTATTATTTTCCATTTTCACCCCTTAGCCATACTCGACTGCCGAGAGGCTATTAAAGTAATGTTTTCGCCTGTTTTCTCGCTTTTTCTTAGCTTTTCAACTTTGACACCTTAAGTATTTTGGCGAAGAATAGAATTAGTTACATATATTTCTGTAAAGGCAGTGGCGGGAACAGAGATTGGTATTGTCGGCCCGGCATAATCAATAAATAGCTTTTCACCAGCACGGTGTTCTTGACGTAAGGACAGCTGAGCTGCCTTCCTCCAAGTGCGGTACCTTTCACAGAATTGACTACTGGTAGGCATTTGACTCTTTCTTTTTATACTCGATCCATAAGAGGTTTAACGTGACTCCTTTCTTTTTAGTTTCTCTGTAGATGTATTCCCAGTCAGGATCCACGGATTTATTGGGTCTTCCTGGAGACTTGGGAAACAGAAGTGACTTGAGCTTGACCTCATCATAATCTTCTGGGAGAGGCCACGTTACTACTGAAGCTTCTGCTCGTGTCAGAATGTTACTGACACTACCGCGTGAGATCGATAGTCTCAGAGCAATAGAGCGAGCGCTTAATTCAGATGCGTGAAACCTTAAAACGTCTTGGATCTTTGGCATGGCTATCCTCCATTTTGTCATGGTAGGCAGGCTTCTCTCTGACTGATGTCTTGTAAGACATTCGCTTAAGGGAACACTACTTTCCTGCATTGGACTGATAACCGAATTGGAAGGGGGTAAATCTTAATTGGGGTGGCTAAGACTTTTGGGTGGCTAAGACTTATCGGATTTAGTGTCTAAACATTTTCGGAATACGCAATTTTCCTCTAATGTTATTTCCGTGCTCAATACAGCCAGCCATTCCCTCCCTTTATTACGGTTTCGAACAAATACTAATTTGATTTGTAATCCACAAGCGGTTTTGGCGATTAACGAGCCTAGAATGTCTGTTTTAGATGATTTAGATAACGTATTAAACAGGCTTGAAGCGACATACGCTTACCTTCAAACAAATAACGTTGCTTCATGTCTTTTATCATGCTAATGACATGCAGCCCTTTAGCAATCAGCTCTCGAAGTAAGGAAGCTTGTGTAAACCAACTGTCCATTAAGACAAAGTCAGCTGAAAATCCAGTTCAAGGCGCGCTCAATTAGATTTACAACACCAGATGGTTTTTGTGAAAAGGCCTCTAGTCTACGCTTGTAGCCGTGCGTTCGTTTGTTTAATTTCTCTTTCATTTCACAAAAACGATTCGCTAGTTTTACCGAGCTAAGCATCATAAAATCTATAGGGGCAAAGCTATAACCATCGGACCATCCAAGTGTAAGCATGGTATAACCGCGGACAAATCGACCGGTGGTATGATCATGAACACGCGCAAGCAGCTCCGCTTTCTTACTTCGATCTGACGCAAAACGGAATCATCAATAATAAAAGTACGAATGCGGGAAGACGAAATGAGTGATTCAAATTGCCGTATAACTTTAAAGCTCAGTGTATGCAGGAATTGTCGCCATGCAAAGCGAGGATGATTAAGGAAACGGTAAAACCACATCTTTGCCTGGTAGATCGGTGCGACGTTTGCTATCCAGTAACCGATACCAGTTTCTACCTTGAAAGATAAGCGTAAATAGGAGCTCAAAAATGGCTAAACTGGACATCCCAAATGATTTGCGGATACCTACTTTACGGAGCAATGAGCCTATTTGTAAAACGGAAAAAAGGGTTGAAAATCTTGCTTCTAGCTTTTCAGATTGCGAGTTGTGTTGTAACATGTAATTACGCACCTTTCAGTTTGGGATGGTAAGCTGGTTACTTCCATTTTACCAAATTTGAAGGGTGTTTTCATGTCAATTCAACAATTTTTTAGTCATTCAGCCTAGTCATATCAAGGGTTTTAAAGAGAATTCAAGCTGCGAAAGTTGAGATATTAATTAAAAGAAACTTTGTTTTCGAGTATTTTTTTTGTTTTCTTCTGTATTATTTTTTTATAAGATTTCCATGAATGATATGGAGAAGGCTTCTTCATCCGCATGGAACTATATGAATAATTTATGGAAACTTTTGGTTAAAGAATGCGTCTAATATTTTTATGATAACAAGGAGAAAGGGAGAGTTAAATTGAACGATCATGGATATGTTTTATTGTTTTTCCGCATTGACAAAAAATGACTTATTGAAAGTCGAGGATCTTTTTCTTGATTACAATGATTTAAATGATTATGAGAAAAAATCAGACAAAACAATTGACCTTTCACTCATTTCGGAAATGAGCATTAGAGCAATCTTATCAATTGAAATACCTTGATATACGTGGAACAAAAGTAAGTTTTATTGCTCCAATAGTCAAACTTCAGTCGCTTAAATTTTTAATTGTTCAAAAAAGCCAAACCAAGGATCTGAAACTTCTAGATAATAAAGAAGGTCTAAGTATTTCTGAAAACACTATATTATCTGAATGAACCGCTCTAAGGATATAATAACTGTCTATTAGGCAGTTATTATATCTTTTTGCTATAATGAAGTCTAGAATAAGATAAGCCTAATAAAGCGGAGATGAACAATGAACCAATCGCGTATATTGCTAAATTATTTTAAGCTCAATTGGAAAGTATATAGCTTTGCGATTTTTTTGATGATTGTTTCCAATATAGATCAAGCGACAATTCCACTTATTCTCGGTCGATTTACAGACGACTTGCAAAGTGGCGATATCAGCCGTTCAGCCATTGTGGATTACAGTGTACTCCTTTTAATAGTTGGGTTATCCTACGGCGTCTTTTTTGGCTTTGGGCAGTTCTTGGTGCAAAGATTAGGTCGTAAATTTGAATTTATGATTCGCCAAAGGATTTTTCAGAAGTTTTCGGTTTTAAATGAGCACTATTTCTCCAAGCAGGGTATAGGAAAGCTATTAAGCTATGTGATGAATGACGTAACAGCGGTAAGAGAGTCGATATCCATGAGCGTTAACCAAACAACCAATGCTGTTTTCTTAATTCTTTCGAGTATTACAATGATGTTAATAAGCTCTATTCCCGTATATTTGGTAGCTATTTGTATTTGTCCGATGGTCGTGATTCCGTTTATAGTTGTTTATTTTGGACCGCAAATTAGGCAACGATCGCTGCATGTGCAGGAGGCACTGGCCACTATGACAGGCTCGGCGGAGGAGCAATTTAGCGGGATACGTGTGACAAAGACCTTCGCGGTGGAGGGCTTAGCCCAAAAACGCTTTGATGAAACCGTCGATCAAATTCGCGATGCCCAGCTACGTTTAGTCCGTATGTCCTCTTTATTTCAAGCGATCTTGCCTTTTCTCGGTGCCTTTTCTCTGATCTTTTCTATCATACTTGGTGGATATTTAACGATGCGGCATAGCATTTCCTTAGGGGACTTTGTCGCGTTAACCCTTTATTTGCGTTTGATTGTGAATCCTCTTCAACAGCTAGGCAATGTGATTAATACGATGCAGCGTTCACGTGCTTCTTTGGAACGGATGAATAAATTGCTTGAGGAAGATCCTGATATTGGCGAATCCGCAAACGCTAAACCGCTCAATACTGCAGGCGATATTCAAGTACGTCAATTGAACTTTGCTTATCCGGAATCGTCATTCCCAGTTCTTAAAGATATTGATCTAACGATTCATTCAGGAACTACTTTAGGGATTGTGGGCAAAACAGGCAGTGGCAAAACAACGCTGGTCAAGCTTTTGCTGAGGGTATATGAGTCCAACCGCGGGGCTATTCAATTCAATGGGATAGATATACAAGAGATAACCATAGAAAGCCTACGCTCGCGAATTGCCTATGTACCACAGGATGGCTTTTTGTTCAGCACTACAATTCGCGACAATATCGCCTTTAGTGATCGTGAGGCATCGCTTGAAGATATCGAGCTGGCTGCGCAGCAAGCATTTATTTACGAGAGCATTTTACATTTCACCGATCATTTTGAGACCAAGCTCGGCGAGCGGGGCGTTACGTTATCCGGTGGTCAAAAGCAGAGAACCAGTCTTGCACGCGGTTTTTTGAAGAATGCACCTATTCTGATTTTGGACGATAGCGTAAGCGCCGTGGATTCTCTTACAGAAGCATCCATCTTAAAGAGTCTAAGAAAGCTTCGGAAGAATAAAACAACCTTGATTATTTCGCATCGAATTAGTGCAGTCAAGCATGCGGACGAGATCATTGTTTTAAATGAGGGAAGAATTGTCCAACGTGGAACACATGAACAATTAATATCAGCTCAAGATGGTGAATATGCAAGCCTAAATCGGATTCAAGAGGAGGGGTTGGAGATTGGCTAATATCAATCGAGCGGCATCAATGAAAACCATTTATTCTTATTCAAAGCCGCATTTACTGACATTTCTGTTGATCATAGGCTGTACCTTTCTCGCAATTTCAGCGGATTTGCTGCAGCCGTATTTAATCAAAATTATTATTGATGATCATTTGGTCAAGAAATCAGGCAGCTTTGTTTTTCTGGTGTGGATGGCAGTTTTTTACTTTGGCTTGTCAGCTATTAATTTTCTATTTACCTATTTACAGAATAATCTCCTGCAGTTTGCTGGGCAAAGTATTGTGGCTCGTCTGCGTAAAGACTTGTTCGCCCATATCTCACGGTTATCGATGTCTTTTTTTGATCGTTTTCCTATTGGCAGCTTAGTTACTCATGTATCGAGTGATACAGAGATGATTAGCCAATTTTTCACACAGGTACTCCTCGTATAATATGTTTAGAAGCTCAATTCAAGAGAATTTCCAGTTGATCCG
>JBBDSZ010000018.1:0-9190 GCA_040904685.1 Paenibacillaceae bacterium | reverse complement strand
ATTTGGCTATGCCTCCAAACTGCTTAACCATCATTTACGAACTCTTTCAAACTACTCACCTCATTTAAGATCGGGATGCGGCATTGTTTCAATATATAGTCTGCTAGTCTCAGTCCAACTTTGCCCTTTATCGAGGAGCACTAAACCAATTTGTTCTGCAGGTAGATTCAGGTTTGGCGCATTGACTGCATTGATTTGCGGCTCTGGACAGAAATATTTACCGTTGGCTTCGTTATTCCAAATCATCCAATGCTTATAATTAGTTCCTACATCGTAGACTAGTCTTACCTTTTCTTTATGATCTATAATAATCGCAGCGTTGAACCCCATCTGTGGTTGTGATGTATAGTGATTATCCATTTCAGCAAAATAGGGCGAAACGCCCGCTCTCTTCATTGCAAGCTCACCATCAACTAACGGCTGATAGCTGCCAGTCGGCAGCATTCGATCATCCAACTCCCAACGATCTCCGATCGTCATCGTAAAGCTGATATCTTCCTTCGTGCTATTAGGCGCAAAAGGCGCATTAAAAGCTGTATGAAAGCCTAACATACAAGGCATCGCAGCTTCGCCAAGATTGGTGATGCTTACTTCCTGCTTTAGGCCATCTTCACTCAAAGCATAGCGAACTGTGAAATGAAAGGTATGCGGAAAATAACGATAAGCAGCATGGTTTTTATCTACATTTTGCTCAATCGTCACATAGCTTTCTGTCTCATTCGTTCCAAAATCACTTACATGCCACGGAATATTATAAAAAAAGCCATGCAAGTGATTGCCTGTTTTGGGCTCGTTCACTGGAAATTCATATTGCAGTCCGTTCAAAGAAAATCTTCCATCTTTATAGCGATTCGGGGGAAACAAAATTGGAATCCCATGCACCATTGGTCTCGCGCTGAATTCAGCCATTTCTTCTATGCTCGGTTCACGTAATAGCGTGAATCCCTTAACCGTATCACGAAATGCAACTAAATTCCCGCCAATTCTCGGTAATAACGCAGCCTCATAGTGACCCGCACGTAACCATATCGCATCTTCTCCTTGGTATTCCCCTGCAAATGCTTGATTGCTCATCTTCTATTCTCCTTTTTCTTATCTAAAGAATCTTAATCGTCTTACTATTGTCTCGCGGGTTTTCCGGAGCTTGCTCTCTATTCCCCATAAACATTGATAAAATTCCCACAGCAATAACAGCAACCGCAACAATCGTTAAACATTGCAAAAGGTCATGTCGAGCTTGGATAAATAACTGGGCTGCTCCACTTACCAAATTCTCCGCATTATGCGAAGTGACCATTTCTGCTGTGATGAAACGATAGGGTACCGATAAGAGCAAAGTAAGTACTCCGCCTATTGTGAGAGAAACCCCCAGCCACTTACCGCTAATATTCAATACATAGGATAATAAAGCGCATATCCCCACCAAAATAAATACAAGCACATAGAGTCCCAAAAGGCCCTTGGAATAAAACTTATAACCTCTTTTTAACTCTTCCATTTTATCCGCCTTCAGACCAATCAAAGTGTTCAGATCTCCATGTCCGCCCATTTCCAGCGTCGGGAATTTAGCAGTGATATTAGATAGCTCAGCAATGGGCACATGTAAAAATGTTTTTGTTTTATCAGTCATATAATCCCAAAAGACGGTTTGCAACAAGGCCATTTTACTAGCAACAAAGTCGTCGGTGACAATCTTATCAAAAGCTTGCCCGATCAATTTCCCCTGCAGCTTTTGGATAGCCGATTGCTTCTCATTCTTGTCCTCACCGGTGAAGTTTTTACGGATGATTTCTTTTAAATTCGTATAAAGTCCGCTGTCGGCTAAATATTTCTCAGTATTGTAAGGCTTTAAGATCGTCGAATTCAGCGAAAATAACACTGTACCTATAGGAATTAAAACAATTAACATCACAGTAAAAAGCACCATTAGAAAATAAGAAACCACCCTCACCAGCCAAAACTCCCTTATTTTGTTTTCAACTTATCGATATATATACATTCGACAAAAAAGATTTTTGTCCTTCACATCTCATTCCAGAAGCAGTAAAAAACCCACAGTTCTTGTATGAGAACCGTGGGTTTCAGGATACGATTAACTAACTACTTGCTTTTGATTGTTTAATTTTTGGTACTTTCGCAGTTTGAAGCCGTGTGGTTAATTCCATAAACCAAGCTTTATCCCTTACACTTAATGCGATATCAATTAAATTGAAGAGATGCCCCTGATGGTTTAAGATGTCCAAAGGTAAAGCATCCAATGTTGAAATAAAGCATTCAGCTGTACGTCCTAAAGAGCTTTCATTATCACATGCGGTTATTTTCACCCTTACCGTGCCTTTAACGATGTCTAACCCTTCAATGTAACCATGAAACTTCTCGTCATTTACAGATTTCCCGCTAACCCAGTCGCCTTCTTTAAACAGATCTTTGACTAACCCTTGCATAGGAATCACCTCATCTCTAATAATTGTTATCCAACTGATTTTACCGCTTAAACGTTACGTGTGTTTTTGAATCAACTTTTTCAAGTTTCCCAATGGTTGTAATCCAATAACAGTTTCGACTTCTTGACCGTTTTTAAAGAGTTTTAGGGTTGGAATGCTCCTCACACCATATTGGCTGGATGTTACCGGATTATCATCCACATTTAATTTAGCAATAGTTACAGTGCCAGCAGAGTCTTGATCCAATTGTTCGAGAATAGGAGCAATCATTTTACATGGACCACACCAAGGTGCCCAAAAATCAACTAAGACCAAATGACTCTTTTCAACCGTTTCTTTAAAGTTATTATCATTGACTGTGATTAATGACATCATATGCACTCTCCTTAAAATTTGTATGGGGTCTATGTTAATTTTATACAACTGAAACATTATTGGTAACAGTTCATATAAAAGAATACCCAAAAATCATTTTGTTTGTGTTGTCTTCAGTTCACTCAATACATTGGAAATCGTAAGGCTATCAAAAAATAATGATAAATGCTTTTCCGCATTACAGAAAACCTTGGCCATGACTTCTTCAATATTGGAAGCAACCACACAAGGTAAATCCCTGTCACCCGAGCACCAATTCGGCTGCAATGAGCCCTCAGAAGTTACACGATAAATCTCGCCTAATGTCACTTGATCTGGGTCTGCCTTCAGAATGAAGCCTCCGCCAATACCTTCCTTGGAAAGGACATATCCCTTCTTCTTCAGAAGCCCCATTATCTTACGTACTCTTGCTGGATGAGTGGATACATTCTCAGCAATATAATTGCTTGAAGCCATATTGCCTGGGTGGTAAGCTAACAAGACTAGGCTATGAACTGCAATTGTAAATTCGCTATTCATTGCTACTTCTCCCCTCAACTTCATACTGTTATTATATTTATTACAGTTAGAGATGTCAAGAGTAGAAACGTTTACTCCTTATACCATTTCTAATTGAATTGTACCTGAAGGAATGCTGAATATTGGCTGAGCACACATGGTCATTCTGGGATACACATATTCAGAATGTGCTGCAATGGCTGCCTTTGAATAAAGCAAATTGAAGGTGCCATTGATATACCTTAAAGGTATGATAAAATGATAAAAGATTATTAAAGTATAAGGAGCGATCTTCCCCATGAGTCAATCTATTGAAATCCAACGCACCACAACAAAAAAAGACAAGCCCGCCCAAAATCAGTTAGGATTCGGAACTTATTTCACCGATCATATGTTTATTCTGAATTACTCCGACGAGAATGGCTGGTATCAGCCCCGCATTGTGCCTTATCAACCGATTGTCCTAGATCCTGCAGCAAAGGTATTTCATTATGGACAAACCATTTTTGAAGGGCTCAAAGCCTATAGAACCGATGACGGACACATTCAGCTTTTTCGACCTAAGAAAAATTTCCAAAGATTAAACCGTTCTAATACACGTTTAGGTATCCCGCAGCTTGACGAAGACCTTGCTCTGGAAGCATTGAAGCAGCTCATTGTGGTCGATCAAGATTGGATCCCAACCGAACCGGAGACTTCGCTCTATATCCGTCCATTTGTCATTGCCACTCAAGCCGCTTTAGGCGTGGCTCCATCCACACAATATCAATTCATCATTATCATGTCGCCAGTTGGTGCTTATTACCCAGAGGGTATGAATCCTGTCAAAATTTTTGTGGAATCCGAATATGTTCGGGCTGTGAAAGGCGGGGTTGGCGAAGCCAAAACAGCGGGTAATTATGCGGCTGGTCTAATCGCACAGGAAGCAGCCAAAGAACAAGGCTATTCTCAAGTCTTATGGTTGGATGGCATACATCATAAATATATTGAAGAAGTCGGCAGTATGAATGTATTCTTCAAAATAAATGGGACAGTTCATACCCCGAAGTTAAATGGAAGTATTCTCGATGGCATTACCCGAGGCTCAATTATCCAGCTATTGGAGCATTGGAACATACCTGTTGTACAGCGGACTATTTCTATTGATGAGTTATATGAAGCAAGTAAAAACGGTGAACTGGACGAAGCGTTCGGCACAGGTACCGCAGCCGTAATTTCCCCGATTGGTGAGCTTAACTGGAATGGCGATAAGCTTATCTTAAATGGCGGACAGACTGGCGAGCTATCCAAGAAGCTTTATGATACCTTAACTGGCATCCAAAAGGGCACCATCACTGATTCCTTGGGTTGGATGGAAACCGTTAACTGAGCCCCATTTCAAATGGATATAAGTCAACTGAATTTTGCGGAAGTCTCCTGCGAGAGGTATAATGAAGGCGAATAATCTTTGCTGACGATACAAGGAGGTTTATTATGAACGAATCCTTCAAAAGCTTAAAACGCGTACCCCACGATCTGCTGCAAACGCGTCTCGAGAAAGTTAAGACTTTGCTGCAAACCGATTTGGAAGCCTACGAAATCCATAAGGATACGCTGAATGGCGAGCATTACCTGCTATTTTATTATGAGCACATGCTCATCGCTGATAACAATCATATAGAAACGTATTATCATTTGCTGCCTTTGGAAACGGACGATGTGCTAGCGCTCGTGCTAGGCGAGCAGCCTTTCTCGTATCCCGATCATTGGACTCAGCCTTTTCTGCGCAACAGTTCCGATAACGACAGCTATGTCTGGTTTGATCCCGCTCACCAAACCACTTATGACGAGAATGCTGAAATTGGTGAAAAACTAAAGCAAAAGCTGCTCGCTTTTAAGCAAAAAGGTGATCTAGACGAAGAAACCATCCAACAATTATTCGATGATTTGGATAACCTATAGTTGCCTAGGGTAAGGCACGGCTGCAAAGTTTTGCGTAAGCAATTGAGCTTTAAATCCACCTCATTTTGCAGATGGAACCAAAATTGAAGGAATAAGGCTTTCCAGTTACGTTCCGTTCGTCTGATTTTAGAGCCAAATAAACTATCCAGCCTGGGTAAAATCCTAGCTGAATGGTCTTTTTTTCGTCAAATTTTCCACATTCGTCTTAATGAAACGATAACCAAAAGGGTCGGCTTTATTCACAATTTTGTCTATATCCTGAAATTGGAAAGCACGAGTTGACATGACTCATTACCCTGGGGTAACTAACTGAAAAAGTTTTCAGTCCTTACTATTTTCCGGAGCAATGTCTATAATGAGGATAGGAAGCAAAAAAAGGAGTGATCTCACAGATGAAATACCGTAAATTAGGAAAGAATGGTCCAGAAATATCTGAAATTGGCTTTGGCTCATGGGCAATTGGTGGCGGATGGTCAAGTGGATGGGGTGATCAGGATGATCAAATATCAAGCGAAAGCGTCCGTGCGGCACTTGATGCAGGCGTTACCTTTTATGATACTGCAGCTGTGTATGGACTTGGTCATTCAGAGGTTGTGATTGGACAAGCTTTAAAAGGAGATCGCAATAAAGTGATCCTGGCAACCAAATGCGGACTTGTATGGGACGAGAATGGTAAGACTAGCAAAAACGGTACCTTCGATTCCATCATTCGAGAAGCTGAAGCTTCCTTGCGTCGTTTAGGTACCGATTATATTGATCTCTATCAGATGCACTGGCCGGATACGGATATGAACGCATCCGCGGAAGAAACCATGCGCGCCATGGATAAGCTCGTGCAAGAGGGTAAAGTCCGTTATGTCGGTGTTAGTAATTACAATATAGCTCAATTGGAAGAATCACTTACAGTGCGACATGTCGATGCATTACAACCGCCTTACTCTATCCTCAGACATGCTGCAGAAAAAGAGCTCTTGCCATTTTGTCAAGAAAAAGGAATTGGGGTTGTCGGCTACAGCTCATTAACTTCCGGCTTACTCTCAGGCAACTATACCTATGATACTAAATTCGATGCCAGTGATTGGCGCTCTCGTAATGCTGCTCATATTGGTGAAGGCTTAAAAAAGAACGTCGATCGCGCCGAGAAGTTAAAAGTGATTGCTTCCCGTTTCGACCTTACCCTGCCGCAGCTAGCAGTCGCTTATACCTTGGCACATCCAGCATTGACAAGTGCGATTGTCGGTGTGCGCAAACCAAGCCATATTACAAGCGTGTTACCTGCTGTGGATGTTCGGCTTGATGAAACCACTTTAGCAGAAATTCGTGAGATTGCAGCTAGCTAGTAAAGATTAGAAAACCATACCTTTTGTTTATTCTACAACGATTCCAAAATAGATTCGCAAGGCTTCAGAATGCTCTTCTTCCGTCTGTGGTGTAAATGTTTGAACATGCTCCATTGTAAAAATACGAAACTCATTACCTACAATTGTATTGCGCCCCTCTGCTGTGCGGATTGCTGCCATGCCAGCCTTAGTGAAATTGGAATCTGGTGCATTCTCACACCAATAGGATGCCATGATGTAATCTTTCGGCAGTTGGGGCTCCTCTGTGAAGGAATAGATTCTACTCCATTGCCCTCGCTTCTTTTCACATAGAATCCAACCAAAATGCGAATCACGTTCTAATCTATAATATTCGTCGCCCTGCTCTTGTACTAAATTTTCAACCATTTCAATCGGTCTTCGGGGGGCTATGCCTCCCACGCCAACATCGCATAGATACAGTTTTCCCTCTACCTCCACTTGCAATATGTGGTGTCGACGCATCGGCGGTGTATTCTGCTCATCACGCCAGAATCGGGCGAAATAATTGTCTCCTTTGTTTGTTAAAACTAATCATAACAAAAAAAGATAATGTACAACATCCCGCAGCTTTAGAACCCCGTATCCGTAGGGGTTTTTCTTCTTTTCCCAGTCACTCCGCCCATTGTGGGGATGCTGATATTTTCAAGCTGCTCTTTGGAGGATCCTTCATCCCCGGATATTACAATTGTTTTTCCAATTCGAACATTTCAGCAAGCAGTCGATAAGAACGCACTCGATCAGCAAAATTATGAATGGGACTCACCACCATGATTTCATCAATTCCGTATTGTTCACTCATGGCAATTAATTTAACTTTCACTTGCTCGGGCGTACCGATTACCCTGCGATGGCTTTTAGTTGCGATATTCTCGAGATCATAAGGTGTATAGCGGTAGTCTAAAGCCGTTTGTACAGCTGGAAAAGTATCCAGCAGCCTGCCCTGCTCCAGCTTCAGGTAGAACAAATTACTGCTCATCGCCAGACGGTTAGCCTCCTCCTCCGTTTCCGCACAAATGACTAACACAGCAGCCAGTGCATGGGGCTTTTTATTCAGAATGGAGGGCTGGAAGTTCTTTTTATAATTGGCTATTGATTGATCGCTTTGAGGGACGCCGAAAAACTGCGCGTAAGCAAAAGCTGCTCCTTGCTGTGCCGCAATTTGATCACTGCCTTGGCTTGAGCCAAGCAGCCAAATCTCTGGTGCAGTCGGAATGACAGGAGAAGCCCGCAAGCCTGCAAAGCGATGATCCACAGGCAGGTTATCATAGAAATAATGAGTAATATCCGATACCTGCTGCGGCGTTTGATCCCCAGTATTATATTTCCCCTCCTGAAGTGCTCTTGAAGCTAACGGAGTTCCCCCAGGCGCACGGCCGATTCCGAGATCAATCCTATCCGGATGCAAGGCTTCCAGAAGTCGGAAGTTTTCTGCAATTTTATAAGCGCTATAATGAGTAGCCATCACACCGCCAGATCCGACCCTAATACGTTGGGTCATCGCGGCCAGATGCGCTATTAATACTTCAGGACTAGAATGCGCGAGCGCTTGAGAGGCATGATGCTCACTTACCCAAAAGCGCGTATAGCCAAATTTTTCTGTCTCTTGAGCAAGACGTGTAGTTTCAAGCAAGGTATCTCCCGCTGTTCGTCCTTCACAGATTTGCGATTGGTCGAGAACACTTAATTTCAACATTTGAACACCTCATTTTCAGCTAGGATTTGTGGCTGTAGTTCAACCTTTTTACCGCCTGCTCGCATAAACGAAAGAATGGTTGCCAGTACAAGTAGCTGACATGACCCAGAATACAACGTGCAGCCCTGTAATGAAACTGTGTAGAGATGTGGAGGCATCATCAAGTCCAACCTTGGTGCCGGAAAAGATCGCCAGCATCGCTTCGTGCGGCATACTATTTGTGATCAATGGCATTGTAAAAGCAATACTGAGCATCATCCCTATGTTTACAGTCAATGAACGAATACCCGATGCTTCCCCACGATATTTAACGCCTGCCGCATTCATAACACTACTGGAATTCGGTGAATTAAACAAGCCCGCACCGATACCCGCCAAGCTCATCCATAGCGCCATTTGCCAGGAAGGTGTAGTCAAGCTTGTATCTAGTGCCAAGCCAATCAATCCAAGCAAAGTTACGAATAAACCAAACGTGGCCAGGAAGGTTTCGTCGTATTTATCGCCAATCCAACCGGATATAGGCGAGAATATAAACATCCCTACAGCTAAGGGAATGGTTAATATCCCGGCTTGTAAAGGTACGATAGCGCTCCCTGAAAATAAAAAATCAGCATAAACATGACAGACATCCGAGCAATACCGTTCATCACTTTCTGTTTGTTCTGGTAATCAACACCAGCTTAATGCTGATTTTTAGCATTGCAAGCTGACTTTGATCTTACTTCGGCGCTCTAATGCTGATTTTCAGCATTGCAGGCTGACTTTGATCTTACTTCAGCGCTCTAATGCTGATTTTCAGCATTGCAGGCTGACTTTGATCTTACTTCGGCGCTCTAATGCTGATTTTCAGCATTGCAGGCTGACTTTGATCTTACTTC
>JBBDSZ010000017.1:0-9211 GCA_040904685.1 Paenibacillaceae bacterium | reverse complement strand
GAGAGATTAGTTACCATGATATTTTATTCCAACTATCGACTTTGACGTGTCCCTGTCTTCGCAGCAGATCAAAAGTCTGAACACCGGGCACTTGCCTATGCTGAGTGATCCAGACGGATTACGTCTTATTTTACAGAACTTTCTGTCTGAGTCGGTCTTGAGTTGTACCTAAGATACGAATCGATTCTGTGATTTGAACAGATCAGGTCACAAATCCTTACTCCACACATGTGGAGTGCATTGTATCAGCACACTTAGTAAAATAAGAAGGAATCGTTAGACCACTGGGTATAAAAGATTTATACTCTTGCAATCCCTTTGCTTGAATAGGCTCTCGAAAGATTTCCTATCAAGCATAGGCAGCGAGTAAATAATATATAAGTGAAGTTTTAAATAGAACATTCGTTTGGAAGGTTTTGGGTGTTAGATGGGCGAATTATATAGAATAATGTAGAATTGTGAGGTTCATAAGACAACAGTTCTTCGGTAGATCTCAAAATTATTAATAAAGGATTGAGAGATAATGTATCTTGATACAGTGAAAATTTGGAACTGGAGAAAGTTTGGAGAACATGAAAATGGCCAACCTGGCGTTGAAATTTCATTTAATGAAAATTTAAACGTGATTGTTGGAGAAAATGATTCTGGAAAGACTGCAATAATCGATGCAATAAAAATTGGTTTAAACACGAATAGTCAAGATTCATTATGGATCAAAGAGTCTGACTTTAACGATATTAGCAAATCAATAAAAATAGAATATATATTTAAAAAATTGTCTCCAGATGAAGAGGCTTTTTTCTTTGAGTGGATTTATTTTAGAGAAGATATATCATATTTAAGGATTCAGTTGGATGCCCAACAGGTGTTGGATATAAATATGAAACCGAAAATTCTTAAGAATATATCTGGTGGAGAAGAGGGAAGGGAGCAACAATTAAGCGATAGTGTAAAACAAATCTTATCAGTTACTTACTTAAAACCACTACGAGATGCAGAGTTAGAGTTGAGCTCTGGAAGTAGGTCAAGATTTGCACAGATTCTTAAAAACTTGAGTTTCTTTCAGGAAAATGGAGGAGAGTCAAAGGATAAAATTGAAGATATACTAACAAATGCTTTTGGTGAAATACAAGGGATAATCAATAAACCAGTTCTTGAAAAAATGAGTAAAATTGTTGAAGCATTTTTTGAAAAGAATCGCCAAAAAAATCCTGAAATAAAACCTAAAAACATGAAATTTGAAGAAGCTTTAAAGAAGCTAGAATTAAATTTGGGTGAGATTGGTAGCGGACTAGGCAGTTCAAACTTGTTATTTATGGCGGCAGAACTACTGTTGTTAAGTGATAATAATATTGGGGCGAAGATTGCATTGATTGAAGAAATAGAAGCCCATATCCATCCGCAGTCACAGTTAAGGTTGATTAAATATTTTGAAAAGAAAAGTAAGGAAGATGGAATTCAATATATTTTAACTTCTCATAGTCCTATATTGGTATCATCAGTTTCTCTCGAACATATAATTCTTATCTATAACAGCTTGGCATATCCTATGAAATCAGGTCTTACATACCTAGAAAGTGAGGATTATAAATTTCTTGAAAGATTTTTAGATGCAACAAAGTCAAATATGTTTTTTGCGCAAGGAATAATTTGTGTGGAGGGCGATGCAGAGAATTTATTAATTCCAACTCTAGCAGAAATAATTGGTAGACCTTTACACGATTATGGAGTTTCAGTTATTAATGTAGGAAATTTGGCATTTAAGAGATATATTTTTATATTTTTAAGAAAAAATGACATTAAGCTTAACTTTCCAGTTTCTATTGTAACTGACTTAGATTTGAAACCGATTTCTTTCTATCATGATGACCAAGTGATTTACTTTGAAATAGACAAAGTAAGTGAGGAAATTATCAAGGGAATTATTCCATCTCTTGAAGATGACTCAATTATTGGTTTGTACAATGTATTTAATAGTCTTGAAGATAAGATAAATAAAAATATTAAAGGAAAAATAAGCGAAGAAATTAAACAAAAAATCCTAGAATTTTTAAAAATAAAAAACACTTTAAAATATTTAGAAATTTTGGAAAATAGAAAAATTGAATTAGAAGGAAACTACAAGAATGATGTTGAAAAAACTAAGGTTTTTGTAAGTTCTCCATGGACTTTAGAGTTTGCAATTGCAGAAAGTCAAATATCTTATTTGTTACAAGACTCAATATTAGAAGCAAATTATATACTTAAAAGTAATAGAGATTCGAAAAAAAAAGAATGGGATGAAATAACTGATAATGAAAAAAAAGCAGTAGAGATTTGTCGGTTTTCCCTTGAACAAAAAGTTTCAAAACCAGTGATATCACAGTTGTTAGCTGCTAAGATATTAGATATGAAAACTGAATTGTCGCCTATTATTGCAAGCGATCCGAAACTAAAGTATTTAATAGATGCTATAAAGCATGTCACAGGTGGTGAGTGATGAATTTTAGTGAAAAGGATTTTAAATTAGTTGAGAATACCATATTAGATGGGAAAAAATTTAATGATAATCAGAAAGAATTTATTCAATTACTAGGATCAAAGTATATAATTGCTGGACCTGGTGTAGGGAAAACAACTTGTTTGGTAGCAAAAATAGTCTTACTTTTGATGGGGATTACAAGTGAAAATTCAAAAGAAGCGATTTGTATAATTACACAAACCAATGTTGCTGTAGATGAAATTAATAGGATTTTAAGAATGCTTGGTCTTTCACATATTAACCATCCCCATTTTATTGGGACGGTTCACCAATTTTTTAATACGTTCTTAGCAATTCCATATATAAAAAAACACTTAAACCCTCAAAATCTTCGATTTGCTGATGAGGAGGATTATTCAACATTAATATCTGTTTTAGTGCATAAAAGTTCATATTTCGGTAAATGGAGTGAAGGTGCTAAAACTAGTGTAATTAAAAGAATAAAAGAAAGTAACTTAATTTATGATTTGAAGACAAATAAAATAAATTTAGAGAACTCTTCAGCTTGGGATAAGTTTGATAAACATCAGCTTCATATGTTTAATATTAAATGGGAGCTTAAAAGATTAGGTTTTTTTACTTTTAATGATACCTTTCTTTTTGCTGAAGCAGCTTTAGGATATGAAAAAAATATTTCTATATTAAGAAAAAGATTCAAATACGTGTTCATTGATGAATTTCAAGATACTAAAGCAAGTAACATAAAAATTTTAAAAAAGATATTTTTAAGCGAGGGTAACATAATACAATTTGTTGGTGATCCTAATCAAACTCTTGATTTTTATGGACAAATGCCAGAGGTTGATTATAATAATGTTTTTGAACTCAAAGTATGTAATAGGTTTGGAGAGAAGATTGCTAGACAACTTCCGAACATTATTAATGGAGTTAATTTAGAGTGCTTAAAAGAGAATGAATCGTTTGACCCTTTACTTATTATATATAATGCTAACAAAGAGCTAATTCCATTTTACAAAAAGATATTTTTAGAATTTCTTGCTTTGGAAGGGTTTTTAAAAAGCGATAGAAAAGATAGTATTTTATCATTAAGGAAAAAGGCAATAAACGAATATAATAGCAGTAGTGATCAAGAGGTTTCAGAATACAAAATAAGTAGAAGCGAGTCATTTACTAATCATATTATTAAATTAATTAATGAGCTAATACTCAAAAAAATGTCTTTGGTTGGAGAATTTAATTTTGATTTGAAACAGTGGATAAAAGACCATCCAGAGCAATTGGGAATTAAAAAATGCTTAATTGAAAGTGTAAAAGCTGGGAAATTAGAAAAAGAAACTTTGAAGGTTAAAATTAATACAATACTAAAAGAAGAAAACTCAGGAGTAATAAATAGCAGTAATGAAATATTTAACAAAATTGTGAGTGTTATAAAATTAATTAAGAATAGTTATGAAGCAACTGAAGTTATTAAAAATGAGAATGGCAATTTTCTTTATAGCACAATCCATGCGGCTAAAGGGGAAACACATAGATCAGTTTTATTAATTGATTCAGATGAAAGTGAAATAATCCACACAAGAATGCTAAAATCTTTTTATTGTAAGGATGACATTAGCTATGCGGATGAATGGGTTGCAAGGAATTTGTTATATGTTGCCATGAGTAGACCTACTCATTTGTTTGCTTTCGGAATAAATAATAAGAATATAAGCAAAGAAGAAATTCAAATTTTTAAGGATAAAGGATGGGATATTAGATATACCTTTGATGTGACAGAGTGACCCTGAACTAATTGAACATTAATTCATTGCAGTTTCCTTTCTAATCATACAGTTCTTGAATTATGGGTTACTTGTGGAAGATCTGACGCAGTTTTGAAGGCTTACAACGCAGTCGATATTTTATTTGAATTGATTAAAATTTTTTTTAAAAAATGCTCTACAATTGTTGATAACTCAAAGGATTTTGAACCGATCAATTATAGTTTTGTTGGCACTAGGGGTTCTGCAATCTGAGTATCATTCACTCGTCGATGTCTTTAATTTTTATAAAGAGTCGATAACATCGGTTCTCATCTTGAGCAGGCCTAGTTTAAATTAAATCGATGAAATGCTGTAAATTCTAGAGATAATTTATAAGGATACACTTCCTATGAGAGAGGTCAATAAAATGATCGAAATTAACGGTAATGATATTAGTGATCTGAGCGATACAGATTTAAGATCACTCATTGGACTTCTTTGTGAAGCCGAGATTCGTGCAGTTGGTCTGCCGACGGCAGGTGTTACATGGGGAGGTCATCACAATGCGAAAGATGGAGGCATTGATGTTCGTGTTGAACTTGCGAATGCATTACATAAAGACAGTTTTATTCCAAGGTCAAAAACTGGATTTCAAGTAAAGAAACCTGACATGCCTCGTTCATCTATCATCAATGAAATGCGTCCAGAGAATGAATTGAGACAGATCATTAAAGACTTAATAGCGGCTGGAGGTGCTTACATCATTGTAAGTAGTCAGGGATCAACATCTGATTCTGCTCTTACAGATCGTAAAGAGGCGATGAGAGAAGCACTATCTGATTACAATAATGCTACCAATCTCAAGGTGGACTTCTATGATCGAGAGAGGATTGCGGGTTGGGTTCGTTGTTATCCCTCTCTCATCCTTTGGGTCAGAGATAAAATTGGACGACCTATTCAGGGATGGAGAGCTTATGGGAATTGGTCGGGATCCCCAGGAGGGATCGAAGAGGAGTACTTATTGGATGGAAGTATTCGTCTGCATAATGGGGTAAAACCTCGATCAAATGGTTTATCCACATTAGATGGAATAAATGAGCTTCGAACTCTCCTTCAGCATCCAGCTTCTTCTGTTCGTTTAGTTGGGCTTTCAGGTGTTGGGAAAACAAGATTGCTTCAAGCCTTGTTTGATGATCGCATTGGTGAAAGACCACTAAATCAATCGCAAGTATTTTATTGTGATATCAGTAATAGCCCTATTCCTGATCCTCGTAGTTTTGCTGAACGTATTATTTCACTTCAAATACCTGCTATCTTAGCGATTGATAATTGTCCACCAGTTTTGCATAGAAGTCTAACTTCTGTTTGTACAGCAGCGAGTAGTTTAGTTAGTTTAATAACTGTTGAATACGATGTTCGGGAAGACCAACCTGAAGAAACAGAGGTATTTCGCTTAGAACCTTCTTCTACTGAGCTTATTGAAAAAGTTATAAGTGTTCGCTTTGATTATATCAGTCAAGTGGATGTTCGCTTAATATCCGAATTTTCAGGAGGGAACGCACGGATCGCTATAGCACTGGCTAAGACTATTCAACGCGGCGAGAATTTGGTTGAATTAAGAGATAGTGATCTTTTTAATCGATTATTTCATCAAAGAAACGAAACAAATAATCTTTTGTTAAAAGCAGCAGAGGTTTGTTCACTTGTATACTCATTCAGCAATCAAACGATTGAAGGAGAGAATATTGAGTTAAAGCTCCTTGGTTCTTTAGCTGGTATGAATGTTCGTGAAATATATGAAAACATAAGTGAGCTTAAGCGTAGGGACCTTATTCAGCAGAGAGGCAAGTGGAGAGCCGTATTGCCTCATGCAATTGCTAACAAGCTTGCGCAGAGAGCGTTAGAGAATATACCTCTGGATCAAATATATCTCACATTTGAAAAAAATGGTACGGAGAGGCTTTTGAAATCTTTTACAAGGCGGTTAAGCTATCTTCATGAGAGTGAAGCGGCATTAGAAATTTCTAGGAAGTGGCTTTCAAAGGATGGTTTACTCGGTGATATCGGTAACTTAAATGAACTGGGGATTAATTTGCTTAGAAATATTGCACCAATAAATCCTGAATTAACTCTTAAAGCACTTGAAAGAGCATCTACTCAAGAGAACGCTCAAGCATTTTTATCTCGTAGTAATACTCACTTTACCGAATTTACAAGACTTCTTCGCTCTTTGGCATACGATCCCAATTTGTTTGAAAGATCTGTTGAACTACTTTGTCATTTTGCACTCTCAGAGAACCCTAAAGAAAATAATAATTCAATTAGAAAATTACTTGAATCGTTATTTTATATATACTTATCAGGTACACATGCTACATCTGAGCAACGACTCAGCATAATTAAGAAATTAGTGGAATCGAATTTGGAAAATCAAATTGAACTAGGCATTTCTTTGTTGAGTGCTTCATTAGAATCATGGCATTTTGGTTCTCATTATAATTTCGAATTTGGTGCTCGCTCAAGGGACTATGGGTCTATACCAGCTGATAGAGATGATATATATAGATGGTTTAAATTATATATTGAATATAGTTTAACTTTAGCAGTTTCAGGTCTTTCCGTTGCTTCCAAAGCAAAAAAACTATTGGCAGAAAAATTCAGAGGGTTATGGATAAAGGCTGGCATGTATGACGAGCTTGAATTGGCTGCAAATGAAATTTGGAGCCAAGGTGCATGGAAGGAAGGGTGGATAGCTGTAAGAACAACCAAACGGTTTGATGGTAAAGGTATGCCTCCTGAGATTTACTCTCGTTTAAATGATCTAGACATAAAACTTGAGCCAATGACATTAATTGAACGAGCGAAACTGTTTGCTCTTTCTAGTTATACTAGCACTTTGGATTTGGACGATGTTTTTGGCAATGAGGATGAAGAAGCAAGTGATAGTTTTGGAAGAGTAGAAATCATTACACGGTCTATAGGCCAAGAAGTGAGTTCTCATGAAGATCAAGATATATTAAAAGAGCTATTACCAGCCATTTTAAGTGAGGACGGTGCTAGATTATTTAGCTTTGGGCAAGGATTGGCAGATGGAGCATTCAATTACGAAAAAACGTGGAGAGAATTTTGTGAACAATTATCTCTTATAGAAGATTCTACTAGAAATTATCAAGTTCTTCGTGGTTTTTTGAATGCTATTTCTGAAAAAAATGCAAATGCTTCTGATGCCTTTCTTGATAATGCTGTTACAGATACAATCTTATCTAGGGTGTATCCTAGTTTACAAACCAGCGTAAAAATTGATTTTCGAGGCGCGGAGAGACTTAAACGATCACTTGAATTTGAAGCGGCACCGATATGGCAATATACTAATTTAGCCTATGGAAGAGCTCATGACTCAATAAGTGATGTGGACTTATGTGAATTATTGAGATTAATACTCTCGAAGCCGGGAGGTATAAAAGTTTCACTTGAGATTCTGCAAATGAGACTCCATGGTCATGCAGAGAGAGAGGCTTTAAGCCAAATCATGATCTCTTTTGGTCAAGAGTTACTTTTGAAATATCCATTTTCTGGGGGTGGCAATGGGGAGAGCCATAATGATTTTGCTCTTGCTAATATTATTAAGAAATGTTTGGCCGGAGAATCAGATGAAGACAATGCAAGAATTCTATGCACCCATCTGGTTGAAGCTAGTGAAAATAATGAAATTAGCTACAGGCATTATGATCATGTATTAGAAGCTCTGGCAATAACACAGCCGATTGCATTTCTGGATACTTTTTTAGGTGAAGAAGTTAGAATTACTTATGAGGTAAGAGGGCTGTTTATTGAGGAGGATAGGATGCGTCCAAATCCAATGTCTCATATCAATAACAATATAATTATTAACTGGTGTGAAATTAATCCAGAAACAAGATATCCTAGAGTAGCTTTTAGCATTAAACCTTATTATAATTCATCTGAAAAAGAGAATTGGCTGGAATGGACTCCGTTAGCTCTGAAAATCATTACTAATTCTTCCAACCCAATTGAAGTTTTGAATCAGTTCAAATTAACCTTTAGGCCAATGTCATGGAGTGGCTCACGGGCTGAATTAATGCAAAATCGCTTAAAATTGATAACCGACTTAAAAGAACACGGAAATTCTTATGTCGCAAATTGGGCATTTAAGGAAGAGACAGCATTCGAGGAAGAAATTCGTTCAGAGCGTGAACGAGAGATAAGGCAGGAAGGCGATCGGAATGAAAGCTTTGAGTAATTTTACAAGATAAAATTTCCATTTGAGGAGTTGTACACATTATGATTAAGTATCAAAAGACATATTTTGTTGATCGTGATCATGCTGCGATAGTTTTCCAGAATACTGACTCTTTTAAGTAGTTTGCGTCAATAGTAAAACTGCCGGAACAAAGAGTTGGTCCGGGCAGAGAGTTATTCAATACTCCATACTTTTCATCAATTGACGAAATCAAAGATTATTCATTAGGTGAATTGTACCCTAAAGGTAATTGAAAATAATTTATTTACCAATTTGTGCATTGAATGATTTCTTTATAGAGACTTTTTTGATTACGTCTTAGTTACTCACCTTCCAGAACCCCATCGCTCATTTGGTAGCGAGGAGGTTGGTAGTTGCAAATGGATATTATTTTACCTGGTCAAGAAAATTTAATCTCTTAAAGATCTATGTATGCAAGACTAATAATTAAAATATCATTCCGTTTCATTGTTTTCAGTGAGTATGCTAACTTTGATGAGAGAAGTTGGCCAGAAAGAATTCTTTGTTTGAAAGATTGTTGTTCAAGGGAAAACTAATGACTCCCGATGCCAGCATGGTATGAAAAAGATAAAGTGATAAGAAAAATCTTACACAAAAGACACGGAATAGGATGAAAAAAGACAGTAAAAAGACAGTGAAAAGACAGTAAAAACCTGCATTCCCGATAATCTGTAACGATAAAAGTTCGTAAGCCGTTGAAACATA
>JBBDSZ010000016.1:0-49570 GCA_040904685.1 Paenibacillaceae bacterium | reverse complement strand
GCTTATTTAGCTTATTTTTCTAGTAAGTACGACCTTTTTGGGGGCTAATCATAATTATAGACTACAATAATAAGGGAATACATCACCATGATATGGATACTATGTCTATTCTTGAATTTAATAGTGGGGTGTTTGATCCGATGAATGAAAGTAAGAAACAAAAAATCTTAATTCTCTCCGGTGATTACGGCGATGGTCACAAACAAGCCGCATGCGCTTTATCTGAGGCATCATTGGTTTTTCATCCTGATATTGAAGTCGAAATTGTTGATTTCATGGCATGGACCCATCCGCATTTACACACGGCCGGTAAATATTTTTACCTCTGGCTTGTCAAAAGATTTCCGGTTTTTTACGGTTATTTATTTCAACATACACGCAATGATACAACAATGTCCTATATTTTCAAAAAAATTCGTTCATTTAGTTTAAGCAGGATGGTTAAGCTATTAGAAGACGTAAAGCCGGATGTTATTGTGAGCACCTTTCCATCTGCAGCGGCAGCCATTTCAATTTTGAAAGCCAAAGGATTAACCACAGTACCTACGGTGACGATTATGACCGATCATACCGATCATAGCTACTGGCTTCATCCCTATACGGATCAGTATCTTGTGGGCTCTGAACATGTTAGCCAGCTTCTGCAGCGTGAGCATGGAATTACCGAATCTGAAATCACAGTAACAGGTATACCGATACGTTCGCATTTCTGTCAGGAATTTGATCAAGCCCTTTTAATGGAAAAACATGGATTATCGAGTAATCAGCCCATTGTCATGGTAATGGGTGGAGGACTTGGCATGATTGGACAAGAGTTTATTCAGTTGCTGCAATCTGATGCTTTACCGAAGACCATCCAGTTTGTCATCATATGCGGTCACAATCATAAGCTAAAACAAACGCTCACCCAAGCGCTTAAACATTCCAAGCATTCTGTCGTCCTAACCGGATACATTCAGTACGTGCATGAAATCATGGCGATTTCTGACCTGATCATTACAAAGCCGGGTGGGTTAACCATTTCGGAGGCTCTTGCACTTGAACTACCCATGCTGCTGTATAAACCACTTCCGGGACAAGAGCAGGATAATGCCGCATTTCTTTTAAAGGCTGGGGTTGCCTTGCAAGCCAAGGATGAAATTGAATTATTAGAGCAGCTTATTGCTATCTTTCAAAATCAGCAAACCTTATCTACATTAAAAACACAAGCGAAGTCATTTCAAATGAAATCTGCAACCATGGATGCCTTAGCCACAATATTAGAAACAGAAAGCAGCGGTATCATTCCGCAAAGTAAATGGAGTATTTACCGTTATCAACGCTACATCAGTCTGTTTTTCAGAAGAAAGCTAGCCGGTCGGAGTTCTTAGATTATGTTATACGAAGAAAGTTTGCCTACGGCAAACTCAGCTACTGCTTACGAAGAAAGTTTGCCTACGGCAAACTCTTAGGAGGAAAAAGATCATGCGCGAAAAACTACTCTGGGGGATCTTGGTCTTTTTAGCAATCTATATGTTTATTCCTTGGGTATTGACACGTATATTCGGAATTGGTGTATTTCGTAAAGGCAGGGTACGACGGGAAATTGCCTTTACCTTCGATGACGGACCAGACTCCAATTATACCCCTTTGCTATTGGACCTATTAAAAAAACATAACGCCAAAGCCACTTTTTTTGTTCTTGGACAGAAAGCAGAACAAAATCCCACCCTTATCCAACGTATTCATGATGAAGGGCATCAAATCGGCATTCATAACTACATTCATGCCTCCAATTGGCTGATGACACCATGGACCATTAAAAAGGAACATCTTCATCGCTCCGCTGATGTTATTGAATCTATTACGGGCGAGCGCCCCATTTATTATCGCCCCCCCTGGGGTATTCTAAATATATGGGACTTTTTCTTAAAGAAACAGTATCATATCGTATTCTGGTCCCTTATGGCCTACGATTGGCGCAGTCACATTAGCAAAAAAAAGTTAAAAAACAAACTGTTGCGCAAAATTTCCGACGGCTCCGTAATTCTGCTTCACGATAGCGGGGAAACCTTTGGCGCTGACCAGGATGCGCCGCTTTATATGCTAGAAGCTTTAGACCATGTTCTTAAGGCTATGAAACAAAAAGGCTTTCACTGTGTACGGATTGACGATATGATTCATTACCAAGATAGAACGACAGCTGCACCAATTATTTTAAGTCTTCCGAAACAAGCACTTATATTCTTCTGGATGTTATGGGAACAGCTATTTCTCAGAATATTTCATGTGGTTGCTATTGATCGAGAAAATCCATTACTAAAGGTTCGTGTAAGAGAATATACAGGAAGTCAGGTCATAACACTGGATGATGGAGAGCAGCTTGTAAAAGGGGATTTGATTGCCGAATTACATTTAGACAATCGGACATTATTCCAGCTAAGCGCTGATGCGACTAGTGAAGTGCATCTCGCCATTCAAATCATTCGTAAAATGGAAATACTTTTACCACAGGTTAATCTATTATTGCAGAACGATCCCCTATGGCATGATGTCAAAGGTTTATACGGTATTAGCATGATCCATCGCGGTTCAAAAAAGCTTGGCTTCTCGGTTATTGATCTACCAGATGGCATCTTTTCGATCAGTACACAATTATATTTGAAATTATTACTTTTCGTTTTACATCCACAAGGCAAAAAAAGACTGCAATCTAAACCACAATTGCTCGTCCCCAAAATTATCGCTATGTCCAAGAAAGAAATGATGAGTCGTTATTTAGCTTAATAGGGGTTACCCCTTATAGCCGTACTGCAGAAATGCGGTTACGGCCATTTTTTTTGGCTTCATATACTTTAGCCTGGTGCTTCCGATTTGGCCTTGCACAATTTCAGATACCGTCATGGCATAAATTATGCTATAATGGAATAGAGTAGAAGTAACGGACTAGAATAAAATTCCTTGAAGCCATAGAAGGAGATCCTCAGCATGAAGCTGCAACGCTTCCTTATTTATTCAGGCGGAGCTCTAGGCGCATGGGCGTTAGAAGATATCCGGCCTGATGATGTATACGTTGGCGCAGATCGAGGGGCTTTATTTCTCGTACAGCAAGGAATTAAACCAGATATTTCCATGGGTGATTTCGACTCCGTCGATGAAACGGAGCTAGCATTTATTCGTCATAACAGCAAACAGATGTTATGTTGCGACCCTGTGATGAAGGATTTATCCGATACAGAAATGGCTTTCTCTTGGGCACTGGATCAGAACCCTGAAGAAATCATCTTATATGGTGCTTTGGGCACGCGAATCGATCATTCCTTAGCTAATATCCATCTGTTAATTCATGCTTTACAGAGACAAACCCATTGTACGATTGTCGATCCACATAATCGCGTACGTTTAATCGATCAATCCGTAATCCTTAAGAGAACCGATCGTTTCACTCATGTTTCTTTATTACCCTTTACCTCTCAGGTAATGGGTATTACGCTACAAGGCTTTCAGTACCCATTGCATGAAGCCATGCTGACAATTGGACAATCCATGGGCATCAGTAATCGGCTTGTCGAGCCATTTGGTCACATTCAGATTAAGCAAGGTATGCTGCTAGTCATTGAAAGCAAAGATTGAATGGCTGCATGCATTAGATTAAATATATCACCCGTATGATCTTATTATGATCATACTTGACTTGAATCGTATGGTTGCGTATATCGTAGGATATGATCCCATCTCCAAGGCGTAGTATAGGCTCGGTGCCTAATCCATAGAAGATATCATCAGCCAAAGTTCGTAAGCATTCCGTTCGATCTGCTTCATCAAGTTCTACCCATTGTTCAGAATCTATTCCTATAAATTCGGCGCAGCCTTTCATTTCACCAATGGCCTGAACTAGATCTACGATGATGGTTTCGTATTCTCGTGCGAATTTCACGCCCACATTGATCCATCCTTTCATTCTACCTTTTTCCATTGTAAATCGGATTAACCGAAAAAACCAGTGGAACGAGTGCTGAATAGATATTGGAGATCATTGACATATTATAAAGGGAGTTTCACATGAAAACAGAGGAGTGAATGACTAATGTTTGCAAAGAGAACTACAGAAATTATACCGGAAGAAGCGACTTCCATATGGGCTTGTAGCAATGAAAGCTGTTCAGGTTGGATGAGAGACAACTTTTCTTTTAAGACTGTTCCTACTTGTCCCGTTTGTAAGTCTGAGATGGTTATCGGGGAGAAAATGCTGCCCTTTCTGCATAATAACAACAAAAAGGGGCTTTAATTTAGCCTGCTCAGCAGCTTTGATTTGAGTTTCCATATTGATAATCATTCATACAAGAATGTGCTAACACGGGTAACCGTATTAGTACGTTTATTTTTTGCCATTATATAGACTCATTGAACGGGCAGTTAGCTTAGGCTAAATGCCCGTTTTTGTATATCCTATTCTTAAAGAATGAGCATCAAGCTACTTACTCCCACTCGATAGTTGCAGGTGGTTTAGACGTTATATCGTACACAATTCGGTTTACATTATCAACTTCGTTGACAATACGGTTTGAAATTTTCTCCAAGACATCAAAGGGAATTCTTGCCCAATCTGCCGTCATGCCATCAATCGAAGTTACTGCTCGTAAGCCTACTGTGTAGGAATACGTTCGTGCATCGCCCATGACACCAACACTCTTCATATTCGGTAATGCGGTAAAATACTGCCAAATTTCACGATCAAGTCCTGCTTTGGCAATTTCATCCCGCAAAATCGCATCCGATTCACGAACAATATGCAGCTTTTCCTCTGTAACCTCGCCTAATACACGAATCGCTAATCCTGGACCTGGGAAAGGCTGCCGCCAGACAATAGCTTCCGGCAATCCGCATTCTGCGCCGACTTTACGAACTTCATCCTTAAACAAAGCCTTTAACGGCTCAACCAGCTTAAACTTCATATCCTTAGGCAATCCGCCTACGTTATGATGGGATTTGATCGTTTGCGCAGTTGCCGTCCCGCTTTCCACAATGTCTGTATATAATGTACCTTGGGCTAAAAAGGTAAAATCATCAAATTGCGCAGATTCTTCTTCGAATACACGAATGAATTCGGTTCCGATCATTTTTCTCTTTTGCTCCGGATCATCCACACCAGCTAATTTACCTAAAAATCTTTGCTGCGCATCGATTTTGACAACCTTCATGTCGAATTTGCCGACAAAGGTTTCCATAACACTTTCCCCTTCATCCTTACGCAACAAACCATGATCGATAAACATGCAGGTTAATTGCTTGCCAATCGCTTTATGCAGCAAAATCGCCACAACCGATGAATCCACGCCGCCACTAAGTGCACAAAGCACTTTTTTATCGCCAACTTCTGCGCGAATTTCCCGGATTGTATCCTCGATAAAAGATTCCATGGTCCAGTTTCCATCGCAATCACAGATGTTGTAAAGGAAATTACGAATGATCTCATTGCCGAATATGGAATGTCTGACCTCTGGGTGAAATTGAACCGCAAACATTTTTTTATCATAATGACTCATTCCTGCAATAGGAGCATGCTCTGTGCTAGCATCAGCGACAAATCCTTCTGGCAGCTCAGAAACCATATCTCCATGACTCATCCAAACCGTTTGCTTACGGTCTAATCCATGAATCAGTAAATTCGCTTCGCCAAAATCAACATCCGCTTTACCGTATTCACGTTTATTCGCCGGTTGCACTTTACCATTCAACTGGTGTGCCATTAATTGCATGCCATAACAGATTCCCAGAATCGGGATACCAAGATCATAAATAGCAGGATCTACTTGCGGTGCATTCTCTTCATAAACACTGGAAGGTCCGCCGGAGAAAACAATCCCTTTGGGATTTAATGCTGTTAATCGCTCTGCGTTAACATTATAAGGCAATAATTCGCTATAAACGCCTAAATCACGTATACGCCTAGCAATCAATTGATTATATTGGCCTCCAAAATCCAAGACCACAATCATTTCATTCGGCTTTGTCATGTGTCACTCTCTTTCCTCGGTCGGATCCTTAAACATATTTAGTAATTATATAGAACCTCAATTATCATAGTCAAGGAAAGGCTGCAAATTCTTTCAAATTGCTTATGCCCCAATATGCCCCGATTAAAGAACCCATCCCTTGCGAAGGAACGTTAAACTTATTTTTCGCCCTGTCTTCCTCTGCTTTTAGTTTAGCAGTGACTAACTGCTCTTGCCGTTCTGCATCCGCCTTTTGCCGGTCGGTTTCCTGCTTAAGATGTTCGCTTATCAGCTGCTGTACCTTTTCCTCCTGAGCTTGGAACTGATCATAACTATAAGATGAGACCTCTGGGTTTTTGGCAATGGGGGATTGAACGGGCTTGACCTTAGTGGTTAATGGGGCAAACGCATACCCCATCTTCTTAAAATATTGAATGATTTCAGGCAAGGCTTCTACCGTTTGACCGTGACCTGTCCCATCGTGCATCAACAATACCACTTCATGCCTCAATGTACTTTGCTTAACCTTGTCCACAATTTCTTTGGCAGGTACATTCGCACGCGTTGAATCACCGCTATCCATATTCCAATCCATCAGCGTATAACCAGCTTCATCCATATCGTAATAATAAAAAGCATCGAAATGCTTATACGTCCCCCCAGGCGCCCTAACCAGCTCTGGTTTTATCCCGCATATATCATAAAGGATTCTCTCTGTTTGTTGAATTTGTCGCCAAAATTCATCAATATGTCCATACAATTGTTTATAGACATGGTTATAAGAATGGTTCCCGATCGTATGTCCAGCTTTTTCAACCTGTTTGACCCACTCTGGATGCTCCTCTGCAATTTTCCCTACCATAAAAAAAGAGGCTTTAATCCTCTCCTTCTGCAAAATAGCCAATACCTTCAACGTCTGCGCGCTTGGACCATCATCAAAAGTCAAATAAACCGTAGGTTGCTTGGGTGTTATATACACATGAGGCTTATCATAGTCTGGAAGAATCCGTTTACCTAGGATTAACTGCTTATAAAGCTCATAGGATGTAAGACTTGATTTAGCATAAATCACTGAAAGCCCATGTATATTTAGAGAAAATAGACACAATACTAAAAGTAAGAGCACGATGTGCACTCTTACAATAGATACAGATAATCGGGTAAACATCGTTCATTATACCTCCATCGGTATTTCCATTAAGGGCATTATTAAATGATATGTTTGCGTGAACAAAAATATGACTACGGTTGACTTTCCCCACCCAAAGAGATATGTTTGGGGTTGTATTTTCAGAAGGAGGAAACCATGCTTCCAGAACACTATCAATTAAACATTTTCGATCATAAATTAGAGCCCTATCTGACTGAATTATATAGACAGCATAAGGAACGTGCAGCCCATATCGATTGGAGCTATCACGAGTTCATACCTTGGGAGCTAGGCAAAAGCTATATTGATTTGCCTTGGTCCATTGAGCAACGAAGGCTTCCACCTGCCATTTATACGGCTGTTGAAACCTCATTGCTAACGGAAGTGAATCTACCTTTCTTCTATCATCACTTAGCTACTACCTTCAAGGGTTCCTTAAAGGTTCTGCAGGATTTCGTCCATACATGGGTATCCGAGGAAGATCAGCATTCAACTCTATTGGAAACCTACTTAATCATAACACGAAACGCAGATCCGCATGCTTTGCATTTGCTGCGCAAGCAAGTTGTAGAGGGTGGATATGTGCCGGATTTCGACACAGCCATTGAAACAATGGTATACACATCGGTTCAAGAGCTTGCCACTCTCGTTTTTTATAACAATGTTGCGATTGCTTGTAAAGACGACGACAAAAGATTAGCTAGTTTACTTCGACGTATTGCCAAGGACGAGTCGTTGCACTTTGCTTTTTACCGCGATGCCGTTAAAGGCTACTTGGCTGTAGATCATAATTTTGTTTACTATATTCATAAAGCTATGACAAACTTTGCGATGCCGGGTGTCCGTATGCCACAATTCAAAGATCGTATGGAAACCATCGCCAAAGATGCCAACTATGGTCCTGTATCTTACTTCAACCAAGTATTCGAGCATTTAATCCTATTCTGGGGCATCGAAAAGCTGCAACCAAGTCGTCCAGATGCAGAAAAAGCAAAAGCTGACTTAATGGGTTACTATCATAAATTAAAACGCATCTCAGAACGTCTCGCTGCCAAAGGCAGTCATTGAAAAGAAATGTGGTCAATAATCATTTGTAGACTGCGTTTCACTTCTTCAGCCAGCAAATTGACAATAGCTGTTGCATCCTGTTGATCCGCTTGCTCTAGTGCTTTATAGTAGTCCAAACGATGCTCATTGCGAATGACTGCTGGAACATATCCATTCTTCAAAAGGATAAAATTCATACAAAGCCGACTCACCCTTCCGTTACCATCGGTAAAAGGATGAATTGCAGTTAATTTATGATGAAAAAGCGCAGCAGCTTCAATCGGATGAAGTCGGTCTTTCTCTTGGTCATACCATGCCAGTAAGTGTTCCATTTCTTGAGGGACATGAATATACGAACAATACCTATGAATCACACCACTTACAGTTAGTACATGATTATCTGACATTTTATAGTCGCCTGGGGTGAAATTGATATCTTTCACACCTTCAAATAGCAGAGCATGGAAATCCTTGATCAATCGTTCCGTAAGATCGCGTCCCTTGATAGCTTCATCTAGGTAACTGATAGCTTCTGCATGATTAATGATTTCCAAATGCTCACGCAGTGTCTTTCCTTTGATGGTGAGACCTTCACGCAGAAAAAAAGCTGTCTCTTGAAAGGTAAATGTATTCCCTTCGATTGCATTGGTGTGATAGGTCCATTCTTCGCGAAATTTTTGAGCAATGGCCTTCATCATATCTGGATTTAATGGTCTTTTTCCTTCTACAATACTTTTTAATCGCTCAATTTCTTGCCACATGAAGAACCACCCCTTCCAAAGAATCCATTTTTTACATTATATCATTTCATCTTTAGGTTTTCATTTATATAGCCCAAAACCTCTTCCACATGGCTCTTGACGCGAATATTCTGCCAAGCTTTTACGAGAATCCCTTTATCATTGACTAAGAATGTCGATCGTACAATCCCCATATATTCTTTGCCATATAGTTTTTTGAGTTGCCATACCCCATATAGCTCAGCAACTGTATGATCTTCATCTGATAAAAGCAGAAACGGCAGATTATATTTCTCTATAAATCGATGATGCTGCTTAATTGGATCCATGCTGATTCCAAGAATAACGGTATTCTGCGCTTCTAATGAATCCGCGCTATCCCGAAAATCACAAGCCTCCGTTGTGCACGCTGGCGTTAAATCCTTGGGATAGAAATAGATCACAACGTTATTTCCTATATAGTCGGATAATTTAACCTGTCCCCCATTAGATGCGGGAAGCTTAAAGCTTGGCGCTTTCTTGCCTATTTCTATGGTCATGTCCCGATACCTTCCCTTTACAATAAATTATGATCCTGCCCCGCGATATTTTTTTACACCAAAGTTCCAAAACATCAATCCCCCCGTGAAAATCACTACACCAACCAAAGGTGTAATATAAGCGAAATTAGCCCAATGCACTGGATCTAAGAAATAGGCCGCTGGGTAAAAGCCTACAAATGCGAATGGCAAAATCGCAGTTAGAATAATTTGAATAACACGATTATAAATCTTAATTGGATATCTGCCATAGCTCTGAAAATTATAAATAAGCGGTAAAATACCTGTAGGCGCATCCACAAAAAAAGTGATCGCGGTAAAAAACAAATAAACGCCGACATAGACCAATACAGATCCCATTACCAGAAACGCGAAGATAAAAATATCCCAAAAATGAACAACCAGCCCCAATTGAGTCCAAGACAACACCATGATGACCGCTCCTACCAAGGAACCTACTAATGAGGGAGGATCCATATTCTCGAGAATGATCTGCACGAGATTATGCGCTGGACGCGTAAGGACACGATCCATTTCACCTTTAACAATATAACGTTCAGCAAAGCCCCAAAGATTAAAAAAACAATAAAATATCCCATAGGGAATCATAAAATAACCATAAATAAAGAGAATTTGCGCTTCAGTCCATCCACCCAAGGACGCCGTATGCATAAAAACGACAAGCACGAAAAACAAATTCACACCTTGAAATAACAAATCCGAAATAATTTCCATCAAAAGATCCATTCGATACGTTAGCTTAGTATTCATATAATTTCGCGTGTAGTCGATAATAAGTGATCCATAAAACAGCATGCTTTAGCCCCCCTGCACAAACAAACGATGACGTGCCCGCCGCCATACCCAATAAATCGGTAAAATCAATATCAGAAACCAAGCGATCTGTACAGCAAATACTTGTTGAATCGCCGAGCCTGCTATTTTGCCAGTGAACACGGCACTTGGTAAATAAGAAATGGCCTGAAACGGCAGCCAATGGAGAATACGCTCTGCCCACAATGGAAAAAAGGCTACAGGGATAATAAGACCCGAGAATAAGTCAACTGCGACCCGCTTCATCCGCATCATACCTTCATTATTTTCCACAAAAAAGGCAAACAGTCCTGTTAAAATATTAATCTGCGAATTAATTAAATAGCTGAAAAGCAGCATTACAAAAAATATCAGCCAGATCAATGGATCTTTAGGTAATTTAACCGGCAGAATAAAACAGACGATGATCATACCAGGTGTTGAAAACAAGAGTAAGCGAAAGACACCCTCGCCCATGCCTTGAAATATTTTGACCATTAAGTATTGGTAAGGTCTAATAAATTGAATGGCTACACTGCCATCTTTAATTTCAAGAGCAATTTCATTATCCAAATTATTGAAATAAAACGCACGCGCCATCCACGATACCGCAACGTAAGTCGTCATCTGTCCCATATCCATACCCACCAAGCTTCCATTACCTGCATAGATGGCTTTCCAAAGGAAGTATTGCGCACCAATGTTGACGATGTAAATCAGAATGCCGCTGTAGTAATTCACCCGATAAGCCAGCATCATCAAAAAACGGATGCGGATCAAATCCAAGTAGGCGCCCATCATCGCGACGCACTTCCTTTTGCCGAGCCTGATTTATAGATTTCACGCACAATATCATCCGTGTTTGTTTCAATGATTTTGATATCGAGTATGGGCATTACACCTACGACTCTATTCAATACCTCTGATAGATTAGCTTGCTCTGTAGGCACCCAAACCTTGGCAATATATTCATTTTCTTGCGTCCATGCTACTTCAAGTCCAGCTGTAAGAGCCTGGAGAGAAGCAAGCTCATGCCCAGAGGTAAATTGGAAAATAATCTCCTTGCCCTTACCCCAACGATTCTTTAGTTCTTCTAAGCCGCCATCATAAATAATATGTCCATCATCCAACATGATAACCCGGGAGCAGAGTGCTTCAATATCTTGTAAATCATGGGTTGTCAGCAAAATTGTTGTTTCATAGCGCTGGTTCATCGATTTGAGAAATTCACGGATTTCGGTTTTCACCACGATATCCAAGCCAATTGTTGGCTCGTCCAAAAAGACAATGGCCGGGTTATGGATCAGCGATGCTGCCAGCTCACAACGCATCCGTTGCCCCAAGCTAAGTTTCCGCACAGGACGGTTGAGTAAATCTGCCAGTTGTAGACGCTGGACGAGCTCATCGAGGCGGCTTTTATAATCCGCTTCACTGACTCGATATACTTTACGCAGCAGCTGAAAGGATTCAATCACACCAATGTCCCACCAAAGCTGACTGCGCTGTCCGAATACAACCCCAATACCGCGGACAAATTTTTCTCTTTCCTTATAGGGGACGTATCCATTCACATGAATTTCTCCCGAGGTTGGTACCAGAATACCTGTTAACATTTTGATCGTTGTCGATTTCCCTGCGCCATTCTCACCGATGTAACCGCATATTTCGCCTTTGGGAATTTGAAAGCTAATCTCATCCACAGCTGTCATCAGATTATATTCTCTCCGAAAAAGGTCTTGTAATGCCCCTTTGACCCCTTCTCGATTGCGTTGGGATTTAAATTGCTTGGTTAAGTTTTTGACATCAATTGCCAGCATTGTAAGTGCGGTCCTCCGTTCGACTTGCATATCTGAAGATGGGCATTCTATAATGAAACAATAATCAAATCATACATCATCCCCTGGCAAAGGAAAAGGATTGTATTGTAAAGGCAGGTCAGCATGAGGAAAAAAATTAAATGGACGGCAATCTCAGTAGGCGCAATCATCATACTTTTTATAGGTTATTATATTTTTTCTGTACTTACGGCAGTTAATCATATTGGTGATAAGAAACCGAATTCGGCAATCCAGCAACTCGATATTCAAAGTCAAAATGATAGTACATTAGCTGCGCCCAAATGGGAAGGCACCGAAAGGGTTAATATCCTCGTGCTCGGTGCTGATGCTCGCGGTTTAGAAAAAAGCGGGAATGAAGTACCTCGCTCCGACTCCATGATGGTTGTTTCGATTGAACCCAATACTAAAAAGGCCTTATTGATTTCCATATTGCGCGATACCTATGTGAAAATTCCTGGTCATGGCTCAGATCGAATCAATGCAGCAATGGCTTTAGGCGGGCCGACTTTAGCGATGAAAACCGTTAGTAATTTATTGGATATTCCGATTCAATACTATGTGTATATGGATTTTAAAGGGTTTATTGGTGTCGTTGATGCCCTTGGCGGAGTCGAGATCGATGTTGAGAAGGATATGAATTGGGTGGATGGAGAGGATGATCATGTCTATGATATTCATCTCAAAGAAGGGTTACAGGAATTAGACGGGAAAACGGCTCTGCAGTATGTGCGTTTTCGCCATGATGCGATGTCTGATTTTGCCCGTTCCGAAAGACAGCGCAAGTTTTTAACCGCGATCTCAGGAAAAATGCAAACCACATCTGGGATACTCAAGCTTCCCAAAATCCTTGCCGCTGTTGATCCCTACATTGACACGAATATTGCTAGCTTTGCGGACAAGTTGAAGCTTGGCTCACTGGGTTTTGATGCGAAGTCTTCTGGTTTTGTAGGCATTCAAGTTCCACCGCTTCACTTATTGGATGAAAGAAGAATAAACGGTGCTGCAGTGCTTTCAACAGATCCAAAGCTGTTGCAAGCTTACATTCAAGATAAATTTATTGAATCTATAACCGGAGTGGAACAGCCACTAGCACATATGCAACCATCCGCAACGGAGAGACCTGTTTCGAGGTCTACTCCTAGTCCGGTTGAAACGGCTAAGCCCGACGAATCACCCACACCTAATCCTTCTGGAGCGCCAGTTATCCCATCAGCATCAGATGATCAACCCGTTGCTTCGGGAAATCCGGCAGCATCGCAATCGCCCGTTGAATCTATAAGTCCAAATGCAACACCAACCGCAACACCAGCATCCAGTCCGACACCAACACCTGCTCCAACGGATATACCTAAAGCATTACCAAAAGCAACGGCGTCACCCAGACCTATTATACAAGCAGCTGGATGAGAGCTGATCTGCATAGGATAAATTATTTAAAGAAACCGGTTGTAGTGATGTTTGGGATTAACCCCATTTTAGACGGAATCATTAAATTATAGGGAGAATTTCCAGTTAAATAGACATTTAAGGGATTTTCTTTCGATTTAACTGGAGGTTTTCCCGTTAAACGGTATGCCCCTATGGGGCTCAAGCTTTTTTCGTCAGGGATTCGTCCCTATTAATCAAGATCTGGTTTGATATAGAGGCTTTTAAAAAAAGGAGAGATACATACATGGGGAAAGTTAGAAAGCAATCCGAGCTGCTATACAAAGAAGCATTGAAGCACATTGTTGGTGGGGTTAACAGTCCATCTCGCTCGTACAAAGCAGTCGGTGGCGGTGCGCCTGTGTTTATGAAACGTGGGCAAGGTGCCTATTTCTGGGATGCGGATGATAATCGCTATATTGATTATCTGGCGGCTTATGGTCCGATTATTCTTGGACATGCCCATCCCGACGTGACGGCGGCGGTTTGCCATGCTGCGGAGAATGGGCTTTTGTACGGAACACCGACGGAGCTGGAGGTTACTTTTGCCCAGATGTTGAAGGAAGCGATTCCTTCGCTGCATCAGGTAAGGTTTGTAAACTCAGGCACGGAAGCGGTGATGACGACGATTCGCGTGGCACGCGCTTACACCGGACGCAGCAAGATCATCAAGTTTGCCGGATGTTATCACGGCCACTCGGATCTGGTGCTCGTTGCGGCCGGTTCAGGCCCTTCGACGCTCGGCATACCGGATAGTGCCGGCGTCCCGTCTTCGATTGCGCAAGAGGTGATTACGGTGCCGTTCAATGATTTGACGGCACTGGAAGCCGCGCTTGCGCGCTGGGGTTTGGAAACGGCGGCGGTGATGGTCGAGCCGATTGTCGGCAACTTCGGCATGGTCATGCCGAAGGCGGGTTATCTTGAAGGGCTGTGCCGCCTGGCGCGCCAGCACGGAGCTTTGGTGATCTACGACGAGGTGATCACAGGGTTTCGCTTTCAGTACGGCGCTGCGCAGACGTACGCGGGGTTGCCTTTGCTTGGCGACGCTAAGGATGCCGCAGCATGGGCTGCGATCGAGCCAGACTTGACGGCGCTCGGCAAAATCATCGGCGGCGGATTGCCGATAGGCGCTTATGGCGGCCGGCGAGACATCATGGAGCAGGTTGCTCCCCTTGGTCCCGCCTATCAGGCGGGAACGATGGCGGGCAACCCTGCATCCATCTCGGCAGGCATCGCCTGCTTACAGGCCCTGAAGCAGCCGGGCGTCTACGCCAAGCTCGACGCCATGGCTGCCCGCCTGACCGCAGGCATCCAAGCATCCGCCGACAAGCACGCCATCGGCTTAACGATCAATCGCATCGGCGGTTCGTTCTCCATTCACTTTTGCGATCATCCCATAACCAACTATGAGGAAGCGCAGGATACCAATGGAGAATTGTTTGCCCAATTTTTCCGTTTGATATTAGATCAAGGCATTCATTTGGCTCCATCCAAATATGAAGCCTGGTTCCTGACAATAGCTCACACCGAATCCGATTTGGATGAAACGCTAGCCGCAGTCGAATATGTTTTTGGTGAAATGAGCAAAACACGAACATTATAAAATTCAGCGAAATATGCAAAAAGCATTCACCCAGTCTTCCATCTTTGCAATTGTTCGTTTATTCATTCAAAACCACTTCAAAACCACTCCAAAAGCCAGCATCCATTACAGGATGTTGGCTTTTCCGATTACCACAACACCAATATTCGCCATTATTCACAAATATACAGTTTAGACAGCGCTTTCATTCAAGAAAATATTCATGCTCCAACTTCGTGCTATTGTCCTGTTATACATTTCGTGTTATTCTGATACTACTTTGCTTCATTAATAAATTAGCAGACAAGTAGCGGTTGTTTAAAGGAATATCTTATCCTATAATTTTATTTTACTTTTTTATCCAAATTGCTTTATGAGCAATTTTTGCACAATTCAGAAACATGGCTTCCAATTTAAACCAGGTTTATAAATTAATATTTATGCACTATTAATGTATTTTTATTCATTATTTTTTCATATATTAATTCGATCAGGAGGTGGAGGTCAGTCTCAACTGACCGATTACATGAACAAAATTATGCAAAATGAGGGCAATTTTCAACATCTATTGGAAACCGAGCATGACAGCTGCGGGATCATTAGCATTATTGAAAAGAATGGTCATCCGTCCAGTGACAATATAGCTAAGACGATCAATGCATTGGTTAAACTGGAACATCGTTCGGGTTTTATCAATGGCGAAGGAGATGGCTGCGGGATTCTTACAGATATTCCACGGGCACTTTGGGAAGCTCGTTTACAAGCTGCCGGGTTAAACGGAAAGCTCGCTTACGATAATCGTTTCACGATTGCGCATATTTTCGTGCCACGTAAATTGGAACTGAGTGCAGCCGAAATCCAAGTCCAAATTCGCGAGCTTTTTAGCAGTCATCAGGTTTCCATTCTCATAGAGCAAGAGAATCAGGTAGATAACTCCGTGCTTGGAGCAAATGGTCGCCTGGACGAGCCTACCTTTTGGCAGGTTGCTGCCTTATGCGAACATCCTAATGTCCACGTTGCCGATCACTTGTTTGAGCTGCATATCGCCATCGAAAGTAAATTCGCTGTTCACGTTGCTACACTGAGCAACACTACAGCCGCCTATAAAGTGATGGGTGCTGCCAGTATTCTTCCGCTTTATTTTAACGATACACGTGACCCCTTATTCGCTGCACAGGTAACGATTGGTCATAATCGTTTCTCCACCAACACTTTATCAAGCTTCTTCCGTGTTCAGCCTTTCTCTCTGCTTGGACATAATGGGGAAATTAATACGATTAAGAAGCTGCGTTATGAAGCCGATATGATCGGAGTTTCTCTAGTAGAGGGCGGAAGCGACTCGCAGGATATGAACCGTACTATTGAAACGTTTATTCATCGTTTTGATCTCAGCTTATTTGAAGCAATGGAGATTGTTTTCCCACCGATTATTAATGAAATGAAGCTATACCGTCCGGAGCTGCAGGATATGTATGTGTACTTTCGTCAAATCTGGGGTCATTTTGCCCAAGGGCCTGCCGGGATTATTTCGAGATATGGCGACGAATGCATCTATAGTGTAGATGCGCTTGGCTTACGTCCACTATGGATGGTTGAAAGTGAAGATTCCTTATTCTTCTCATCCGAGCAAGGAATTATTTCCGTTGGTGAAATGGTGAGTGAACCGAAAGCTATTGCTCCCGGTGAAAAAATCGGCGTTAAACTGAATCCTGGTCAGCCCATAGAGGTTATCTCTTACCCTGAAGTGCAGAATCTTGTATTAGAACGTGCCAGCCGTAAAATAGATTTCAAAGGGATGCGCAAATTTTTATCCTACACCCCTACTGGTTTACATGTACCCTTTGAAGCCGCATCAACAATTACAGATTCACTATATAGTGCATTTGGTTGGGATCGCGAGGGTATCCAAATGATCGAAACCATGTCCGAAACTGGTGCAGAGCCGATTCGTTCATTGGGTCATGATGGTCCACATGCTGCGCTGCATTGGGAGCGTCAGAACATTTCGGATTTCATCAAGGAAAGCGTTGCTGTAGTTACCAATCCAGCGATTGACCGTGACCGCGAAATGGAGCACTTCTCTACACGAATTATTGTTGGACCACGTCCGGCAGTGTTTGCCGCAGTAGACAACCGCCTGCGCTTGGAGCTATTGGCCCCGCTTGTGCTTGAAGGTATCCATGGACTTGAAAGCGAAACCGACTTGAACCAACCTTCGTTGGAGCAATTATTGGGTGTTTTTCAGGCTCATTCACCTCATGCTGTTGCTACGTTATCTACGACTTTTATAAGAGGCACTACGATAAGCGATGCCTTAAACAAATTAGCTTTAGATGCTGTAGCCGCTGTTAAACAAGGCGCTTTACTACTCTTCTTGGATGATCGTCTTGCTCATCAGAATGACCTTTTGTGGCTCGATCCACATCTTGCTTTATCCAAAATCGATGTCGCACTGCGAGCAGAAAAACTAGGCTCGGGCGATAACCTTAGACGCCAAGCATCCATCGTGCTTCGTTCCGGTGCGATTCGCAACCTGCATGATATTGCGGTTGCCTGTGGTTTAGGTGCGGATGTGATTTCACCTTATCTATTGTTTAGTACAGCATCCAGTAAAAGCGGATCACCTGCAGCAAGAAAAGTCCATTCCGCTCTATCAAAAGGCTTAGAGAAAGTCATCTCCACCATCGGTACCCATGAATTACGCGGTTATACCCGCTTCTTCTCATCAATCGGCCTTCACCCCGAGGTTGCCGAGGTACTTGATATCGTAAATTATTTGGGTAGTGAGACAGCTGGAAACAGCTTCGCCAAACTAGAAGTCGATGCCGAAAAACGCTACGCCGATTTCAGCGATTCAAAGGCGAAAGCAGCTCGCAACTTCCATTTCTTCCAACGAATGTGGAAATCCTTGAATGAAGCAGCTGCCGGCATTTCACCTTACAGCGATTACACCGATAAGCTGCGCGAAGAAGAGATAAAAAATCCCGTTTCGATTCGTCATATTACTGATTTCAATTACAAGAAAGCCTTAGCAGACCGCAGCCCATTAAAACCAGAGCAGGTCGATATCTCTGTGGGAAATCATAGCTTGCCGATGCTGATTTCTTCCATGTCCTTTGGCTCGCAGAATGAAACAGCCTTCCGCGCATACGCGGAAGCAGGAGATCGTCTCAATATGGTCACGATGAATGGTGAAGGCGGCGAGATCAAGGATATGCTTGGTCGCTACAAAACAACCCGCGGTGCCCAAGTCGCTTCTGGTCGTTTTGGGATTAACGTTGAGCTTGCCAATTCCGTTGCCTTTTTAGAGCTTAAAATTGGTCAAGGCGCAAAACCAGGCGAAGGCGGACATTTGCCAGGCTCTAAGGTAACAGCCAAAATCGCAGCAGCACGGAACGCTACCATCGGTTCTGATCTCATTTCACCGTCCAACAACCATGATATTTATTCGATTGAGGATTTATCACAAATCATTTCTGAGCTTCGCGAAGCAAGCGGACGCAAAGCAAAAATTATCGTTAAAGTGCCCATCGTGCCAGGTATCGGTACCATCGTAGTCGGTGTTGCCAAAGCGGGCGCGGATGTCATTACCCTATCCGGCTTTGATGGAGGTACAGGCGCAGCGCGAATTCATTCCCTCACCCATGTTGGCTTGCCTACAGAAATTGGCACTAAACTCGCACATGTCGCTTTGATCGAAGCTGGTCTACGCCACACAGTTGAGCTATGGTCCGATGGTGGCTTAAAGTCCGGAGCCGATGTTGTAAAAATGATGCTGCTCGGTGCTAATCGTTGTGGCTTTGGCAGTATTGCAATGCAGGCTATCGGTTGTACCTCTTGCCGCGGCTGTCATCTGGACACCTGCCACGTTGGGATTGCAACGCAGATTGATTCGATGGAAGAAGCGGAGGAAAAAGGACTTCGTCGTTTCGTTCCAAGGGTATACGACCTTGCTGTAGATGGCTTAATTCGTTTATTCGGAGCAATGGGCGAGGAAATTCGCAGTATTGTCGCAGAGCTTGGCTTTAAGAACGCGCAAGAGCTAGTCGGTCGATCTGACTTATTGGTGCAAGCTCGCTGCTTGGAGCAAATTGATTTAACCGCTATCCTACGACCAACTCCAGCACAATTTATGCAATTAGAAAAAGTTCAAGCTGCTGTTGAAGGATCAACTATGAAAGGGCCAACTGTGGATATTTCTTTATCTGCAGGAGCAGAAGGTCAGGCATTTTACCCAACCTCTGTTTCCTTTAAAGCTCCAGTCAGTCGCACATGGTCTAAGCTTTCATCTGAAGCGCGTATCCTCGGCACTCGGTTCTCCAGTCTGCGTGTCAGCGATCATCTCGACGGCAGCTATGATAGCTTGCCTAAGATTTCGCTTGATCTAACCGAAGGCTCTGTACCGGGTAATGGTCTAGCAGCATTTAATGCAAGAGGTGTTGATATTACCGTTCATGGCGGGGCTGAAGATGGAGTCGGTAAAATGGCAGCAGGCGGCAAAGTTGCCATACTTAAAGCCCCAAGTCGTTATCATGCATACATTAACGGTTCAGTCGGTAAATCCTTCGGATACGGCGCACAGCACGGTCTCTTTCTGATTCAAGGAAACGCGGATTCCCGTGCCTGCATTCGTTTTTCAGGAGCCGATGTCGTGTTCGGCGGTGATATCACTTCACCTTTGCAGGATCATCTTGGCGGCATCGCCAGCCGTGCTAACTTAAAAGGCTTTGCCTTTGAATATATGACCAACGGACGCGCAGTTGTTCTAGGTGATCCAGGTCCTTGGATTTGTGCAGGGATGACAGGTGGAGTCGTCTACCAACGGCTCGTTCCGGAAATGGGTCTCGATATCGCAGCCATCGAACGTCGTATTGCCAAAGGCGCTAAAGTGAAAATCGAAGCCATTGGCGCACAAAGCCTCAAGGATCTAAACGAATTGCTTACTGCTTATCAAGCTGAACTTGCTAATTCCGCTCAAACGGAAGCGGCAGACAGCATCCAACAGCTATTGAATGCCCTTGTCAGCAGCTTTGTTCGTATCGCACCAGTTGGTCTGCAAGCAGATCAATCGGTGGCTACCGAATAATCCAAACACGACATTTAGTTGGAATTTCTCCAGTTAATGCGCGTACATTGAGTCACTTTAGATATTTAGATGGAATTTCTCCCGCTAATTTATGTGAATTACCGTACTTTGGCAAAAAAACAGCAAATTAGCAGGCGTTTTTCCAGTTAAATTTCGTTTTCGCGATTTTAGAACCATTTTAGCGGGAGATTTTCCAGTTAATTCAGTTGCACTAAAGACTATTTTCATTCAATGTCCATAACAAAAAAAGACCGAATCAACTACTTTAAAGTAGCAAATTCGGTCTTTTTCATATTTTCTCTATAAATAAACTCTTTTACCCTCTTTACCCGATTTATAGATCGAAGCGATCATCTTTTGCGTTTTGAACGCTTCATTGCCATCAATAGCTGGTTTTACCCCATCCGCTAAATTCTGATAAAACTCCGAAATTTGTTTGACGTGGCTGACGCCCCAATACGATTTCACACCGTCTCCGAAATCTATCGATTCGTTAGGATCGGAATCGCGAGTCACCGTAAAGCCGTCTTTATAAGTAATCGTTGCCTTGTCGCCCACCATTTTGGCAATCGCATGCTCGCAATGCAATTCAATTTCCACGGGCGCGTCATAGCTATAATAGTTGATGGCATAGAAGCCAGTAAAGACACCATTCTTATATTTAACAACACCTTCTACGCTATCTTCCACTTGAATGATTTCATGGGCACGGTTGCCAATCTGTGCTTCCACGTATTCAATGTCTTGTCCCATAAACCAACGCAGCAGATCCATGGTATGAATGGCTTGATCGATCAGTACACCGCCACCCTCCATATCCCAGGTACCCTTCCAATCGCTATGGCTGTAATACTCATCTGTCCGCTTCCAAGTCACCGAGCATTTTCCACCCAGAATATGTCCCAATTCAAATTTATCCAAAGCTTCTTTAATTAAGAGCGAGCCAGAATTGTACCGATTCTGAAAAATAACCCCGAAGGTGACGTTATTCGTTGCACAAGCCTCAATCATTTGCTCCGCATCTTCAATACGAATGCTCATTGGTTTCTCAGTCATCACATGCTTGCCTGCCTTTGCAGCATAAATGACCATTGGCGCATGAAGATAATGCGGTGTACAAACATGGACAACATCTAGGTCCGCTTTATCGATCATTTCTTGATAATCCAGATAGGCGGCACACTGATAACGATCCGCAAATTTCTTCACGCGATCTTCCTTGATGTCGCAAATTGCTACTATTTCTGCCAATCCGCTTTTCTGTATGGATACTGCATGCATGGGAAAAATATTACCGCAACCGATCATCCCCACTCTGAATTTTTTCATTCGTATTCACTCCTTGAGTATCATCATTATTACAACTTTTTCTAGTATACCACTACATAAAAAATAGTAAAATTACGAATTCACGCCAACACATATCCGAATTTCGACATTGACCGATCTCAGTATATACGATATGATAATTATGAAAATATTTTTCATTTTTTATAATTAATTTAGTAATTATTTTTCACGATGATCGTTTAGGAGGGGGAGCTATGTCGAATATTATTCAAGCCATCGCAGATAAACATTCTCAGCTCCACTCCAAAGAACAAGTACTTGCCCAATATATTATGGATCATTCATTGCAGGTTATAACCATGGGGATAGCGGACTTGTCCCTCGCTTCGACTGCAAGTACAGCGACCATTTCGCGATTCTGCAAGGCATTCCATTTCAAAGGATACACGGATTTTAAAGTTAAGCTTGCCACCGAGCTAGCCGGACAGACCCAAAGTCAATCTTACCAAGATATTGTTGCAGGCAATTCGCTGCACAGTATTATTGGCGCTATGGAAGCCAACCATTTGCGTTCGATTACAGATACGACTCGGATGCTGGATGTTAAGGAGCTGCAGCGTGCCTTGGATGCTTTTAGAGAAGCGAATCGAGTCGATCTCTATGGGGTAGCGACTTCAGGTATCGTGGCTCAGGATTTTTCGCAAAAACTTGTGCGGATAGGCATACATGCAAACGCAAATACAGACCCGCATTTGCAGATCACGACGGCATCAACGCTTCAACCCAAGGATGTTGCATTTGCGATTTCATATTCGGGTGAAACAGTGGAAACGATCTCTGCACTGCAAGCAGCCAAAGAACGCGGAGCCACAACCATCAGCTTAACCAAATATGGAACGAACACCTTATCCAAGCAAGCGGATATTAAACTGTTCACTTCCACGCTGGAGGCGGGCATTCGCCGCGGGGATATGGCATCACGCATTGCTCAGCTTCACGTCATTGATATATTATTCACCGCATTACTGAGTTCGAATTTTTCACAATATATACCGAGTCTAGAGCTTTCTTATCAAATGGTGCAAAAATTTCGCAAAAAGGGGTAGAGCCTACTATGGATATTCGTATTTTCCCCAGCAATGCCTTACTGAATACAGCAGCAGCTGGATTAATCGCCCATTTATTACAGGCCAAGCCTAATGCTGTCCTTGGTCTAGCTACCGGCGGAACACCCGTCGGTATATATGAAGAGTTAATCAAGCTGCATGAGCTGCAGCAAATTCATTTTCACAATGCCATTTGCTTCAATTTGGATGAATATGTCGGATTGTCGGAGACTCATGATCAAAGCTATCATGCCTACATGCAGCAGCATCTATTCGATCATATTGATTTACCTAAACAAAGCATCCATATTCCCAATGGAAATGCGCCAGATTTGCAAGCGGAGTGTTTGCGTTACGATACACTTCTCGATGCTATAGCACAAATAGATTTGCAAATTCTCGGCTTGGGACACAACGGTCATATTGGCTTTAACGAACCTGATGAAGGCTTAGTGGGTGGAACCCACCTTGTGGAGCTAAAGGAAGAAACGAGACTTGCCAATGCGCGTTATTTTCACAGTCTAGATCAAGTCCCTACTCACGCAATTACAATGGGAATCGGTACAATTCTAAAAGCCAAAAGCATCTTACTTGTTGTACGAGGCGCAGACAAAGCCAAGATCGTTCATGATGCACTCACAGGACCGATTACGACGGAAAATCCAGCCTCATTATTGCAAACTCATCCTCATTTAGTTGTTATGCTCGATTCAGAAGCGGGAGGTTTATTCGTATGAAACTTTCTAACACGTGGTTAATCAAGAATGGAAAAGTAGTCGTTCAAGATGGATCGGTTATTGAACAAGGCGCGTTGCTTGTATACGAAGGGAAAATTGCTTGGGTAGGCTCCGAAAATGAGCTTAAACGAATTGAGCAGCACGATGCCGGTTGGAAATTTAAACAAGACAAGATTAAATGCAGCGATATCGAACAAACGATTGATGCCCAGGGCGGCTGGGTGCTGCCCGGCTTCATTGATGTGCATGTGCATGGCGGCTTTGGTGCAGATTTCATGGATGCAAGCCTTGAAGCATTGAACACGATTACAGGCTTTCACAGCAAAAATGGAACAACTGCAATGCTAGCTACCACGATGACAGCTTCCCATGAGGAAATATCTGCCGTACTTTCCGTAGTGGATGAATATATGCAGGGAGATATGCCTTATGCTCAATTACTTGGGGTACATCTGGAAGGTCCCTTCATCAGTCCGAAGTTTCCTGGTGCGCAAAATCCAGCCTTTATCACCCTGCCACAAATCACTTGGCTTGAAAGCTGGGTTAGGGAGCATCCGGATGTCATCCGTTTATTGACGCTTGCTCCTGAGCAAGAAGGCGCTCTGCCCCTCATTAGCTGGCTTAAAGGCCAGGGCATTACCGTTGCTTGCGGTCATACGGATGCTTCCTATGAGCAGATCGAAGCTGCAGTAGAGCATGGACTTCAGCATGCGGTGCATACGTTTAATGCAATGCGTGTGCTGCATCATCGTGAGCCGGGAACGGTCGGAGCTGTTTTGTCCGATGATCGCATTTATGCTGAAATCATTGCCGATGGGCATCATGTACACTCTGCTTGCATTCAATTATTAAGTAAAGCTAAGCCAAAGGATAAGCTGCTGCTCGTTACAGACGCTATGTGCGCAACAGGCTTAAACGAAGGTATTTATAAGCTAGGCGGTTTGAAGGTCATTGTAAAAGACGGCGTTGCCCGTTTGCTTGAAGGGGATAGCTTAGCTGGCAGCACCCTAACGATGATCGATGCTTTTCGTTTTTGCGTGGAAAAGATTGGATTGCCGATCCCACAGGTCAGTCAAATGGCTAGCGGAACTCCGGCCGCCACATTAGGCTTTGCCGATCATATGGGCAGTATCGCTGAAGGAAAGCAAGCTGATTTATTACTTGTTTCGCCTGAATTGCAGCTTCAAACCGTATGGGTTAAAGGGAAAGCAAGGTAAACTGCTGTTCTAGCTCAATGTGTCAATGCTTTTACAGCTGCTAATAGCCACAAACCAATCAGCTTCGCGAGCATATGGTTGCGAAGCGTACGTTTATTCGGAAATATAAGATCAGTCATCACATGAAAGAAAAAATTTCGCTAAAACAGACTACATTTTCGCTATTTTAGCTATTATGTGGTTATATGGGAAGAAATAACGAAACTTTGGCGTTATTAGCGAAAATTTTTCGTTAATAACGCCAAAGTTTCGTTATCCCCGCCATCTAGCCAATTATCAAACTAAAATAAGGAAAATCATAGCACTAATAACGAAATTCCTTCATTAAAGTGCATAGAGTGGACAGAACTGATTTCTCATTATGCAATAAATTTAGAACTAGCTCGTCTCATTCTCCAATTATGTAAAGTCCTAAATACAGCACTCACTACAAGCAGCAGCATCCCAATCTCAATAGCATGATCAGCCAGATTAAGAACGCCATTTCTGGATCGTGACACTAGAAAGTCCGTAACCTGCCCGAACAATATACGGTCAATTCCATTCCCAGCGGCTCCTCCAACTAAAAAGCCAAAGCTAAGCACATTTATCCATCCCTTCAATACGCCTGTCTTTCGATAATAAAGCACACCCGCGATGAATAACACGGCAGCAATCCCAAAGATTCTTGCATATCCTTGAAGCAAGCTACCTGCCATCCCACTATTTTCAATATGCGTCATTTGTATACCCAAAAATGTAACGTATTCGTCTATGTTGACATATGTTCGGATAAAGTATTTAGATATTTGATCCACTAGAACGACTAACAAAGCAATAATATAAAAGATAATCCTCACCCCCTTCAAATATCACATCGTTCCGCCGCCACCTGGGTTTGAGCACAGACCCCGTGACAGACATCATGATTACGTTTGATACTTGCATCGATTGTTTCTAAATGTCAATTCATGTATAATGAGTATATAAATATGAGGTGATGACAATGGATCCACAACAATTGTGTCCCCGGTTTGAAAAGGCAATTGAGATTTTAAGTAAGCGATGGACGGCTATGATCATATTTCAATTACTTTCCGGACCGCAGCGTTTTATCGCAATAGAGAAATCATTACCTAACCTGACCGGAAAAGTCCTTTCTGATCGTCTCAAAGAGCTGGAAGCAGAGGGTCTTATCCACCGAGCTGTCTATCCAGAGACACCTGTGAGAATTGAGTACTCTCTGACTGAAAAATCCCGCGCTTTAGCTCCTATCTTTAAGGAAATTGGCAACTGGTCTAATGAATGGATTGAGCTTTCATCTGTCACGGAGAAACAATAAAGAACGCCAAATTGGTGTTCTTTATTGTTTCTAGTTTCCGGAAGGAGAGAAAATAATGAAAATCCGACCCCTAATTATCTGTTTTATTGCTTTATGTGTCATTCTGCCCAACATCATTGCACCAGCATCCGCAGCAACATCTAAAGTGAAGGTGATCATGCCCAAGTTCGCTGTCGAGGTAAATGGCAAGAAAATCGATAATAAGCATGCGCTATACCCACTCTTGGTATATAAAAACATCACTTATTTCCCCATGACTATCGATTATGCCAAAGCACTTGGACTTTCCATTCAGTGGGATAAAAAGCAAGGTCTAACTATTCTCTCACCCGGTGAAAGACACCCCTTGAAACAGGACCTGTCAGGCAATAACAGTCTTACGAGAACATACGACGCCCAAGTAGTTTCCTTCCCGATTAAAGTGAACGAGGAAAAAATCATGAATTCTACAGAGAAGTATCCACTGCTTCTGTTTCGGAATATTACTTATTTCCCCATGACTTGGCATTTTACCCATGACCTTTTCCATTGGAATACAGAATGGAATGCTGCCACAGGTTACCATATCAGAAGCAACCAGGTTCCTATTTTGTTCCATATCCTCTATGATAATGCTAACTTCTTATATGTTGGTACTGGAACCACCGAAAGTACTTATAAAATAAACAAAGCTTTAGATGGCAGATATAAGCGTATCACTGACCAAGAAAATCGCATGATTTTGGAAAAGGCTGCACAGCAAGGTGAGCAAAACGCTCTGCCCCAATCTCTAAAATCTGATGAATTAATCGTTAGAAAAGGCGATTCCATCTACTACAAGGAGCAAAAAATAGTACCGCTCGAGCCCTACCTCGAAAAAATAGAGGAATCCAAGAAGACCGATCCCGAGACGGATTCCGGAATAAATTATAGCGCTAATTTTATTAAATTGGATGATGACAACTCGCTCCTCATCTTGACAGTCTATTATCTTATCCATATCCCAGGACCCTATACACCATTTGAAGATCTAGTATTTGTCATTCATCAAGATCAAGCAAAGAAAGTAGACGGTTATACACAATGGCCGGATAAGCTGATCAAAAATTCGGATGGAAGTTATTGGATTTCTAGCTATGCACCTGCTGGAGATCTTAATACTAGAAACTTTTATAGATTAGGACAGCTTGCTCTTATCGATAAGAATGGAATGTCTTATAACATTAATAAACAGCTTAAAGTAATAGACATCGATGTGCTCAATACGGATAATCAAACTTTAATAATTAAAGCCTATAATGATCGTCTTTATAATAGTAAGGCTGCTGAAACAGATGGATTTTTTACAATAGACACTCATGCCACTGCATCCAAATTAGCAGATTCCATTCAAGGTATTGGCTATGTCGCTTTAAACAAGGACATTTTCGGGCTTAACCCGGATAAGAACACCATTACCAATGTAACCACGAAAAAAAGCCACACCTGGTGGGATTATGAGTTGAGACCTGATTTGTAGAACTCCATCAAAAAATGAACACCCTAATTTTCGATCTGTTATTTGATCAAGAGGTTAGCGTTTTGTTTTTTCATTGTAATGTCTGATATTTTAAAAGAGGGACGCTTACGCATCCCCCTTCTTCAATATGAATAAACGCTTTACGGTCGGATCTCCACGATAAGTTCGATTTCTACTGGTGTATGAAAGGGGAGATCACTCGTACCAATAGCGGAGCGAGCATGCTTACCTTTCTCACCAAAAACGTCTAACAACAAATTAGAAGCTCCATTTATTACAATCGGTTGATCGGCAAAGCCAGGCGCGCTATTAACAAAGCCGAGCATTTTAACAATTTTCACCACGCGGTCTAAATCACCTAAGTATTCCTTCATAACTGCCAAGCAATTAATGATCGTTTGATAGGCTGCTTGCTCCCCTTGTTCAATCGTAACATTCTGCCCTAGTTTCCCTTCATACATCAAAATACCATTAATTCGACAATCCTGTCCTGACAAATACAGCAAATTCCCTGTTTGATTACAGGCAGTATATGAAAATTTTGGTTTTGCTGCAAGGGGAAGCTCGATCCCCAATTCGATTAATCGTTGTTCAATTTGTCCCATTTCTATATTCATCTCCTAAAAAATTAGCTACAGCAATCCTGTGCAGTAAAACAAACGTTCCGTTCCTTGTCTAGCTAAAGTATGATTCCCCTCGGGTATGGATGGAAAGCAAGCATTACCTTCCTCCCCGTCATTTATTCGAGCATTCCCCTACCAAAGACAGTCACTTCTTCTATTTGATCTCCATCTATAAAGTAGACTTTATTATGCAGGTTGACAGTGCTGCATATATGATTGGGAATGATTCTAAGTTGATCGCCTATTTTCCAACCTAGATCCTTATTCAAACGAATCATCCCGTGCTCTTCGTTCATTCGTTCTAAGACAGCAGAGGGGGCATCCAGAATGTGCCCAAAGCCTTGCAAGGATAACGGAATCGTATTCGGCTGTATATCTGTTGCAAATGTTTTACTGCCGCCATCAATAATGGCTTGATGCTCTGCAGCAAGACTGACTACATTTACGAGGATAGTGGCCGCACAATCTTCAATAGTACAAACACCTAATTTCACCTGCATACAATCTTGAAAAACATAAGTGCCTGGGCGAACCTCCGTTACCCCCTTTACTTGCGAGGCATAAGGCGAGGTAGGTGTCGAACCTACGCTTACATCGGTAATAGGGATACCGTTCACTCGCATTTTCTCGGCTAAATCAGCCATGAGCTTCCCTTCTTCGATACCCGCAGTTTCTAAATCAAGCGTAGGTTTTCCATTGAGAAGTGCACCCCGATAAGTATAAATACCGGTCAATTCAATATGATCCAAGCCTTGGATTTGCTGGGCAAGCTGAATTGCATGATCATAGCGAACGCCGGTTCTTTGCAAACCGGTATCAATTTCTAAGCGAACCTTGAGTGTATGGCTATGACTTTTACTTATTTCCGACAATTTAAGCGCACCTTCGAAGCTATCCACTCCAACGATCAATTGGATCGTTTGACTCAGCTTAATCGCTCGTTCAATTTTACTTTGTGTTACAAGCGGGTACGCGATAAAAATATTATCTATGCCCTGATTCGCCATAACCTCCGCTTCTGAAACTTTAGCAACAGTAATTCCTATCGCTCCAGCATCCATCTGTCTTTTGGCAATAGCGGGAATCTTATGTGTTTTAGAATGCGGTCGGATATGAACCCCATTGCGCGCAGCTATTTCTGCCATATGTTCTATGTTTCTATTCATTTTCTGTACATCGATTAATAAGCACGGAGTTTCAAACATTGGATCAACCCTCTTTCTTTATATAACATCCACTTGGGGTAAGAAATTCACAGACTTTTCAATCCTTTAACTTTATCAACATAGGCACGAGCACGCAACTCTATTGTAGCGAAATCACCATCCTGTACAGATTTTACGTCAACCAAATTACTGCCAAGACCGACTGCGATGGCTCCCGCATCTAGAAATTCAAGAATATTATGCAAGTTAACGCCTCCGGTAGCGATCATTGGAATATGATTCAATGGAGCACGAATTTCTTTTAAATAATTCACACCAAGCGAACCCATAGGGAATACTTTGACGGCCTTGGCACCCGCCTCGTATGCACGGACGATTTCCGATGGCGTCATGGTTCCAGACCAAACTTCAACACCTGTTTTCACGCCATATTGAATGACCTCTTCATTTAAGTTCGGAGAAATGAGGTATTCTGCACCAGCAGCAACGGCTTCTTTGGCCATAGAAAGGTTGAGTACAGTGCCTGCACCAATGTGCAACTGACCGCTATACTTCTCTCTAAAACGAGCGATCATATGGAGCGCGCCTTCCGTATTCAAGGTTACTTCCAAAAACACGATACCCCCCATTGCAAGCGCTTGTGCTGCGGCATCCCCCGCACGATCAGGAATCCCTCGAATAATCGCAATCGTTTTCTCTTGTGTTAATTTTTCTAGTAAGGTTTGCGTCATCATTTTCTCCTTTTGGGAATTCTTTCACTTCCGTTCTTCATCTTCGATGCTATTTATCTATAACAGAGCGTAAAAAGTTTTGTGTTCTCACTTCTTTTGGAGCCTTGAAAATTTGTTCAGGAGTCCCTTCTTCAATAATCGCGCCATCCGCCATAACCAAAACCTTATTGGCAACTTCTCGTGCAAAATTCATTTCATGAGTGACCACGATCATTGTCATTCCCTCTCTGGCCAGCGTTTTCATGACTGCCAGCACTTCTCCGACCAATTCGGGATCCAGAGCGGATGTTGGCTCATCAAAAAGCATCACCTTCGGTTGCATAGCCAATGCTCTAGCTATAGCGATACGCTGCTGCTGACCACCTGAAAGCTGGGAGGGATAACTGTGTTTTTTATCTAAAAGACCTACTTTTTGCAACAAATCATTTACTATTTTTTCTGTGTCCCCTTTTGAAAAACCTAGAGAATAAAGAGGCCCCATTGCAATATTTTCATGTGAGGTTAAATGAGGAAATAAATTAAATTGTTGAAAAACCATACCTACATTTTTCCGCATATTGCGTACCGTTGATTTTTTATTATCAATCGGTTGGCTGTCAATAATAATTTCGCCGCTGTCAACCATTTCCAGTTTGTTAATACTGCGAAGTATTGTGCTCTTTCCCGAACCGCTTGGTCCAATGATGACAACAACTTCTCCTTTATTCACTTTCAACGACACGCCTTTTAAAACGGTATGCTTGCCATAAGATTTACGTATATCTTTTAAAATAATCATCAGTATCTGCTCCTCTCTTCCTTCCAGCCAACATACAATGATAGCGGATAGCAAATGATAAAATATAAGATTGAAATCGCTATATACACTTCAAATGGTCTTGATGTCATAGTGATAATTGCTTGACCTTGTTTAACAGTTTCCACATAGCCGATAATAGATGCGATCGAAGTATCCTTAATTAATCCCAAATAAAAACCGATAAGCGGAGGAAGTGAAATTTTGAAAGCTTGTGGCAAAATAATTTTTTGCATAATCTGTCGATAAGTCAATCCTATCGACTCTGCAGCCTCGAACTGTCCCTTAGGAATAGCTTCAATGCCAGATCGTACAATTTCTGCAATGTAGGCTCCGCCATACAATGTAAAAACAAGCACGGTCGCTTGGAAAATACCAATAGATATCCCCATGTAAGGCAATCCGAAAAAGACCATAAACAGCTGCAACAGCAGGGGTGAACCGCGAAACAGTTCAATATACACTTTAGTGAGATATTTCAACAATCTCCATTTGCTTGTTTGCAATAACCCTGCAATCAATCCTACTATAGTGCCTGTGATGATAGCAATAATGGAAAGTTCAAGAGTGACAATAAACCCTTTCCATATGAGTGTTTTATAAATAAAAATTGCACCAAAATCCATTTGCGAACACTCCTATTTCGATGTACTTGGAAAGAACCTGCGATTGATCCACTTTAAAACAATGGAAGAGAAAATCGAAATGACATAATACATCATAGTGACGACAATAAAAATTTCCATTGTACGAAAGGTTTCAGAATTCAAAATAGAAGCTCTTTGAGTTAGCTCTCTTACATCCAAAATAGATAGTAGACTTGTTCCAAAAAGAATCATGATGAATTGATTTGTTAAAGCAGGGAAAATATTTCGTAACGCCTGTGGCAAAATAACGAGTCGAAAGATCCGAAAGCTTGTTAAACCAAGCGATGATGCTGCTTCCCATTGACCTTTATGCGTTGATTTGATCCCCGATCTCATAATTTCTGCAATGTAAGCAGAATTATTGATGGATAAGGCGATTAAACCGGCAGTTAACGGAGGAAGGAGAATTCCAAATTGCGGAAGCCCGAAATATATAAAAAAGATTTGCACCAATACTGGCGTGTTTCGGATTAATTCAACATAAACGGAAGAAAGGAAATAGAGGACTTTATGTTCTCTGTTCAACCTCGCTAATGCCAGAAAGGTTCCTGCAATAGACGATATAATAAATGTCAATACGGTAATCCATAGCGTTGTTCCGGCACCTCGCAATAAATCGTCAAAATGACGAAAGGGCGTCCCCCAATCAAAAAACATATTAGCACCCCTTTTGGGTCCCGCCTGCATGAAGCAGGCAGGAAATTAATAAAAACAAATTTAGTATTCAGGGTTTAATTTAAAAGGAAGGTCATTTCCGAACCATTTTTTATACAACGCTTTGTTTTCTCCGTTTGTATTGATTTGGAACAGATACAGATTCAAATAGTTTAACCAATCTTGATCACCTTTTTTTACGCCAAACGCATTGTATTCCGGCATTATAAGCGAGTCGCCTATAACTTCAAGGTCAGGATTTAATTTTGCTTGGTATTGCAAGAAGTTGCTATCCTCAATAAACGCAGCTGCTTGACCATTTTTCACTAATTGCACAGCATCCGCTGATGTTGTAGAGTAAACGATTTCTGCGTTAGGTACATGCTTTTTCACAATATCGGCATTAGTGGAACCTTTCGTTACTGCAAACTTTTTGCCGTTCAGTTCTTCAATCTTCGTAACGGTTCCCTTCTTAACTAGCAGTCGTTCACCAGCAGCGATATAGGGATTTGTGAAATCTATTTTTTGAGCGCGTTCTAATGTTCGCGTAAAATTACCGATAACTAGATCAACTTTTCCAGTTTCCAAGCTCGGTATGCGGGCATCGGCTGTAACATCCACTATGGTTATTTCTGCATTCAAGCTTTTTGCAATCGCTTTTGCAAGATCGACATCGTATCCTTGTGGATCTCCTTTCTCGTCCTTATAACCGAATGGAGGGAAAGATAAAATGCAGCCCACCGTCAATTTTTTCGTTTGAATCGCTTTTTGCAAAGTTGAAACATTACTTTGTGCAGCATTGTTCGTACTTTTACCGAGAGTACAGCCAACAAGCGATACCGCAATTAACACAGATAGACTTGCGACTAGAAGTGATTTGAATTTGTTTTTCATAGATAATGACCTCCTTAGATTTTCCCCAGCTTATGGGACTTTTTGTAAGCGCGTTCATGTAAACTACTTTGAAGTTCGAAAAGTCGTAGCTTAGCTCCTGGATCTCACCCGACAATCGAGTGTTAATGTATTCTACCCCCCGTTTGTTATTGCATTCTAGCTGCTTAAATCCGATTCGCCATGCTTATATCACCCCCTTCAAAATAAGCTGTTGCTTTACCTCCATCTTACAAGAGGCTTTGCTTTGAACTTTTTTCTTGGCTTACTCGTGCTTCGTCAATGTGGTTATAAAGAGTAAACTTGGATATGTCCAAAAACTGGCAGACCTTATCACCTGCTTTTTTGACAAGAAATGCACCTCTCACATCGAGGAATTGTATCGCTTTTATTTTGTCTTCTTTAGACATATGGGATACCGGCTTCCCTATCGCCTTTTGACATTCCAGTAACAGGTAGTCCAAAAGATCATTCACATCATTAACAAAAACTTCTTTTACATCTTGATCCAAGCTATGCATAGTAATTGATTTCAACGTATTTTCTGCCATCATCAAGTCAGTAATATCAAAATTGATACAAATCGCGCCGATTGTTATCCCTGCCATGTTTTTTATGTACGTAGAAGAAGATCTTAAAATTTTCCCTTCTTTGGTATGCGTAATGTAGTTATATCGATCACCATCCATCATAGTTCCACGAAGCACTTCCAATCCAAGGTTGCTACCGCAATCTCCGACTTTTCTACCCGTTATATGTCCGTTCTCAATGGCTAAAATGGTACTTTCATACCCATTGGTTAGATCGTGTAATACCACTTCGCATTTTTCTCCAAACTGCGATGCAATGCAAAGGAGTAATGAACGCAAAACATTCAACTCTTCATTAATAGATTCCAATTCAATCACTTCTCCCTGCTTATATAATTAAAATTTTTTATATGATATAAAAATTAATTTTCATAAGTTTATTTTACGTACTCCTTGGGTACTTGTCAATAACCTTTTCCAAAAAAGGTTCGCTCCAGCCGTCGATCACTGCAGAACAGACATTGAAAGGAATCGAGGCCATGCACATGATAAGAAACGGGCAGAACGAAATTAATTCGTCTGCCCACTTTTTGTCCAGCCCCTGTTTATACTTTAATAATCGTTCGTTCTCAACCACTGAGCATACTGCGCCATACCATTTTTAAGTTCGATTTTTGGTGCATAGCCCAACTCTTGTTTAGCAAGTGAAATATCAAAAATTGCATTGGCGTCTAACACGTCAATCGTTCCTTCTCCGATATCGATTTCCGCTTCCGGAAATAATTCTTTTACATATTGTTCTAGATCAGCGTAAGATATTTGTGTTCCAGCAGTTACATTATAGACATAATTCTTGAGTCCGGAAGCAGTTGCTGCCAATATACAAGCTTCTGCCACATCGGAAACGTGGACATACTGGAATCTATAGTCCCGCCCCTTCTCTTCATACGTGGGGATACCGTCGATTGCATTCCGAAACAAATTCTTCATATAACATTGCATAATTTGTCCAGGACCATAGATCCACCCAGGCCGCAGCGACGGGATCTCCATACCATACAGATCGGTATAAACAGCAGCTAGCTTCTCGGTAAACACTTTTGTTGCGCCGTAAGGAGTTGTGGGATGCAGCGAAGCGCTTTCATGGACAATATTAAGCTCATTATTGTTTCCATAAACGCATTCTGAGCTCAAGTTCACCACCCGTTTAATTCCTGACAATCTCGCAGCTTCAAAAATGTGCGTCGTTCCGAGAGCATTCGTCAACACCGTCTGATATGGAATATCTCTTGAATAATAAGGATGCGAAATGGCAGCCGTATGGATAATTCGTTCTACTCGATGGGTACGAATCGTCTCCAAGAGGGTGGGCAAGTCGCTTAAATCCCCCTGTATCTGGGCAAATGGATATTTTTGATCTTCGAATATTTTTCTGTCGTAAGAGACGACGTTTTCACCACGTTCCGTTAATATCCTGACTAAGGTACGGCCTAGGAAACCGGAACCGCCCGTTACAAGATAGCTCATGTGTTGCCTCCAGACCATGTATTATCATTTATAGAGCTAACTTTTTTTGCAGTGCGATCAGGCTGAGCATTTCAAATACGACAGTCGCACCAGCAAGTGAAGTAATTTCTGCAGGATCAAGAGCAGGAAGCACTTCAACCAGATCACATCCAACCAACCGAACCTCCTGCAGCTGACGCAGCATATATAACGCTTCGGCTGTAGTAAAGCCCGCAATTTCCGGTGTACCCGTACCCGGTGCGTAAGCAGGATCCAGAAAGTCGATGTCGAATGTCAGAAACGCTTTGGCGTTTCCTACACGATCAACTGCTTGACGCATGGTTTCCTTCAATCCGATTTCGCGTATTTCGTCCGCCGTAATGACGAGAAATCCTAATTCCCGTGCTTCATCAATGTCTTTCGGATCATAAACAGTACCCCGCATTCCGATTTGCACGGACCGCGAAGGATCAATAATCCCTTCCTCTACGGCTCTTCGGAAAGGAGTTCCGTGTGTATACTTCTCTCCCCAGTATTCGTCCCACGTATCTCCATGGGCATCAAAATGGACAAGAGCCAAAGGACCGTGAACAGAGCTGATTGCGCGGAGTTCCGGCAAGCTGATCGAATGATCGCCGCCAAGAACGATCGGAATTGCCCCTTGTTTGGCCCATGCTTGAACATGCTGTGTTATATTGTCATGGCTAATCATGGTGTTTCCAGGAACAGTCATGATATCCCCTCCATCGACACAGGTCAGCACATCAGTCGGACGTATTTTATGGTAAACATTAGCTGGTCTGAGCAGGCTTGAAATCCGTCTGATCGCTTCCGGTCCAAATCGGGATCCGGAACGATAGCTTGCAGACGTATCGAATGGCGCCCCTAAAATGACGACGTCATATTGTTTAACCAAGGGTTCGTAAGGCAAACGCATAAAGGTACGTATTCCGCTGTATCGAGGCATCCCAGTTGGTTCATAAGGTATAAAGGAATTTGACGGCTGATTCAAGATATGTTCACCTTTTCTGAAAATGTTTTTTTTTAGAACTGCTTAATAAGGGTATTCTTCAAATTCAATCTGTCCGTTCTTCCACAATTGATACAAGTCGCGGTGGGTAACAAACCATACATCAGGTTGTGATTTCATATACTCAATTAAACGATCCAGCATTTTCATACGGGAGGCTCTACCCATAATCTCCGGATGCATGGTCAGAGAAAAAAAGCGACCTTCTTCATATAAAGCGTCGAACTCTTCCTTCCACATCCGGAACACTTTATCGGGCTCTTCAATGACGTACCCATTAGCCGGTTCGGCGTGGTATGCAAATTGTTCCCAATCGTCCAACAACCAAGTGACAGGTATCTCTAACAATCGCTCACTCCCCACTTGCAAAACGTAAGGAATGTCACTACCCATTAAGCTGCTGTCCGTTTCAAAGCCGTGCTGGACAAGCAGCTCCAGCGTTTGCGGGGTCACTTCCCACAAAGGAGCTCGAAATGCGGTCGGGACGACTCCGGTAATGTCTTGAAGAATCCGTTTGGACTTTATTAAAATTTCATTTTCCTGATCGGCTGTTAAGGTGTCTGTTCGTTCATGATAATATCCATGACAACCTATGTTGTGCCCGTGACGGGCTATGGTCTCGATTAAACCCGGATCGATTTCTGCTGTATAGCCAGGCACAAAAAAATTGGCGGTTACCCCGTGCTTGTCCAAAAGCCGAAGGATCCGAGGAATTCCTACACGCCTCCCGTAAGCGCCAGTCGAAAGTAGACTTAACCTTTTATGATTGTTTTCATCTAAAACAAAAGCGGATTCGGCATCTACATCAAAACTGATCGATACGGCGATTTTTTTCCCATCGGGCCATTTAACTCCCATACGAACTTACCTCTTTTACTATTTTCTATAAATCCGCCTTACTTCCTCTAACATTAATCGTTTTCTTTTTTCTAATTTGACCATAAACAACCCATGCGATACCGGATAAAATTACAAATGCTCCCATATACCAAGCGTTATACAAATTTGCCGGATCGGCAGGTTGGGCTCCGGCCGTATAACCGATGTAACCCAACACGATAATGCAGAATAGTGGAATAACGGAAACCGCAGTTGCAATTCCGGCTTTTTTATCTTTGTAGATGACGACAATAAACGCAACGAGTGCGGAAATATATGAAATCACCAGCGTAATGGTAACTACGTCATAGTACCATTGCAGTTTACCCAACGGCTTATACCAGACCAAAATAATGGAAGTAATGGTAACCAACACTGTAGCTACCCACGGTACTTTGTGCTTATTTACCTGGCCGATCCAACTTGGTAAATTCCCTTCCTCACTCATGCGATAAAAGGTTCTGGCCGCCGATGACATCGAGATTTGGAGTCCAGCCGATGCTGAAGTAACGACCACAAAGAGCACAATCCAGCTTAACCCTGTGGGTAAATACACATTGGCCACCGCTCCGATTGGCCCGCCATCCCCGCTCTCTACAATGGACGCCAGTTGATCAACTGGTACCGCAAGCTGCCATCCTATCGCCGCCAGAGAGTAAACAATGAAAGCGATTGTAAGTACGAAGATCATCGATTTTTGAATCGTTCTCACCGGTACTTTCGCCTCTTCAATCAGGTTGATTGACGAATCGAAGTTGGCAAGCATCCATACGCCGAACAGTACTCCCGGACCTAAAGCCGCCCACCCTCCTGCCTCATTGACGGAATAAAAAGAAGAGAATGAAATACCAGGGGAATGAGGATCCAGTATACCAAAAATGCCAAGCCCAGCTACGACGGCTATTTCAAAGATAAGAAAAATACCTGCCACTTTGGCCGTTAGTTCGATTCCCCGGAGTGAAACCAGGCAAAAAACCAAAATCATAACTGTGCCGATGACCGGAGCCCACCATGCCGCCTGTAAATTCGGAATCAGCGATTGAATGTATAGGGCGCCAATAACGGCGGTCATTGGGGTAACTGCAGCACAAGCGATCCCATAGGTCCATCCGATAATTGTCGCAACATTGGGATGGATAAATTTTTGGACGAAGGTGAACGTACCTGCCGCCGAGGGAGCTTGTCTTACCAAATAAATCATGCATAGTGCAATGATCAACATAGGAAAAAAATAAGCAATAAGAATAGCGAGCGGCGCCGCATGACCCACAATTCCATATAATATAGACATCGATGAAGCGGCTACCCAAGCGGGAGCGTTAAAACCAAGCGCAGCCAATGTAACACCGCTCGCGTTAAGCTTCCCTTTGTTTAGTGAAGTCGGCAAATCTTTTATTTTCCCATGGCGGTCATATCCAATAAAATCCAAAAAATTCATATCTTTTTCCCCTTCACTAAAATTAGCCATACATGGCGCTTCCACCGTTAACTCCGATAATCTGCCCAGTCATAAAGCTGGCTTTCTCTGAGGCGAGAAAAACAATAACAGAAGCGATCTCTTCTGCCTGCCCCAACCTTTTCATAGGATATTTTTCAGCCTCTTCCAAGATATATTGGGCACCCAAACGTTCCACAAGAGGGGTCATTGTACCTCCTGGAGCAACGGCATTAACACAGATCCCATCTGGTCCGAGTTCACGAGCCAAGCTTTTAGTAAAAGCGATAATTCCACCTTTGGCCGCCGCATAATGGCAGAGTTTTTCGCAACCGAGCTGCCCTAAATCGGAAGCGATATTGATGATTTTTCTACCTTTTTGCTTTTGCATCAATTTAACGGCTTCCCGCGAACAATAAAACGTTCCGTACAGCATAACCTTAATCATTCGGTCCCATTGTTCATCGGACATATCGATTACAGATATCTCCTCCAAAAAGCCTGCGTTATTCACCAGCACATCAACTGAATCAAGCCCATGAAACATGTCCATAACGGATTCGGAAGATGAAACATCACCCGCTCTCACAGAACAGCGCGCTCCACGCTTTTCCACTTCATATACTACATTGGAATTCTGAAACGATTGCGGCAAATCATTTAGAATGAGCTCAGCCTCCATATCGGCAAACGCTATGGCAGTTGCTTTTCCGATTCCGCTCGCAGCACCTGTAATAAAGATCTTTTTGCCTTTCAATGAAAATTTCCTCCTTTTTTATTTTTCGAAAAAAAAAAAATAAATGTCATGTTTTATTACATACAAGTAAGGTTCTCTCTATTGTCCAATCTTCATTAAATAAATATAAATAATTAATTCATTCTTTTCATTAGACACAGCGTTAAAATACCGTCATTTCTTTTGGACAAATGACTTAGGTTAAAAAAAAGACTCGAGGAAGTTCCTCAGTCTCTTAAGTCAGTCTGCCGTATCTTATTTTCATCCATCCGTATTTCCGGATGAAGTAATTGATAAGCTCGAAGGGCAACTTGCAGGGCCAGACGGTTTTCCGAATCCATATAGTTCTCTCCAAGAATCTCTGAAATTTTATCGAGTCGGTAGTACAGAGATTGCCTGACCACGAACAGCTTTTGAGCCGCATCTTTTTTGGATCCGTCACTGTCTAGATATATTTTAAGGGTTCGCAGAAGCTCACTTCCTTTGATCTGGTCGTGTTTGATTAAAGGCCCCAAATAGTTTTCCACAAACACCTGCAGAACCTCCCGATCCACAAGGTTGAATAATAGCTGAAATACACCGAGATCTTCAAAAAACAGCACAGGGGTCTTAAAGCAAGAATACATGGAAACAGCCTGAATGGCTTCCTGATAGCTGGAAGAAGCATGGATTATATGAACATTGCTCTTCCCCACTCCGATCAACAGACGCCTGTTCTCAGGCGTCTGTTTTGCGAAAGACTTCAGCAGGGTTTCGAAAACCTTCATCAGTCTTTCTTTCGCAGGCTTCTTCTGATTCAAATCAAATGCCGCAACGATAATCCGATTGTTTCGGAGTGTGATCAGCGGATAAAAAGAAAACTGTTCGAACAAGGAACGCAGCATTAAAGACAAATTTATCCTCTCGGATTCATCGCTGTCATTCATTATGCTCCATTGATATTGATTTTCTTCCAAAGAATTGGATTCAATTAAGCAAACCCGGCAAGGTAATTCGTTCAGCTTTTTATAGTCAGCACCCATGAAGGATTCGATCTGCTTTTCATCATTCAGCCGTCTATGTAGCAAATCGTCCATCCACAAGTTTTCCGTATACAATTTCCGGTCCTCAATATAACGCTTCCTAAGCAGATCCTGTGCAATGGATAGGGATGCCGAATCGAGAATAAGGTAGTCGTATTCCTCGGGTTTTTGATCCAATAGAATGATGATATAAGCCCACGTTCTACCGAGCGCTCCGACTGGCTGCAGAATGAGCGACTGCTTTTTATACTCCCACAAATATGGCGAGACATTCGGTTGATCGGCAGGAATCACATCTATACGTGATTTCAAAAAGTCGATTAGCGGCTTCTGTTCCTCAGCCGACAAAGCAGGCACAAAAATAGATTGATTCTGAATGGGCCAATACACAATTTGCGCTTTGGTGCTGGATTGGAGCAATTTTAGTACATTGGAGATCCCTTGTGATGTCAAAGTCAGCCGGTTAAATTCCCGTGATATTTTCTCTAGATCCTGAAGCAACTTATGGTGGCGGTTAATAATCAATGCATGTAGATCCTGAGTAATATCCACAAAACGCACGGTGTGCGGAAATATGATTAAGGGAAACCGCTGACGTTTGGCCAATTCGATCATTTCAGGTGACACGAACTTGAATTGAGCACCCATTTCAATACACAGACATGACACATTCCTTTTAATTAGACGCTCCAAGTATTGAACAGAAGAATCTGGATCGGACTGAAAAGCGATTCCTGTGGTAAGAATCATCTCATCACCGTGAATCAATTGTTCAAAGTCGGATACTTCAAGTATATGAACCCACCGTACAATGCGGTCTAATCTTTCATTTCCTGCCAAAACAATACTTTCCTTAAATAGGGGTCGTGATAATACTTCTTGGATCGTTAACATGAACTTTGAAGTCAAAGTTTTTCCCTCCATAGTCGAACGATAGTAATATGAGTCCGATGGCTTCTCTATAATTTACTTTAGTATACCTTTTAATAATCTCCTAAAGCAAAATAACAAAATCAACCTGTCGAGCTAAAGAGGTATAAAACGCTACATGCAAAAAAATCGCTCTTCCTCGACCTCACATGGGCCTGGAACAGCGATTTTTACAAGATTCTTTTACACAAGAACTTTTTCCCCGTTTAGAAAGCTATAAATATCTTTATAAGCGTAACCGTGCGCATCAGCGACGGCCTGATAAGTCACATGTCCGGCTATTGTGTTAATGCCCTTAGCCAATGCCTTGTTATGGAGCGCTGCCTCACGATAGCCTTTGCTCGCGATTTGGATGCCATATGGTGTCGTCGCGTTCGTGAGCGAAAGAGTCGAAGTACGTGCTACCGCACCTGGCATGTTAGCCACCGCATAATGAACTACCCCATATTTCACGTATGTGGGATTATCATGCGTAGTAATCCGGTCTATCGTCTCGATAGAGCCGCCTTGATCGATCGCAACGTCGACGATTACCGAGCCTGGACTCATCGTTTTGACCATGGACTCCGTTACTAGTTGTGGTGCACGGGCGCCTGGGATAAGTACAGCTCCAATCAAGAGATCTGATCTCCGTACGACTTCTCCAATATTAAAAGGATTGGACATCACCGTTTTAATGCGTCCTTGGAACATATCGTCCAATTGACGCAATCGGTCAGCACTGATATCAACGATGCTAACGTCGGCTCCGAGACCAACTGCCATTTTCGCTGCATTCGCACCGACGATTCCGCCGCCAATAATGGTCACTTTCCCCGGTTCAACGCCGGGTACGCCGCTAAGTAACACGCCTTTGCCGCCATGTGCTTTCTCAAGGAAATGAGCTCCAATTTGGATAGACATTCTGCCGGCCACTTCACTCATAGGAGTAAGCAAGGGAAGACTGTTATTGTCGAGCTGGATGGTTTCATAGGCAATGGCGGTTACATTTTTCTCAACAAGGGCTTGGGTCAATTCCAGCTCCGCCGCAAGGTGTAAATACGTATACAAGATAAGTCCTTCGCGAAAATATCCGTATTCCGCAGGAAGAGGCTCCTTCACTTTAACAACCATCTCCGCAGCCCAAGCTTCCTTAGCTGTCTGTACAATAGTGGCACCAGCTAAACGGTAATCCTCATCGGAATAGCCAATGCCAGCCCCGGCGTTTGTTTCTATCCATACTTCGTTCCCCGAATTTCTATAAGAAACGACGGAGCCTGGCGTCATTCCGACGCGATTTTCATTGTTTTTAATCTCTTTAGGAACTCCAATAATCATCTATGCTACCACCTTAAGATTGTTGTTTAATGACCGATTTAAACGTAGAAACGATGAAATCCAAATCCGCATCCGTGGAAGCCAGTGGCGGGGAAAGCGTCAGAACGTTATTAAAGCCAGCTACCGTATCGCCATTCTTACTGATAATCAGTCCTTGTGCCTTGCATTCCGCAATAATTTTATTCGTTTGAGCCAATGAAAGGGGTTCTTTCGTGGTTTTATCCTTCACCACTTCGATACCCATCAGGAAGCCAAAGCTGCGGATATCGCCGACAAGCGGATGGCTCTTCAGTTCTTCCATCTCTGCTTTCAGACGCTCACCAAGCACCTTGGAGCGTTCGACTAAATTCTCCCGTTCCATAATTTCTAAGTTCTTGAGCGCGAGCGCACAGGAGGCCGGCGTTCCCCCGAACGTATTTACATGACGCAGATGACCATATTGAGTGCTCTCTTTGAATGATTCGTAGATATCCTTGCGCACGGCTGTAGCGGAAAGCGGCAAATACCCGCTTGTCAGTCCTTTTGCCATCGTGATGATATCCGGCTTCACCTTGTAATTCACATGGCCGAATTTTTGTCCGGAGCGTCCAAAGCCGCAGATCACTTCATCCATAATGAGCAGGACGCCATATTTTTGGCAAATGCGTTGCACTTCATCCATATACACTTGATGAGGAACTAGCACGCCACCTCCTGTAATGGCAGGTTCCATAATGATAGCGGCTATCGTTTCTTGACCTTCCCAGACAATGGTTTCTTCAATCTCGCGGGCACAGAACAGGTTGAATTCCTCTTCGGACATGCCAGAAGGACGGCGGTACGTATCTGGCGGACGCACATGAAGGAAACCCGCTGCCAGCGGTTCGTACTTGATCTTTCGCTGCGCCTGTCCGGTTGCGGCCAGCGCTCCCATGGAGTTACCGTGATAAGCACGGTAGCGGGAGATGAACTTAAACCGGTTAGGCTCACCATTCTGCTGATGGTACTGCCGAACGATTTTGAATGCTGTCTCGTTGGCTTCCGACCCGCTGTTGGAGAAGAAAACAACGTATTCGCCATCGAGCCACTCATTGAGCTTCTCTGCCAGCTTGATTGCTGGTAAATGGCTTTGCGTCAGCGGGTAGTAAGGCATCTGCACCAATTGGTCGTAAGCAGCTTTCGCGAGTTCTTCGCGCCCGTAGCCGACATTGACGCACCAAAGTCCAGACATTGCATCCAAATAGCGGTTGCCGTTCATGTCAGTAATCCACGATCCTTGCCCTTCGGTGACAATCATTGGCGCTACCTTCTCATTGTACGGAACCATCCCATGCCACAAATAGCTGCGATCTTTTGTTGTCCAATCTATGATTTCACTTTTCACACTAATGCTGTCCATCTCCTTTTCTGCATCCAATTTTCTATTTTGCTTAGTATCGAGCAGTTACCATTTTTTTACGAGTATAAAACTCTATGCCGTCACGGCCGTTTGCATGCAGGTCGCCGTAGAAATATTTCATCCTTCCAAATGGTCATGGTCGGCAGCACATGATCGAAAATCGTCGGACCGACGAAAAATCCTTGTCCTCCGACAGCGCCATCCTGTCTACCATCCCTTGCCAGCTTAGCGCCTTCCTTTTCGCCTATATCAATGTAACGAAGTGTTCTCTGCTTGTTCTCTTCCCGAATGACAGGCCCAAGAAATATGTCATCATCAAGTCCGTTGCCAATCGTAATCGCGTTGGTCGATTGGAGCAGACGTTCTGTCAGTTCATCGGCGATATTACCTACCGCAACGACAACAGCGCAGGACATACAGCGTTCACCTGCGGAACCGAATGCCGCATTGACAATGTTTGTTACCGCATTATCTAAATCAGCGTCCGGCATAACAATCGAATGGTTCTTAGCACCGGCTAGCGCTTGAACTCTTTTACCATGAGCCGTCCCCGTCTTATATACATATTCAGCGACAGGCTGGGAGCCAACAAACGATATCGCTTTGATGTCGTTATGTTCGAGAATGCCGTTCACGACGTCGTGGGCACCATGCACAATATTGAGCACACCGTCTGGTAGACCTGCTTCTTGGAACAGCTCTGCCAGACGGTTCGCGAGCAGCGGCGTTCGTTCGGACGGTTTCAGTATAAAGGTATTCCCGCAAGCTATAGCTAGCGGAAACATCCAACATGGCACCATCATTGGAAAGTTGAAGGGGGTAATACCGCCGACAACACCAAGAGGATAGCGGTACATGCCGGATTCAACGCCGGTAGCAATGTCAGGCAACTGGCTTCCCATCATCAGCGTTGGAATGCCTGCAGCAAATTCTACACATTCTATGCCACGCTGTACCTCTCCATAAGCCTCAGAGTAGCTTTTGCCGTTCTCCGTCGTCACGATCCGGGCTAGCTCATCCCAGTTCTGGACGAGTAGCTGTTGATAGCTGAACAATATTCTCGCGCGGCGTGGTACGGCCACCTTTTTCCAAGATTCGAATGCCTTACTCGCCGCCTGTACCGCCCGTTCAACATCTTCCTTCGTCGACATTGGCACGAGGGCAATGATTTCGCTTGTCGCTGGATTCGGCACATCATCGTAACGCTCGCCTAGCGAAGCAACCCATTGTCCATTAATAAAGTTTTTTACCATTACAACCTGAGTAGTTACTGTCATATAAAACACTCCCTACTGCTAATATCGTTCTCTTATTAGTATAGAAAGTGCTATATCCGAATGCACTAGACACATTGTTTAAAATAAACATTAATTTTTTTACAAATTAATGCAAAGTCACTGTGAAGCTACCAGAGGAACATGGATTGCAGAAAAAGGAAAGCCACTTGAAAGTATCGAGCGGAAGTAAAAGTATTTGGGGAATAGGTCTTATGGATATCGTGATAAATCTGAGGGGAAAAAGGGGCAGGTCAAATTGTATCTGCCCCTAACAATGTTCAACTCTTTCAGCAGTCATTCGGTATGATAGCCGTATCCATGCCATGATTTACGTATAGATTTTACACTGGATTATTCGTTAGCTTTCCCGCACCAATCGATCAATGTAAATGCAATAATTTCAGCAGCCTGAATCATTTTATCGATTTCGATGTACTCGTTAGAATAATGGGCGACTTCCGTGGTGCCCGGACCGAAAACAACGGTCGGTGTATTCCCGACGGTTGTGAGCAGCCCACCATCTGTTCCCCATGGCGAAGCTTGAATAACCGCCTCCGCCCCAAGGACTGTTCGGCGGTCTGCCCGGGAAAAGCGGAAAATGGATCATTAACGAAGGAACGGATAAGGAAAGAGTGCTTCAATATGCCCTTGGCGATGTCACCTTTCTGGAATATGGTGACACTGTCACCTTGATAACACCAAGCGGCGGTGGATACGGCAATCCTCAAGAACGGGATGCTGAGCTGATTCAAGAAGACATTAAACATGGCTATGTGAGTAAAGAAGCCTTAAAAAGAGATTATCACGTGACCTTGGAACCTTAGCAGCGAAATGAATTTAACCTTCTATGGAACCATACAAAAATCGGTCTTTTTTTCGCGAAGGCCGATTTTTGTATAAACCACAAACTTAGTGAATATCCTTTTTCTTAAACCTGCCACCTTTAACATCATGAATATTACCGACTGCAAGAAACGCTTGCGGGTCTACTTCATCGACAATGGATTTCATTTTGGCTTCTTCAATTCTCGTAACGACACAGAATATAACTCGTTTTGATTCACCGGTATAGCCGCCTTCACCTTTTAGATAAGTTACGCCACGTCCTAACCGCTGGTTAATTGTATCCCCGATTTCTTTATTCTTCTCGCTAATGATCCAAATTGCTTTCGATTCATCAAAACCTTCAATCGTAATGTCAATCATTTTAAAAGCAATGAAATAAGCCATTAACGAATACATCGCATGATCCCAGCCAAAAACAAAACCAGCACTTCCGAGTATAAATAAATTGAAGAACATGACAACTTCGCCCACAGAGAATGGTGAATTTTTGTTAAATAAAATCGCAATAATTTCAGTTCCATCTAAGGATCCGCCTGATCGAATAACCAATCCGACACCAATCCCTAATATAATGCCTCCGAAAACCGCGGAAAGCAGAGGATCATCCGTAAGTGGAGCTACGGGGTGAAGCAGCTGTGTGCCAATAGACATAATTGCGATTGAGAACAGTGTAGAGAGTGCAAAGGTTTTACCAATTTGTTTATAGCCTAAGAATAGAAAGGGAAGGTTTAAGACGAAGAGAAAAATACCTAAAGGTATGTGAATATAATGAGCTAACATAATGGATATGCCAACTACCCCGCCATCGATAATGTTATTGGGTACGAGGAAAATTTCTAACCCTACCGCTACAAGGGCTGCCCCCATAAACATGGTAAAAGCTTTTTTGAATAATTTGGCTTTCGACAATTTCTTATGCTGGATCCCGTCTAAGTCTAGCCTTGTAAAGGCTTCATTTGGCATCGGCTACTCCTCCTTGTAAGCATAATCTGAGAATATGTTATTCATCAGGTATAGTTGGTGTTTTTACGTTCTTGGGTTTATTCAATGCAGGTGTACTCATTCTTTGTCTTACTAGCTTAACAACCTCGATGGCAAGAATGTTCTCGGCGGAATTATGAGCTTCGTAAAAATCGCATAAATACTCAATTAAATCCGATGTACTCCTTACCCCTAAGCATGCCCCAATATCGTTGTTGTACATTCGCTCCAAGCGAGCATGAATTTCAGGTTTGACTTGGATCGTTTTTCTTTCAGTTGTCATCGATACCCTTCCTTTTATGTGTACATTTTCGAACTATATGTACACATTATACTGGAAAGCTGCGTACACGTAAACCATTAGTTTTGTACACACTTTATGCGTTTCCATTTTTATTATTCCTATTTTAGAGCTAATCTTTTATAATGAATAAGTTAGGTATAAAATGATTTATGAGCTTCATGAAAGAGGTACCCATTCCGTGAAAACGTTAATTATCGCCGAAAAACCAGATATGGGGCGTAATATTGCCGCTGCAATTGAGCCTAAGGCTGTCAATCATCGTACTTATCTTGAGGGCGCTGATTATATCATCACCTGGGCGATTGGGCATTTAATCAGCTTGGCCGAGCCCGATAAATACGACGATAAATATAAAAAGTGGAATTTTGGTGATTTACCGATTATCCCTGCACAATTTAAGCTGCTTCCTAACGAGAAAACAAAGAGCCAGCTCACGGTCATTTCTGACTTAGCCAAAAAATGCGACCATCTGGTCAACGCCTGCGATGCTGGGCGTGAGGGTCAGCATATTTTTTCATTGATTCAGCGACATCTGCATCTAGATCAGCCTGTAAAACGGTTATGGATTTCCGATCTGACTCCAGAAACGATTCGTCATGGGTTTGCTAATTTAAAGGATGGAGCTGAATACGATAACCTGACCAAAGCCGCTAAAGCACGTAGTGAGGCGGATTGGCTGGTAGGCATGAACGGGACGCGGGCTTTTACATCCAAACATAATATCTTACTTTCTGTTGGGCGTGTGCAAACTCCCGTTTTGGCGCTTATTTATGATCGTCAACTCCAAATCGATGCTTTTGCCTCCAATAAATTTTATGAGATTGAAGCACACTTTTTACAAGATAACACAACTTACAAGGGAAATTGGCAAGGTGATCGCATCACAAAACCTGAGCAAGCTGCGGCAATTGTTGCCAAAGTGAAGGACAAGTCAGGCATTATCACCTCTTATGAAGTGAAGGATACCAAGGAATTTCCTTATAAACTATTTGATTTAACGCTGTTACAGCGAGAAGCGAATGGCAAATTCGGCTTTTCTGCCAAAAAAACCTTGGATCTTGCGCAAGCACTCTATGAAAAACACAAAGTAATCTCTTATCCACGGACGAATTCCAACTATGTCACTGAGCAGAACATTCCCGAAATGCATCGCTCTTTGGACGCTTTACGCGGCACGCCCTATGAACCTTTTATCAAGGATGCGAATAAGAATTTCGTTCATAAGAACAATAAGAATATCTGCAACCCCACTAAGGTTGAAGATCATCATGCCATTCTGCCTACCCATAAGAAAGCAAATGCACTTGCTGCGGATGAACAAAAAATCTATGATTTGATCGTGCGCCGCTTCCTATCGCACTTCTTTCCGGCTGCCGAGTACAAAGTACATACTGTGATGACCAAGGTCGAGAAAGAAGCTTTTAAAACCATAGTTAAACAGCTGCTCGATTTGGGCTGGAAAGTGATCTATGCGGATCAAGCCAAAGAAACGGCTAAAAAGGTGAAGGGAAAAGACGATGAAGAGGAGCTTGAGGAAGAGATCAGTACCGCGTTAAGTGTTGATCCCGATTCAGGTGTGCTCTGTGTAGATGCGATTGCCAAAGAGAAGGAAACACAGCCACCCAAGCATTTTAACGAAGGCACCTTGCTAAAAGCCATGGAAAGTGCAGGCAAACAAGTGGAGGACGAGGAATTACGTGATGCAATGAAGGATTCCGGCTTAGGGACACCAGCCACTCGTGCAGCAACCATAGAACGATTGAAGCAAGTGGAGTATATCGAAATGCAAGGCAAGAAAATTCTGATTTCTCCCAAAGGTCGCATGGCGATCGAATTGATTCGCAGCGCAGGTATTGAACTATTGACCTCACCGGAAATGACCGGACATTGGGAGCGGCGTCTGAACGAAATCTCTAAAGGCAGCGCTTCCGATATCACTTTCATGGAAAACGTGAAGAAGTTTACCACGTTAATTATTGATAAGGTACGGACGCAGCCACGCGCCGCAAAAGATGCATTTGCCCGACCTGAAGCACCTGTAAAGCCAATAAAAAAACCGCCAAGGACAGCGGAGGATAAAGCGGCTGCTAAAAAGTCTTCAACTGGTTCTACTACAGCAACAACAGTCAAAAAGCTACCCATACCACTTAGTCGTGAGAGCATTGCGAATTGCCCGCGTGAAGGCTGTGACGGCCATATTTTCATGGGGAACAAGGGCTACGGCTGCAGCAGCTATAAAGAAGGTTGCAAATTCGTTATCTGGAAAGAGAACTTTGGTAAAACTATCTCGCAAGCAATGGTCAAAATGATCCTAGAAAAAGGCCGTACGAATAAACTGAAGATTACCAATGAAGCTGGTCAGGCTATCGAAGCGAGAATCACCATGACCAATCCAAACACAGGTGATTTGAAATTGGAATTCATATAACAGCCGCATGCCCCTTGCTGTCGAACAATCTACCTGAGATAGGGCTTTCAACTCAAAAGAAAATAACGAAATAATTTCGCTTTTAGATACATCTTTTTC
>JBBDSZ010000015.1:0-50180 GCA_040904685.1 Paenibacillaceae bacterium | reverse complement strand
CGGAATCAGTTGATCCATCGCGACAACCAGATCCGCTACGAGGAATACGATTACACGTACGACGAGGTCGGCAACCTGGAGACAGACAGCCGAAGCAAGTACGAGTGGGATGCGCGCGGTCACTTGACTAAAGTTACGTTCCCGGACGGTTTTGGCGAGAAATACACCTACGATATGCAAGGTCGTAGAATGACCAAAACCCAGTTCAACCACAGTGGCGAAGAGCAGCATACGACTGTTTACCATTACAAAGGCGACACATGGGTGCTCACTGATGAGGTTCATAGTGGAGACGACGGTGAAACGACAAAGTCGTACACATACGACGCTAATGATCGTCCGTTGTCGATAACCTTCAAGGGTCAAACGTACTGGTACGTCTACAACGGTCACGGCGACGTCATGGCGCTAACGGATCAAGACGGGAATGTCGCTGCGCGTTATGAATACGATGCATGGGGTCTCGTCACACGGATGTACAATCGCTTTGGTGAACGCGTGCGTGAAGGCATGGGCTGGATCGGAGACCTCGGTTCAGGCAACGGCAGCCCAGGCTCCCTGCAAGGACCGGAAGACAGCAGCGGCAACATCGTGCCGGACTATCACCCGGGGATTGGGAACGCAGAGTCCACAGTTTCTACGGAGACTGAGACCACGGTTGAATCTGCCCCAACCGATGGTATCACATTGGATAGTGTGCTGGCCGAGGAAGTAGACAAACCGACCGAGGACATCACGACGGATTTGGTTAAAGAAAACCCGATCCGCTACGCGGGCTATTATTGGGATCGGAAGACACAGTACTACTATCTGCAGGCCCGTTATTACGACCCTCGTCCAGCCCGGTTTATTAGTGAAGATAGCTATGAAGGGGATGTTAAGAATCCGCTCACATTAAATCTTTACTCATATGTTCAGAATAATCCACTGAAATATACTGATCCAAGTGGACATGAAGTTTTTCTAATTCATGGCACATTTGGAAAGGATAGTACGTGGACACCTGAATTTGTTAAATATGTCGGGGGACTTTTTGATGAGCCAGTTGTTAAGAAGGGTTGGAGTGGTGGCAATACTAAAGGTGCTCGTTCAAAAGCGGCAGATGAAATATTTAAAGAAATATATGAATGGCATATGGAAAATCCAGATGAACCCATAAGATTAGTCGGTCATAGTCATGGTGGGAATGTAGCAATTATGGTAACTAATCTTCTTGCTAAAAAGGAAGTGAAGGTGGAAACCCTTATTACAATAGCAACGCCAGTGAGAGGATACAAATTGAAAACGTCAGTAGGACAGCACATACAGCTATATAACGAATCTGATGAAATTCAAATAAAAGGAGGATCCATATGGTTATTTGGGGGAGCATCTCGTAAATTTCCTAAGGCTCAAAATGTAGAAGTCAGCATACCATTTTGGCAAAGATGGCATGGAAAAGACAACCATTCTTATATGCATAGTAATATAGATGTTTGGAAGGAATATGTAGAACCAATCTTAAATTGAGTTTTGCTAAAATACAAGGCAACGTAAAAGGGGCGGAGTGGAATGCAAATATGGTTGAAGGTTCTTTGGGTAGTTGTAACAATAATTAATATCGCATCAGTAGGATGGTTTCTGCTAGGGGCGACTGCGAATTTCCAACGATCCTTAGATCTGATAGCAACAGTAACAATGGTTTTTTTCTGGATTCCTTCCATTGTTTTGACAATATTGTCTATTCGATTGCTAATAAAAGGGTGGAGTCCATCTAGTAATGTAGCTTATGCTGGGTTCTTTTTTGGAGTAATTTTACTTTTACTCTTTTCTGTTTTCCTGGTTCAGGGTGTTAATACACGAGGCTGGTTAACTGAAGAAATTACAAGTGATTCATTAAAAATAACTTCAGATAAGAAGTATGAGTATCGAATTGATTTGATTAATGTGTTTCAAAAAAATAGTCGTGGGCGATTGTATGTAAGAAATGTTTCTACAGGTGAAGAAATGAATATTGCGGTTGACATTCATACAGATAAGATAGTGGTGATTACAACTAGAGAGGAGGGTATGAATTGGGTGCTGATGGAACCTACTGATTCACCAGACCGTTATAATCTGTATACAACGAAAGAACTTCGCATACCAAATGAGAAATTCGAAATAGATGTTGGAACAGGTATTTCGAGAAGATTGGAGTAATAAAGATAATAGGTTCTGTTACATCAGAAACCACAATGCGACTAACCCTCGTATTGTGGTTTTTCTTTATTCTCCTCCCATTTCAAACCCAACCTATTACTTCGTGCATATTAGTTTCTACAATACACACCAATAGATTGGCAATTAGAGAGCAAATGAAGTCTAGTAATATTGCATATAAATTAGTATCTTATTGCATGGCAAATAAACAGCTTCAAGCGATATCTAATGTTGATATAGGAATCTGTATAGATGATTATATATAACTCTATGATGCTGTGAAAGGCTTGAAGGCATTTCCCCCGCCACCCACTCAAAAATAAGGGTATTCTAGAGCGGGGGAAAGTGCAAATCTACGATTTAGAGCTAAAGCATGGATGGTGTGCACTTAAAGGTGAAATATCTTGCGAAAGTGCGGCTTGGTGCGGCTAAAAAGCCGTTTTGTTACGCAACGGTGCGCAGGTCAAACATGCTGTTTTGGTGCAGAATGATGTGGCTATGAAATGTACATTTCTTATAGATACAACCTATATTTCTTTCGTGTGCACCAAAGCAGTTATTTTGAGCCTATTTGATAATTTGGGACAGAGAGTTGCATACAAAAAAAGACCGCAAAAGCAAGTCCTTATCCTTTCGTATCTATATTGGATGGCTAGGTTTAGGATTTATCATCTTACTGAATCTACATTTCTAGTGATTAACCCTTATCTCATGTTGCCCTATCGCCAAGGGCGGCGGGCAGATCAAGTTCAATCATGAAGCATAGTATCTAGTATATGGAGTATGCCATAATGGATCCAAATTCAAGTGATGAGGGTAAAAAGCTTGCTTATGCTAGTCTTGCAATGAGTGCTATTCCAATAAAAGGGCAATTGGCTGCTGTTGGGACAAAGCTTGGAGCAAAAGTATTGACTCAAGCAGAAGCAAAGGCATTGGCTAAACTTTATGTAAAGGATTATTCTAGTAAAACACTAGACAATCTAACAACCGTAGAGGGTCAATCAGAAACGAGATTGCACACTCAGACTAGATCGTGATGAGTTACTAAACCAAATTCAAGAGGGATACTAACAAGTGGACTAAGGGGCTAGGTAAGCCCCTTTTGAGGATAGCCAGTTGATGCTGTGATATATGGTGCTCCTGCAATATTCCTTGAGGCATATAGATACGGTTGGCATCGAATTAAACCCCCTTTCTATTGGGTTAGCGCCTTGACTCGATATGTCGTAAACAGCGCAGGGAATACGGTTATTATGCAGGATCCAAACGGCAATGTGACGCACTCTATTTTTGATCCGGAGAGCCGTTTGCTCACAGAGACGAATTATGAGCATCCAGACATGACTGGAGAGCAGATTGTGAACACCTACGCGTACGATCCGCGCGGTCTCTTAATCGCATCCGAAGATGGCAATAGACATACGACGAAGTATGCTTACGATGCGGAAGGACAGCAGGTAAAGACGGTTGATCCAGAGGGCCATTGGGTGGCGTACGCGTATAGTCCTTCCGGTTTCACAAAAGCGGAGCGCCGTCCGCTCGGTCGGGATACGGAGTGGGAGTACGATTACCGGGGCAACATGCAGCAGGAGAAAGATGCGCTTGGCAACGTGATGAAGCTCGAGCTCGACATAGACGGTCGAACGTCAATCGAACATAATAAGCTAGATGAAGCGACGGCGTATATTTACGACAACGCCGGGCGTGTGAAGTCCAAGGAAACGCCAAGCAATGGCATCTACACGTATGAGTACGATGCCGTTGGCAACAAGCTTACGGAAACAAAGCCGATCTATGGCACGACATCGTACGATTACGACAAACGGGACAGCCTCACCACCGTCAAGGAGCCGCAGGCGAAGACGGCGTACACCTACGATGCCGATTTGAACCGAACGAGCCAACTGGATGGCAACCTGCAGCTCACCACCTACGACTACGATGAACAGGGTCGGCGCTTGGCGAAGACGGTTGTGCGCGCGGGGTCCGGTCAGGACTATTATGAATATACGTACGATCCAAATGGGAACTTGCTCGCGGAGAAGAAGCCGGGCGGACTGACGATGAAGTATGCCTATGACTACATGAATCGCAAAATCCGTGAAGACTACAGCAACGGGACGTGGGTGGCTTACACCTACGACAAGACGAACAACGTGTTGACCCGTTCTGACGCGACAGGCACCATCCTGTATACGTATTACGATAACAATCAACTGAAACAAGCGACGTATCCCAATGGGGATACGATGGGCTATGAATACAACCTTAACGGCGAGAAATCTGCCGAAATCATCAACGGCAAGCGATCCGACGTCATTCATGATACGTTGGGACGTCCAAAGACATATACCGATACGAATCGCAACGAGTATACGTACGAATACGACGCTGACGGCTTTGTAACGGACATTATTTATCCGAACGGGACGATTACGAAAGTCAGTTACAAACCGGGGCATTTGATCGATACACAGCACACGGAGAAAGCTGGGACAACCCTGCATGCCAGCAGCTACGTGTATAACGCACGGGAGTTTGTGACCAGCGGAAACGATCAAGGAGACGCCACGGCTTATACGTACAATGTACGTGAGCAATTGAGCGGCTATATGACGCCGGAGGGCGACAACATCCAGTACGAATATGACGGTGCGGGCAATCGTACGGTTCGCAAAACCTTGATTCAGGGTGCAGCAGAAGACAAGAACCAAACGATTACGTCCGACGAGCTCTTGGAGAGGGTGCTCGCTTCTTTCGGCATGAAGCAGCAACCGGAACCTATGGATACCCCATCCCTTCCCGATTCGGGTGAAGCGTCCCCGTGCGAACCGCAATGCCAACGGGCATGATAAGGACAAAGGCAATAACGGCAACGGCAATGGCAAAGACAAAAGTGCCTCTTCCCATGAGGTGAAAGTGGCTTCGTTTCAACCGATCTTGATTGCTGGCAAAGGCAATGATAGCGGCGGTGGAAACAGTGGTGGCGGTAACAGCGGTGGCAATGATAAAGGCAATAGCAATGGGAACAGCAAAGACAAGGATAAAGATAACAACGGTAAGGGTATAGACAAGGACAAAAACAACAATGGCAACAGCAACAGCGGCAACAGCAACAGCGGCGACTGCGGTAGCAGCCAAGGCTGGAAAAAAGCACTGGAGAACGGCAATGGCAAGAAGCTGGGTCTCTACAAAAAGCTGAGTAAGAAATTTGGAAACAGCGTAGGAACGATTGACGGAACGAGCTTAGAAATCGACACCCTGTTCGAATCTGGAAAAATTGAGCATATTATCGCCGCCATCGACAATATTGTCAACGGTGAAGTTAACCTGCCGCCGGGCGATAAAACGAAACTTTTTGAACGGATTCGTGAAATTGGAAAAGGATATACCGTTATTGGAACGAAGTATATGTATAACTCCCGGAATCAGTTGATCCATCGCGACAACCAGATCCGCTACGAGGAATACGATTACAAGTATGATGAGGTCGGCAACCTGCTGATGGACAGTCGAAGCAAGTACGAATGGAATGCGCGTGGTCACTTGACTAAAGTTACGTTCCCAGACGGTTTTGGCGAGAAATACACCTACGATATGCAAGGCCGTAGAATGACCAAAATCCAGTTCAACCACCGTGGCGAAGAGCAGCATACGACCGTTTACCATTACAAAGGCGACACATGGGTGCTCACTGAAGAGGTTCATAGTGGAGACGGAGACCATGACGGCGAAACGACAAAGTCGTACACATACGACGCTAATGATCGTCCGTTGTCGATAACCTTCAAGGGTCAAACGTACTGGTACGTCTACAACGGTCACGGCGACGTCATGGCGCTAACGGATCAAGACGGGAATGTCGCTGCGCGTTATGAATACGATGCATGGGGTCTCGTCACGCGGATGTACAACCGCTATGGCGAACGCGTGCGTGAAGGCATGGGCTGGATCGGCGACCTCGGTTCAGGCAACGGCAGCCCAGGCTCCCTGCAAGGACCAGAAGACAGCAGCGGCAACATTGTACCGGATTATCACCCGGGCAATGGCAATAAAGGCAAAGTCCAGATTCAAAGCCTGTCCACGGAGACGGATACTACGGTTGAATCTCCCCCAACGCCAACCGATGGCATCACATTGGATAGTGTACTGGCCGAGGAAGTGGACGAACCGACCGAGGACATCACGACGGACTTGGTCAAAGAAAACCCGATCCGCTACGCGGGCTATTATTGGGATCGGAAGACACAGTATTACTATTTGCAAGCCCGTTATTACGACCCTCGTCCAGCAAGGTTTATTAGTGAGGACACGTATGAGGGTGAGATTGAGAATCCGCAGAGTCTGAATCTGTATGTGTATGCAGCGAATAATCCGACAAAGTACACGGATCCAAGCGGACATAAATTCTGTGAAAGTGAAACTACATGTGACGGTCCACCAACTCCTCCGCAACAACCTAAAAAGTTGTGGGAAATACCGATAGTAATGAAGTTCGGAGGGGGAACTAAGCAAGAAAAATTTATGACGACACGGTTATCTAATCTAAATATAAATGCTGAAAAAAGAGCGAATATATTTCTTAGAAATGCCGAACAACAAAAAGTAAAGTTACCACAGGAATATGATACTTTGGCGGAAGTAAAAAAAGCCTTAGAGTGGAATCAAGGGAAAATAAAAAAAGTTTGGGAAGTGGCAGGTGATCTAGAAATTAAGTATGGGGTCATTGTTGATCCTAGATTAATGTTGGCTATAATTCTTCATGAAGGTACTCTTAGCTTTAATACAAATTCTGAGGTAAAAGCTGGTGACGGAGGGAATGGGACACAGCCGGATTTTTATAAGGACCTTAATGCTGCAATGAATAGACTCGTAATAGGGAAGATATTAGCTTACAGTCATTATGGTAAAGATTTTATTAATACTGCTAAAAAGCAAAATCTTGGTGAAGGGGATATATTTCAATATATTAACTATAATACGCCGTTCATTAAAACAAACAAGGACAATCGAGTAACTACAGGAGTTTATGCTCAAGACTCATTGTGGCATGTTGATGTTCGCAGTAAATTCGAGAGTCTATCTTACAGCGGAGCGGCCAAAGATTATTCAGCATATATCTATAAAGTTAAATCAAAAGTGAATTTCACATTTCCAAATTACCAATTTAAAGTTACTAAAGATGGCCATGATGATAAAAACAAACCGGATAATTCTCGTGTTATTGTTGGATACCTAGTAAAAAATAAATAATAAGAGGTGATTTTTGTTGTCGATTATTTCGAAGTTATTACCATTATTGTTGATGACATTTTATTTGGCAGCATGTGGTTCGGCATCAAGTGTGAGTGAATCTTCAACAGCAAAGACGGACAAAGTAATAGATGAGTCCCAAAAAGTTAACAAAGCTTCAACTCCTTCCTCTGAAAAAAAGGAAGAAGATAACATTCGGGAAATAAAGTTGGTAGCAGATGAATTTATAACATCGTTGTCTAATATTGAAGCTGATCAATTTAAAGAGTTGGTAAGTTCAAAAGGATTAGTCATTATAAGACACATATTGTGGGGTACGGATGGGGCAAGAGGTCAAAATATTCGACAGCTGTATACGAAAAATCAAATCCCATCTAATATGATGTTCCCAGTTTTGAATGAAATGTCATTTGATCCAATTAGTCTTTTTGACTCGACTATTGTTAAAGGTATTGACGAGATCCCCATTGTGGAATTAGATGAATTTAAAGTCGGGCAGTTCAATTTTACAGACGGCGACAGTTCGACGAAGAAGGATCCAATAATTAATTCAATTATTGAGTTGTGTGAGAAAATAATTAAGACGAGTAATACCTCTGACCCACAAATTTTTGTTCTTGGGGATCAAGAAATAGCATTAACTCAAAGCGATTATAGCGATGTCTTATTTGGTAGTTGGGCTATTTTTAAAAAAGAGAATGAAATATATAAGCTAAGAGCACTAATAAATTTTCCATGACTTTGTAGTTATAAGTACCACATGCGAGTATAACAACTCCATGTGGTTTTCTTTTTGTCACCTTAAATATTTTGTCGTTTTTGATATATATCATTCAAAGATATAAGGAAGGTGACAAATTTGTCGTTAGAAATAAGGAAAATGCTATTAGGAAGCAAAGGAAGTATTATCCTAAATAAGAATTTGTTGTTAAACTTAAAAATCAATGAAGCGCTTTTTTACTCCAAATTGGTTAACAAATTCATATAACCTAATGAGAGGAAAGTCTCTTAGGTTCTTTCTTTTTAATAATGTTGTTCGAATCTGGAAAAATCGAGCATATTATCGCCGCCATCGACAACATCGTCAACGGTGAAATTAACCTGCCGCCGGGCGAGAAAACACAACTTTTTGAACGAATTCGTGAATTAGGAAAAGGATATACCGTCATCGGAACGAAGTATATGTATAACTCCCGGAATCAGCTGATCCATCGCGACAACCAGATCCGCTACGAGGAATACGATTACACGTATGATGAAGTCGGCAACCTACTGACGGATAGCCGAAGCAAGTACGAGTGGGATGCGCGCGGTCACTTGACCAAAGTTACGTTTCCGGACGGCTTTGGCGAGAAATACACCTACGATATGCAAGGCCGCAGAATGACCAAAACCCAGTTCAACCACCGTGGCGATGAGCAGCATACGACCGTATACCATTACAAAGGCGATACATGGGTGCTTACCGAAGAGGTTCATAGTGGAGATGGAGACGATGGTGATGACGGTGAAACGACAAAGACGTACACGTACGACGCTAACGATCGTCCATTGTCGATAACCTTCCAAGGCCAAACGTTCTGGTACGTCTACAACGGCCACGGCGACGTCATGGCGCTGATGGATCAAGACGGGAATGTCGTTGCGCGTTATGAATACGATGCATGGGGTCTCGTTACGCGGATGTACAATCGCTATGGCGAACGCGTGCGCGAAGGCATGGGCTGGATCGGCGACCTCGGTTCGGGCAACGGCAGCCCAGGCTCCCTGCAAGGACCGGAAGACAGCAGCGGCAACATCGTGCCGGACTATCACCCGGGCAATGGCAATAAAGGCAAAGTCCAGATTCAAAGCCTGTCCACAGAGACGGATACCACGGTTGAATCTCCCACAATACAAACCGATGGAATCACATTGGAAAGTGTGCTGGCCGAGGAAGTAGACAAACCGACCGAGGACATAACGACGGACTTGGTTAAAGAAAACCCAATTCGCTACGCTGGATATTATTGGGATCGGAAGACACAGTACTATTATCTGCAAGCCCGTTATTACAATCCTCGTCCGGCCCGGTTTATTAGTGAGGATACGTATGAGGGGGAAATAAAGAATCCTCAGAGCTTGAATATGTATGTTTATGTGCAGAATAATCCACTAAAATATACTGACCCAAGTGGACATGAAGTGTTTCTTGTTCATGGTACTTGGTCTGATGATAGTACGTGGACAACTGAATTTATTAAATATGTCGGGGAACTTTTTGATGAGGGTGTTCAAACGGAGGGTTGGAGTGGTGACAATAATAAAGGTGCTCGTTCAGATGCGGCAGATGATATATTTAATAAAATATATAAATGGCACTAGGATAACCCAGATGAACCAATTAGATTAGTTGGTCATAGTCATGGTGGGAATGTAGCAATTATGGTAACTAATCTTCTTGCTGAAAAGAGCGTGAAGGTGGAAACCCTTATTAGCAACGCCAGTGAGGGGATACAAATTGAAAACATCAGTAGAACAGCACATACAGCTATATAACGAATCTGATGATGTTCAAGTGAATGGAGGAAGCGTGTGGTTAGGTGGAGTGGCTGGACGTAAATTTAAGGTTGCAGAAAATGTAGAAGTCAGCATACCATTTTGGCAAAGATGGCATGGAATAGACAACCATTCTTATATGCATAGTAATATAGATGTTTGGAAGGAATATGTTGAACTAATATTAAAGTGAGTTTTGCCAATATTCAAGGCAACGTAAAGAAGGAGTGGGAATGCAAATATGGCTGAAGGTTCTTTGGGTAGTTGTAACAATAATAAATATTGCATCAATAGCATGGTTTCTGCTAGGGTCGACAGCGAATTTTCAACGTTCCTTAGATTTGATAGCAACAGTAACATTGATTTTTTTCTGGATTCCTTCCATTTTGTTGACAGTATTGTCTATTCGGTTGCTAATTAAAGGGTGGAGTCCATCTAGTAATGTAGCTTATCTAGTGTTAATATTTGGAATAGCCTTACTTTTAATATTTTCTGTTTTCCTTTATCGAGGTGTAAATACACGAGGTTGGTTAACTGATAAAATTACAAGTGATTCATTAAAAATAACTTCGGATAAGAAGTATGAGTATCGAATTGATTTGATTAATCTTTTTCAAAAAAATAGTCATGGACGATTGTATGTAAGAAATGTATCTACAGGAGAAGAATCCAATATTGCGGTTGACCTTCATACAAATAAGATAGTTTCAATTGGGATTAAACAAGGGCGTATGAATTATTGGGTGCTGATGGAACCAACTGATGTATCAGGTCGTTATAATCTGAATACCACGGAAGAATTCGGTATACCAAAAGAGATATTCGAAATAGATGTTGAAACAGGAACATCAAGAAGGTTAGAGTAAAATAGATGATAGGCAGCTTTGCATCAGAAGCCACAATGCGACTAACCCTCGTATTGTGGTTTCTCGTGCGCCTCACAGTCGCATAATCTAAGTGGTTCAAATCCACTCGGTAACTTTACCCTTTAAAGTGCCGTAGCCGAAGCAGAAATCCTAACTCTGAAAGGAGAAGAAATGGCAGGGTGTCTCTTGTGAAGGAGAATGGCCTGCAGGCAAAGTCTAGCCCGGAATGCAGTAAACCAGAGGTGGCGGAGATAATTGATGATAATATCTTTTTTGGTGAGCTGTGTTTCAACAAAATCTGAAATTAGCAATTTGAACACCTCTCGCCCGGAAGCGACCTCCAAAGCAATGGATTCAAATATAGTCGAAAAAGTAGTAACGCCATCGGTTGAGGACAAGGTAAATGGAAAATTGCAAGAGATAGAAATTTCTCTCAATCAATTTATTATTTCATTGGAACATAGTGATGTTGATAAGTTCAAGGAACTAGTAAGTTCAAAAATATTAATCGTGATCAGGCACTTTTTAAGATAACGACATCCCTGTATTAGAAGTGAAAGAGTTGCAGAATATGCAATTTAATTTTAAGGAAAGTACAAACTCGAAAAAGGAAGATTCGGCTATTAAAAGGATCATAGAATTATGTGAGAAAATCAAAAAAAGAAAGTAATCACAGTAAACCACAAGTATTTATATTAGGAGATCATGAATTTGTTTTAACAGAGAGTAGCAATAATGACGTACTTGATGGTCGTTGAGCTTTTTTTACAAAAGAAGAGGGTAGTTATAAACTAAGAGCCGATAATGATCTTTCCTTGATTAATTTTGAACCTAATGAGAGGGAATTCTCTTAGGTTCTTTCTTTTTCAAAATGTTGTTCGAATCTGGAAAAATCGAGCATATTATCGCCGCTATCGACAATATCGTCAACGGTGAAATTAACCTGCCCCCGGGCGATAAAACGGAACTTTTTGAACGGATTCATGAAATTGGAAAAGGATATACCGTTGTCGGAACGAAGTATATGTATAACTCGCGGAATCAACTGATCCATCGCAACAACGAGATACGCTACGAGGAATACGATTACAAGTATGATGCGGTCGGCAACCTGGAGACGGACAGTCGAAGCAAGTACGAGTGGGATGCGCGCGGTCACTTGACTAAAGTTACGTTCCCGGACGGTTTTGGCGAGAAATACACCTACGATATGCAAGGTCGTAGAATGACCAAAACCCAGTTCAACCACAGTGGCGAAGAGCAGCATACGACTGTTTACCATTACAAAGGCGACACATGGGTGCTCACTGATGAGGTTCATAGTGGAGACGACGGTGAAACGACAAAGTCGTACACATACGACGCTAATGATCGTCCGTTGTCGATAACCTTCAAGGGTCAAACGTACTGGTACGTCTACAACGGTCACGGTGACGTCATGGCGTTAACGGATCAAGATGGGAATGTCGCTGCGCGTTATGAATACGATGCATGGGGTCTTGTCACGCGGATGTACAATCGATTTGGCGAACGGGTGCGCGAAGGCATGGGCTGGATCGGTGACCTCGGTTCGGGCAACGGCAGCCCAGGCTCCCTGCAAGGACCGGAAGACAGCAGCGGCAACATTGTGCCGGACTATCACCCGGGGATTGGGAACGCAGAGTCCACGGTTTCCACGGATTCCGCGGCAACAGATACCACGGTTGAATCCGCCCCAACGCCAACCGATGGCATCACATTGGATAGTATACTAGCCGATGAAGTGAACGAACCGACCGAGGACATCACGACGGACTTGGTCAAAGAAAACCCGATCCGCTACGCCGGATATTATTGGGATCAGAAGACACAGTACTATTACCTGCAAGCTCGTTATTACGATCCTCGTCCGGCCCGGTTTATTAGTGAGGATACGTATGAAGGGCAGATTGATAATCCTCAGAGCTTGATTTGTTCCCATCATATGAGATATGGACTAAAGTAGAAGACTCAAAACCAAAGCTAATGTATTTTTCTAGTCCAATTCTTGAGGGAACAACACCACTTTCATTATTTGGGGCAGTAAGGAAAGAAATTAATATTCTAGAATAGCGGAGAGGTGGAAATCAAGATGACTAGAAATATGATTATACTTATTGTTTCATTTACAGTAATACTGGTGATTTCAGTAACTTATTTACATTTTTTTAGGGAAAATAAGCGAACACCAAATATTTATTTGATACCAATGGGTTATGTAGGTTGGGTTAAAATTGAGTTTGGACAAAGATCATTTCCAACAATTGAGAAGCGAAATGGTCATTATGTGTTTGAATTTCCTCTCTCTGGTAAACTGAAGATATCAAATGAAGATCCAGAATATGGATGGGCCGAAGATGAATATTTTTATATCGATTCCCAAGGTAAAAAAGTTAAGGAACTCCAACCCAATGTAGACTTTTTTGGAAAGAATCATGAAAGTAGAAATGGATTGCTGATAGAACAGTTTTTTGTAGGCAACTCTGAAGAATTTCGTAATTTAAAATAAAACTTTGCCTTTCCACAATGCGACTAACTCTCGTATTGTGGTTTCTTGTGCGCCTCACAGTCGCATAATCTAAGTGGTTCAAATCCACTCGGTAACTTTACCCTTTAAAGTGCCGTAGCCGAAGCAGAAATCCTAACTCTGAAAGGAGAAGGATTGGCAGGGTATCTCTTGTGAAGGAGAATCTGAAGGGCCTGCAGGCAAAGTCCAGCCCGGAATGCAGTGAACCAGAGGTGGCGGAGATATAGGGTGACCCGCCAAGAAACCGGGGAAACTTATGCGAAAGCATATCTTGCAGGAAAACAGGAAAGGGATATGACCTGCAAGGCTTATCGACGTGATTAGGGTCAGGATGGATGGAAGAGAATGTGCAGATGACCGAGGGAAGTCTCGTAGATTCCTTGATGCAAACGCGAACAAGGTAGAGGAGTATAACCCTAAAAGGGAAAAAGCCGAATCGATGAGCTGCGAGATGGCGGATTGTTCCGTAGTAGCGAGTAAGTCCAAGCCAAAGAAGGCTGGTAACAGACCGGAGGAGAAAACTTGGATGAGTATGCGCAAGAGGATGCTTCGCGCGTTGCACGATACGATCTCTGAGACAAGGTATGCCTAACGGTCTGAGTTTGCCATTCGCTTTTGGGATATAGACGCGGCGGGCGGGTAGCGGAATGTCAGTTCCAGTCAGCAATTCGTGTCGTAGCATTTCAAGTTCAAGATCAAGCATTTCTTCCATCTTGCGCTTGTCAATGCCGTCTACGTCAGGTGTTCGAGCACCGCTGGAAGCCAGTGTGACGCTAGCCGCTTCGTTAAGCCAAGTTCTGTTCACAATAAGTCTTACAAGTCGGTCGAGTTTACGTTCTTTACTTTCTGTTGACCATGTCGCCAGTTTACTTTGCATTTCACTAAGACCTTCCCCAGTTCACATGCTGGACTCCACACATGGGTTAGGTTGCCTATCGCAGTCTTTATCCTTGCTTTCTGCAAGTCGTCGCGGACATCACAATCTAGCTGCGCACTCTTCATGACTCCCGGTCGGTCAGCCTACATGTCTAATCGACTTTCGTGAATTTCCGTCAATATGGCTAACGGAAGGGCAGGGGTGACATTTCAACCCTCAGATGCGGTTTAATAGGTTCGCGTTTACTCAGGTTCGGGCCAGGGTAAATGGCCATTAAGCCCATCTCTCTCATATAGCGCCTTACCGTATTCTTATGAATACCATCTCCTTCACGATTCATAATGGTAGCAATCGTTCGATAGCCCATGAACGGATGCCTTGTATAGAGTTCGTCTATGCGATGCTTAAGGCGAATCTCCTCTGGTGAAGGCGGGATCGGCTTATAGTAAAGGCTAGAACGATTGAGGCTCAGTAGATCTGCTTGTACGATAATGGCGTGTTCTGGGCAATCCCATTCTAGAAGATCGATGCGCTCCTCACGAGATAAGGACATTGGTATAGATCCCGTGTTCTGCAGCGAGCTGTGATACTGATTTTTCTTCTTTCAGAATTTCCAGTACGATATGTGCTTTTTCTTCTGGGGTGAACTTCCTTCTCGGACCTGTCATACAACTAAGAAACTCCTTTTTTACTGTCTAGTTTATATGTAGCATTATAATATTAAAAAGATAAAACTTTCATACAATTTTCATATAATAGTTATATACTTAAAATAATTAGAGAGGGAGGATACATATGTTAAATGAAATTTTTTCACATCTTCACCCAATCGTTGTACATTTCCCAATTGTCATGATAACAATCGCTTTGCTTTATGATTTGGTAAATGCAATTTGGAAACGATCGCTTTCTCCAAAAAGCGGGTTATGGTTATGGCTTATCGCTGCTGTGAGTTCATGGGTAGCGGTGGCAACAGGACCAGAAGACGATGCCCGCGGAAATACAACCTATATGGATATTCATTCCATACTTGCCGATGTGACGGCCTGGGTAGTAACCATTCTCGTCATTTTTCGCTTGTGGATGATTTGGAAAGAGAATCGTCCCTTAATAAAAGGACTTCTTGTTGTTTATTTATTAGTCGCCATGGCTTCCTGCACATTAGTGCTAGCTACAGGGTTCTATGGAGGCAAGATGGTATACAGCGATGGAGTAGGCGTAAAAGTGAATAATGTAGATGTAAATCCAAGTAAAGGGTTCCATCGAAATAAAAATTAATTGCTTTAAAGCAAAATCTAGAAACCTGCACCCTTAAACGGTTGTGGGCTTCTTATTTTTATTCATAAAATATATGCAGCAGTCAAACCATTTTCAGCCTTGGAGGAAATTTAATGCAACCATATGAGAACGTTATGCAAAAAGAAAAACATAAGGAAAAGCATTTCATGGCTACAGAATTTGTTCGAGATATTGTGATTGGAATGGCAGATGGATTAACCGTCCCCTTTGCCCTTGCTGCTGGATTATCTGGAAGCGTATCAAATACAAGCTTAGTAGTCATTGCGGGAGTGGCGGAAATTGCGGCAGGATCTATTGCCATGGGACTAGGTGGTTATCTTGCTGTGCTTACGGATAGGGAACATTTTTTTAACGAATTAGAACGTGAACGGCGGGAGGTTATTGATCTGCCCGAGCGGGAACGAGAAGAGGTAGCAAGCATCTTGCGTGAATGGAACATTCCTGAGCCAACAATTGCCTCAGCAGTAGATGCGATTAGTAAGGATTCAGATCGATGGGTCAATTTCATGATGAAATACGAGCTTGGACTGGAAGAACCTGAACCAAAACGAGCTCGCAATAGCTCATTAACTATTGGCTTGTCTTATATTATAGGAGGCATCATTCCCTTATCCCCTTATATTTTCATTCAAAAGCCAGAATCTGCACTAACCATTTCTGTTGTTGTCACACTCATTGCACTGTTTATTTTTGGATATGTAAAGGGAAAGTTTACAGGCTCGAAGCCCCTAAAAGGTGCATGGCAAACAACAATGGTAGGGGGATTAGCAGCAGGAATTGCTTTTCTAATAGCTAAATTAATTTCTTAACGGAACAGGGGAAGGGAAGGCTTCGAACTTTTTCCTTTACCGAAAGCCCCTGTTTTCAGAAAATATTAATAAACCCGACCAAACTAGGTCGGGTTTATTGCATTCTGTGGTGTTACTTAAAAAACGTTTAGATTTGTCAAACTAAATTGCAGCTTTACTGCGTAACATTGTTATGTTACATTATATTCAAAAGGAGGTGCAAAAAATGGAAGAAGAATTGATTTCCAAGAAAGAACTACTGGAGCTTACAGGTATATCTTATGGTCAATTGTACCGATGGAAGCGCAAAAACCTTGTACCAGAAGATTGGTTTATCCACAAATCGGCTTTTACGGGGCAGGAGACGTTTTTCCCTAAGCGGCAGATGTTGGCTAGGATCGATAAAATCATCCATATGAAGGATGGTTTGTCATTAGATGAACTGGCCATGATGTTTTCGTCTGTTTCTATGGATCTTTCGATAAATAAACGTGAATTAGTAGAACGAAACATTGTTTCAAGTGTTTCAGCAGATTATGCGGAGCAGCACATAGGCCATGCCGATATGTATACCTTTGAACAAACGATAAACCTTTACTTGCTGGATCATTGCTTGCAAACAGGTGAGATGAACTTGGATGAAGGTAAATATATGCTTCAGACTTTTACAGAGCATTACAAAAAGTTTGAAGGCAGGAATTGTGATTTGGTTTTTATTCGCAAAATGGGGATTTCCGCATTTTTACTTGTGTCCGCGGGCAGTGAAATTTATTTTGAGAATCATGTGAAAATCATTCTGCGCGTGAATCTAGCCAAGAGTATTGAAGAATTGAAGTTGAAAATAACGACAATGTAAAGGGGGAAAAACAGATGGATAAAACAAAGGAACGCAATTTGATAATGTCGGGCATAGGCTCTACAAACGGAGGCACCGTACGTCAAGCCAAAATTGAAGGAATTGGAAGAGTGGACGGGGATATCAATTGTTCTGCATTTATTTTGCATGGAAAAGCAGATATTCATGGAAGCGTCAAAGCGTTGACCAGCGATATAAACGGAACGGCTGTGATCAAATACAGGGCAGTCTACACAGTGAACAACTAGACTTGAATGGGTATTTGAGTACGCAAGGTGATTGCGAGACGGAGGTATTTACTGCCCGCGGGTTATTTAATATTGGAGGCCTGTTGAATGCGGGAAAATTGGATATCAAGCTCTACCAGGATAGTCAAGTTAAAGAAATCGGCGGGGAGAAAATAAGAATCAGAAGAGCAAGTCAACTGCATCCTTTCAACTTCTTTTTCAAACCTTCATCGCAAGCGGTATTATCTGTTTCGGTGATTGAAGGAGACGATATTTACTTAAAGCATACAAAAGCTAAAGTCGTTCGTGGTAATCGTGTCATTATCGGGCCTGGATGTGAGATAGAGCTTGTAGAGTATAAAGGGCATTATGAACAACGGAAGGGTGCTATCGTAAAAGTGAACCGCAAAGTATAAAGCAAGCCACCGTCCTCTTACCAATCAGCTGTTTTTACAAATAAAAGCAAATTTAAATTGAGACTCTAAATAAAAGCGCTTAATATAATGTTAGGACCACAAGAAGTCACATGAATACACAAAATCAAGGTTTGGCAAATCAACGAGCAGTTCTCTCCATTCTGCGCACCTTAGCGAAAGAATTTCGTTATTAGTGCTACGATTTTCCTTATTTTAGTTTGAAAAGAGGCTAGGTGGCGGGAATAACGAAACTTTGGCGTTATTGACGAAAAATTTTCGCTAATAACGCAAAAGTTTCGTTATTTATTCCTATTCAACACATAATTGCTAAAATAACGAAAATGTAGTCCGTTATAGCGAAATTTTTTCCTTAATGTGTTGGTACGGGGGCCGATTAAAAAGATGCTTACGAAGCTAATTTTGATCATGTAAAGCTCTCTGGATGTTTGTCTGCTTACTTAATAATACGGTTCAGCAAAGTATGCACTCTTCGTTCACTTAGACAAAGTAAAAAGAGACCCCGTAACAGAGTCTCCTTAACATTTCTTTCTTTAATCCGCATCAATAGCTTATCGGTTAAGTAAATTCTTGAACCCATTCTCCATTATAATAAGCTGTACCAATCTTTGCATAGTTAGGGCTCATAATGTTTTGGCGATGCCCAGGGCTGTTCATCCATGCATTCATAACTTCCTGTGGAGTTCGTTGACCTTTGGCGATATTCTCTCCAGCGTAAGTGAAACTTATACCGTACGATTTCATCATGTCGAATGGAAATCCGTATTTTGGAGAAGTATGGTTAAAATAATTGTTGGTGTACATGTCTTTCGCCTTATCTAAGGCCATTGCGGACAATGCGTTATCGTTTGAGAGCAACTTCAAGCCTGCTTTCGCCCGTTCCTGGTTTACTAAGCTGACCACCTGGATAGCAAATGTGGATTGCGCAGTATGGTTTGTTACAGTCGATGATCCGTTTCCTACGCTGCTATTGGGAATAATCAGCGTCATGCCAGCCCAAATGACGTTGGGATTTGCAACCTGTGGGTTGGCCTTAATGAGAGCTGCTAAGCTTATTCCTTTGTGCTGTGAGATGTTCCACATGGTGTCATTACCAGATACGGTATAAGGGGCGGCGGAAACAACACCTGCGCCGATTAGCGAACTGACAACTAGTGTTCCGGTCAAAACTACCTTCTTCAAACGATTCAATACAATCCTCTCCTTTTTATAGCCTACGAGGTTAGCTGACGGATTCGGGTCAAAGAGCAATCACCCTGTCACTAACGTGACTTCACCCCAAACACTGGGTCCCCCATGCTTCGAAAGAAGCTTCGGCTTATGATATTTGGTTGCTACAACAACCTTCATTAACTCTACCATGTGAAATGCTTATTTTCATTGTTCAAAATATTCCAATATAAACCAAATACTTACATGTAGCTCCCAAGAGGACATCATCCAGATCGCGAATGAGGTGTTTCCGTAAAAGTGAAATTTGTGTTATCTTTGTCCATGCGATCTCCTTATTATTAGGATTTAAAAAGCACTTGACAAAATGACAAGGTGGGACAAATGGAAAAGATAACGCCTAATAAGCTATATATCCCTTTTACATACAAAATGATGATAAGAAAGATATAAACAAAACACGATATATAGTAACATCTGCATTTATAGATCAAAACGGTTCTTCGAGTAATGAAACACAAATAGAAGCAGACGGTCAAATGACATCGAGTATGCCAATCATTCTCAATAATAAATGAAAATGAAGATATTGCAGTATGGGGAATGCAAGCCTCAGATCAGAGTATGCAACGGTTTATATGGCTCAATTCTAATAAATAGAAAGTTTGAAAAATCAAATCCTGCATGGGGGGTGGCCATCTATGAACTACAATCTATATTTATCTGCACTGCTGATAGCGGCCACCTGTTGCTCACTAATTATGTCCTATCTCTCTTGGAAGAGAAGAGAGCTTCCGATTGCGGTTAGCTACGGTTTGGCTATGCTAACTTGCGCATTCTACTCGTTTGGATATGCTTTTGAAATTATCAGTACCACCCTGGAGGATATACGTTTCTGGCTTCGGATTGAATATATCGGTACCCCTTTTGGTACGACACTATGGTTTATCATGGTGTTGTATTACACCGGTCGGCAAGCATTGATTCGTAAATGGGTTGTAGCGTTGCTGTTGGTTGTACCCATTATTACATTCGTGGCTCATTATACGAACGAGTGGCATCACTTGTTTTACAGGAGCATGACGATTGACATGTCGGAGGGCTTCCCGCTAGCCTCCATGGTCAAGGGGCCGTTATACGAGGTTTATGTTACTTATGAGCTTATCTTTTTTACAATTGGCATGGGTTTATTGATTCAAATGTACCGGAAAGCGACTCCTCAAATGAAGAAGCAAATTGCCCTGATGATGATTGGGTCTTGCTGCCCCTATGGGTTTACGCTTCTTTATTTAAGCGGTATATTCCACACCCCGATCGACCTTTCACCTTTCGGTTTTGTTTTCTCAGGCGTGATCTTTATGTGGGGGATTTATCAGTTTAACATGCTGAGATTGGCTCCGCTAGCTTTGCAAAAGGTGTTTGAATCGATGGAGGATGCGGTCATTGTATTTGATCTGGATCATGCTATAACCCGCTATAACCAGTCGGCAAGTCAGGTTATTGAAGGTTTAAATAAAAAGGCTATTGGGCAGCCGGTTGCTCATATATTCTTCCTTTATCCGGTGCTTCTTGAAATAATAATGCAAGAGACATTATTGGAAAGCAAAGTCCAAATTTCAGGGCAAGCAGACGATAAATTTTATAATGTGCATATGTCGCTTATTCGTGACAATAAACAGAAACCCGTTGGTAAAATGCTTCAGTTAAGCGATGTAACGGAAGCGGTGCGCACAGAGGAAAGACTTCACGACAATGCAAGGCAGTTGAGAGAACTGAATACGTTCAAGGATAAGATGTTTAACGTCATGGCTCATGATATTCGCGACCCGCTTGCAGTACTCGTCAATTTGATGGAGTTGATGGAGGATGAGATGCAGACTTGCGATGGGAGCCATGAGGAAATCGTACATGAAATGGGCCAGCAAATTTATAATACATATACATTGGTAGAAAGCTTGCTGGATTGGTTTCGGAGTCAAAGGGGAGGCATGGTGTTTCATCCGATTGAAAGGGATTTGACCCAAGCGTTTCAGGCCAGTCTGCGTTTGCTTCAAGTTCGCAGCGAGGGTAAACGTATTCAAATCATATCCGACATACCGAAGGATACTTTTGTTTATGCAGATAAAGAAATGCTCGATTTGATCATCCGAAATCTGCTCTCCAATGCCATTAAATTTACGGGTTATGGTGGAAGCATTCAATTAAAAGCAAATCGTGTAGAAGGTAAAATGATTGTATCTGTAAGCGATACAGGAGCAGGAATTCCAGCGGATCAAGCCGATTCCTTATTACAGGAAGCCTATCCGGTCTCATCAATGGGAACAGGTGGAGAGCGTGGTAACGGGCTGGGTCTAATTCTGTGCAGGGAATTTGTTCGCTTAAATGGGGGAGAAATTTGGTTCGACAGTACACCATCGCAAGGAAGCACCTTTTATTTTTCAATCCCTACTCCCACTCAAGTGTCTGCTCATTCTATGGATAAGGATGAAAGGAGGGGAATCGTATGAAGGTCATGATTATCGATGACGAAAAGGCGATGCATTTCATTATGAAACGAATGCTCGGCAAGGTTGATGAAGTCGAAATTGTGGGAAGCTTCCAGGAGACGGCAACAGCATATTCTTATTTAGCGGACCATGATGCGGATTTGATATTTATAGATATTAATATGCCGAGGGAGAGTGGCCTTGAGTTTGCCGAACGATTAAGAGAGAGCGGCAGACAAATGAAGCTCGTATTCGTTACATCCCACAAGGAATATGCGCTGTCTGCATTCGATGTCTATGCTTATGACTACATCGTGAAGCCCGTTATACAAGAAAGACTGAACAAAACCATCCAAAGAGCACGATCCGAAAAGCTTTCAGAAGGAGTACAAGCGGGGCGGGAGACTTCTTCCAATGGAGCCGTGTTTAACTGCCTGGGCGGGATCGATATTCAAATCGCACAGGGTGTGATCGTCAAGTGGAAGTCCAGTAAAAGTGCGGAGCTCTTTGGATATCTGCTTATGCATAAAGGGAGACGTGTATCCAGGGCGAGGCTAATTGAAGACATTTTTGGCGGAATGCCTCAAAAGAACGCCGAGATCTATTTAAACACGACGGTCTATCAGTTGCGTAAGCTATTGGAAACGTATGGACTCAAGGGGAATCTACATTCGGACAGCAGCCATTATGCGCTTAATCTGAACAATGTGCTTATCGATTTCCTAAGTTTTGAAGAGGGCTGTAAACAGATGGCTGTCATTGATGACGCGAATATCGTACAGGCCCTAGAGCTTGAACAGCTTTATGCGGGAGATTTATTCGGAGACCTTGGTTTCCTTTGGGCAAGGAGCGAGGTCGAACGATTATCGCTGATGTACACGTCTTTTGCCCAACGGTTGTGCGGCGCCTTGTTTAACAGAGGTGAAACGGAGGCTGCCATCCGACTATTAAAGAAGCTTATTGCTCACAACGAGCTGGATGAAGAATCGATGATGCTGCTTATGAAGGCCTTGGCTCTACAGAAGAACAAGGAAGCTATAACCCGACAATACTTGCAATATGCGGAAACACTGCATAAAGAAATCGGAATAAGCCCATCGCTTGAAGCCGCTGCTCTTTACAAACAGCTGCTATCGGAGCTGGATGCGTAAAATACGAAAACTGAAAAAATGATGGCCCTGTTTTTGTTTTTAGGGCCTTTTTTTTGCTGTCGAAGTTTGTCATTTTGCCGTCATTGGGAAGGGCTATACTATTAATGCGTTCGACAAGTAGGAGTGGGAAACTTCGACTCTACTGTGAACTGTAATCAATGTCAGTAGATTTAATAATAGGAAGCGTGAGGGGAGAATTTTATAGTGTTGAAGAGGAGAACTAGTAAGTTACTTTCATGGATTATTTTTGGCACATTTTGTTGTATAGCCTTGTTTCAGTGGTCGGCAGATGATGCCTTTGCTGCACCAGCGACAGGGTGGACACAGAAGGCAAATTTGCCTAAGTGGTCGTATGGAACTCCCGTGGCGGCGGGCTCAGATGGAAAGATATACGCACTGGTGAACGATTCCTATGGCAGTACAGGTACCAAGTTGTTTGCGTACGATCCTGCTTCGGACACTTGGGCAACAAAAACGGATCTTCCGAAGCCTGATTTGTTTACTGAGGGCTTCGTGAATAGCGGCGGTAAACTTTATGTGATTGGTGGACAATTTCAAAACGTTCCAATGACTGATGTATATGTGTACTACCCGGGGACGGACGCTTGGACAGTGTCAACAAGCCTCCCAGTCGGATTGAATAAAGTTTCTGCTGCAGTGACCAGCAATGGAACCATTTATGTAGTGGGCAATTCAGCTTATCCTGGCCCACCTATGATGTATGAATATCAACCGGGAATCAGTGTGGCATGGACGCAAATTAGCGGTTTGCCAAGTGAGTCCGGGGTATATAGCTGGGGTGCAGCGGCCGCGAGCGACGGCAATATCTATTTAATTGAACATGATATTCCTGGAAAAAGTTGGGTTTACTCTTACAACCCGGGTTCAGGTGTATGGACGCAGAAAGCTAATACCCCCAAGAAATGGGGCGGGTCTTACAGCCCGTCCTTAGTACAGGCTGCAAATGGCCTGATTTACCATGTCGCAGGCATGGCTGAAGTATTTTTCACTAATACCAATGAGGTGTACGCGTACGATCCAGTTACCGACATATGGTTACAGGACGTCAATTATCCAGCTGCGATGAGTAATCTCGGTGTCGTTGCGGGTACCAACGGACTGTTGTACGGGATTGCAGGAGATATTAGTACAGGTTCTACAGATGATGTGTATGAATTCAACCCAGGCCCTGCCGGCTTGACGCACACAAGCGTGACGACCACGGGTTGGACGGAGAACTGGCGTGCGGTGCCCGGAGCTTCCTCATACAACGTGTACCTTGACGGGAGTAGTACAGCTACAGGCACGGTTTCCGGAACTATGTATACATATTCGGTTACCGGGATGAATCCAGGGACGGCGCACTCGATCCAAGTGACTGCGGTAACTGCTTCGGGAGAAAGTGCAGCATTTACCGACAATGTCACGACAATTACATCTGCACCTGCTGGTCTGGCTCACACGGCTGTATCTACATCTGGCTGGACAGAGAACTGGAATGCGGTCATAGGTGCCTCTTCTTATAATGTGTATGTGGATGGTGTACAAGCGGCTACGGGGATTGCGGGTACCTCCTATACCGTGACCGGGCAGACACCGGGCACGAATTATGCCGTAACGGTAACAGCGTTGAACAGCACTGGATTAGAAAGCGCAGCGTCAAGCGTGGATAGTGTGACAACCGTTAGCACAGACGCAAGTTTGAGCACCCTGACGTTAAGCGGCGTGACGCTTGATGCGGCATTTGCCAGCGGAACTCTGACCTATACGGCAAATATCGCGAACAGCGTGACGAGTACGACGGTTGCGGCGACAAAGAATGAACCCAATGCCACGATCACCGCGGCGGATCTGGGCGCGAAGACGCTGGCGGTAGGGGAGAACACGCTTACCGTTCATGTGACCGCGCAGGACGGGACAACGACATCGACCTACACGGTGACCGTAACTCGTGCGCCGAGCGCAGATGCAACGTTAAGCACCCTGACGTTAAGCGGCGTGACGCTTGATGCGGCATTTGCCAGCGGAACTCTGACCTACACGGCAAACGTCGCGAACAGCGTGACGAGCACGACGGTTGCGGCGACAGCGAATGAACCCAATGCCACGATCACCGCGGCGGATCTGGGCGCGAAGGCGCTGGCGGTAGGGCAGAACACGCTAACCGTTCATGTGACCGCGCAGGACGGGACGACGACATCGACCTACACGGTGACCGTAACTCGTGCGCCGAGCGCGGATGCAAGCTTGAACGCTCTGACGTTAAGCGGCGTGACGCTGGATCCGGCATTTGCCAGCGGAACTCTGACCTACACGGCAAACGTCGCGAACAGCGTGACGAGCACGACGGTTGCGGCGACAGTGAATGAACCCAATGCCACGATCACCGCGGCGGATCTGGGTGCGAAGACGCTGGCGGTAGGGGAGAACACGTTTACCGTTCATGTGACCGCGCAGGACGGGACGACGACATCGATCTACACGGTGACGGTGCGGCGGGTGAGCAACAATGCCGATTTGAGCGATTTGAAAGTGATCGTGACTACCTTGGCTGGATTTGCCCCCGGCACAACGGATTATACAATAATTGTACCCAAGGATACGACTTCCGTGGTCGTTACGGCAACCACACCTGATCCGAATGCAAGTGTTGTTGTGAATGGAAATGTGGGGCTCGTGACCGGAGATAACGCGGTGACCGTAACCGTAACAGCGGAAGATGGAACGCAAAAGGTGTATGCAGTCACGGTGAATGTATTGGCTGACATCGTACCTGTCTTAACGGATAGCCAAATTACCGGGACAGAAGACATGGAATTAGTTTTCACAGCACTTGATTTCATGGGACACTTTACCGATACCGACGGAGATTCCCTAACTGGCATCACGGTGGTTACACTTCCCACCAACGGTATTCTGAAGGTCAACGGCGTGGCGGTTACGGGGAATCAAATTATTTCGACTTCTATTCTAAATTCCCTTAGCTTTGTCCCGAATGCGGATTGGAATGGGACGACCTTCTTTACTTGGAAGGGAAGTGACGGAACGCTGGATTCAACGGGAGTGGCAACGTTCACGATTATCATCCTGCCCAGCAACGCTGATCTCTCCAGCTTGACGATTTCCGACGGGGCGCTTAGTCCGTTGTTCTCGCCATCCACTACTGACTACAGTGCCACAGTCAGCAACGATGTCTATGGGATCATGATTACCCCGACGGTGTCAAACAACACGTCTACAGTGACCATTAATGGTCAGGCGGCTGCCAGCGGAACGCCTTACAGCGCTTTGAATTTGCAAGTAGGATCCAATGTGATCTCCCTTGATGTAAAAGCCTTTGACGGTACATCCAAAATATATACGCTTACCGTGTATCGTTATCCATCCGATACGGTCCGTTTAACCGGTCTGACGATGTCGGCGGGCGGTTTGACACCCGACTTCTCTGGGGACAAGACCTCCTATGTATTATCGGTGCTGAACGCGGTATCGTCTATTACGGTTACGGCAAGCGTATACGACATCAACTCCAGTGTCACAGCGAACATCTATAATGATGTCAATGCGCTTGTGTACGGTCCGGTCACTGTGATCGATGGTCATCCATCGAATCCGCTTTCGCTTGGTGTCGGCGCCAATCGGATTGAACTCACCGTCGCCTCGCAGGATGGAACAGCGACACAGACCTACACGATAACCGTGACCAGAGCCATCGCATCGTATAGCAACGCCTATCTCCAGTCCTTGCAAATAAGCGCGGACGGCCTTGCTTTTGACAAGACAACCTCCGACTATACCGTAAGTGTCGGACACAGCGTGGATACCCTGACGATAACGGCTGCTCCAGAGGTGGATCAGGCCAGTGTGACAATCAACGGGGCAACCGTCACATCTCAAGAAGTCTCGTTAAACGTCGGAGACAACCCGGTTGCCGTGGAAGTGACAGCGCAAGACGGCACTACGATAAAGACATACAGCATAAATATCAAGAGAGCCATTGCAATAACGGCTGTTGCCGACACGCCGATTCAGGTAACGAATAATCCTATCAGCATTACGATTCCCTCTTCCGTCACGAATGCCAGTATTGCCGTAGCTCCGACCACAGTGGGATCGAACAAAGAAGTGACACTCCCATTAGTCGAATTTCAAGCTGCTACCACACTAGGCAATGTGAATGTAGCAATTCCAGCGGGAACGACAATAACAGCTCCCGCCAATTGGGACGGCATCATCCATTTGCCGCAAGTGCAAAACAACAGCAGCGTATCGGTCAGCCATGCCAATGTTAGCGCTGTGATTGAAATCGGATCTTCAGACGTTGCGCTTACCTTCGATCATGCCGTGCGTATTCTGCTCCCGAACCAGGGGGGCAAATCGGCTGGATATGTGCGGGGAAGCGTGTTAATACCAATCACGAGCACAATTACAGCAGACACACAGGCTGCAGCCGATAACGAGCTTGCCGCAGGAGCAGACGCCGCTATTACAGTTGGCAGCGACCTCGTCATCTGGACGAAGCACTTCACCCAATTTGTCAGTTACACATCCGTCACCCCGTCATCATCGAGCGGTGGCGGCAGAGGGTATCCAATCGAGACATTGATAATCGGGACATTGATGACATCCAGCGGAGGAACATTAACGTTGAACGGAGTTCAGATCGATGTGCCGGTCGGAGCGACGGATGGCAACATTCAGGTAACTGTCAATAAAGTCAGTGACATCTCGCTGTTGCCCGCCGACCCCGCTTTGTTATTAGTCAGCGACGTCTACGAAATTACGAAGGACCAAGACGGCGATTTTAGCAAACCCGTCGTCATCACACTGCCCTTCGACAAGACGAAAGTAGATTTCGGCAAGTCAACCGTAAATGTGTACTGGTTGAGCGAACAAACGCATGAGTGGGCGCCGCTGGATAACCCGCTAGTAGATCAGATCAACGCGACGGTGTCGGGGGCGGTGGAACATTTTACGAAATTCGCCGTCCTTGCCTCGGCTCTGACGGAGGACAATCCCCCTCAGGCGAACGATATAGATTTCACCGATATCAAGGGGCACTGGGCTGAAGCAAGCATTCAAGAATTGGTCAAGCTTGGGGCGATCAGCGGGTATCCGGACAATACGTTCAAACCGGATAGCAATATCACGCGTGCCGAATTTATTACCGTGATCGTTAGAACTTTTCATCTCGAAGCAACAGCGGGTATCGCCTTTGCAGATACGCCTACGCATTGGGCCAAAGACTCCATTGCAACAGCCGCTGCACTTGGCGTAGTTCGCGGATATAACGAAAGCGACTTCGGTCCGGACGACCCGATTACCCGTGAACAAATGGCAGCAATTGTTATTCGTGTGGCTCGGATCGAAACGGCAAACCAGGACATCCTTTTCAGCGACCGCTCCGATGTGTCTGACTGGGCTCGCTCGGCGCTGGTTGCAGCAGTCGCGAATGACTTGATTTCCGGTTATGAAGACGGTACGGTGAAGCCTCAAGCGTACGCTACCCGTGCTGAAGCGGTAACGGTTATTCGAAAGGCTCTGCAGTTGAACAAGTAATTCATTTCGGAAAAGATAAACAAGCTTGGAAGGTCCGTATGGGACTTTCCAAGCTTGTTTTATGCATCGCTCCTCGAATATCTCGCCGGATTAAGTATCGAGGTATTTTGAGGTGTACCTGTAATCGTAATGTATACTATCCCCATGTACTGTATAATGATAACAAAGGCGGTGGTATTTCATGAAACATATTAATGTAAATCATATACAGGGTGGTCATTTCACGCAAGCAAAGGATCATTTAATATGTTTAGATTGGGGAAATGGATATGAAAATTAGAGCCATTATTACAGGTTCAACAGGAATGGTCGGGGAAGGCGTATTACATGAATGCCTAATGCATCCAGATATAGAGCGGGTTTTAGTGATTAACCGCAAATCTTGCGGTGTATCGCATCCCAAATTAGTTGAAATTATACATAGTGATTTTTTTGATCTATCTACGATCGAGACACAATTGACCAATTACAATGCTTGCTACTTTTGCTTGGGTGTTTCATCGGTGGGTCTAAAGGAAGTAGAGTACGCGCGTTTGACGTATGACCTTGCTTTACATATGGCTAGCTTGCTCTCGCGATTGAATCCGGACATGGTTTTCTGTTATGTATCCGGAACTGGGACGGATAGTACGGAACAGGGTAAAAGCATGTGGGCAAAAGTGAAAGGAAAGACGGAAAATCACTTATTGCAGTTACCTTTCAAAAAAGCTTATATGTTCCGCCCGGGTTATATCCATCCGACAAAAGGTTTAAAGAACACCCATAAATATTATTTCGCAATTATTTGGCTTTATCCGATATTAAGGCGTTTTTTCCCTAATCTTGCTATATCCTTAAAAGAATTGGGTCTTGCGATGATTCATACTGTGAATAAAGGCTATGATCGGTCTATTCTAGAAAGCAAGGATATTATTGAATTAGCTAAATAAAAACACCAATAACGCATTCTTCTTATAGTTGACTATTGGCATGTCTGCAATCTATAATAACAACAAGTTCATAATCGTAACTCCAAAGGGGAGTAGCTAATACAGTAAAGTCGTCAATCCGGGTCCATCGTTGACCCCGGCTTTATTGGCAGCGTTGTCTATACGCTGTAAGCAAGACCTTTGCCATCTAGGTGGTGAAGGTCTTTTTGTTTGATAAAAAGCCTTCATCGGGAAACCGATCGTAAGGCTTTTACTTTTTTCAAAAACAAACAAAGAGGAGTGGTCGTCAATGGAATTTTTCTCTGCTGAATTTTTTACAGCCTTACTAAGCATTATCCTTATTGATCTTGTTTTAGCAGGAGACAATGCAATTGTCATTGGAATGGCAGCTAGAAATCTGGACAAAAGCAATCAGAAAAAAGTGATCCTGTTGGGGACCGTTGGGGCTATTATTATTCGCTCGTTAGCCACATTGGTCGTTGTAGTTTTACTGAAAATCCCTGGGTTGCTTCTAGGTGGCGGATTATTGCTGTTGTGGATTGCTTATCAGCTTTTGGCGGAGAAAAAGGATCACAGCAAGGTAACAGCAAAAGATAATGTATGGGCAGTTATCCGTACGATCATTATTGCAGACGCCGTAATGGGTCTGGATAATGTTATTGCAGTAGCAGGAGCAGCTCATGGCAAATTCTTACTTGTGATAATTGGTCTACTTGTTAGTATTCCAATCGTTGTTTGGAGTAGTACATTGTTCATCAAATGGATTGAGAAATTTCCATGGATTATCTATATAGGTTCTGGTGTCTTAGCTTTTACAGCAGGCAAAATGATTACAGAGGAAAAGTTCTTGCTTCCATTTTTTGAGGCGAATCCTTTAGGTAAATGGATGTTAATCATTGTATTAATCGGGATTGTAGTTGGTGCGGGAAAATGGAGCAAGATGGCTGGATTTTTCGTAATAGTTGGTGAGCACGGTCAATTGTCGCTTCCTAAAGAGTTAATCACCAAAGCAAGCATGGAGCCGGAGGATCACTATAAGGTGAAATTAGGCGTTAGCGGCAAATTAGAGCTTGTAAAAATAGATCGATAAGTGGTGTTATTGGCTATTATTGAAATTATCCAGTCCATTGTAAAATGGTAGAGAAGAAAGCCAATTGTATAAGAATTTAAAACATCCTATCCACAGGATCAATATGAAATAGGGTGTTTTTGATTTTTGTGCCAGTGGGACTAGACATAGAACATTTGTTCCTATATAATAAAAATAGAAGCACAACAGGATTATCTTCTTCATTATATGAATGAGGTGATATTAATGGGAACACACGCACTTTGGCTAACGAATGAGGAGAAGGTAGAGGTAGAATCTATTCTTGACTCAAGTTCGAGCATGAAATATGAAAGCTTAGTTTTTTTGGCTAAGAAAGGGGACGGGTCTGTCATTATGATCGACCGTCGTGATATCATCTTAGATGAAGAACAAGTTTTAATTGATGAGTTGGCTGACATTCTTTATAGTAGTAAAACGCCCGTTCATAATGAACGTTATTCCATTATCATGAAGCAATTCATTTTCAAGGGCGTTCCTTATGTGAAAAGACTTGGGGAACGTAAGCCAAAGCAGCAATCATTTGAGCTTTTTGATGTGGGCTGATTTAGGTTTTTTGAGTTAGTTGAATAAAGTGTATAATAGTTGAGGTATCGGATTATGAGGTAATAAGATATGATTAAACCCTTCAAATGGCATTCGGTAAGGAGCTAGCCTTTATTACACCGATTTCACGTGATGAGATAGAGCGAATAGCTTTGGAGTGGAATGTAAATTTTACAGCGTAGTGGCCGTATAAACCTCCCTTACCGCTTTAATCGTGGTTTTGGAGGTTTGTCTTTGCTGGATTAAGGAATGTTTGTTTTCAGCTAACTTGACGATATTGAATATATTTAATATACTAACTATCATTAAGTAAGTAAAATTGAGTGTGTTTGAAGGTTTCATGCAATAAGCAGGCTTCATTATAGGAGGGGAAAAATGGTACCAACATTATTTGTTAATCACGGTGCACCAACTTTGGCATTAGCAGAATCCGAGTATACGCGGTTTTTGACCGATTTAGGGAAAAGGATTGTTCCAAAAGCGATTGTAATGTTTAGCGCTCACTGGGAGAAACGAACAACAACCATTTCCTTTGCTGAAGGCACTCTTGAGACGATCTATGATTTCGGAGGCTTTCCAGATAAGCTTTATCAGATGATCTATCCTGCAACTGGATCGCCAGAATTGGCTAGTCGGGTGGAGCAAATGCTCCAAAAGATGGGGATTAAAACGGATAGAGACCCTAATCGCGGTCTTGATCATGGGTCGTGGATATTCTTGAAATACATGTATCCCAAGCAAATATTCCGATTGTTAGTGTATCGGTGAATCCTTATTTGACTGTTGGTGAGCAACTTACAATTGGAAAAGCTTTGAGAGGACTAGGGCAAGAAGACATTTTGGTCATTGGGAGCGGGACAACTGTACATAATTTTAATGAAATTAAAATGAATCAACAGCACCCTGAGCCTTGGGCGGTTGAGTTCGATGACTGGCTTATTGATAAAGTGATAAACAAAGATATTCAAGCGCTTCTCAAGTATGAAACTTTAGCACCTCATGCAAAACGAGCGGTACCGAGAGCGGAGCATTTTGTACCGCTTTTTCATGCCATGGCGAGCTCTGACGGTTTAGTAAAACCGCTAGTGCTTTACCGAGGTTACGAATATGGCAGCTTTAGCTATACTTGTTTTGAATTTTGATCCTCTGGAGGTCACATGAGTACGAATAAAAAAAACTATGGTATTGAAGCTCCCAAAATGCCCAAGGTGCTCGATGAGCTTCTATATAAAAACATCCAGTCGGATGACTTTTTTGAAATGGGGATGTTTAAGGATGCGTTCATCGATAATCGCAAAGCCACTAAAGTCACCTTTGATAATTTTCGCTTTGAGAATGTGACGATTACAGAGACATCCTTACCATTTCTTGAGCTGACTGATGTTATTTTTGATAAATGTGATCTATCTAATGTCGATTTTAGCAACGCGACGATCCACAGGGTGGAATTTAGGAATTGCAAAATCGTCGGTATGGATATGACTGAACCATTCGCAATGTCTTGTTTTATAATTGTATAGGTGATTTTGCCAATTTTCGCTATGCGAATTTCAAGCAAGCTTTATTCGAAGAATGCTCCTTAAGGAGTGCGGATTTTTATAGCGCCACCTTTCAAAAAGTATATATGCAGCGATGTAACTTAGATGCTGTACAGTTATCTGCTACAAAGCTTGAAGGCATGGATTTAAGTAATTGTGACTTTACTGTATTAGGTGTTGGGATAGAGGATATTAAAGGCTGCACCATCTCTAAAGAGCAGGCTTCTGTTTTTGCTAATCTGTTTGGGTTAATTGTGAAGGTGTAACATAGGGAAGACGCTTGGGATTTCCGAATATGCTTCCTTTCATGTGTGGAGATCAGTTCGTCGCTCGTTTTGAGCCAGGATTTGACAAAAAGGATAAAGTGCTAATAATCAAAAATTGGTGGTGGGAGCCGAAAATTGCTTTAACAGCTCCGCTATTTGAAGTTTTACGTGATTATTTTGCAGAATTCATGCTTTTTAGGGGTGCAATGACTGTGCGATTGGAAGGGCGTTTGATTAGCAGTGAGTTATTAAATATTTTCCCGCTTTACTCACATAATTAATTCCCTGCGGATCGTTACAGGTTCTAACAAATTACTTTTTAGGATTAACTAGATCAGGTACAAATTCACGAACTGTGAGCACAATACCGCTTGCAAAGATAGCTTTTAATAAATCTGGAAGCAAAAAGGGGTAACAAGCGAGCGTTAATGCTTTGGACATTGACATGTTCGCAGAATGAGCGAGCCATGGTACTCCAGTTACATAGAGAAGCAACGAGCCAAAAATATACATGATAATCAATAGCAGAATATAAGCGATAACTCCTTTACCACGTATTCGCCGAGCAAAAAAACCAATTAACAATGCAGAGATGGAGAACATCCAGATGAATCCACCTGTACTACCAAGAACATACGAAATCCCACCTTCTCCATGCAACAAGGGCAATCCTAACATAGTAAGTATGACGACAACAAGAATGCTGTAAAACCCGTAACGAGCCCCTAAAAGTCCACCTGCAAGCATAATGGCGAAGCTTTGTAACGTGAAGGGTACTAAACTAAAACCAATGGAAATTTTGATAAGACTGAAAACAATGAATAATGCTGCAAATAATGCGGTAAATACCAGACCTCGAACGTTCCAATTCGAAATATGCATTGATAAGTCTCCTTTCATTTGTTAACCTATGTAATATAGTTATGGTTGACATTGGTGATTGTAACACAAATTATTTAGAAAAAAAAGAACTTGGAGCGATTATTTTGAATTTACAAGCGGATTTCCAGCTTACAAATGTTGATGTTCAAGCCCCGAATGATAATCATTCAGCCCTAATCTTAAAAGATATTAATTTTCGAATTTCACAGGGTGAATGGATCAGTATCGTGGGCAAAAATGGGAGCGGCAAATCTACGTTGGCGCAATTATTGACTGGTGTTCGCACTGCTTCAGGTGGCAGCGTACATAGAGGGTTTTGTGGTAATGAGCCGATTCCTTATGTGATGCAGCAGGAAGTGCAATGGTTTGGTGAAACGCCTTGGGAGGACATGGTATTCCTTCTTGAATCCAGAGGTGAGAATGCTGCACTAATTCCAGAAATCATACAATCGGCATTGCGTATGGTTGGAATGGATTTTTTGAAGGATCGATTTTTTACGGAGTTATCCGGTGGACAAAAGCAGTTAGCTGTAATAGCAGGGTGTTTAGCAGCAAAGGCACCCATATTGGTGTTTGATGAAGCTGCATCCATGCTGGATTCTACGTCGCGTTTACAGGTATTGGAAGCTGCATCGTCTATAAATCGACAAGGAACAACGGTGATTTGGCTGACCCATCAAATCGAGGACCTGAGTTATGGGGAACGCGTGATTGCATTAGATGAGGGAAGAATTCGTTATGACGATTCTGTGACAGCTTTTTTTTATCGGTCATCATTCTTGGACATGGAGAGTAAAGAAAGTCAAATTACCCCTTGCGAAGAGCTTGGATTTACCCTGCCATACCCCATTCAGTTAGCTCATGAGTTAAGATTACAGGGTGTTCGGCTTCAAACTCGACCTCTCACTACCAAGCAATTAGTAGAGGCGGTGAATCTGATTGCCGAATGATTTACAAGCAATAAATCTATCCTTGTCACTAGACGACAAGCTGGTACTAAAAGCGATTACTCACCAGTTTCGAGCGGGAACAGTGACTTTAATTCTCGGTCGCAGCGGAAGCGGGAAGACGATGCTGCTTGAAGCATTGTCTGGATTACGTGAACTAGAGCATGGCAATGTATTTATTGGAGATTCTCCGCTCTGGAAAGGTGTTCAATCCAAGAGGAAATTGCAACGGCAAACCATGCTGTTGCTTGGGATAGGCTTTCAGCATCCGGAGCAACAATTATTCGCGCAGACAGTTGAAGCTGAAATCCGCTATAATTTACGTCCCTATCAACTATCATCCGAACAACAGAAGCAACGTATTCAAGCAAGCTCTTTTCTGAATTCTGAACAGTCCGATGACTGGCTTAAATTGGATCCATTCAAGCTTAGCGGTGGTCAGAAGCGACGATTGACACTGGCTTTAATGGAAGCTACAGCCCCTGACTGGCTATTGCTTGATGAGCCGACTTCAGGAGTGGATGCAGCAGGAGTTTTACAGCTTTGCCAGCAATTAAAGCGGAGACAAGCTTTAGGGCAAGGCACAATAGCAGTCACGCATGATCTGGATGGCTTGATCGAAGCAGCTGATTACTTAGTTCTAATGAAGGATGGACAGGTATTCTGGAGTGGAACACCAGCAGAGCTGTTACAGCAGCCACATATTTTGGAAGCTACCGGACTCGTCCTTTCTTCGCGTATGGAAACGAAACGAATGCTGCAGCAGGCTGGCTTTATTCAGCCGAGCGGATGGCCTGATGCCCGCACTTTCGCTGAAGCAATAGCTTTACAATTAGCCGGTTCAAAAGCTAGAGACTTCGCAAAACTTGAAGTGAATTTGGACAGCCATAAGCCGATTTTGGACTTTAATTCCCTTTCAAATATTGAAACCGAAAAGCTGCAAACTGTTGAGGTTAAGAAACCAAAAAATCGACTAAAAAGCTTCGACCCTCGCACGATTTGGTTAACCTATATCCTGCTTTCCAGTGGTATTTTGCTGCAATCACGTTGGTATGGGTGGGCTGTAAGTGGATTTGTAACGCTGGGAATTATTCAATTTACTAAAGTACCTTTTAAAGTATGGTCTAGACCCGCACTCGGGCTGATTATTTTTGCTTGGATTGCTGCATTGTTGTCGGGCATTATACTTGGAGCACCAGAACTACTTTCAGTAGATTCCATAGAAGCTAATGGTTTAGTATGGCAATTAACTTCTCATATTTATTTTGCAGTTGAACCAGCAAGTTTTACATTTTATCATTTCAGCCGTTTGGTGATGATTATGCTGATTGGGTTTGTGCTGCTCTCAGGGATGAATCATCTATTGTTGAAACGTGCACTAGAGCAAAGCTTGCATGGACTTCGTTATTTACGATTACCGATTGAGCAATTTGCTCTGACTGCGGCACTTATGATTTGTTTCCTGCCCTTGCTAATGAATGAATGGGAGCGGTTCGCACGGATTGCTGCTGCTCGCGGTAAATATGCGGTACGCCCTGGACGAATTCCAATTCGAGGGCTGCGTATGACCGTCATTCCTTATTTGATGTCACTAATCCGCCTAGGGGAGTTATTGTCACTGATCCTTATTATAAGGGGAATTGGACTTGCGGGACGAAAAGAAACGCGTATGTTCCGTTTAACCTTCCAGAAAGCAGATTTTATACTTTTTATAGCTGCGCTAGGAATATTGCTAACACTAATACTGGTCAGTCGAATTAGCTGATTTTCGAGCATTCAAAATCTGCTAAACAAATGAAAACCCTTCTCGTTAAGCAGAATAGAGATGATCTATTTATTTTACCATTTGGTAGAAATCATGTTATAAAAAAGTACACAATTCCAAGTTTTGAATGCCATCAGATGGTGGTGGTCGTTGACGTATTGGACTCTTTTTCATAAAACACAAAAGGCTGATCCCTAGCGGATCAGCCTTTCATCTGAGTTTTTACTTGTACTTATTCACAATTTCAGAAACTTCATCAACGGTCTCATCTAAATCATAATTTTCAACTTTATGGTCACATTCCTTGGAATAACTCAACTCTTGTTCATAATACTCCAGCTTCTTATAGATCACTTCTGTTGTATCCCCACGTTCTAACAATCGGCTCATCACTTGGTTTCGGTCAGCATAGATCATAATACGAATGACTTTCTCGCCGAATATTCTCTTCACAAGCTCAGCACCTTGACGGTTCAGGATCAGATACACGTACTGGTGCACCTGAAACATCGCTTCGATATCTTTGGATTTAATCCCATAGAAAACGCCTTCAATTTCAATCGTTTCGATGAATTCATTGTTTTGCTCTGCCTCAACAAATTGCTCAAGTGTGATAAAGTGGTAATCGATTCCATCTTTCTCATATAATCTGCTTGGTCGGGTTGTATAGGACAGAACTCTTTGTAGTTCACTCGATGCGCCAACCTTTTGAGCAACGGTTTTTCTTCCTGATCCATCAGGACCAGTAAATACAAATATTAACTTTTTGTCATTTATTCCATTCACTAATATGCCCTCCCAATACCTCGAGTTTGATGTAGCTTAGTTTTAATTATATCGGAATTCATTGTATTAATATATAGTAATTATCCATAAATCAAAACACGTTGGATTTTTGAAATCCCAACGTGTTTTATGTAGGTCTATGTTCACTTTCGTGATTTTTTATTTCACAGCCGCCCATAATATTGCATTTGAAATAACCTTCAGAACCTCAGGTTGATGATAAACAGGGAACGTCTCATGACCTGGTCGGAAATAGAAGATACGGCCTCTGCCTCGTTCATAAACGCAACCGCTTCTAAAAACCTCTCCACCTTCAAACCAGCTAATGAAGATGAGTCTATCGGGAGCGGGTATTTCAAAGCGTTCTCCATACATTTCTTCCTTGGGAATCTCGATATATTCGCCTAGCCCTTCTGCAATCGGATGTGCAGGTTCAATAACCCAGATCTTCTCCTTTTCACCGGTATCTCGCCATTTTAGCGTGCCTGTTGCTGTACCCATCAATTTTTTAAAAATTTTCGAGGCATGAGCAGAATGAAGGACGATTAAGCCCATTCCATCCAATACTCGCTGCTGAACTTTCTCAACTATATCATCTCTAACTTCATCATGTGCCAAATGTCCCCACCACAACAAGACATCCGTGGTTTCCAGAACTTCATCCGATAAACCGTGATCAGGCTCGTCAAGCACGGCAGTCCTTACTTCGAGTTGATCGTGTAATTTCAGTTGACTGGCGATTGTTTGGTGAATGCCATCAGGATAAATTGCAGCTACAGCTTCGTCTGTCTTCTCGTGGCGAAATTCATTCCATACCGTTACTTTAATTGACATTTTTTTCATCCTCCTGATTTAGTGAAACCCATACTCCTTCGGTAAAGGAGCGAATAATAGCATCTAGTGATTTCTGATTGATTAATCCATCCTGCATAGTCGCAGATAATCCATCGCCTTTCCCGTTTACAATGTCAAAAAAAGCTTGCATCTGATCCGCTTTAAAGCTATCGGGAATCGTTGCCTTTTGAAAGCCGTTTGTATGCCCATCCTCTCCTGGAAGGCAAACATCCAAGCTATCGTCTTCCTCGAGGTTGTAAATTAAGCTTCCTTCTGTCCCGTAAATCTCTACACGTTGGTAGTTTCCTCTTCCATACGCAAAACGGGATATGGCTGCTGTTGCCGAAATGTTTCCTTCCAATTGAGCTATCCAATGGCAAAAATCGTCAACATCTACATGACCGATCTCAGGACTATCGATAACATTACGCTCTTTGATAAGCGTTCCCGCATGCGAGAATATCTTTTCAATATCACTTACCAAAAACCGGGTCAAATCCAACATATGCGAACCTAAATCACCTAAAGCACCTGATCCAGATAAGCTTTTCTGAAACCTCCAGATAAGTGGTATTTGCTCATTAATCGCCCAGCTTTGCAAATATTGCGTATACACATGGGTGATCCTACCTAATGATCCTTGAGCTATGAGCCACTTGGCATATCTAGCCGCTGATTTATACCGATACGAAAAACAGACCATGTTAGGCAGATTGCTTTCTTTAACCTTGCGGTTTAATATTTCAGCTTCATGAGTATTTAGCGCAACTGGCTTTTCTACAGCGAATGGAATATTGTTCTCAATGGCTGCTAAGGCAATTTCGAAATGGTTAAAATTAGGTGTGCAAATCGAGAGAGCATCTATACCAGAATGCTGCAGCATTTCTTTATAACTTGTATAACAGCGTGAATCGGGCACTTGATATTGTTCAGCCTTCATTTGGAGAGTTACCTCATTCACATCACTAATAGACCATAGCTCAGCATCCAGACTTTCCAGAATACCTTGAATATGATAATTTGCTATCCCAGCTAAACCGACGACTCCCATTTTAATTTTACGGATAAAAACGCCTCCTTAATCTAGCCTTCCTTTTTGTTTATTATACTTTGTGATAGAATGTTCAGGAATGTCTGATTCAGACTAATTTTGTATATAAGCTACTTTTATAGGGGTGATATTTATTTTAGCGATCTCGATTGACAGGCTGCCCAGGATCAAGCTAGTGGGTTATGTTTCCTATAAAAATCCGTGGATGCATTTTAAGCGGACGTCTGATGAATATATGTTATATTTCATTAAAAGCGGAGAGCTTCATCTGAAGGAGAACGAGGTAAAGCATATATTGAAAAAAAGTGATTTTTTTATGCTGCAGCCTTTTTTAGAGCACGAAGGCTTTCAAAAAATGAGCTGTGATTATTACTATATTCATTTTGAGCATCCCGAAATTGTTCATTTACCAATGGTGGATATTTCTCAGTTGGCTCAAAATGTTTTTCAAAGGGAAAATGATCTAATCCCGACAGAGCAAGCAATCTGTTATTTACCGAAAAAATTTCATCTAGCTCACGAAAATAGCTTTCTGCAGATTTTGCATATTTTAAATGAGATGGTACGTATCTATACTAGGAGAGAATATAATTATCGCAGCCTGGTGGCATTTAAGTTCTCAGAGCTATTGATTAGCGCGTCGCGGGAAAGCTTTCTGCTGGAGCTGTATAATCAGAGCTTGAACAATCCGAAATCATATTTTAAAGTACATCAGCTGATCACATACATTCATCTGGAATATCGCAACAAAATAAGTAGTGATGATATTGAAAGAGAATTTGAGATAAATTTCGATTATTTCAACCGAATTTTCAATAAACTCACTGGCTATACGATTTTTCGTTATCTAAACCGGATTCGGATTCATAATGCCAAGGAGCTAATTGATGCTACTACACTTAAATTCAGCGAAATCGGCTATTTGGTAGGCTTGAACGATCCCTATCATTTCAGTAAATTGTTCAAGAAACAAACGGGCTTATCACCCATGCAATATTACAAAAAGAGCAGAAAAGAAATTTAAACATATTAGGGGGTAGTTCGACCTGCATACATAGCTTAAAAATGATTTTTTACTAATGATATATAGTAGAATGACCGAAATATAGAGATAGAATAAAAATACATAATGAATTGGCAGAGGAGTTGCCGAAATGAATGCAATCAAGAAACATAGTTTATCCTTTTTGCTTTTGATAGCTTTGTCGTTTGGTATTCTAGGAAGTAATCCTGTAGCAGCGGAAACGAATACAGGAGCAAGTGCTTCTCTATTTACGGATGTGAAGAATCATTGGGCCAAAGCTACGATTGCATGGGCCAAGGATAAGCAAATCGTAGACGGGTATCCAGATGGAACCTTTCGTCCTGATTTGCAGGTATCGGAAGCAGAATTTCTTAGCATGTTTGTCAAAGGCTTTGGGATCTCTCTGCAGAAGGACACAGCGAATTGGTCACAGCCTGTTTATGCCTATGTAATCCAAATGAATTACCCTGTAAAGGGAGCGACAGATAATAAACGCAGAGCCGCCCCAATAAGTCGTCTTCAGGTTGCCGAAATTATTACTGGAGCGAATGGCTTCAATTATTCCGGAAATGATGCTATTCAATATATATTAGGCAACAACCTTTCGAATGGTAAAGCAAGTGCGACAATCAGTGGTTATGCAGGCAATGATAATTTAACACGCGCAGAGGCGATTCAATTCATCAAGAATGTGCTTGACCAGGGGATGGCTAAGCTCTTGCCTCGTCCAAATGATGTTTCTGAAGCAAGCGTATTACCTGGTTTACCAATAGATGCAACAAATTTGCCAGCAAATCTTGCACCAGTATTTACAAAATTAAAGCTCATTATCAAAAATTACCCCGGTTTTAAGGTGATAGCAACGGCGGATCGCATCGGGATAGCCAAGGATGGCAATACATTTGAGACAGTAAGCTTTGTTCCAGCTAAAGTTAACGGACAGGTCTCAATAACACATATATACAATGATCGAAGTGACACTGCGATTGATTTGGCGGTTGAGCTACTAAAAGCACAAGATCTGGAACTGAAAGATGATTTTGCTGAAATGATTAGAAATGCTCTGAAAACAGGCAAAAAAACAACTGTTAGTGCGGGTAAAATTGAGATTCTTATTGCACCATCTCCCGAGCTAAAAGACAATGTAGAATTTTGGTATGTAACCAACTAATTAATGAGGAGTGTGTGACACAGCATGAATAAACGTCAATACTTGCAAAAATCGATCATAATCGGAATCATTTTGTTGCTTTTACCTTGGGGTTGGAGTGGAAAGGCGCTGGCGGCTAGCGAAACCATTTCAAGACTGATATTATCTACTAACGAACTGAGTTTAGAGGTTGGCGATACTTATTCTTTGAGTGCTATTGCAATCTACGTGAGTGGGAATACCGAGGATGTAACCATGCTAACGGATTGGACCTCGTCAGATTCCATGAAAGCTACAGTTTACAACGGGAATGTAATAGCTAAAGAAAAGGGTATCAGTTACATTACAGCTACGTATTCTGGTAAACCGGTGACTGTAACGGTAACAGTTGATAAAAAGGTTCGCAGTCTGACGAAAAATAAAACAAGTGTATCTATGAGAGTTGGGGCGACGGAACAGATCACTCTGATGGCGACTTATACAGATGGTACAACAGCAAATGTGACGACTAATGTAAATCAATGGTCTTCTAGCAATGATTCCGTGGCAACTGTGTCCGAAGGTCTTATTACAGGTGTAGGTACTGGGAGCACGACAATTACGGCCAAATATGGCACTCAGGTTGTTACCATTCCTGTAGACATTGACAAGGTGCTTCGACTTAATTTGGAACAAAACAGTGTGACACAAAATGATCTTACTCTTAAAGTAGGCGCACATAGCCAAATCCAGCTTATGGCGCTTTTTGAGGATGGAGCATATGAAGATATTAGCAATAAAGCGATTTGGTCATCTGATTCAGATAGTATTGCTTATGCTTATAAAGGACTCATTACAGCATATAAATCGGGAGAAGCTACCATTACTGCCTCATATGGAACGAAGTCTGTAAAGATTGTGGTGGATGTCGATGTTACCAAACGTTTGGTAGCTGATCCTACAGATGCTTTTATTCATGTCAATGATTCCAAATCCATTTCACTTAAAGCTTATTATGCGGATGGTACAAGCGAAGTTGTAACTACAAAAGCTAAATGGGAATCAGATGATGATAGTATAGCTACGGTTTCTAATGGGGTTGTCAGCGCATTTTCGAATGGTACAGCAACCATTTCAGCAAGTTATGGCGGCAAAACAACTACCATTGCAATTGATGTAGATGTAGCGCGCAGGCTAGACCTGGACTCCACAACAATGCAGTTGAATGTGAATGCCAATCGGACTGCTATTCTTAAGGCAACTTATGCGGATGGAACTGTTGAGGATGTAACATACAGAGCAGTGTGGTCATCTGACAATGATGCAGTTGCGATTGTATCCAAAGGGAAGGTCAGTGCTATCTCAGCTGGACAAGCCGTGATTACGGCTCAATTTGGTTTGAATAGCACGAAGCTTGTCGTCGATGTAGATGTAGCTAAAAGCTTGACCTTGAATAAAACAAGCGTATCCTTACGTTCCGGTAAAACTGAAGCTTTGGTTCTGACAGCTACATTAGCAGATGGAACCTCGATTCCTGTAACGGATAAAGCGGTTTGGACTTCAGATAATGAAGCTGTTGCCTATGTCACCAATGGAACTATTTCTACGGTTAGCAGTGGTCAAGCTGTGATATCAGCTAAATATGGTAATAAAACAGCGACGATAACAACACAGGTGGAAATACCTTCCAGATTGGAAGTTAATCAAAGCGATATATTCATGAAAGTCTCTGATGCACAACAGCTGAATCTGCTTGCTTATTTCTCTGGAAGCAGCGATGCAGTAGATGTAACGAGCCAAGCCGAGTGGACGATAAGCAACGATGCCATTGCTTTTGTGTCTGCAGGACTCATAACTGGTGTATCTATGGGACAAACAACCATCGTGGGTAAATATGGTGGAAAATCGGTATCCATAACCGTAGATGTTGCTACACCAAGAAGACTTACAGTAAATAAATCAAGCATAGAAATGCGATCTGATATTGAAGAACAAACCGTTGTAACAGCTACTTACGCATCTGGAGAAACCTATGATGTAACGGAAACGGCAGTATGGTCTACGGATAATGCAGATGTAGCAACGGTTATTAAAGGAAATATAACGAGCTATAAGGTTGGTCATGCTACCATTTCAGCAGTATATGGCGGTAAAAAAATAACCATTTTAGTTAACGTAGATCAAGCTACCGTGCTTACAGCTAATAAAACAATCCTTCAGCTGCAAGCAGGAGTTACAGAGCAAATTACGATATCTGCTAATTATTCGGATGGTTCTTCTGAGGATATAACGGATAAAGCCGTATGGAAATCTAATTCTACGATTGCAGAGGTAAAAGAAGGTTTAATCAATGCGATCGATAAAGGTGAAACGAAAGTAACGGCAAGCTACGGAGATCGTACCGTTACTATTACAGTCATGATTGGTATTGTGGCCTCATTAGAGCTTAGCCAAACCTCTCTTCTTATGAAGGAAGGTGAAAGCTTTCCTGCTGCTCTCTCGGCAACCTTTAAGGATGACACTGTAAAGGATGTAACGGGTGAAGCGGTGTGGACCTCTTCGAGCGATAAAATTGCTAAAGTCAGTGCAGGAGTAATAAAAGCTTATAGCAGTGGGAAAGCGATCATTACCGTTAAATACGGCGGACAAACAGAAACGATGACAGTGGAAGTAAATCTGGCAGTTAAACTATCTATCAATTTGAAGCAAGTGGTATTGCCGAAGAATTCATCTGTACAGCTTATATTGACAGCAACACAGGAACAGTTTATGTATTGGCTGAATACTCACTTCGGCTATAAAACAGAGACGAAGAACATGGAGGTTATGGAAACACTGCGAATTCCTTATGATAAAACAATTCAATTTATCGATCCGGCTTTTATTTACTATGCTGTAGAGGGGCACTTAGTTAAGCAAGTTTTTGATTGTCTCGTAAGATACAATTCGAATATCGATACGATTGAACCCCACTTAGCCCATTATTGGACGAAAAATGAGCAGGGCACCGAATGGTGCTTTTATATCCGTAAGGGAATTTATTTTCATCATGGAAGGGAGCTAACCGCACATGATGTGAAGTTTACCTTAGAACGATTGCAGGATGATCAAGTTGCATCACCTTTTTATTGGTTGGTCGCAGACATCGAGCGGATTGATGTTGTTCATAACCATGTATTACGGATTTATTTGACCCAAGCAAATCAATTGTTTTTAAAGTATTTAAGCTTCTATCCTACCTCGATTGTCCCAAGGGATGCAGTTAAAGATATGGGAGATCAATTCATGAAGCTTCCAATAGGTACAGGCCCATTTAAGCTTGTGAAAAATGATGATAATATGATTGTGCTCGAAGCGTATCATCGCTATTTTGACAAGCGTGCGCATTTGGATCGGGTTGAGATATGGATGACTCGGGAGCAGAATCCAGATAGTGAGAAATGTGATTCAGATTCCTACCAAATGCGCAATTACCTTTGTGGAGGTAAGGGGATGAATGCACCAGCAGAATGGTTGGAAATTGAAACGAATGCAATAGCATGTCATCTTTTATCCTTTAATTTATCTCAAGAGGGTCCTCAGCAGAACAGGTTGTTTCGTAGAGCTATGTTTCATGGCTTGGATCGCAGCAAGCTGCTTGAGTTAATGGTTGCTAAAGATGCATATGAAGTAGAAAGCTTTTTTCCCGATTCTCAAGCAAATCGGCCTATATCTAGCTATAACCTGCAATTAGCCAAAAGGCTGTTGGCAGAAAGTGGATACAAGCAAGAAAAAATGATCGTCTACGGAGCTAAATCCAATCAAAGCATGATATGGATGATGGAGCAATGTGAGCTTCTTGGTGTTCAAATAGACATTATCGAACCACCCAAAAATGGATTTCTGCAATTGGTTGAAATCAAGAAAGCAGATATCAGTATTGGAGCTATTGTTACAGAGGATGAATCAGACTTTTCATTGATTGAGATATTCCTCTCAGAAAACAGCTGCATTCACAGGCATATGAGTTCAGAGCAACTGAAACAGATGGAAGGCATCGTTAAAAGAGTTTATCAGGAGCCATCCTCTGCTAAACGCAATGTGATAGCTAAGGAGTTGGAGCAGATGCTTAAATTGGATGATGCAGTGCTTTTTTTATACCATCGCCAGCTTAAAACACAAGTTCATCCATCCTTAAAAGGAGTTCATCTCAACTCATTAGGATGGGTTGATTTTAGAAGGGTTTGGTTTGAACAAATAGGCAATGATTTGCATGAAGCAGTCATTTAGAGGATAAGAAGGGGTGAGGTTATGTTAACAATTTCGAGCTATACTGTAGAGTTAATCAAAGATCCATTCGGTATTTTGAGTGGAAAACGGTATGAATTTATGTTGGATTTGGAAGTGCCTGATGATGACGAACTGTACTCTGAGAATGGCTTGTATATTAGAGCGATATACTTGGTGGATGAAGGCAAATCTGCATTGCTGAAATATGAAATTTTTGAGAAAAATACAGATAAATATCAAGATTTTGATCTGGAAGACGAGGAAGTTGAAGCCATTACTGCCTTTTGTAAAGCAAATTATGCTGAGGCTGAGGAATAATCTGAAAAAAACAATGAGGTGTCTATGTCACAACAACGTAGTATTACACTTACACAAGGAATTGCCTTATATATGGGAGCTGTGCTCGGTTCGGGGATTCTGATTCTTCCTGGTTACACAGCGGATGTTGCAGGCCCAGCATCGATTGTTTCATGGCTTATATTGTCCCTACTGAGTATTCCTATTGCTTATACTTTTGCTAGATTAGCATTGAAATATGAGAATTTTGGTGGCATTGCAACCATTGTTCAACATGCCTTTGGCACCTATTGGAGCGCGATTGTGGGCTGGTTTTTTTATGCATGGGTGGCTACAGGGCAAGCTGTGGTTGGACTTACGGGTGCTGCCTATGTTGTAGAAGCATTCCATTTACCAGAGTTTTATCTATACTTTTTTGCCTTTATGTTTCTGCTGTTGGCGGTGGTTTCTAATTTTTTTGGAATGCGTGTCAGTGGCATATTCTCGCTTGTGCTCAGTGGGGTTGTGTTGGTATTATTACTTATTACAATCTCTTTTGCCTTGCCACAAATGGAAGCTATCCACTTCTCACCATTTATCCCTCACGGAATATCTGGTATGGGTCGTGCCTGTGTTTTGATTTTTTGGGCTTTTTTTGGCTGGGAGAGCATTACACATTTGGTTCCAGAATTTCGTAATCCACAGCGAGATGTTATGCGGAGTATGTGGTTCAGTGTGTTTCTAATCGGTGGAGTTTATATCTTGCTTTCCATCGTTACCGTCGGGACACATACATACGGGGATGCCAGCATGAAAGCGCCGCTTTCTGTATTGATGAGTAAAACCATAGATGTTAGCGCTGGCTTTGCAACGGCAGTTGTGGCCTGCATTGTTTGCCTTGGCACATTGAATGTATATTTAGCGAGTTCTTCCAGATTAGGTTATGCCTTGGCTCAAGAAAAAAAATTCCCAATATGGTTTGCAGGGATGAGTAAGAAAGGCTTTCCTTACCGAAGTGCACTGTTTTTATTCGCAACCAATACGGTGACATTAGGCTGCAGCTATTATTTTCAATTTTCTGTTGACCGACTCATATTAATTCCTACTACATTAGGTATATTCGTATATATTATAGCTTCATCCGCTTGTCTGAAGTTATTATGGCGTGATCGCATCGGAAGAATCTCCGCTTTGCTTGCTTTGGGGTGCTGTCTTGTTATAGCTCCCTTTTCAACAGGATTTCTAGTGATCCCTATTGGCGTAGCATTGGCTTGCATATTGTATATGAGATTTACAAAACGTTAGTATGGACTCTCAGTCTCTGTTGTGTTGAATGCACTTCGTTTGCTGAAGATAAAATTATAGAATATTAGAGGTGTCATTCCGCAATGAGTTACTTTAGTCATATCCTCTTAAACAATGTCATACCACTTACTACTATGATATGCATAGGTGCCATACTGCAAAAAGTGTTTAAGCTGGATATTAAAACATTATCCAAACTAAATTTCTATTTATTCTCACCTGTCATTGTTTTTAAAATGCTGTTTGAATCTACAATTTCAGGGAGCGTACTGCTTCAGGTATTGCTCTTTTTCTTGTTATCCATTCTATTGCTAGCTTTCATAGTAGAAATGATCATGCGGATTCGCAAGTATAAATCAGGGATGCGCAGTGCGATGCGAAATAGTATTATTTTTTATAATAGCGGCAATTATGCCATTCCACTCAATCAAATGGTTTTTGTTGGAGATGCATTCACGATGTCTATTCAAATCATTATTATGATGATTCAAAACCTGCTCCCTATCACCTATGGTGTCTATAGCGTGAATTCACACAAAAATGATTTGAGAGCAACGCTGCGGACGGTTTTCTCCATGCCCTCATTATATACGATCCCGCTTGCTTTTATTATGAAAGGCTTTGCAATCCCGATCCCCCAGACGATATATATTCCGATTAATTATATTTCGAATGCTTTTATTGCCACAGCCCTATTGACTTTAGGTGTTCAGCTCGGCAATATGAAATGGCAAATTAAATTTTCAGATGTTATGATTTCTAATTTCCTTCGGTTGATTATAGGTCCAGCAATCAGTTTTTTGGTAGTCTATCTGCTCGGCTTCCACGGTCTGTTAGCTAAAGCGCTAGTATTATCCTCTGCCGTTCCAACCTCATTAAGCAGCGTGCTCCTTGCAGTTGAATTTGACAACGAGCCGGAATTTGCTTCACAAGCCATATTTTCATCCACCCTATTCAGTATTTTTACTATTACCTTTGTTATTTATTTACTGCAATTCTTACCCTAATTTATCACAAAAAAAGAGTAACATGAGATATGTTGCTCCTTTTTCTATTCTATTCACTTGTTCTTCTGCATAGTCGCCGAGTATAGGGAGCTTAAACCATTTCCCTTGATAGTATTCAATCCTGCTTTTCTAAATTCTTATAGTTCCACATGAGTTCCTACTCCTGCTCGGATAGCCTTTTTGTATACAGCAGCGGCTACCGCTATATCGAAGTAAGCAATTCCAACTGATTTGAAGAAGGTGATTTCCTCATCATTCTCCCTACCTTTAATCTGTCTCGTTGCCAATTCACCAAGTTCTCCGTAAAGTTTATCGAAGCTCCATGTCCCTGCGTTTGCAGGGATGATAAAGTCTCCTGCTTCGCCCTTTACACCTTCAATCGTATCAGCGACGATCTTCGAACATCTTAAGAGTGTTTCTTCATCCACTTCCTGCATATGAGGGAGGTATGAGCCTACGCCGTTAATATGAGTTCCAGGCTGGAGTGCTTTTCCTGAAAAAATAGGCGTTTCGGAGCGAGTGGAACAGATGACAATTTCCGCTTTGGAGACAGCTTCATCTGCTTCATCCATGATAGTGATGGTTCCTTTGTACTCTGGATTAAATTCTACTATTTTGTTAGCAAATGCAACTGCTTTCGCCTTCGTACGGTTGTACAACATGATCACCTTTACTTGCCGAACATGAAGTACAGCTTGAAGCTGCTCCTCTGCCATAGCACCACAGCCGATGACTGCCACGGATGATGCTGTTTCTTTCGCAAGATATTTCGTGGCAATTCCACTTACTGCCCCAGTCCGTAGCCTTGTTAAGTAAGAGGCATTCATGCAGGCTAAATGTTCTCCGTTATCTGTATCGCTTAATAGAATCACACCTTGTGTCGTCTTTTTTCCTTGGGATGGATTGTTTGGGAATATGGTGACAACCTTTACCGCAGACTTTCCAATAGGTTCCATAGCACAGGGCATGTACAGTGCTGATGCACTATTATCAGGAAAATCAAGAACGGTCCGATGCGGATTTATAACTTTTCCTTCTGTATAATAATGCAAGGCTTCTTCCAAGTCCTTAATGGCCTCATTCATGGAATATAAAGAGCTAATTTGTTTTTCAGATAGGATAAGCATTTTTCCCCTTCTTTCTTAAGTGTAATCCCCAGGCCTGTTTAAGCAACTAAAGGTTTTCTTTTTGTTCTTTTTAAATATAGCATTATTTTAAAATAGGTTTCATTAACATTGTGGCTCTCAACCATTAACATAGCAGCTCCGCCGCACTGTAATACAGCTATAAACTGTGACCATAAGGTCAAGTATGATTTCTGTGATCTCATTGCAGGTATTGATGGTTTATCATATGCACCAACTGGCATTGCTTCAAAGTCCCCTAGTCCGAATTCCTCCGAATCATCATCTTCTTCGTTATTGATTATTATCATACTACGAAAAAATAATGTTATAAATAGCTTAAATATCTTTTCCAAATGAATGGTGGAGTAAAGGCGAATTAAATTATGTCGATGTTAACTGCTGAAAAATTATTAAAAATGACAGGAAGAGATATTTAATATTGACTTGGAAGATTTACAGGAAATTAGAAAAAATGATAGAATTACATAGAATGATGATGAACTAAGTAAGTATCTTCTTTTACATTAAAAAGGTGACAGAACGATTATGAACATTATAAAGGACTTTTTGCTGGATTTTTAAGGAATCGTTTCTTTTTAAGAACAACATGAACCTCAATCAAAGTTTTTTACTCTATACAACGGCAGGAAGAGAACAAATACACAAAAAGCTTCGTCCGGATATACGTCAAGAAATTCTTTCCTTGATGGAATCCAGCATCCCGAACCAAAGTGTTGAATATATAGATAATCGAATGAGTCGGTACAGTATGATGATGGGAAAGTGCGAAATTACAGGGATGTACCTTTTCGCCTCAGATGTTTACTGCCACCACTACATTCCATTATATCTCGGTGGAAGCAACAAGTTCAATAACATGCGCATTCTCCAAAAAGAGACATATGAACTTATCCATCATACGCACAAAGAGACGATTGAAGTACTCATGAATAGACTGGGCATTACGGACTTGATGAAAATAAAGATCAACCAATACCGTGAAAAATACGGACTAAAACTAGTCTAACCTTCCCAAATCTATGAGTAATGAGGAACTTATGATCTAGTACATTCTGTTAGAGGGAACGCGGAGTGCTGGGAAACTAGCACGCTCCGTGTGGAGCAGGGGAAAAGCTGGAGATCGCATCAAAGGCTTACCTA
>JBBDSZ010000014.1:0-51103 GCA_040904685.1 Paenibacillaceae bacterium | reverse complement strand
AAATTTTAAGGACGGAATATGGCTGGATACTTATTATCTTGGTTTAGTCTTGAATGAATAATTTGTGTTACTTGATCAGCTAGATACCTTGGTGAATACTTCATGCCGTCTTGAACACAATCAATGATCAATCCTAAATAGGCTGAAGTCATAAAATGATATAATAAGGATACAGTAAGTCCCCCCAGCAGGAGGAAAATCATGCATAAGCGAATTACAGAGGATCTATTTCGACTCACGCTCCCCTATCTCAACGGGGAAGTAAACAGTTATTTACTCAAAGGGGAACGGGGCTTTACCGTTGTGGATACGGGGTTTTGCAATGAAGCGAGCGAACAGATATGGAACAGTGCTATCTCTGGCGGCCTTGTGATCGAGAAGGTGGTGCTGACGCATGGTCACCCGGATCACATAGGCTTGGCAACGTGGTTTCAAAAGAAAATCGGCGTACCTGTCATTTACTCCCGGATTGGCTATGACGAGATGAAAAAGCGGCATGAGAAAGTGTTAACTTTTCAAGGGGATGAGCATCGACTATACCCTTTTAACGTGATGCATGACGGCCCTCAGATTCAGGAGAAGGCCTTTTATCGTCAATTTGATGAGGTCGATTTCGAGCCAGATGACGTGTTCGAAGACAGCCAGATGCTTGCGCTTGGAAACGACACTTATGAAGCATTGTGGACGCCCGGACATTCGTCGGACCACTTCTGCTTCTGGGATGGCGATAAGAAGACGCTGCTCGTCGGTGACCTCGTGTTAGGTGGTATTTCTCCCGTGATCCCGTTTTGGTCGAAGGACGATGGCAATCCGCTTCAAGATTATTTTGATTCCTTGGATCGGGTGGGGAGGCATCCGGCGAAGCTTGTGCTCCCAGGACACGGAGAACCCCTTGCGGACTTGCATAGCAGAATCTCGGAAATTAAAGCGGGTCACCGTTATCGCATGGAGCAAATTGTGAACATCCTCGATGAAGGCGAGAAAACCGCAGGCAAAGTAAGCCGCGAATTGTACGGGGACGATTCGTCAGTAATCAAGAGGCTGATGGAATTTTCCACTACCCTCTCGCGTCTTGTTTATCTTGAAACCTTAGATAAGGTGCAAAGAAATCACCAGGATGGAAAGATTTATTTTGGGAACAAGCCCTCTTTCCGTTAAGATTGCTTATTAAATGAGTTCATTCCGAAAAAGGTGCATATATGCACCTTATTTCGCGTTGTAAACACAAAACCCGCTAAACAATTGCTTCCATACATTGCATTCCATTATATGATAGACGATGTGATATACTCTTAATATGCTTAAATAGATACAAAGAAAGGAAGTGTGAATGATGAAGCTTCGCTTAATTCCTATACTCATTACTGTTGCAGCATCTTCTGCACTGCTTTTTGGAGGATGGTTTTTTTATCATAGCATGGTTATGGAAAACCCGATAAAAGCTGTTATCCTTGGTGTACAGGGGGTTAATCAGGTCACCACAGATATCAATAGTAAACAAGTATCGATTGATTTGGATTTAGGTAAGGATGCAGACCTGCGAAATCTATATTCAACGATTTCAACAGAAGGCGCTTCTTTACTGCGTAACCGTGAGCTCAAGCTCAACCTAGAAAGTCAATCGTCACCAGAGTTAGAGCAATGGTGGTCAACAGCCTTATTTGAGGTTGCCCAAGCCATGGATACAAAGCATTATGCCGTTATTCCAGAAACGTTGAAGAATAAGGCACTAGGAATGCCAGGTTTAGCCGTTGAAACGGCGATGGATGAAACGAATGTTTACGTGCGGCTGACAGATGGAGAAAACAGTAAATATATTATTCTTCCTCGAACGCCTGCCCAAATGGGGGTGATCCAATGAGTAAGTATGGGAAAGAAATCGCGATAGGGATTGTACCGGTTCTGCTCATCTTTTTAGTATATATTGGCATTAATATTGTGCCCGTTCTATTCATGTGTGCTGTAGGTGCTACTCTGTTGGTTATGACTCGATCACGTGGCGGAATGAAAATGGCTAGTGAACGTAAAGGCAAGCAGCGAACGCCAGCATATTTGAACTTTGATGATATTGGCGGGCAGGATCGGGCAAAAAATGAGTTAAAGGAAGCCTTGGATTTCCTGATCAAGCAAGAGGAAATTCGTCATTTTGGAATTCGCCCTATGAAGGGGATTTTGTTGACAGGCCCTCCAGGTACAGGTAAAACCCTGATGGCTAAAGCATCAGCACATTATACCGATTCGATCTTTATTGCTGCTTCTGGGAGTGAATTTGTTGAGATGTATGTGGGTGTTGGGGCTAGTCGGGTTCGAGACTTATTCAAGGATGCCAGAACGCGCGCCCAAAAAGAAAACAAAGACAGTGCGATTATTTTTATTGATGAAATTGAAGTTATTGGTGGTAAAAGAGATGGCGGTCAGCAACGGGAATATGACCAAACCTTAAACCAATTATTAACAGAGATGGACGGCATTCATACGGATGATTATCCGAAGATTTTGATTATGGCTGCAACCAACCGTAAGGAAATGCTCGATAGTGCTTTAATTCGTCCCGGGCGCTTCGATCGTCATATTCAAGTCGATCTGCCTGATAAAAAAGGTCGTAATCATATTCTGCACATCCATGCGCATAATAAACCATTGGCAGATGAAGTAAGCTTGGAAAAGATTGCCGAGCAATCGTTTGGTTTTTCTGGCGCCCAGCTTGAAAGTGTGATGAATGAAGCCGCTATTTATGCGATGCGTGATAGCAGTGAAGTCATAGGTCAGAATCATTTATCCTTGGCTATTGATAAAGTTATGCTGGGGGAGAAGTCTGACAGAGACACAACGAAGGAAGAACGCATTCGTGTTGCTTATCATGAACTGGGTCACGCCATAACGGCGGAAGTCGTTAAAAACGGTTCCGTATCTCAGGTTTCTCTAAGTCCACGTGGACAAGCACTTGGATTTGTGCGGCATAATCCACAGCAGGATCAGTACTTATATACGAAATCATTTTTAGAAGAGCGAATTATGATTGCATTAGGTGGCTCGGTCGCCGAAGAAATGTTTTATGGGAATCGCAGCACAGGCTCGCGAAATGATTTTGAGCAAGCCTTACAAATGGTGGAGACGATGATCGATTCAGGCTTAACCTCATTAGGAATAGTAGATCGCGCTATGGTCAGTAAAGAACTCTTGATGAAAGAAAATAATGCGATTATCAATCAATTGATTGAACGTACGAGAGCTCTTCTTGAGCAATATCGACTTATCTTTGATCAATCACTTGATATTTTATTAAAAGAAGAGGTTCTTTCGGGCGATGAATTCAGAGCTTTGATGCAGGTTGAAGTTGCGTAATGGAAGCAAGTATGATTGAGAATCCCGTAATAGAATCAACGCAAAAGGCATTCTTACACCCTGTAAGAGTGCTTTTTGTCGCTAAAAATAGTATGATAGAAAGGCATAATAACAGGTTTTCCATTAGAGTAGAATGAAAACCTCATTAAACATGAAGAGTGAGTGATAGCATGAGATTTTCCAAGATTGGTGTCGTAGGTGCAGGTACGATGGGACAGGGTATTGCCGCGATGTTAGCGGCAAAAGGATTAGAGGTACATATAGTTGAGCGGACAGAAGAAAAACTGGAACAAGCTTTTCAAATGATTGAGATGAGCTTAGATAAACAACTGGAAAAATGGGCGATTACGGTAACTGAGAAAAAGTTGATTTTAACGAAGCTGTATAAAGCAGAGAATATAAAGCAATTAGCAGATTGCGACATGGTTATCGAAGCGATCCCAGAGGATCTGGACGCCAAAAAACAAATTTTTAAAGAGCTTGATCTATATTGTTCACCAAAAACAGTGCTTGCAAGTAATACATCTACATTTAGCTTAACTGAGCTGGCAAATGAAACCTCACAGCCTGGTAGAGTGATTGGGCTGCATTTTCTCCATCCTGTTGCAAAAATTCAATTGGTCGAAATTATTCGTGGAATGAAAACAACAGAGGAAACCTATAAGAGCACAAGAGAGTTTGTCGAACAAACCATTCAAAAAAATGGTATTCAAGTTTACGAATCACCTGGCTTCGTGACGACACGATTAATCTGCATATTAATTAATGAAGCGATGCATACCTTAACGGAGGGAGTAGCATCTGCAGAGGATATTGATATAGCTATGCGGGTAGGCTATGATTTTCATCATGGGCCTTTGGAAATGGCAGATCGTTTCGGTTTGGATTCTGTTTATGCGGCCATGGAGCGGATGTTTCGTGAATTTGGTGATACCAAATATCGTCCAAGCTTTTTATTGAAGCACATGGTAAGGGAAGGACGGCTGGGCACCAAAACAGGGCAAGGCTTTTTCCAATACGATAAGGATGGCGGTCGTTTATGAATATCCTAGTGATTAATGCTGGCAGTTCGTCATTGAAATATCAATTGTATAACATGCTGAATGAGACTGTTTTAGCGAGTGGCAAGGTTGAGCGAATCGGGATGGATACGGCAATATTAACCCACGAAGCACTTGGTAAACCAGAGGTTCGCGAAGTGAATGAGATATTGGATCATACAAGAGCTGTGCGCAAAGTCTTAGAGATGATCCTGCATAAAGAGCATGGCATTCTTAAGGATGTAATTGAAATTGATGCAGTCGGACATCGCGTAGTACATGGGGGCGAAGCGTTCTCTAGCTCGGTAATCGTCACAGAGGACGTGAAAAGGGAAATCAAAAAACTATTTGATTTAGCTCCGCTTCATAATCCGGCACATATGATGGGGATTGAAGCTATCGAAGCCAATTTGGACTTCATCCCGCAAGCTGTTGTTTTTGATACAGCCTTTCATCAATCCATGCCGCCTAAGAGCTATCTTTATCCAATACCGATGTCACTTTACCGCAAGCACAAAATACGGCGTTACGGCTTCCATGGAACCTCTCATGAATATGTAAGCCGTCGTGCAGGTGCTTTTCTTGGCAGATCATTGTTCGATCTAAAAATGATCACCTGCCATATCGGCAATGGGGCAAGCTGCGCTGCGATTGTAAATGGACAAACCTTGGATACAAGTATGGGGTTAACCCCGTTAGAAGGGTTGATGATGGGGACACGCAGTGGGGATTTGGATCCTGCCATTGTGCCTTATGCGATGGGAAAAGAAGATTTGACCTTGAATGAAGTCAATTCCATGCTGAATAAACATAGCGGCTTAATTGCCATATCGGGGGTCAGCAGCGATATGCGCGAAGTGGAAAAAGCGATGAGTGAAGGTCATCAAAATGCGAAGCTGGCTTTTGAAATGTACGAATTTCGCTTGCGTAAATATATTGGTGCTTATGTCGCCGCAATGAATGGACTGGATGTATTGGTATTTACTGCAGGTGTAGGTGAAAATAGTGTATTATTAAGGGAAACGGTATGTAAGCAACTGACTTTTTTTGGTGTTGATTTAGACGATGAATTGAATCATCTACATAGCTCGGATGAGCGACGAATATCGTCAAGCCATTCAAAGGTCGAGGTTCTGGTGATACCGACAAATGAGGAATTAATGATTGCACGTGAAACCTACCGTCTCGTTAATAATGAAAAACCCAAGATTGAGGTGATGGAAATTGAGAAGGCAAAGCGATGAGCAACAAGTTCAAGCAGCTGTATTAGCAGGGATGAGAATGGGCAACGTAAACGTACCGTTAATACTTTTACAAGCTTACTCCGTATTGAAGCTAAGTGATTTGGAAGCGATGCTCATCATTCAGTTGATTGCCTATACAAAGCAAGAGGATAAAGAATTTCCGACGGTGGAAGAGATTCAAGCACGGTTATCCTCCTCACAGGAGCAGGTGATAAAGGCACTACAAAAGCTGCTTAAAGAGCAATGGATTAACATTGAAGAACGGATCGATCCCAACTCGGGCATTCAATATGAACGTTATGATTTGGATGGTATGTTAATAAAATTATCCGCTTACGTTTCCGAAGAAATGAAAAAAAAATCGCTGCTTAACAAGATATCAGAGCCTAAAATGGGCAAGGATATATTCAGTATTATTGAACGTGAATTTGCCCGTCCCTTAACACCCATGGAGCTAGAAATGGTGACGAATTGGTTGGATACGGATCAATATAAAGAAGAATTGATCCTGGCAGCACTGAAAGAAGCGGTTTTTGCGGGTAAGGTTCACTTTAATTATTTGGATCGCATCTTGATAGAGTGGAGCCGTAATCGTGTTTTTACAGTCGAACAAGCCAAAGAGCATGCACAAAAGTTTAGACAAAATTGTTAAAAAAGGGAGCTTTTTGCAGCAATTGCAGAAGCTTTTTTTATCGTCGCCGGATGGAAGTGCGCCGCATTAAATTGTATTTATAGGCATATTCGAACAGATATTCAAAGGCCTCGAGATGTCGTTTAGCTTCGAATGCATCGGCTCCCCAAGCATAGATGCCGTGTTTACGCAACACAATTCCTGGGATGCGGGGGATCAATGCGCCCTCAATTTGCTCTGCAATTTTGCCAATATCTGCATAGTTAGGGAGAATCGGAATTTCAATATTCGCATCCTCTTCCCAAATGTTAAATGCTTTGATTAACTCAACACCCTCAATAGGGATAACACCCTGTTCCCAGCAGAGCTCTGAAAGTAAGTTATTATAAACAGTATGGATATGGAAAATCGCCCCACAGCCCGTAAGTCGATAAATTTCACTATGAATCTTGGTTTCAGCCGAAGGCTTTAGGCTGGTGTTTTCTGTAGGTAAACTCAGCTCATTAACAAGCAGAAAGTCCTCGGGTGTGGTTAGTGATTTATCTTTGCCACTTGCTGTAACTGCAAAGATAAACTTCTGATCAACAATGTCGCCTACACGCATAGATAAATTGCCACTCGTAGCTGGAAACCAGCCTCTGGCTGCAAAATCAGCTTTTATCGTACTTAACTCCTTATAAACGTGTTGCTTTTGCTCAAAAGTAATAGATGATGACATCGGAAGCTCCTCCTAAAGGGTTGTTTGTAGAATGGTTAGTTGTTCGATCACTTCAAAGAAGCTTTCAAAAGCGAAGTATGGTATCTGAAGCTTGCTGCATTCCGTAGCGAGATGCGAACGAGCAAAGATGAAATCGGCTAGCTTGGCACCTGCAAAATCCGTTATACTGTCACCGATAAGGATCCGAGTATATTGATCAGCAGCGTAGGAACGGATTAGCGTAGCCTTACACATCCCGCAATCTTGGCTGCAATGCTCATCGCAGGGGTGCGGCCATTTTATAAGAATACGTTCCTGCTCAAAATTACTTTCATTGCAATATATTTGTTCTTTCTCAATTCCAAAAGGATGCATCGTCGGATAGACGAAGAAATCAATCCCGCCACTAGTGACAAGAAATTGGATTTGCTGTTCACGACAATAGCTTAGAAACTGATTAAATCCTCGACGAATTTGCATATTCGCTAAGGCAAAGCCAATGACTTCATTTTTTTGCGTGGAGGGAAGTAATGCAAACATTGAACTGATGGTTTCTTTGATTGAAATTTGCTGATTCATCGCTTTTTCAAGAATATCCTTCCAGCCCTCGGGCTGAAACTGCTTCATAATAGCGATAATATTATCATTCATTGTAATCGTTCCATCGAAATCGCAAAATATGATTATGGGTTTCATCATTCTTTTACACCCCAAGCTGCAATAGCTGCTTGTAGTTCCGGATGTTCCTCGGCGTACTGAACTAAGGTAATATTCTGTAATTTGGCATCAATCGCTTGACGAAATGCTTGTCCGCCTGCAGCAGCACCCATCGGATGACCATGCACGCCACCACCCGCATTGACAACCACTTCTTGACCGAAGTCTTTAAGGATGAGCGGAACAAGTCCGGGGTGGATACCCGCAGATGGCACTGGGAAGCTAGGTTTAAGAGAGGATACAAGATGAATCCCTTCGGTATGAGTATACATGTAATCTTGCTCTAAATGGGCAGAAAGCAATGTCTGCTTAATCGCCATATTCTCTTCCTTCGGCATTACTACGGAGCCATATGGGGAAGGGAACAGCACCAAATCTGCCCCAGCGATTCGCATAAGCTTGCCTAATAAGAGTGATGCAGATATCCCATGATAAGGGGAAGGATAGAAGGCACCGGCCATTGCGGGATGCGCCATAATCGGGACACTGATATTCGGGTTAGCGCTTAATTCATGTAAGGTATCAAATCCATAGGCAAGCACATTAAACAGTAAAGCATTGGCACCGGCAGCAATTGCTTTTTCCGCGTGCTCAGCAAGCCGCGAGGTTGAACCGGTTAAATTAACAGCGTACAGCAACTTCTGACCTGTAGTTTGTTCTGCTTCCTTTGCTGCTTCCATACAGATGTTAACCCGTTTAGTTAACGGGGTTAAAGGATTCTCAAAAAGGATTTCATCATCCTTAATAAGATCTACTCCACCAAGTGCTTGCTGCAAGAATTGTTCGCGTAATCCAAGGATATCATGGCCAATGACGGATTTGAATATGCTCATCAGCAAGGGGCGGTCCTGAACACCTACTAGATCGCGAACACCCTGAACTCCGAATTTAGCTCCAGGAAAATGAGAGAGGAAAGCAGGGGAGAAGCGCAAATCAAGCAGCTTGATCCGACCATCCATCGAAAGCTTTCCGAATACAGTAACCAATAAAGCGGGGATATCCCTACTGAAATTGAGATCTGGATAAGCAATCTGGATATCTGCATAACGATCCAAGGCAACTGGGTCTGCCCCTGCTTCAGAAATTTTCACATCGATAACGAGGCCAAGGTGAGGAGCCATATGCGCTTTTTGTACTTCGGGCAAATCAGTCCAGCTGCCAACAGTTAAACCTACGGCAATGCTTTGTGCTTTTTTATGAAAATCGGCCTTCTCATCAAAGCTTCGATAGGTCGCTATGCAATAATCATTCATTCGCTACTACTCCCTTCATTTGATTCATTGTTTCATCGCTTCTGCAGCGATCATAGCCCCTAGTTCATTGGCTCTTTCACTTGCACGTAAGACAGCATTCGTTACACCTTCTGTAAAGTTGTAACGATCCATCGTTTCTAGAGCTGCTTGGGTTGCTCCATTCGGTGAGGTAACGTTTCTCCGCAGAATAGCTGGATCAGACTCTGTGGCCTTGACCATCAAAGCAGCACCTAAAACAGTCTGAACGGTTAAGTCGCGTGCCATTTCAGCACTTAAACCGCCTTGAATCCCGCCTGTGATCATCGCTTCCATTAAATAGTAAACATAAGCGGGACCACAGCCGGATACTCCGGTTAGGATATCAAGCTGAGCTTCCTCTACAACAAAAACTTCACCAACCGATCCGAAAATCTCTATAGCCAGCTTTTGCTGATCAGGATGTGTGCTCTCAGAGAAGGTAATCCCAGTCGAGCCTGATCCAATAGAGCTTGAGGTGTTGGGCATGGTTCGTGCAATAGGGAAAGGGTGCTGTAATAAGGCTTCAATGGTTTGTATGGATAATCCAGCAATTAAGGAAATCAGCAATTGATTGGGCAGCAAGATATGCTGAAGCAAAGTAATGGCTTGTGCCGCATCTTTAGGTTTCATCGCAAGGACAACAATATCCGCTGCTTGCAGCGTTTCAGGAGCTAATTCTCCAATGGAGCCTACATGAATCTTATATTGATCCTTGAGCAGGTTCAATTTATCTTGATTGCTGCGATTAAGTGCAAGAATGCTTGAAGGCTCTATCTTTTCTTTCTGCAGCAAGCCGCGAATGATAGCCTCCGCCATCGAGCCTGCACCGATAAAAACAACTTTTTTAGTATTTAAAATAGTTGGCATGTTTGAGCAATCCTTCTTTCATTATTGGCGAATTTGACCATTGCCATGTACATAATATTTGGTTGAGGTTAAGGCGGGTAAGCCCATTGGACCACGAGCGTGCAGCTTTTGCGTGCTTATGCCTATTTCAGCGCCAAACCCAAATTCAAAGCCATCGGTAAAGCGAGTAGAGGCATTATGGTAAACGGCAGCAGCGTCAACTTGCTGCATAAATTGTTTAGCAGTTGCTTCATTTTCGGTGACGATACATTCTGAGTGCATGGTGCCATATTGACGTATATGTGCTATTGCTTCAGCTAAATCAGCCACTATTCGGACATTAAGAATATAGTCGTTGTATTCGGTTGCCCAATCTGCATCCGTAGCTGCTTTCATTTCAGGGATAAGCTTGCATGTATGCAAGCATCCACGCAGTTCAACATGCACATCTGCAAAAGCGTCTGCAAAAGTACGTAAATGACGCTCTGCGAAATCACTTTGCAACAACAAGGTTTCCATTGCATTACAAACCGATGGACGTTGTGCTTTGGCATTGATAGCTATGCGCAGTGCTTTAACAGGATCGGCTTCATTATCCGCATACGTATGGCATATACCAGCGCCCGTTTCGATCACGGGAACGGTTGCATTTTTAATGACATTTTGAATCAAGGAATGACCGCCACGTGGTATGATGACATCAAGCAAGCCATTCAGCTTCAGCATTTCATCGACGGAAGCACGGTCTGGATTGGTTACTAATTGTAACGCATCTACAGGAATATCGGATAATGCCAACGCGCTGTGCAATACCTCAATAATACGTTTATTGGAGGATAAAGCATCCGAACCGCCACGCAAAAGAACAGCATTGCCTGATTTTAAACAAAGTCCGGCAGCATCCACAGTCACATTAGGTCGAGCTTCATAAATCATCCCAATTAAACCAAGCGGAACCCGAACCTTCCGTATGAGCAGACCATTGGGACGATTTAATTCGTCGAGTAAATCCCCAATTGGGTCATCCAAAACGATGATTTCCCTTAATCCTTCGGCAATTGCGGCAATTCGACTTGGATTCAAGGATAAACGATCGAGCATAGAAGCAGCGACCCCATTTGCTTTGCCTCTAGCTAAATCGTCCGCATTGGCTTTCATAATCGAATCGGTTTCCGCCACTAATGCATCTGCCATCAAACGCAGTGCCTCATTTTTTTGAGCCGTGGACAACTGACCCAATAAAGGGGTAATGGCTTTAGCCAATGTTGCTTTATCTCTAACTTCACTCATAGTAAGATCTCCTTCCAGGATCTAATTCTATATGGTCATCCATTCATCACGGTGGATCACTTCAATGCGCTGCACTTCAACTCTTTTTTGGACTTCATCGCTCGATAAACCAGAAACGGCCTGTAACTGCCAAGCTGCATAATTCACAATGCCACGTCCTATCACACGTTTAGCATGATTTCGGACTTCAATGACATCACCCGGATGAAAATCTCCAATCGTTTCGGTTACACCAGCAGGCAATAAGCTCTTGCCACCAGATACCAATGCCTTTTCAGCACCTTGATCTACATAGATGGTGCCTTGTGTTAACGAGTGATAACCGACCCATTGTTTTTTCATGGAAAGAGAATGGTGCTCCGGGACAAAATAAGTGCCTTTACCGCAGCCTGTAACCGCAGCCGCTAAATCGCCAAGCTCCAACACACGGCCTATAAATACAGATACACCACCGCGCGTGGCGATTCTAGCGGCTTCAAGCTTAGATCGCATACCGCCTGTACCGACAGAGGAGCCTGAGCCTCCAGCCATTTGGTAAAGCTCATCACTAAAGTGCTCCACACGGTCAATCCTTTTTGCATCAGGATTATTTCTCGGGTCATCTGTGTACAGACCATCCATGTCAGTAATAATAATTAATTGCTGTGCTTTCATCACATTGGCGACTAATGCGGATAACATGTCATTATCACCAAATTTAAGCTCTTCCACTGCTACGGTGTCATTTTCGTTGATGATCGGAATGATCAGATGGTTTAATAATTCCTCTAATGTTTTTAATGCGTTCTGAATGCGTTGGCGATTAGAGAAGTCTGCTCGAGTTAAAAGAATTTGTGCGATTGCAATGCCATCTTTATGGAAAGCTTCATTATATGCTTGCATGAGTAGGGCTTGCCCGACAGCCGCCGCCGCTTGTTTCTCGTATAATGCTTTAGGTTTGCTTTTATATCCTATAGTAGTAAAGCCAGCTGCAACCGCACCAGAAGTGACCAACAACACTTGATTTCCTGCTTGTTGTAAAGCGGCTAATTCTTTGGCGAAAAAATTAATCTTCTCCCGATTTAATCCACCTTCTTCGGAGGTTAACGAACTGCTACCGATCTTAATGACAATCGTTCGCTGCATTGAAGCTCACATCCTCTACCTGAATAAATTCAATCGACCGATTCGTTCAACAGCCTCGGTTAAACGAGCTTCAGAAGACAGTAACGCTAGCCTGACATAACCTTCGCCGTTCGTACCAAATCCGACACCTGGAGCGACAACAACCTTGGCTTCCTGCAGAACTAAATCTGCGAATTCATTTGAGGTGTACCCTTCGGGAATTGGCAGCCAAGTGAAAAAAGAGCCTTGTGATGGCTTAGCCTGCCAGCCAATAGAAGATAAAGCGGAATATAAAGCATTTCGCCGATTTTCATACATCTGTAAAAGCTCAGTCACACAAGCCTGTGAAGCAGTTAAAGCTTCTGCGGCAGCAGCCTGAATGCCGCCAAATAAACTGCAATAGTAGTGATCTTGAATCAGATTAATCAAGCGAATGACTTCTGGATTCCCCAAAGCAAATCCAACACGCCAGCCAGCCATATTATAGGTTTTGGATAAAGTATAAAATTCGATTCCAACTTGCCTGGCACCGGGCTGCTGCAGAAAGCTTCTCGGTTTCTTGCCATCGAATCCAATAGCACCATAAGCAAAGTCACTTGCCACTACAATACCATTTTTTTCAGCGAAACGAATGGTTTCTTCATAAAAAGCGGCTGAAGCCGTTGTACCAGTTGGGTTGTTTGGATAATTCAAAAACATCAATTTAGCACGATTAAGTTCAGCAGGAGAGAGTGCACTATAATCCGGTAAATATTGATTGCTTTCAGTTAAGGGCATGAAAACCATTTCTGCACCAGCCAAAGCTACACCTGACCAATAATCCGGATATCCAGGGTCAGGCACCAAGCAAACGTCACCCGGGTTAAGCAAGCATTGACTAATTTCAATTAAGCCCGTTTTGCCACCGAAGAGAATAGCAACCTCTGTTTCAGGATCTAATTGAACACCATAATCCTCCCCATACCGCTTGGCTATCGCTTCTTTCAGGAACAGAAAACCATTAAAGGGTGAATATTTATGATAAGCTGGATTAGCGGCAGCTTCCTGCATTTTGCTTACAATATGAGAAGGTGTAGGCTGATCCGGATTGCCTTGACCTAGATTAATGACATCATGACCAGCGGCAATTTGGGCATTCGCTTTTTTAACCAAGCTTGCAAAAAATTGCTCGGGAAGCTGTTGCAGTCGCGAAGCTGGAACAATTGGAACTGAAGATGCAAATATCTGATTGTTATAGGATACCATAGGTTCAAGCTCCATTCTTGTGGCGAGAAATCCCGTAGGATAATAGGATTAATGTAACAAAAAACAGCAGCAATGTATAGTTATTTGACGATAAGCTGCATTATTGGTTACGATATAAGAAATAACATTTCCGATATGAGGAGTGCAACCCTAATGGATTCATTACTCCATGTTTGTTTATTACAAATGGATATAACAATCGGCGAACCTGAGTGTAATTATCAGAAATTAACGATTATGCTGGAAGATGCGATGAAGGCTGAACGTAAGCCAGATGTGATTATATTTCCAGAGATGTGGAATACAGGGTATGCCCTGGCTGAAATTCAACATCTAGCTGACGAGAATGGAGAACGAACCAAGCGCCTCATCTCCCGATTTTGCCAAGAGCATCAAGTGAATATCATTGCAGGCTCCATAGCAGAGAAAACGAGCAACGAGGTAAAAAACACAGTTTATGTATTTAATCGCCAAGGGGAGCTAACAGCTCACTATTCAAAAATACACTTATTCCGGCTGATGGACGAGGAAAAACATCTAACCAGTGGAGATCAGATTGGCAGGATGGAAATAGAAGGTATTCCTGCAGGTGTGATGATTTGTTATGACATTCGTTTTCCTGAATTAGCAAGAAAGTTAGCTCTGGATGGGGTTAAAATTCTTTTTGTTCCAGCAGAATGGCCACATCCACGATTACATCATTGGCGAACTTTGTTAATGGCAAGAGCGATCGAAAATCAAATGTTTGTAGTGGCCTGTAATCGTGTCGGAGTTAGCGGCAAGGCTGAATTCTTCGGGCACTCCATGATAATTGACCCTTGGGGCGAAATTGTCGCAGAAGGTGGAGAACAGGAAGAATTGATTACGGCTTCCTTGCAATTATCAGATGTGGATCATGTTCGTCAAAAAATACCAGTATTTGAAGATCGTCGACCTGAAATTTACAAAAATTAGAGAGAAGTGACCTCCAATAAGGTTTCGATAAATGCTTCAGCAGCTTTGGATAAATAACGTCCCTTACGATAAGCAATTACGAGCGTGCGAAAGGGTTTTTCTTGCAAGGATACATAAGCTGGAGTGAACGGACTACCTTGATTTCGTGCAATCATCGAGGGTACAAAAGCGATTCCCATGCCTGCTGCGACGAGAGACTTTACGGTATCGATGTTAGTGCTCTCAAACACAATATTGGGCTGGAAGCCAGCACTTAAACAAAGCTCCTCTGTAATTTGGCGGAAGCCTTGGCCTTTTTTTAGCACAATAAAGGGCTCTTTATGAAGGTCCTTAATTTGAATCCAAGCCTCTTTTGAATGAGAGGGCTGGTTCTTAGCTTGCAGTAAAGCGTGCTGTGGAGGAAGAGCAAGCCAAATTTCTTCATCGACGAGCGATTGATAGGTTAAAGACGGTTCATGCAGTGGAAGAGTGAGTAAGCTGATATCGGTTTGTCCGTTAGAAGTCAAATGCTCTAATCGGGTAGAGGTTTCTTCCACTAGGACAATTTCAATCTCTGGGTATCTGCTTTGGAATACGGGTAGGACAAGCGGCAGAATATGTGACCCTGTAATTGGTAAGCTGCCAACAACAAGCTTACCTTTGCGCATTTGCGAGATGTCTTCCATCTCTTTTTTTAGTTGATTGACCATATCCAGAATTTTTTGTGCTTTCTCCACAAAGACTTCACCTGCATAAGTAATCTCTACAGAATTTGTATTTCGTTGAAACAACAGCACTCCAATCTCTTTCTCCAGTTTTGAGAGCTGCTGACTAAGCGATGGCTGTGCAAGGTGAAGCTTGTCCGCAGCCCTTGAGAAATTTTTTTCCGTCGCAATTTGAATGGCATATAAAAACTGACGTAATTCCATGCTTTGTTCCTCCCTGAATCGATCTTTATATCAATTACCTATCAAGCTTATAGATATTATATCTTGGAACAATGAAGAAGGGAATGTTAATATAAGATTACAATTAATTTTGAAGAGGTGAGTTATCCATGGCGAAGAAAACAATGTTTGAAAAGATTTGGGATAATCATGTGATTCATCAAGAAGAAGGCAAGCCGAGCATCATCTATATCGATCTTCATTTGGTGCATGAAGTAACTTCCCCACAAGCGTTTGAAGGCTTGCGTCTAACCGATCGTAAAGTACGTCGTCCAGATCTAACATTTGCTACAATGGATCATAACGTACCTACACAGGATCGTTTTAACATTAAGGATCCGATTTCCAAGCAACAAATTGATACACTTTCGCAAAACTGTGCTGATTTTGGCGTAAAACTATTCGATCTAAATAGTGCAGATCAAGGCGTAGTCCACGTTATAGGACCTGAGCTTGGCTTAACACATCCGGGTAATACAATCGTTTGTGGAGACAGTCATACTTCAACACATGGTGCATTCGGTGCCTTGGCGTTCGGGATTGGTACGAGTGAAGTCGAGCATGTTATGGCGACCCAATGTCTACAACAATCAAAAGCCAAAACTTTAGAAGTTCGGATCAACGGTAGATTGAATCCAGGAGTAACAGCGAAGGATTTAATTCTTGGTGTTATCGCACAATACGGTACAGATTTTGCAACTGGTTATGTAATTGAATATACGGGTGAAGCGATTCGTGCTTTGTCCATGGAAGAGCGTATGACGGTTTGTAATATGTCGATTGAAGCTGGCGCTCGCGCAGGCTTGATTGCTCCTGATCAAGTAACCTTTGACTATCTTCGCGGTCGTGATTATGTACCACAAGGTGAAGAGTTTGATAAGCTAGTTACTGTATGGAGTCAAATCGTAACCGATGAAGGTGCTAAATACGATCGCGTAGTTGATTTTGATGCCCAAGCGTTAATCCCACAGGTTACTTGGGGGACAAGTCCAGGCATGGGGATTCATGTGACTGCAGCGGTTCCAGATCCACAAAGCTTCCCGACTGAAAACGAACGCAAAGCTGCTGAAAAAGCATTGGAGTATATGGGCTTAACGCCTGGAACACCAATGACAGATTTAGCTGTGGATGTTGTCTTTATTGGTTCTTGTACCAATGGGAGGATTGAAGATTTACGTGCGGCAGCATCGATTGCCAAGGGACATAAGGTTTCGGCGAATTTAAAATATGCGATTGTCGTTCCTGGTTCAGGGCGTGTAAAAATTCAAGCAGAGAAAGAAGGCTTGGATAAAATATTTACAGCAGCTGGCTTCGAATGGCGTGATTCAGGCTGCAGTATGTGTCTAGCGATGAATCCGGACATGCTTAAGCCAGAAGAGCGTTGTGCTTCAACCTCTAACCGTAATTTTGAGGGTCGTCAAGGTCGTGGTGGACGTACACATTTGGTTTCACCAGCGATGGCAGCAGCAGCGGCGATTGAAGGACATTTTGTTGATATTCGTGATTGGGCATTTAATTAACAACAATAAACATATAGAAGGGAGTGCCGAACAATGGAAGAATTTAAAAAATTTACTGGCTTAGTAGTACCCGTTGATCGTGTAAATGTCGATACAGATGCTATTATACCTAAACAATTTCTCAAGAGAATTGAACGTACAGGCTTTGGACAATTTTTGTTTTTTGAATGGCGCTTTTTTGAGAACGGTGACGTTAATCCTGATTTTAATTTAAATAAAGCACGTTATAACGGCGCATCGGTTTTGGTTTCTCGTGCCAATTTCGGCTGTGGCTCCTCACGGGAGCATGCACCTTGGGCGATTATGGACTATGGCTTTAAAGTTGTCATTGCACCATCGTATGCGGATATCTTTTATAACAACTGCTTTAAGAATGGGATTTTACCGATTGTACTTTCTGAAGAACAAGTAGAAGACCTATTCCAGCGTACGAATGCAAATGAAGGTTATACCCTTTCAGTGGATTTAGAAACCAAAACACTGAACGACAACCACGGTTTGAAGATAAATTTCGAATTAGACGAGCACCGTCGTCAATTCTTGCTGCAAGGCTTGGATGATATTGGATTAACGTTGAAGCATAGCAATGAAATAGCGGCTTATGAAGCTAAGCATCGTTCACGAATTGTTTATAAATAACGTTTACTACAAAAAAGCGATCTCATTATTTGGGTCGCCTTTTTGTAGTACTGTGATATTTATCACACCAAATATTGTCGAAATTTTATATATCGGATTAGAAGATGCGACATGGTTGAGAGATAACTTTTTCAGTTATATCAAGAAAGGGTATAACCAGTTTATATTCAATCTTTCCGAAGTAACACAGATTGATAATTCTGATCTCGGCATCTTGGTTGCAATTCAAAAATAGGAGTAAAGCAAATGGTAGCGTTGTGAAAATTAAAGGCCAAGTTTTTCATATTACCTTGGAAGGTATAATGGTTATTGACACGAAAGGAATCATCCGCACTGTAAATGCGGCATTTACTGTCACAACGGGCTTTACAGAGAAGGAAGCAGTCGGGGAAACACCTAGAATCCTTCATTCGGGTAAGCAGGAAGGGATTTTTACATAAATATGTGGGCAACCATACATGAAACTGGCAGATGGCAGGGGAGATCTGGAATCGAAGAAAAAATGGGGAAGTGTATACTCAAGGAACTCCAGTGTGATTATATTCAAGGTTATTTGCTAAGCCGACCTCTTCCACCCGAGGAGATTGAATCGTTATTAAAAGCGTAATAGTGAAAGTGTTTTCGGGTTACGTGTGGGTATATTGAAATCAGACTACCAAGATAGGAATAATTCAGAAAGCTTACTGGAGGCTATACAATGATTCAAGTAAATGAAAACAGAAGAAAACAAATTGCATATACAGGTATTACAGAAGATGATTTGAACTATTTAAAAAGTCAGGAGGTACATTTTAAAGCAATCACGGATATCGTGGTTGATCAATTGTATGATCAAATATATGATCAGCCAGAGCTCGCCAAAATCATTAACGAGCACAGTACGATCGAGCGATTGAAAGTGACGCAAAGATGGTATTTTTCAACGATGGTAGAGGGGAAAATTGATCATGAATTTATAGAAAAAAGACTCCATATAGGCAAGCTTCATTCAAGAATTGGATTAACAACAGATTGGTATCTAGGAACCTATATGTCGTATTTGAATGCCGCTGTGCTTAACTTCAAACAAGTTACCCCAGATCATTGGATGCAGATTGTCTTGTCGCTTTCAAAAATGTTTAACTTTGACTCCCAACTCGTATTGGAAGCCTATGAGCAAAATGAAAAACTAAAGATTCAAAACCTGTCTGATGAAAGACGAGAAATACTCTCAAAAGTAAATGGAGTCGTACAGGAGCTTGTTTCAATGATGGTTGAATTGAGCGGAAGCAGTCAGACGGTAGCTGATTCAGCAACCCTTACTGCTGAGCTTCAGGATAAGGCGCATAATCGAATAGAATTGCTTCGTACGAAAATTGATGAGATTAATACGGTAGGCTCCTTATTGCAAGAAGTATCTGATCAGACCCATTTACTTGGGCTTAATGCTGCTATTGAAGCGGCACATGCGGGAGATTATGGTAGAGGTTTTGGGGTGGTTGCAGACGAAATTCGTAAGTTGGCATCACATTCGAAAGAGTCTTTAAAAATAATAACAAATAAATTAAAGGAAATTGCAAGCGTCTTGAGTGAAGTCATGCAAGATTCCGAACTAACATCAAGGTATGCACGAGAGCAAGCAGCGAGTTCGCAAGAATTGATAGCTTTTGTCAACATGATTGAATTAGTCACAAACGAGTTAGAAAATATCGAGTAATCATGACATCGTATAAGGGAACGCTTAGTCTACAAGACCTATCTTGTGCGACTAAGCGTTTTTTTGCGCAACCTTTTGCGAATGTAAGCGTCTAAGATGTCAAATACCGTCGAAAATGAGGTGAACAATGAAAAAGTCAATCTACACCTTTTTAGCCGTACTTTTTTTATTATTCTTGCATCCACAATTAGGCCACGCAGAAAGCTCCTTTCCGATATTTCTCAATGGTAATGCCTTAGCTTCTGGAAAAAATATCAACGGGACTACTATGGTGCCCATTCGTATCATTTCTGAGAAGTTAGGAGCGAATGTGGACTGGGATGATAAAGAAAAAAAAGTGTCTGTTACCAAGAATAATTTGAATATCGAAATGCAGATCAACAAAAAGGATGTTAAGGTAAATGGTCAATTTCGGCAATTAGTAGAAGCCCCTTTAAATGCCAAAGGGAGTGCATTATTACCTTTGCGGTTTCTAGCAGAACAATTAGGTGTGAAAGTGACGTGGAACGATTCGGAAAGAGCGGTTTATATGGTGACACCTGTCATTGCTAATCCGGTGATCGTTAACCCTGTAATAACTGGCGAAACCCAACCACTTGTAATTCCGGTGATCTCTCCTCTTGATGCTATAAGTCAAGATTTAACGGAATCCGATGTTGGTGGTCTGCCTGTTCCGGAGCCTTCAACGGAAATCCAATATATAAGCAGCGATTATGATCAAGTCACAATCCGAGCTAATGGTGATTTGCATCCGAGCATGTTCTATCTAAGCTCGCCAGATCGTTTAGTTGTGGATTTTACACAAAGTACTTTGGCTCCAGATTTACGCGCGTCTAGTGGATTTAGCGTAACTTCGAGTGTATATCTCGATAAGGTTAGGTACGCTAATTATTTGGACAAGCCTGTTACGGTTCGAGTAGTTGTCGACCTTAAGCAGAAGAATATTTACGAACTTGTAGAAGATAAAGAAAACCATGTAGTGATTATTATGCAAAAGCCTCCATCTGTTTATACCGTTGTCATTGATGCAGGACATGGTGGCAAGGATACCGGTGCGATCTCGGTTAATAAGCGCTTGGAGAAGGATTTTAACCTAGCCATGGTACTGAAAATTCAGCAATTGCTTGCGCAGGAACCTCTCATTCAAGTTGTCTTAACTCGTAACGACGATACCTTCGTCGAATTAGATGATCGAGCAGCCCTTGCAAATAATTTGGGTGCTTCCTTATTTGTTTCGATTCATGGAAATTCTTATGCTAAAACCTCTAACGGTACAGAAACCTATTATTATCGGGATGAAAGCTTGTCCTTCGCACAAACCATGCATCCCTATGTACTAGGAGCAACAGGTTTTTCTGATAAAAAGGTAAAAAAAGAAAAATTTCGTGTCGTTGCAGCGACTATGATGCCAGCGATTCTCTGTGAAATTGGTTATCTATCCAATCCAATTGAAGAAGCCGAAATGTATAAAGATGAATTTCAAAATCGCGTTGCAGCCTCCATCGTTGCGGGAATCAAGGATTACCTGCATATCAATTGATTCAAGAAGGCAAAACTCTAAGGGGAAATGTCAGTGAACAAAAAACTTATAACTGTGCTTTGTATAGTTGGGTGTGTTATCGTTTTGGGCGGATGTGGAAAGGGTAAACAATCGATAACTGCTGCAAATGCAACACCAGATGTAACAATAAGTACAACTTCAGTGTCAACTTCAATGCTTGAGACTCCAAAGCTTATGCAAATGAATTTGTTTTATGGCAATGTAGAGGGCGATGCCTTAGTAGAAAAAACGGTAGCTTTAAAACCAGATTCAGTTGAGCCTCCTTATCTAGAAGCGTTAAATGGATTGACTAAGAGTCCAGATGATCAGTGTGTTGCCTTATTTGCTGGTTTCACATTTCAAAGTGTGGTGCTTAAGGGCAATGCGTTAACCATTGATCTTTCGCTGCCAAAAGAATCATTGCTCGGAGCGCCAGGAGAGGTGCTGTTATTAGAGGCTTTGCAGAAAACGATGTTCCAATTTACTGAGATTCAATCCATTGAAGTATTAGTAAATGGGCAGAAGGTAGAAAGCCTGTTAGGTCATATGGATCTACCCCACCCTATTGCGAGATAATTCTCGATCAATGGGTTTTTTTTCGAAAAAAGACAAAAGATTTGCAAAAAATTCGATATTGAAGTTAATTAAAGCATTGAAATTTGGGTCAATATTCGCTAAACTGTAGGGTATTGAACCGAAAGTAGGTGAATCACTGCCGATGAATCCGAAGCAAATGCGTCATGCTCTCGATCTAATTGGCCAAATGTTTCCTGATGCGCACTGCGAATTAAATCATCGTAATCCGTTTGAGCTAACCCTCGCCGTGTTACTTTCCGCGCAATGTACGGATGAGACAGTGAATAAAGTCACTGCAGACCTTTTTGTTAAATATCGCAAACCAGAGGATTACTTGATGGTACAGCTTGAGGAGCTTGAGCAGGACATTCGGAGAATTGGTTTGTTTCGCAATAAAGCGAAGAATATTCAAAGTCTATGTGCTTTAATTTTGGAGAAATACGATGGACAAATTCCAGAAAAGCACGAACAGCTAATTGAGCTGCCCGGTGTAGGTCGCAAGACGGCAAATGTGGTTGTTTCGAACGCTTTCGGGATTCCAGCAATTGCAGTTGATACACATCTGGAGCGCGTATCTAAGCGGCTTGGAGCAGCTAAACCTCTTGATTCCGTGTTAGAGGTAGAAAAGAAGCTTATGAAGTTAGTTCCGCGGGAAGAATGGACACTAACACATCATCGACTCATCTTTTTCGGAAGGTATCATTGTAAAGCGCAAAATCCCAAATGTGAAATCTGTCCTTTGCTCGAAACCTGTCCCGAAGGAAAGAAACGTATGAAATTGCCCCAAGTTAGGAAATCTAAAGCAAAAGTGTAATAGTAGAGAAAGTAAATAGAAACTGAAGGATGGGATTTGGATGAAATGCATCGCTGTGTATACAAGTAATTTTGAAGTGTTCTCCGATATATACGAACAAGTAATGAACACACCCTTAGCCGAGAATGAAGAAAAAGTAGTAGAGGGCATCACAATTAGTGAATCAGGAGAAGTTCCTGTAAACTACTTACAAAAAATGAAAGCTAAGCCAGAGGTTGTAGTGATGAAGGTAAAAGAGCGTAATATTACAATCCTTCAGCACGGTGAGGTTTTTGAAATTTTCATACCTGAATTGATTGCACAATAAAAGCCGAATTTATTCGGTTTTTTTTTTGAATATAAGGACGTATAAGTTTCACATTATACTGATCTTATATTCCTAGGCAAACACGTCCGTCTAAATGCTTACGAAGTTAGTTTTGCTTACATAAAGCTTTTAGGACGGCGTAGTCGTTTACCCTCGGTAGTTTTTACCATCAGGATGAGGAGAATGAAGCATGAATGAGCCAATATGGGCTGCACTGGAGCAATTGGTACGGACCTCTGGGGACGATTTCCATGCACACAAACTACAGGAGCTTTATCAGAAATATGAGTCGGGTCAACTAAATATCGCTTTTTGCGGGCATTTTTCTGCCGGTAAATCGAGTGTAATCAATACCCTTTGTGAATATTCTTTATTGCCATCTAGCCCTATTCCAACAAGTGCGAATATTGTGACAATCCGTAATGGACTGGCACAAGCTCTCGTAACCCATACTAAGCAACCAGAAGCCACAGAGCATGTTGTCGTTTCAATTGCTTTTGAACAGCTTGCCGCATACTGCAAAAACGGAAAACAAATTGAATCGATCGCAATTGAATATCCGATTGATTTTCTGGGTGTGCATACGCAGCTTTTGGATACACCAGGTATCGACTCTACGGATGATGCCCATCAGCTGTCAACGGAATCAGCCTTGCATTTAGCTGATGTGGTATTCTATGTGATGGATTACAATCATGTTCAATCCGAGACCAATTTATCTTTTACAAAGCGGATGAAGGACTGGGGAAAACCGGTTTATTTAATTATCAATCAAATCGATAAACATCAGGAAGAGCAGCTATCGTTTGCAGCCTTCCGCAGCAGTGTGGAGGAATCCTTCCGTAGTTGGCAGGCAGAGCCAGCAGGTATTCTGTATACGTCGTTAAAGCAGCTGCAGCACCCCTATAACGAATGGAATATGCTGAAGTGGTTGATAACAGAGCTTATGCAGCATGCGAAAGAATTACGGGATTGGAGCTCACAGTGCTCCTTACGACAAATCATCGCTGATCATATCGAGGTTATCAACGAAAGTCATGAAGCAGCTAAAAATCAGCTTAAAGCTCAATTACCTGAACAAAATGAATTGGCGGAACAAATGAAGCTACGCGATCAATGGCCAGCACACAGTAAACAACTAGGGGAATGGCCAGAGCAGGTATCCCGACAATGGAATAAAGAAATGACAGTTATGGTGGAGAATGCGAATTTGACACCTGCTGTAACACGTGATTTGATGCATGCTTATTTAAGCAGCCGTAAGCCTGGTTTCAAGCTCGGGTTATTTACCAGATCAGCGCAGACTGCTAAAGAAATCGATAATCGTTTAAATAGCTTTCATAGTGATTTGATGGAAAAGGTAAATGCGCATCTGATTTGGCACCTCAAGGATTATTTTAATAAAATAATAGAAGAGTATGGACTGCAAGCATCGATGAATCAAACCGATTTGGATATTTTCTCAATAGAAGTGACTCCAAACTGGTTAGCTGATCAAGTAAATACAGGTGCTGTTTTCTCGAATGAGTATACGATAAACTTTGCTAAACAAATTTCAGCTGAAGTTAAAGCCAAGCTGCGTAAAATAAGCCTGCAATTATTGGATCAAATGCGCAATAAGGTTGAACTGCAATCCGCTGAGGAATGTCGTTTACTGACTCTACAAATAGCAGATTTGGATGAGCGATTGCAAGCGTTGAATCAATTGCAAGCCATAGAAAAGCAGGAGCAGGCTCACGAAGCAAGCTTGCAGACCGAGATTGACAAAGCTGTTGGGCATACAAAGCTAAAGCTGCCTAATTTCACTGAATATTGGGAAGTCACAAATGGGATAAAGGAATTAGCCTATGCAGGAATAAATGTGCAAGTAAAGCAATTGCAAAATGTGACGAAAGCTGCTGCTCAAGGCATAGCCGTTTTGAGTAAAGCTGAGAAAGCTCAAATGGGCGGATTAGCTAATCAAAACCATTTGCTTCGGATGAAGCAAACGGCAGAACGATTACTTAGCGCTGCAGAGCTTATTAGTGATGTTTCTGCAATGAAAATACTGGATAAATCTATGCGCGAGAAAGCAAAGCGATTGGTAAATAATCGTTTTACGATTTCGCTTTTCGGCGCTTTTAGCGCAGGGAAATCTTCTTTTGCAAACGCATTAATTGGTGAACGCCTCCTGCCTGTTTCGCCGAATCCAACTACTGCAACGATTAATCGAATTATGCCGCCTACAGGAGAATGGCCGCATGGATCTGTAAGGGTCTTCATGAAATCCAATGCTTTTCTTCGCAGCGAGATTCAATTTTCTGCTGAAGTAGTAGGAATCACTGCCGGAAGTGTGGAAGAGACTTTACAACATGTGGGGCAATTATCCGCACAGAGCTTAAGTGCGAGCGGAAAGCCGCATCATAGCTTTCTTAAAGCTGCGGCTATGGGCTGGGCTGAAGCCGAACCACTGCTGGGACAAACCTTATCAGTCGATTTGGCAGGATTTGCTGCATATGTGGCTGAGGAAGCCAAGTCATGCTTCGTGGAGCGGATTGATCTGCATGTTGATCACCCTTTAACCTCTCAGGGGATCTTATTCGTTGATACACCTGGTGCGGATTCTATACATGCCAGACATACAGGGGTTGCCTTCAATTATATCAAGAATGCTGACGCGATTGTCTTTGTAACCTATTACAATCACGCCTTTTCGCAAGCAGATCGAGAGTTTTTGCTTCAGCTAGGTCGTATTAAGGATACCTTTGAATTAGACAAAATGTTTTTTATTGTGAACGCTGCGGATCTTGCTGCAAATGAGGAAGAAAAACAGCTTGTTATTGAACACGTAAAAGCAAATCTGATCACACACGGGATTAGAAGTCCCAGGATTTATCCAGTATCGAGTATGGAAGCGTTAGAAGGTAAATTAAGATCAGATCAAGCTTTGGTCGATCATTCAGGCATGCAGCAATTCGAGAATGATTTTGTTCGCTTTACTTTGGATGAGCTTACGATGATGGCTGTGCGTTCTGCCGAACAAGAAATTGCACGATGCATGGAGGTAATCAATCTCAGGATTGCTAGTGCACAGCAAGGAGAAGGGGAGCGTAAGCAGAAGCTGCTCGATTTGGATGATTCACATACTGCGCTTATGGTTTTACTTAAAAAGCAACATGAAGCTTATGATAAAAATGAAGTCAAGCAAGAAATTCAAGAGCTCTTATATTATGTACGACAAAGGGTTACTTTCCGCTATGGTGAATTATATAATTTAGCTTTTAATCCTTCGTCCTTGCGTGAGGATGGAAGAGATATTCGCAAAGCATTAAAAGCGGCTTGGAATGAGCTGATTCGTAATTTCTCCTATGATCTTTCTCATGAGGTTTTGGCAAGTACCCTGCGCATCGAAAATTATATTCGTTTGAAAATGAAGCAATTATATGAGCGGCAAATCGTTCAGATAACAGACTATTTTCCGGATTATCGCGGGGAAGCTTTACCGCTCACTGAGCATGAAACACCTTGGGTGGATGAGGCGATGGAAGAGCGTCCAATTGAAGAAAAATGGCTTTATTCATTTTTTAAGAATGGCAAACACTTCTTTGAAGGGGAGGGTAAAACAAAGCTGCGGAATGAACTGGAATCGATTATAAACGAGCTAATCCAGCATTATCTGCATAAACAGCTGCAATTGCTGCAGACCGCTTACCAGCAATTCTTGAGAGATAGCTTGCACGAAGCCATTGAACTGCTGACACAAACGGTAAAAGAGTATGTTGATGGCCAACAAGATGCCTTGGAAATGAAAGTGGATCTGGAAGCATTACAGTATAAAAAACAGCGTTTAAACGAGCTTTTAAACTAAGAAGAGGATGCGGGAGACATGAAGGTTAGCGGTAATTATCATGCATTAGTTGGGAATCAGATTTTTTTTGGTGGTGCCCGAGATGTAGAAGCCATGATTAAGAATGAAGCTGTAGACGTTATTGTCGATTTAAGGGGAGAAGCCACACAAAGTGCGTATCCATCGGCCGATACGGAATGGATTCAAATTCCCCTGGGCGATAATTCCCCAGTAGTAACCGAACAATTGTTTAAACAAGCGATTGATGAAGTTGTTGGAGCTTATCATGCTGGTAAAAAGGTTGGATTTCATTGTGGAGCTGGAAGTGGCAGGGCGGGTACAGTTGCAGTTGGAACCTTACTAGCGTTAGGTTTAGCCGCTACTGTCGATGAAGCAGAAGAGAAAGCCAAAAGCATCCGACCCATTGTAAATTTGGGACAAGCTCAAAAAAAAGCCCTGTTTAAGTTATTTCCAAATTCTTGATTATATAGATTGCAGACATCAATAGATGCCGAAGAGCGGAAACTTCAAGATCGTTTGCATATTTCGTCTTGAAGCTTTAATCTAATTTAAAGTGACTTAATATGAGGGGACATAGGGATGAAATCCACAAAAGTGCTTTGGCGTATAGTCGGTTCGATTGCATTCATTTCGACGTTGCTGTTTGTGTTCGGTTTTGTATATGCCACTCAAGATATCATTAATCCCAAGCCTTCTGGTCTGAACGAAGATCAGACACCAACGAATACGATTACGGAGCTTTTCCCGCAGGGGGAGCTTACCTTATTGGCATTAGGTGATTCGTTAACCAAAGGAACAGGAGATTTATCTGGGGATGGCGGATACGTAGGAAAAACGAAGAAAAAGCTTGCAGAGTTGACGAAAAAGCCAGTAAATGTAGTTAATGAGGCTGTAAGTGGTTGGCGAGTAGATGATTTATTAAATTCTTTAAAGCGACCCAATATGCAGAATTTAGTGCGAAATGCAGATATTGTTCTCCTAACGATAGGGGGGAATAATTTGAATCATGCTTCGGACAATCCAATTGAGGTGACGAATTCGAAGGCACAAGCCACTCCTGCTCCAGCCGAAACGAAAGCTCCGCTTGTTCAATCTGAGATAAATTATCGAGAAATTAATAAAAACTTATCTGCTTTTGAAGGAAAGCTTGATCAAATCCTGACGAAAATTGCTATGTTGAATCCTAAAGCAAAAATTGCTTATGTGGGGCTATACAATCCTTATTATTTGCAAGATTCTACTAAAGAAGGAACTGTCATTCTGCAAGAATGGAATCTCAAAGCGAACCAAATTGCCAATCGTTTTCCGAATATGATTGTCGTACCCAGCTTTGATTTATTCCAATTGGAGATTAAAAAATATTTGTACATCGATGAATTTCATCCCAATAGCTTGGGTTATGAACGGATCGCAAATCGTGTAGTACAAGCTTTGCAATAATCCGGCATTCATGCATTCGTGATCTCTATAGAAGGAAGTGAAGAGCTATGAAGGATGAATCCATCGTACTATCTGTACAGAATATTAAGAAGAAAATCAAAGACAAATGGATCATCAAAGGCATTTCCTTTGAAGTACGTGCAGGCGAGGTTTTCGGCTTTCTAGGTCCTAACGGTTCAGGGAAAACAACAACCATCCGGATGTTAGTCGATTTAATCAAACCTACAGAAGGCAGCATCTCAATATGTGGCGTTTCTGTTAGTAAAAGACCTGATGAAGCCTTGCAATATGTCGGCTGTATCGTTGAAAACCCTGAACTGTATGCATATTTAACCGGATGGGAAAACTTAGAACACTTTGCCAGGATGCTGCCTAATGTCAATGAGCAAAGAATTCATGAAGTCGTTGCTATAGTAGGGATGGACCAAAGAATTCACGACAAGGTCAAAACCTATTCGCTGGGGATGCGCCAGCGTCTTGGGATCGCTCAAGCTTTATTAGGTAAGCCCAAGCTTCTCATTCTCGATGAGCCAACAAATGGTCTAGATCCACAAGGGATTAAAGAAATGCGGATGTTTATCCGCAGTTTAGCTAAAGATGGATTATCCGTGTTTGTTTCAAGTCATCTGCTGAGTGAAATCCAATTGATGTGTGATCGTGTAGCCATTATCAGTCATGGGAATGTGATTGCTGTAGGCAAAGTGTTTGATCTTATTCACCAGAATTTAACGACTGTGGAATGGCGCTTTTCACCGTTTGAAAAAGGCTTGGCGATTCTTGAAGCCATAGATGGCGTTACTTTAATCGAAATGGAGCAAGGAGATCATCAGGGCAATACAACAGATAAGTTAATAACCAAGCCTCTCATCCATACTCTCTTATGTGAAATGCCAGAGCAGCAAATCCCTGTGGCGAATGCTAAGCTTGTTCAAGCGCAGGTTCAAGTTTATGCCATTACCCTTAAAAATCCAACGCTCGAAGACTTGTTCCTGCGTCTAACGGAGGGTGAGAAAATTGATTAGTCTCTATCCGCTTATTCAAAATGAAACGATAAAAATGCTGAAAAAACGTCGTTTTTTAGTCATTCTTTTGATTATCGCCTTATTGATTCCGGTATTCACCTATGCGCAAATGAAGATAGCCGAAAGCTCACGCAAACAGTTTGGCACAACGGATTGGCATGTCACAACTCAACAGAAAATCACAGAAAATTCAAACCGCTTAAGCAGCAACCGTGTTCCCGAGGAATGGAAGCGTTATTTAAAAGTCGAGATTAAACGATTGCAATACGCATTGGATAAAAATGTCGATCCGCAGTCACCTAATGGGGTTACATTCACTAGGGATTTCTTTAAAAATGCGATTGGATTATTCTTGCCCTTGATGGTAGCGGTTGTGGCAGCAGATATTGTTTCATCCGAGCAATCTACCGGAACGATCAAAATTCTACTTACTCGCCCAGTGCGACGCTGGAAGGTTTTGATGAGCAAGCTGATTACGTTGACTTTGTTTATTTCATTAATTATACTCATGACGGGTTTGTTGTGTTATGCTATCTCAGGACTCGTGTTTGGTTATGGCGGCTGGACAATGCCTGTTCTAACCGGATTTGAAGTGTCCGGCACAGAGTTAAGCACGGCTAATGTACACGTAATCGATCAATGGTTATACTTATTGATGGAAATGAGCTTGGGCTGGTTCTCATGCTTTGTTGTTGGCTGTTTATCTTTAATGGTATCCGTCTTGGTACGGAGTACGGCTGCAGGTATGGGAATCATGCTGGCAACCTTAATAGCCGGAACCATTCTCGCTAACATGGTTTCTTCCTGGGAAAGTGCTAAATATTTATTTATGGTCAATCTCGAAACCGTTACTTTTTTAAGTGGCACATTACCGCCAGTCCCGGGTCTGACGCTGCCTTTTTCACTTGCTGTATTAGGTGCTTGGGCGTTAGCGGCGCTAATCGTTTCATTTCGTGTATTTACAAGACGGGATATTTTAAGCTAAAGTAAGAATTGTCGTGTAATCATGCTTAATAGATAACATTGTAGAAATTGGGGGCTCTTGTATGGCCGAACAGCTAGATCTTTTTTTGAATGATACGAAGCCGCCTAGTTCGAATTACGAAGCGGATGATATACAGGTACTCGAAGGACTCGTAGCTGTGCGTAAGAGACCGGGTATGTATATCGGCAGCACAGGTTCATCTGGTTTGCATCATTTGGTTTGGGAAATTGTCGATAATGCAGTAGATGAGCATCTGGCGAAATTTTGCTCAACGATTGACGTTGTCATTCATCGCGATCTTTCCATTACAGTTCGTGACAATGGACGAGGTATTCCAACAGGTATGCATAAAACAGGTGTTCCTACACCTCAGGTCGTTTTTACCATTCTGCATGCAGGTGGAAAGTTCGGCGGGTCAGGTTATAAAAAGTCAGGCGGGTTGCATGGTGTTGGCGCTTCCGTGACCAATGCATTATCAGAGTGGCTGGAAGTTGAAATTTCCCGTGATGGCAAGATACATAAACAACGTTTTGAATATTGGGTGGACGATAATGGTAAAGAAAATGTAGGTCAGCCGTCCACTGGATTGGAAGTTATGGGCACAACCAATAAAACCGGCACTAAGGTTACATTTAAACCAGATAAACGTGTATTTCAAGCAGGGATTGCTGTGAATTATGACACATTAGCCGAGCGTTTACAGGAAATTGCTTTCTTAAACTCAGGCTTGAAGGTCACAATAAAGGATGAGCGTTCAGATAAGCAGGATACGTTTCAGTATGAAGGTGGAGCTAAGCAATTTGTTGAGTTTTTGAATGAGGATAAAACCGTTCTCCATAAAGTCGTTCATTTCACTGGTGAAAAAGATGATATAGAAGTCGAAGTTGCTTTGCAATACAACGATGGCTATACGGAAACCTTGGCTTCTTTTGTAAATTCGATTCCTACTCGTGGTGGCGGGACACATGAAACGGGCTTTAAAGCGGCATACACGCGAGTATTGAATGATTATGCGCGTAAAGCTTCCATTCTCAAGGAAAAGGATAAAAATCTAGAAGGCTCCGACCTGCGTGAAGGGATGATGATTGTCCTCAATATCAAAATGGGTGAGGTTGAGTTTGTCGGCCAAACCAAGGATCAGCTAGGCAGTGCTTCGGCTAGAAGTGTGGTAGATGCGATTGTTGCGGATAAAATGGCCGTATTTCTTGAAGAAAACCCCAATGACGCACAAATGATGCTGAAGAAGGCTGTTCAATCTGCCCGAGCAAGAGAGGCTGCACGTAAAGCCCGTGAAGAAATTCGCAGCGGGAAAAAGGGCAAGAGTGAAAGCTCTAACTTAAATGGTAAATTAACGCCAGCCCAATCCAAGGATTATCAACGTAATGAGTTGTTCATCGTCGAAGGGGACTCAGCGGGCGGTTCGGCTAAGCAAGGGCGCGATTCGAAGCATCAAGCTATTTTGCCGCTGAAAGGTAAACCGATGAATCCAGAAAAAGCCAAGCTGCACGATATTCTTAAAAACGAAGAATATAAGGCTATTATTGCAGCGATCGGTGCCGGAGTAGGTCCGGAATTCGATCAGGAAGAAACCAATTATGGAAAAATTATTATTATGACGGATGCGGATACGGATGGGGCGCATATACAAGTGCTTCTATTGACGTTTTTTTACCGTTATATGAAGCCGCTGATAGACGCAGGAAAGGTCTATATTGCTCAACCGCCTTTATTCAAAGTGACGAAAAAAGCAGGCAAGAATCCGATCATGAAGTATGCTTATACCGATGATGACCTGCAGACTATCCTGAAAGAGCTGGGTTCAAATGTTGAAATGCAGCGCTATAAAGGTTTAGGTGAAATGAACCCGGATCAATTATGGGAAACAACCATGGACCCTGAGCTCCGCACGTTATTTCAGGTGCAAATTGAGGATGCAGCGAAGGCTGAGCGTAGAGTTTCAACATTGATGGGTGATAAGGTTGATCCGCGAAAGCGTTGGATTATTGAAAATGTTGATTTTACGGAATATGCCGAATAAAGGAGCAAGCAGATGAGTGTAAACGAGCAGATTTCACCTGCCTTTTTGGAGGATGTGGTAGGAGACCGATTTGGACGCTATTCTAAATATATTATTCAAGATCGTGCCATTCCCGATGTAAGGGATGGCTTAAAGCCGGTTCAACGACGGATTCTATATGCAATGTATGATTCTGGCAATACACCTGATAAAATTTATCGTAAATCAGCTAAAACCGTCGGTGATGTCATGGGGAATTACCATCCTCACGGAGATTCGTCGATATATGAGGGCATGGTGCGGATGGCACAGCCCTGGAAAATGGGTCATGTCTTAGTGGACGGTCATGGTAACTGGGGATCTCAAGATGATGATCCAGCAGCTGCTATGCGTTATACAGAAGCGCGATTATCTGAAATTGCGATGGAATTGCTGCGTGATTTGGACAAACGTACAGTATTGTTTAAGGATAATTTCGATAACACAACAAAAGAACCGACTGTACTGCCGTCACGTTATCCAAATTTGCTCGTGAATGGAGTTAGCGGCATATCATCAGGCTTTGCAACAGACATTCCTCCGCATAATTTGCGTGAGGTTATTAATGCGTGTATAGCCATGATGGATAACCCAGCAATCACCTTAGAGCAGATTATGGAAATCGTTAAAGGGCCCGATTTTCCTACAGGTGGCATCATCATGGGTGAAGAGGGGATTCGCGAAGCTTTCCAAACGGGAAAAGGTCGAATCTATCTACGTTCAAGAACAGCCATTGAGGACATGCGCGGTGGTCGCCGGCAAATTGTCATTACTGAAATTCCTTATCAAGTTGTTAAATCGCGTTTGGTTACAGCAATGGAAAATCTTCGTTTAGAGAAAAAAGTCGAAGGTATTGCAGAGGTTCGGGATGAAAGCGGTCGTAATGGCTTGCGAATTGTGATCGAGCTTAAAAAGGAAGCAGATGCGCAAGGGATTCTTTCTTATCTTTTGAAAAAAACTGATCTTCAAGTCGCCTATAGTTTTAATATGGTGGCAATTGTCAATAAAACGCCTCGTCAATTGGGGATCAAGGATATTCTAGAAGCTTATATTGAGCACCAGAAGGAAGTTGTAACCTTCCGCTCCCAATATGAGCTGGAGAAAGCAGCGGATCGTGCGCATGTACTGGAAGGGCTTGTAAAAGCACTAAATATTCTCGATGAAGTGATTGCAACGATTAAAGCTTCAAAAAACCGTTTGGATGCACAGAAAAATCTAGTCAGTGAATATAAATTTACGGAGCGTCAAGCAGACGCCATTCTTATTCTGCAGTTGTATCGTTTGACAAATCTTGAAATTAACTCCTTGGAAAAAGAGCTCAAAGAAGTTAATAAAAACATCGCTTATCTGCAATCCATTCTGGGCAGTTTAAGTAAGTTACTAGGTGTGATTAAAGCTGAAATGACCACAATTCGTGATAAGTATAGTATTGACCGACGGTCTGAAATTCAAGGAGAGATTGAGGAGTTGAAGGTTAATCTTGAAGTGATGGTTGTTGCCGAGGATGTGTTGGTTACCATTTCCAATGAAGGTTACTTGAAGCGAACGAGTCTTCTGTCCTACACACGATCTGGCGCAGATATCAATACTATAGGATTGAAAGAAGGCGATTATGTACGGTATCGCTTGGATGTGAATACGATCCATAACCTTTTGATCTTTACACAAAAGGGTCAATATTATTTACTTCCTGTTCATCAAATTCCGGAATTCAAGTGGAAGGAGAATGGAACCGCGATTGTCAACGTAATTCCAATTCCTAGGGAAGACAAGATCGTCGCAGTTATTCCATTTAAAGACTTTAGTGACGAAGAGAAATCGCTTGTTTTTGTTACCCGCAAAGGTCAAGTGAAACGTACAGAACTTAAAGAATATTATACGAACCGTTCGATCGGTATAGTGGGATGCAAGGTAGCCGACCAAGATGAAATTATTCAAGTCAAGCTAAGCGATGGACGTAAAGATATTATCCTTGTGACCGCTCAGGGGATGAGTATTCGCTTCAAGGAAATCGAAGTGAATGCGATGGGGCGTGTGGCAGCAGGTGTGCGTGGGATTCAATTAAAGGATCAGGATGTTGTCATAGCAGCAGAGTTGGTAGAGGGTGAGGAAGGAGAGCTCATGGTGGTTTCGGATCTGGGATTTGTCAAAAGCTCCTTGCTGCTTGATTATCCTATTCAAGGACGAGGTGGAAAAGGAATTGTTACCTTCGAATTTAAGGAGGGTAAGCGCGTTCGACCGAATGGTACTAGCTTAATCCGAGCATTTGCTATTAAAGAAGCCTGTACAATGATCGCCATAATAAGCGGTGGAGATAAGCTGACCTTTTCTACAGAGGACGCGCCAATTGAAGACCGTAAATCGATTGGGAAATTACTGATTCCTTATGCTAAAGGCAGCAAAATTAATGACCTGTTGAAGCTGCCGCAAGCTTAAAGGCTCAATCGTAGCTTTTGGAAGGTGGATCGACAATATCAATAAGTTTTAACATAACCTCCAGAACGGCCCAAACTGGCATCGGTTCATTCAACCGATTCGCCCATTGTGGGTCGTTTATTATACCCATAGTCTGAGCTTTTTTAAAGAGTTCATTTTTCCATTGTTCTTCTCCCATGTGAATACCTCCCTAAAGCTTTGCCTTGGCAAAACTTACATCGTAAGCATAGAACTAAGATTTGCATAGGCGTTTATACTGCCACTATATGTTGAATACCGTCAAAAGGTACAAAAATACTCGATTTATGCCATAAAATATTAATACAATTAAGCTTTTAATCTTTTTGCACGCATGGTATAATCAGACAAATGTCTGGGAATCGGAGTGATTATTCCATGTATTCAAAGGAATTTGCGAAGTTGTGGTTTAAGCTTTCCAAGGAAATGAAAATGCATATGGAAACGAAGCTTGCAGATAGTTTAACAGAAGGGCAGCTGCATCTGCTTGAGCTTTTACAGCAAGAGGATCGGATGAAGCCTTCTGATTTTATCCAATACTTGTCTACGACTCCTGCAGCCATCACAACCTTATTGGATCGGATGGAGAAAGGTGAACTAATTAATCGAGAACGGGATAGTAAGGATCGACGAATTGTCTGGATAACGGCTACTGAAAAAGGCCAAACTGAGTGTCAGCGAGGTCTTGAGATCAGGCAGCAATTTATCGAAAACTATCTAAATCGGATTTCTTCGCATAATCAACAGCTGCTTATTTTCCTTTTAGGAAAGGTCACTGCTGTTTAATTTCTTTGATACTTTATTTCTTCCCATCCATTCCAAGGGTGTGTTGTAATGGGTGGGATGGAGTAGAAGGTTAGGCGTCCTTTTAACGTTGGATGTTCAAAGATTAGCTTGCCAGACCAAAGAGCAATTTGTTGACCTACCTGATTGACATGGACGCCATAACGTTGATCACCATAGAGTGGATAACCTATTGTGGCAAATTGCACGCGGATTTGATGCGATCTGCCTGTATGCAAGACAATATAAACTAAACTTAAACCATTTTTACTGCCAATTGTTTGATACTCGAGAATAGCTTCTTTCGCCTCGGGATGGTTTTTATCAACAGCAGTGACCATATTAGTCTTCGTATTTTTGTACAAATAATGCACAAGCCTGTTTTGTGCCTTTTTTGGCGTTCCATGGACAACAGCCCAGTAGCATTTGCCAAAATCTCGACTACGCACAGATTCGGATAAACGCGAAGCAGCTTTAGAGGTTTTGGCAAAAACCATGGCTCCGCCAACGGGGCGGTCCAAGCGATGAACAAGCCCAAGATAAACGCTGCCAGGTTTAGCATAGCGTTGTTTAATGTCTTCTTTCAAAGCAGTCAATAAATCTAAATCCAGGGAATCATCAGCCTGGGTAGGCATATTCGGTGGTTTGACTACGACAAGTAAATGGTTGTCCTCATAAATTATTGGAATCGAAGGCAGACTTAATCTAAACATACTAAGCCTCCCAACGACCCAAAATACCACATGGCAGGTTTAGTCCGGACGCTGTAATGGGAATTCCAATTTCACCGCTTGTGATTTTACCTTTGTGTTTGGCTTTCATCGTTAAACTAAGCACATTCGTCAATACCGAAGCCGAAATTCCTGTGGTATAAGAGTTAATCAGCATAAACAAGGGATTAGGCGTTAAAATCGACATGCATTCTTCGACAAATGGATAAAGGTTGGTTTCCAGCTTCCACATTTCTCCATTTGGACCTCGACCATAGGAAGGAGGGTCCATAATAATCGCATCATAGAAGCTGCCGCGACGTTGTTCTCTCTGCACAAATTTGAATACATCATCTGTAATAAAACGAACGGGCTTATCAGCTAAATTAGATAAAGCCAAGTTTTCTTTTGCCCATTGAACCATTCCCTTAGCCGCATCAATGTGACATACTTCAGCTCCGGCATAGGCACAAGCCACCGTAGCTCCTCCCGTATAGGCAAAAAGATTTAATACCTTGATCGGTCGATTGGCCGCTTTAATTTTATCCATCATCCACTGCCAATTTACAGCTTGCTCAGGGAATAGACCTGTATGTTTAAAGCTGGTCGGTTTAATATGAAACTTCAAATCTTTATAAGCGATTGTCCAGCGCTCCGGCATCTTGATCTTCTCATTCCATTGTCCTCCGCCACTCGAGCTGCGATGGTAATCCGCATTCGCATTATTCCACAAAGCCTCATCTGCGAAAGCAGGCCAGATCACTTGCGGATCAGGTCTTCGCAGCACAAAACCTCCCCAGCGCTCTAGCTTCTCCCCATCCCCCGTATCGATTAATTCGTAATCTTTCCATTCATTTGCTATGTACATGTATACAAAACCTTCTTTCCATCGTTGAAGCGATTTATTTAATAGAGGTGCTAAAAATTAATTCAGGTAACTCTTTTGTTGGGAAATCTTGATATGTTTGCTGAATGTGACTGTTGCTTAAAGCTTCTTTTGCTTGTTCATAGGTTGTTTGCGATTTAGCATCTACACGTATGATATGGTATCCAAATTGCGATAAAACAGGCGCACTTACTTTGTTAACCGGCAAGTCGATAACCGCTTGCTTAAATTCAGCTACCCAGCTATTCACATTCGTGCTTTCATATTGCCCGCCATTATTCTTAGAACCCGGATCATTAGTTTGTCTCCTTCAAATTAAGAATACATTTAGTTTAGTAGCTACACACGAATATTACAATGTTTTTTATAGACGAACATGTCCAAATGTAATGGAATATGGTACATTTAATGAGTATATCTTTTGCCAATACTGTGCGAAAAGGTGGTCTTTTATGGCTTTAGAATCGCCAACTCTTCACGATTTGTATCTTTTTCATGAGGGTAATTTGTTTCAGAGCTATCGGACTTTAGGATCACATGTTACCGATCAACACGGTTTGGAGGGGGTTCTCTTTGCGGTATGGGCGCCAAACGCCAAGAAGGTTTGCGTGGTGGGAGATTTTAATCAATGGCTCGGTGATCATCATGTTATGCATAAGCTTGAGCATTCCGGTGTATGGTCTTTATTTATTCCCCGCTTGGGTGAGGGAACGGTGTATAAATACCAAATTGAAACGATGCATGATGGCATAAAACTGAAGGCAGACCCATATGGTGTATATGCCGAGTTAAGACCACGAACAGCTTCAATTGTCCGGAAAATAACTGGATTTAATTGGCAAGATGGGGAATGGTACAAGCAAAAAGAACATCAATTACACTTTAATCGCCCGATGAACATTTATGAATTGCATCTAGGCTCATGGAAATTGAATCCGGATAGAAGCTTTTTAACATACGAACAATTAGCGAATGAATTAGTCGATTATATCGTTTCGGCAGGTTATACACATTTAGAAATCATGCCTTTGTCCGAGCATCCTTTTGATCGTTCGTGGGGTTATCAGATCATAGGTTATTACGCTTTAACCAGCCGTTATGGAACACCAGAGCAATTTATGCACTTGGTGAATCGCTGTCATCTTCACGGCATCGGAGTCATTATGGATTGGGTGCCGGGGCATTTCTGCAAGGATGATCCAGGCTTGCGTCGTTTTGATGGTTCAGCTTTGTATGAGTATGATGATCTTAAAAAGGCGGAAAAGCCTTTATGGGGCACGTTGAGCTTTGATTTTGGCAAGCCTGAGGTAATTAGCTTTCTCATTTCTAATGCCGTCTTTTGGATGGACATCTATCATATAGATGGTATTCGTGCGGATGCAGTGGCCAGCATGTTGGATCAGAATTTCGATAAGCCTCAAGAGCAATGGACGCTGAATGAACGAGGTGGCACAGAGAATCTGGAAGCCATCGCTTTTTTACAGAAATTAAACAAAACCATTTTTCAATTATTTCCGTACGCCTTAATGATTGCAGAAGATTCTTCGGATCGCCCGCTTACCACGGCACCTACCTATGTGGATGGTCTTGGGTTTAACTACAAATGGAATATGGGATGGATGAACGATACCTTGCGTTATATGCAGCTTGAGCCTGAGCAGCGACGCAATCACCATAACTTAATTACATTTTCAATGTCGTATGCTTATTTGGAAAATTTCATTTTACCTTTTTCTCACGATGAAGTCGTGCATGGCAAGAAATCCTTACTTAACAAAATGCCAGGGGATTATTGGCGTAAATTTGCCAATCTTCGCTTACTCTACGGCTATATGTCGGGGCATCCAGGCAAAAAGCTGCTGTTCATGGGTAGTGAATTTGGGCAATTTGACGAGTGGAAGGATCTAGAGTTTGCTCAACTGGATTGGATGTTAACCGAGAAATTCGATATGCATCGGAAAATGAATGACTATGTGAAACACCTGAATAGGTTATACAAGCAGGAGCCTGCTTTATGGGAGTTGGATTATGAGCCAGCCGGCTTTACATGGATTGATGCGGATAATGCCGCACAAAGCGTCCTTTCCTTTATTAGACAATCACGTGATCCAGCTGAATATATCGTGATTGTTTGTAATTTTACACCGACTGTATATCATCATTTTCGTGTGGGAGTGCCCTATACCAATGACTTGTTTGAATTGATAAATAGTGACAATGAGGAGTTTGGTGGTTCAGGCTGTGTCAATCAAGGACTTTACGAGGCTCAGCCTGTACCTTTTCATAAACAAGCTTATAGTATCCTACTGACGATCCCCCCACTAGCGACAGTGATGTTGAAATCGTCACGAAGTTAAGCGAATCTACCTATCCAATTTACTCAAGAAAGGGGAACTTTTAGTATGCAGCAAAAAGAGTGTGTAGCTATGCTGTTAGCGGGTGGCGAAGGAAAAAGACTGGAGTCCTTAACGAAAAATTTAGCTAAACCAGCAGTACCCTTTGGTGGGAAATATCGGATTATTGATTTTACACTCAGTAATTGCACGAATTCTGGAATTGATACAGTGGGCGTATTGACCCAATATCAGCCGCTTGTTCTAAACTCTTATTTGGGGATAGGCAGTCCATGGGATTTAGATCGCAAAGAAGGCGGTGTTGCTGTACTTCCTCCGTATGTGAAGCAAAAGGGTGGAGATTGGTATTCCGGAACAGCGAATGCAATTTATCAAAATATTGGTTTTATCGAGCAATATGATCCGGAGTATGTCTTGATCATTTCGGGCGACCACATTTACAAAATGGATTACGACAAAATGCTGCAATTCCATAAGAAGAACAAAGCGGATGCTTCGATTGCAGTGATTGAAGTCAAGTGGGAGGAAGCCAGTCGATTCGGGATTATGAGTACAGATGACGAGCATCGCATTACAGAGTTTGCCGAAAAACCGAAGGAGCCTAAAAGCAACTTAGCCTCGATGGGTGTGTATATGTTCAGCTGGCAAGCACTCAAGAAATACTTAATTCAAGATGCAGATAAAGCCAATTCCAGTAATGATTTTGGCAAGGATGTCATACCCGCTATGTTATCCGATCAGCTGAATTTACTGGCCTATCCTTTTGAAGGGTATTGGAAGGATGTCGGTACAATACATAGCTTATGGGAAGCCAATATGGACTTATTGGAAACTAATCCACAATTGAATTTGAACGATCGCTCTTGGCGCATTTATACATTGAATCCGAATCAGCCTGCGCAATACATCACTTCAACCGCTAAGGTGAAAAAATCGATGATCAACGAAGGTTGTATTGTATTTGGTGAAGTGGAGCATTCTGTGCTTTTTTATGGCGTACATGTCGGTGAAGGCAGTGTGATTAAAGATTCCGTGATTATGCCAAATGTCAAAATAGGTAAGAATGTGACTGTATATCGTGCGATTGTTGGAGAGGGCTCCGTGCTTGAAAATGGTTGTATCGTCGGTGATCCATCTACTCCTGAGGCACCCATTACATTAATTGGTGATTATGATACGATCTCTAATCGCAAATCTAACTAAGAAAGGTGATGGATACATGAAGAATGTAATGGGTGTTATTAATCTAGTTAATGAATTGGATGATTTAGAAGAATTAACTTATGGCCGCTGCGTCGCTTCCGTCCCCTTTGGTGGCAGATATCGGTTGGTAGATTTTATTATGTCCAGTATGGTGAATTCCGGAGTAGGCAATGTCGCTGTATTCGCACATACTAAATTTCGTTCATTGATGGATCATTTGGGCTCCGGTAAGGAATGGGATTTAGATCGTAAGCGCAATGGACTGTTTATTTTACCGCCAGCAGTAGATGAGATTCAGGAGATGCTTAAAGGGGATTTGTACCACTTTCATAAGCATCGGGATTACTTCTATCGGAGCTCACAGCAATACGTAATTATTTCACGTAGCCATATGGTTTGTAATATCGATCTTAAAGATGTATTGGAAACTCATTATGCAAGCGGAGCGGATATTACCTTAGTCTATAAAGATATAGATGATCCAACCAATGCAAAGTCCCGTAAAATCATTGTTAACGATAAAGGTCGAGTTACGCAGATGCACGATCACTCTGGGAGATTGCAGAGTACGAAAGTTTCCATGGAGATTTTTGTGATGGCGAAGGCATTGCTGCTGGATCTTGTGGAAACCTCGCTTGCGCAAGGGCATGATCATTTTGTTCGTAATGCCGTGATGCGAAATATCGATCATCTGAAGATATTTGGCTATGAATATAAGGGGTATTTGGGTATTGTCAATACGATACAAAGCTATTTTCATCACAGTATGAATTTATTGAATTCCGATGTGTGGGGCGAGTTATTCTATAAACCAGGACTCATATATACGAAAATCAAAGATGAACCGCCATCCAAATATTTAGATCATGCAAATGTCCATAATTCGTTGATTGCCAATGGCTGCATCATCGATGGAACGGTGGAGAATAGTATTCTTTTCCGCGCAGTAAAGATTAACAAAGGCGTGCATTTAAAGAATTGTATTGTATTGCAAAACTGTGAAATTCGTGAGAATGCTTCGATTGAGAATGCGATCCTCGATAAGGATGTTATCGTGAAAACAGGTCGAGAATTAAAAGGTGACACGACAATACCATACATTGCAGCTAAGAAAAAGATAATTTAAGCATTTTTATGCGAGAAGGTGATTTTATGAACGTTTTATTCACTGCTTCTGAAGCTGTACCCTTCGTCAAAACGGGTGGTCTAGCGGATGTAATAGGTTCTTTACCCAAAGCATTATTAGCGCAAGGTATCGATGTGCGGGTTATACTTCCCAAATATGAGGATATTCCGGAGCATTATAAACAGCAAATGACCACGAAGCATATAATAACCGTACAGGTGGGTTATCGAAATCAATATTGTGGGATTCAAGAGCTCCAGGTGGACGGCATCCATTATTATTTTATCGACAATGAATTTTATTTTCGCCGCAAGGGATTGTATGGTTACGGAGATGATGCGGAGCGGTATGCATTCTTCTGTAGAGCGGTGATGGAGGCTTTGCCGTTGCTTGATTTTTCTCCGAACTGGATTCATTGTCATGATTGGCAAACGGGTTTGATACCGTTCTTTTTGAAGACACAGTATGCGCATCGCTTGGAGTATCAACAGATCTCCACGATGTTTACGATTCATAATTTGAAATACCAAGGTCATTTCTCGCGTGAACTGCTTAAGGATATAGTTGGTGCCAGGGATAAGGACTTCGCTGAGGACGCAATGGGTTATTATGATGGGGGCAGCTGTCTCAAAGCAGGGTTGGTTTATGCCGATATCATCACAACGGTTAGTAAATCCTATGCGGAAGAAATTCAGACCGGGGAATATGGTGAAAAACTCGAGGGCTTGCTGCAAAAAAGAAGTGATGTGCTTTATGGAATTGTGAATGGGATTGATAATGCTGGATTTGATCCGATGACTGATCCGCATATCACTTATCCTTACCGTGACTCGCTAGTGAAAAAACGCAAAAACAAAACGGAGATGCAAGCCAATTTAGGACTTACTGTAGATGAGAATATCCCGTTAATCGGGATTGTGTCTCGTTTGGTTCAGCAAAAAGGCTTTGATCTCATTGAACAAGCTCTACATGAGATCCTTGAGTCGGATGTACAGCTTGTTGTGCTGGGAACTGGGGATTGGAATTATGAGCAAATGTTTCGTGATGCAGCTCTTGCTTACCCGAAGCAGGTATCCTCGCATATCTCGTTCTATGATCCATTTGCCAGAAAGATCTATGCCGCATCCGATATGTTTCTCATGCCGTCCTTATTCGAGCCTTGTGGGCTAGGGCAGCTGATTGCCCTTCGATATCGTTCCGTTCCGATTGTCAGAGAAACGGGCGGCTTGAAGGATACCGTACAAGCATTTAATGAATATACGAGTAAGGGCAATGGATTTACTTTTACACATTATTTTGCTTCGGACATGCTGCATACGATCCGCAGAGCTGTAGACTTCTATCATCAAGAAACCGAATGGAAAAGAATTATTAGCAATATTGCCAAGGTTGATTACGGCTGGGATGCTTCAGCAGCGCAGTATATAGCATTATACAAAAAAATTGTGATTTGAATCACAGTGTTTCAATCGACGTACCATTAGAATATGGTTTGTAGGACATGATAAAAGGATCAGAATATGAATCGTAGATTAAGCGAGAGGTGATTCGTTTGCAACAAAGTGAAGCTGAAACGTTATTCGAAGCCATCGGCGGAGAGGAGACAATACGCAACCTTTTGAAAAGTTTTTATCCGAAGGTATACCAGGATCCGGATTTATCGCCAATATTTCTAGATGGAGTCGAGGGTATCATGCAAAAGCAATATCTGTTCCTCACTCAATTCACTGGCGGTCCGCCTTTGTATTCCGATCAATATGGACCGCCGCAGATGCGACAGCGGCATATGGCTTTTGCAGTTACACCGCGAAGGGCGGAAGCTTGGCTGCGCTGCATGAAAGAAGCTATGGATGAAATCGGACTCTCCGGCCATGCGAGGCAGTGGTTCTATGAACGGTTGACACAAGTGGCTGGGATTATGGTGAACTCTGAGGACTGAGGGAAGAGGCTCATCAAGGAATATGGAGCGCTATCTGTTATAAACCGCCGATTTTGATTGCTTTCGTGGCAATCCAAAACGGCGATTTTTACATCTAAGTACGTTGGAAACAATTAAACCACATTTTCTTTTTTCGATGATTGAAAATGAGCTTTTAAACTTAAATATACATGGTGCACAAGTCCAATAAATACCATTAGCCATGCAGTCATCGCAATATACACCATGAATCGGGGAATGGTTGTAAGAAATGAAAGCCCTAAAGATTTTGATAATTGAAATGTGCTGGTGGTGTACATGGCAAGTGGGAATGCCATTCCCCAAAATTGCGGGTCATACGTCAGTGGATAACGATGATAAAGATGACGCCATATCATGAGAATAAATAACAATGGAATCCACCATGTGCCCGTAATCCAGAAAAACAAGGTAAACCCTTTTAAAAAGGGGGTTATTTCAACGAGCAATGGGAAGTTGTGTGAATTGAGGATAAGTGTGGAGCCTGCCAATGTCGTGATTGCAACCGCGCCCATGTTTATCCAATAGGGAGGAGTAAGCGCAGCGTATTTAAACTCTACGAAAGTAAATCTATAAAAAATAAGAGCAATGATGTTCAGATATAACATGCATCCTAGAAGGTACATACATAAAGTAAAAAATAAGATGACCTCTCTTCCATTTTCCGCATGAGGGGAAAGCAAGGTACCTAATATAGAAATGGATTGTGTTGAGACAGCGGCAATCAACCAAGCGCCGTTAATCCCTTCTGCCAAAGTCGGTTTGTTCTTCCGCACAGTGACCGCCGAAAAAAACGTATACATAATAAATACCCACAATAAAATGCCCAAGCCCCATAAATACGTGGCCGCCGAATAATTGTGATCGACAATGATGAGTTGACTGCCAAAGACGCAGGTTCCAGCAACGATTGTAAAGAATCCGGGACCGTAAGTATGACTGGTCAAATCCGCTTTTACTCTTGGGAAGTATCCAATCAGGCGGAATAAAGTGAAGAACCATAAGGTAACGTAGGCTATCTTGTTAAAATAGAGCAAAACTCTGGAAATGGGTTCCATGCCTAACAGAAATGATGCAATAGACAATGCCCCCGTCGCCATAACCAACGAAAAATAACCCGAAAAAAGATTAGCTGCTTTTTGTTTTATAAAGCTAATCACCCTATCAACTCCTCGTAAGCGGACATAGGATAGATCCCCTAGATTGACGTTCAATAAAAGGGGATCGTATCTGAGTAAAACATTTGAAGCTCCAATTCTTATCTACAATTTTCCAATTTTAACTTGGAAAGTCACAGGGCCTTGCTCCATATAATCCCAAGTGTACTTTCCCGCATGCATGGATTCGAACTGGAAACGAAGCGGCACGGGATCGTGGTCGTTTACGAGCAGCATCGCTTCGGTTGGTTTCAGGTTGTCAAATGTTTCGAAGATAACCTTATGTTTCAGATGTGGCGGGTATTCCGTGACATTTACAGTTGCAGCATATTGACTCATATTTCATTCCTCCTGGAAAATGGGTTGCCTTACGTATTTGATTATAAAATAGACAATGGTATGTCTTTGTGAGCCCAATCACATATTGGAATGGTTTTGCAGATTTATTCCGTTTAGGAAATAATCCCGCATTTTGACTGACGGTTAAACTTAGCGATAAAAAAGCGCTTTAATTCGCTATAGCTTGTATTTGCGCATCACGCTTGACCAAATTCTTCCAACGGCAAACTCTATTATCTTACACATAGGATTGCTATGTATGGGATCGTTGTGGATTGAAAAAATGGTAGTAAAAGGGCTGGATAAGGTGTAAAATTATGAGATCTTAGGAGCATTTTACATTTATGAGCGTTTAAGGAGGAGGTGTTTTGGGAAAGGTAAATTATGAAAGAGGCGTGATACTTATATGAGAAGAAGAATACAATTGCCTTTGCAAACAGTAGGCTTGACAGCCGCTTTCATGGTCTGGGTATTGATTTCATCTTTGTTGTCTTACATTAAAATGGATATTCATTTAACATCCGGTCAATTGGCTTGGGTAACAGCTTTTCCTGTTATCCTTGGTTCTTTATTGCGTATCCCGGTCGGATTCTTAACGAATCGCTACGGGGCTAGGAGTATGTTTATCATTGGATATTTGCTTTTGATCATTCCAGTGCTGTACCTGAGTTTTGCACATTCGTTCTTCGATCTTATGATTAGCGGCTTTCTGCTAGGTATTGGTGGCGCAACTTTCTCTATTGGTGTGACAGCCTTGCCTAAGTATTATCCCAAGGAGAAACAGGGTACGGTAAACGGTTTTTATGGCATTGGCAATTTAGGAACTGCCCTCACAACATTTTCAGCCCCATTTCTGGCAAATATTTACGGATGGCAAATGACCGTTCGCTTTTATTTGATCCTGTTAGGGGTTTTTATTGTTCTGGTTTTCGTATTGGGTGATCGGAATGAGGAAAAGATCAGAGTACCGTTTATTGGACAAATAAAAAATATATATCGAAATCCGGAAATTTGGTTTTTTAGTTTCTTCTATTTCATCACATTCGGATCATTTGTTGCCTTAACACTGTATCTGCCTAATTTTTTTGTTAATCAGTTTCACCTCGATAAAATCGACGCGGGCATGAGAACCGCTGGATTTATTGTTCTGGCGACATTAATTCGCCCTTTTGGCGGGTTTCTTTCTGATCGCTTTAATCCGTATGTCGTGCTTATTGGTGTGTTTAGTGGATTGACGATTTCGGGGATCATTCTATCCTTCAGCTTGACAATGCCGCTTTTCACCGTGGGCTGCTTATCCGTGGCTGCTTTTGGAGGGATTGGGAACGGTGCTGTATTCAAATTGGTACCGCAGCATTTCCCTAAGCAGATGGGGATCGCGAACGGAATTGTCTCAGCAGCGGGAGGGATTGGCGGGTTTTTCCCACCGCTCATTCTCACCATTGTATTCGGCTTGACCGGTCATTACGCGATTGGTTTTATGGCTTTATCAGAAGCAGCTTTGGCCAGTTTGATTTTGGTTATTTGGTTGATCTTTTTGGATCGATTGAAGCAAACGGGTCATCTACATTAACTGCTCTATATCACCACTTATTATGGAAAGGAAGTGTTCATAGATGTCAGGACCCGCACTTAAACAATGGGACAGCCATTCTTCTATTCATGAATCTGCATTAGGCGAAGCTCTTGAATTAACCGAACTGCTGCGTCAATGTATCAGCAATCAGGATTTTGAGAAAGCTTTGGAGGTTGCTTATATCGCTGTTGAGCATTGGGAAACGCGCACTTTGTGTCATGCAGAAGCGGAAGAAGAGGGGTTATACATCGAATTCGTCGCACATCATCCTGAAGTGAAAGAATTTGTGATTGCTCTTACTCGTGATCATACGCTTATGCGGCATTTGGTTAATGAAATCAAACAAATCTTGCATCTCCATGGCAACTTCGACGAAGTAATCAAACGTTTCGATGCCATTGTTCTCATTGATCTATTACATAATAAAGATGAGGAAAAGTTAGTCAAAGGGGAGGCGTTCACAGTTGAGTCCGATAAATAAAGGATCGGCTGAAGCAATGGAACAGCCGTTAAGACTTTCCCATCCGAACTGCTATCAGCATCTCTTAGAACAATTTTCCAGATTTCATCTGCATCCCTATGATGTGAAAGCAAGTGTTATGGCGCAGGAGGGTGGTTTTCTCATTGTACTGCGCTACGGGGAAGGACTAACCCAGTCGAAGCAACAATTCTTCAAATTTGAAGCACTTGCCTCTATTTCAGAGGGTTTAACACATTACTATGAAGAAGTTGCACAATTGTGCAAAAAGACGCTGATTGCCGATTATTACAAGATGATAAAACCATGAACGAGAAGGAGGTCATGATCATGTCATCGCTTGATGAGAAGGAAATGCTTGCACAAGATCAAGGGGATGTGTTAGAAATTCTCCGAATGCGGTTTCGCGATGTTCCTGACGAAATTGTGGAGAAAATTACTAGCATCCAACAGCTTGAAGTGTTGCAACGACTCATTCTAGTGGCTGCAAACGCAACAAACTGGACTATCTTTCTTGAGGAATTGCAGGAAAATGAAAGCTCATTCCGACTGCTGGGAGAACGCTTCGATCCGATTGATCATAATGCGCGAAGAGAGGGTGATATGGATGGCGAAAAAAGTTAGCAAACTACTGAAAGCTTTCAAACATCTGCAACGCGGTGAGCACATTAATGATGGCTGGACGGAAGAAAATGTAAGATCGAGAGACTGGGAAGGCTTATATCGCGGGCGATGGCAGCATGATAAAGTTGTTCGCTCCACGCATGGCGTCAATTGCACAGGCTCCTGTAGCTGGAAGATCCATGTCAAAGACGGCATTATCACTTGGGAAACACAGCAAACGGATTATCCGTCAACCGGAGCAAACTTTCCTGAGTATGAACCGCGCGGTTGTCCAAGAGGTGCAAGCTTCTCATGGTATACATACAGTCCCATCCGAGTGAAATATCCGTATGTGCGCGGCGATTTGTACGAGATGTGGAAAGATGAACGCGAGCAAGGTCATGATGCTGTGCAAGCTTGGATGAATATAGTAAGTGATCCGCATAAACGTACACGATATGTTAAGCAACGGGGTAAGGGAGGGTTCGTCCGGGCAGAGTGGCAGGATGTTTGTGAGATGATCGCCGCCGCCTCGATTTACACCATTCAAACTTATGGACCTGACCGTATCGCTGGGTTTAGTCCTATTCCCGCAATGTCGATGGTCAGTTATGCGGCGGGAACCCGCTTTCTATCGCTCATCGGTGGAACAATCCTCAGCTTCTATGACTGGTATGCAGATCTTCCGCCAGCATCTCCACAAATTTGGGGAGATCAAACGGATGTTCCGGAGAGTGCAGACTGGTATAATGCTAAATATTTTATTATTTGGGGAACTAATTTACCGCAGACGCGAACACCTGATGCTCACTTCATGGTGGAAGCCCGTTATAACGGTACGAAGATTGTTGGGATCAGCCCCGATTATGCCGAATATGAGAAATTTGCCGATATTTGGTTGCCTGCTCGTGCCGGTACGGATGGCGCATTAGCGATGGCCATGACCCATGTAATTCTCAAAGAATTCTATGTAGACCGCGAAACACCTTACTTTATCGAATATGCCAAGACATTCACTGATCTCCCATTCCTGGTGACGATTACTGGAGATGCAGAGACCGGTATGCGATCAGGTCTCTTCTTGCGAGCAGCAGATGTGAACAGTGATCATGAACTTGGCGAATGGAAAACAGCCGTTTGGGATGCCAAAACCGAACAGTTAGCCGTACCAAACGGCAGCCAAGGCTTCCGCTGGGATAAGAGCAGTCAGTGGAATCTGGATATGCAGACAGGGGAAGACAACAAGATAGATCCTAAGTTGAGTTTTATGGATTGCGCTGATGAAGTCGTTTTGCTGGAGTTTCCTTATTTCGCCGAAGAAACGGGAGGAAGCATAAAGCGCGGTGTTCCGGTGAAATATATCCAAGGTAAAGACGGAAAAACCATCAAGACTACGACGGTCTTCGATCTCATGATGGCGCATGTTGGCGTCAATCGAGGGTTGCCTGGCGATTACCCGACGGATTATGATGACTTGAAACCCTATACACCTGCTTGGCAGGAAGCATTCACAGGTGTACGGAAAGCGCACGTTATTCAAGTTGCCCGGGAATTCGCGGATAATGCTGCGCGGACGAAGGGGAAGTCAATGATTGCCATGGGTGGCGGAACCAACCACTGGTTTCACAGCGATCAAATTTATCGTGCCATCCTCAATTTGGTGTTGTTGACAGGCTCCCAAGGGGTAAATGGCGGCGGGTGGGCTCATTATGTCGGGCAAGAAAAGGTTCGGCCGCTCGAAGGATGGCAGCAGGTGGCATTCGCCAATGATTGGGTCAAACCGCAGCGAATGCAGAACGCAACCTCCTATTTCTACTTTCATACGGATCAATTCCGCTATGAATCCATTCCTGATGAGCAGAATTCCGCATGGGGCGGACGTTTCAATCAGATGCATCCAGCGGATTTCAATGCGATGGCAGCAAGGCTTGGATGGCTGCCTTCTTTCCCGCAATTTACGCAAAATTCGCTGGATTTGGTGCGAGATGCCCGAGACAAAGGGGCAGTAGACGATCAAGCGGTCATTGATCAGGTCGTTCAAGGACTTAAAGACGACAAGATTGAATGGGCACTTGAGAACCCGGACGATCCGCGGAATTTTCCACGTGTATTCTTCAACTGGCGCTCGAATTTACTGGGAGATAGCGGAAAAGGCCATGAGTATTTTGTCAAGCATCTGGTTGGTGCTGATGACCATGTTCTGACTGATACGGAGCATTCCTGGCGTCCGGAGACAGTCAAGACGGAAGGCAAGCCGCCAGAAGGGAAAGCAGACTTGCTTATTAGCATGGATTTCCGGATGACAAGCTCGGGACTTTTCTCGGATATTGTTCTGCCTGCAGCAACATGGTACGAAAAGTATGATCTGAGCAGTACTGATATGCATCCTTTTGTGCATCCTTTTAATGCCGCCATCTCACCTCCTTGGCAAGCGAAGAGCGATTGGGATGCTTTCCGTGAAATTGGCAAAATGTTCTCTGAATTGGCGGCGAAGCATCTACCCGCCTGTGAAGATCTGGTTATGACGCCGCTTGCTCATGATACGGTTGGAGAAATTGCCCAGCCTGGCGGCAAGGTGCTCGATTGGCGTAAAGGTGAGGTTGAAGCAATTCCTGGTAAGACGATGCCGAATTTTCACATTGTAAAGCGGGACTACCCCAATGTGTATAATATGATGATTTCGCTGGGTCCGAATATTAAGATGGGTTACGGCGCTAAAGGCGTGAGGATTCCGGGAGAAAAGGTATACGAAGAATTATTGGAACGGCTCGGTGTCTCGCGCAGAGAAGGTATCGGCAAAGGGTGTCCCGACCTATATACAGACAAACAAGCAATAGAAGCCATTCTTTTGATGTCCGGTGCGACCAATGGGAAAAGGGCGGTAGAAGGCTGGAAGTCGATGGAGAAGAAAACGGGAAAAGCGCTTGCGGGAATTTCTGAGGCTCGTGAAGAGGAAGCCTTCACCTTGGCTGAGATTACGATTCAACCACGGCAGGCGATATCGACCCCTATCTGGAGTGGATTAGAGAAGGATAATCGTCGCTATTCGCCATTCACTGTCAATACTGAATATGGCCTCCCTTGGCATACACTTACAGGACGGCAAAGCTTTTATTTAGATCACGAAGTGATGTTAGATTTTGGCGAAGGCTTACCTTTGTATTTGCCACCGCTCGCATATAAACCCTTTTTTAAAGGTGAGAAAGAAGTAGCGAATACGGAAAAATGGATGACGGTTCGTTACTTGACTCCCCATCAAAAGTGGGGTATTCATACCATGTTTACAGATACTACAAATATGTCCACGCTTTTCCGGGGTTGGCAAACGGTTTGGATGAATGAGAAGGATGCTGCTTCAATTGGTGTGAAGGATAATGATTGGATCGAAGTGTATAACCGCAATGGTGCTGTTGCTGCAAGGGCGGTGACTACTTATCGCATTCCCCCTGGTATGATCTATATGTACCATGCTCAGGATCGGACGCTTGGCGTGCCGGGCACGGCCATTAACAAGACCCGTGGCGGAACGCATAACAGTGTGACCCGCATCACGATGAAGCATACGCATATGATCGGCGGTTATGCCCAATTGAGTTACGGGTTCAATTATTATGGACCAACCGGAAGCCAGCGCGATACTGTCACGATCATCCGACCGCTGAAGGAGGTAGATTGGCTTGAGGATTAAAGCGCAAATTGCCATGGTGATGAATTTAGACAAATGT
>JBBDSZ010000013.1:0-1637 GCA_040904685.1 Paenibacillaceae bacterium | reverse complement strand
CTTCTTATTACTCTGATTGGGTGCCCTCGGCAAAACCGAGGGTTATTTATTTTCAGAATATTTCTTCGCTTCATCTCTAGCTGCTTTTGTGGGCATAGCGTGGGCAAGTTTAAACAAACTTTTTTGGACAAAATATGCCTTTAGGCTACCCCTGAAATCTGTTATACTGTTTCTCCTACAATAGAATGGCTATAAGGGCGGTCGGCTAATCTCCCGGAAGGGAGGTGATGCTATGGAAGTATACCAGGCTTTGACGTTGATGATTTCATTTGCGGCTTTGGTTGTGTTGATACTTTCATTCCATAAAAGGAAATAGACCGCCCTGTGAGAAGAAATGCGGTCTATTTCTGACGTAACCCCTTGTTGCCGATATCTTTTAGGATCATTGAAAGGCTTGGGCATAGCAGTGATGAACAGTCCCGCACGGTATACCTTCATGTTACAAAGACGATGATGTGACGAAAAGAGTTTATCTTCATGTGACAAAGACAAAGAAGAAAGAAGCTTCTCAAAAGTTCGGTGAACTCATGAGAAGGTTCTAATTATTTGGAATGTAACTAATAATTCCGTAATTGTGAGTTACGGCTGATTAAGATATACTTACAATAAGGATGGTGATTATTATGGATTTTTTCAGAAAAGTGACCAACAGCAATGCTCTAAAGGATATTGTCGATCTTCCTGAAAGTCTTTGGGATCAGGATGTAGAACTTATTATTTTACCCCTAGGGAATCAATTACCTTCAAAACAATCAACTTCCACAACGAGTTCTCCTACAGCCAGAGGAGCATTGAAACAATATGCAAACTTAGATTTGATGCAGCACGAACATGATGCTTGGGAAATGGGTGTAAAAGATAAGTATGAACATAGTTGATGCGAATATTATTCTGAGGTACTTGCTTCAAGATGCTGTTCAGTTTTTAGATCAAGCCAAAGATAAAATTGATAACCAAAGTATCTTCATCCCAAATGAAGTCATTGCCGAGGTCGTTTATGTTTTAGAAAAAGTCTACAAAGTCGAACGAACCCAAATTTCTGATACCCTACAGAACCTACTTAACTACAGCAACATAAGAACTAATGACAAGAATATCCTCGTTGAAGCCTTACATGTGTTTAGTAAATTAAAGATTGATTTTGTCGATGCGCTGCTTTTCTCCTATGCTAAAATAGGTGGACATACCGTTTTCACATTTGATAAAAAGCTTGTTCAACTACTTGAAGGACTGCGTGGCAACAATCCCTAAGTGGATAATGAAGATGTATGAAAAAGAGGCTTTTCACAAGTTCAGTGAACTTTGAACTCGTGAGAAGCCTCTTTATTATTCAATGTGGTAAAATGTGGTCGATTGAGGGTTTCTATGATAGAAACCCCTGTTGAATAATAGATTTAAGCCCTACTATCTTACGCTTTTCCAAGACGCTCGAATGCTTCCTCATTCAGTTTTTTTTACGTTTTTATCCTTTTGTTTTGTGTCAAATATCATTTCGGCGATACAGCGATTTAACACTGGTTTTGTGGGCAAAGCGTGAGCAAGTTTGAAGTTTCTTGGACAAAATAAGTCTTTAGGCAAATCCAAAAATCTGTTATACTATCTTTCGTACAATAGAATGGCTGTAAGGGCGGTCGGCT
>JBBDSZ010000012.1:26390-52869 GCA_040904685.1 Paenibacillaceae bacterium | reverse complement strand
AAGAAATTCCCAATTCGTCAAAAATCACTCCTTGACATTACACCGCTGGGCTAAGTCTATTTCGAGATGGTATGACCTTGGCGCTAATTCTGGTGCTTATGTTTCAATTGGATGTGAGATTGGCTTGGTATTGTTTAATCTTGCTGCCGATTATCGCTATAGTTGCCGCCCTATTTCGCACTTATTTGAAGTTAACCTATCAATTATCACGTAGTAGACTCTCTCGACTCATTAGTTTTATCGCTGAAAATTTGTCGGGAATGAGCTTAATTCAAGCCTTCCATCAGGAGAAAGAACAAATCAAACGGTTTTCGGTGCACAATGAAAGCTATTGGCAGGCTAATTTGCGTGAAATACGCTCCAATGTATTTTTCAATCGAACGTTCGAAATTCTCGGCAATTTAGCGTTAGTGTTGGTTGTCTGGTTAGGCGGTATGGCTGTATTCGAGAAAGCTATCGCCTTTGGCATTCTCTACGCCTTTATTACCTATATCCGTCAATTTTTCCAACCCATAAACCAAATCACGATGCAATGGAACACCTTTCAATCAACAATGGTTTCTATGGAGCGCATAGAAGCGATTTTTCAAACTAAGCCAGAGGTCGAGAATGCTTCAGAACTGGAGATAAAATCGATGGATAAGGAACTGATTCAAGGAAAGGTGGACTTCAATCAGGTTGATTTTGCCTATGAAGCAGGTCAGACGATCTTTACTCAACTGAATTTACATATTAATGCGGGTGAAATGGTAGGCATTGTCGGAACTACAGGAGCGGGTAAGAGCACGTTGATCGGATTGCTTAATCGCTTCTATGATGTCAAGGAAGGCAGTATCGAAATCGATAATACGGATATCCGGTTGATCCCTCAGCAGGAATTACATCGGATCGTTGGTTTGATTCAGCAGGAGCCGTTTCTTTATTCAGGCTCTATTCTCGATAATGTCCGCTTATTCCGTGAGGATATTACGCGGGAGCAAGTGATTGAAGCCTGTAGGTTTGTTTCGGCTGATCCGATGATTATGCGCTTGAAGGAGCAGTATGATACCGTCATTTCCGAAAGAGGCAGCGGATTATCGGCAGGAGAAAGACAATTGATTTCATTTGCGAGAATTGTTATTTTTCAGCCACGGATCTTAATCCTAGACGAAGCGACAGCCAATTTGGATTCACATACAGAGCAGCTTGTTCAAAATGCGCTTCATGCCGTTTCTGCGGGTAGAACAACCTTGATTATTGCCCATCGGCTTTCTACGGTTAAACATGCGGATCGGATTCTAGTGATGCAGTACGGGGAAATTGTCGAGCAAGGCACACATGACCAATTAATCGCGCTTAAAGGTTATTATGAGCAGCTTTATCATCATGCCCGGCACTCCTTACACGCGATTTAGCAGTTTACCTTTAATAAAAAATGTTGACACATTCGCCCAACGATGCTAATATACAAACATAAAACGCAGTAACCTTATCGGAATAGACAAGTTAAAACTGAGGCTACGAGAGGAGAATATTAAAATGTCAATTCTACTTAAAAAGACGGTTGGGGCAAAATTCAAAAAATGGACGGCACTTACACTAACAGGGGTTCTGGCGCTAAGCTTAGCAGCATGCGGTAGTAAGGCGGATAATTCTGCGAATTCAGCTAGTCCGTCCAGCTCAGCAAAAGCCGATCTAAAGCCAGTCAAATTACTTAACGTTTCCTACGATCCTACCCGTGAATTATATGCTAATTACAATACAGCGTTCGCTAAGTATTGGAAGGATAAAACTGGTCAAGAGGTTACCATTGATCAATCCCATGGCGGTTCAGGTAAACAAGCAAGATCTGTGGCTGATGGCCAAGAAGCGGATGTTGTAACTCTGGCACTTTCACCTGACATTGATTCGATTCAAAAAGCAGGCTTTATTAATGAAGGCTGGGAGAAGAAATTTGAACAAAACAGCACACCTTATACCTCGACTATTGTATTCTTAGTTCGTAAAGGCAACAGTAAAGGGATTAAAGATTGGGATGATCTAGTGAAGCCAGGCGTTTCAGTGATTACACCGAATCCAAAAACATCAGGTGGCGCGCGTTGGAACTTTGTCGCTGCATGGGGATATGCCTTACAAAAGAACAATAACGATGCTGCAATAGCTAAGGATTTTGTAACGAAATTGTTCAAAAATGTACCTGTATTAGATAGTGGAGCACGTGCTTCGACCAATACTTTTGTTCAAAAAGAGCTTGGTGATGTATTGATCTCATGGGAGAATGAAGCTTACCTTGCAATCAAAGAATTTGGCGCAGATAAGTTTGAAATTATAACACCTTCAATCAGTATATTAGCTGAACCGCCGGTAGCGGTCGTTGATAAAATAGTAGATAAGAAAGGTACAAGAGAAGTAGCAGAAGCATACCTGCAATACTTGTACTCAGAAGAAGGGCAAACCATTGCTGCTGAGAATTTCTATAGACCGCGTTTAGAGTCGGTAGCCACAAAGTATGCTGATAAATTTGCAAAGGTTAACCTCTTTACAATCAATGATCTTGGTTTTGGTGGTTGGACCAACGTGCAAAAAATATATTTTTCCGACAATGCAATTTTTGATCAAATATACATTCCAAGTAAATAAATAGTAATAAAGCCAGAGGTGATTGTGCAATTACAGCACATCACCTCTATGTTAAATTTTATTACTTGCTATAAGATACGGCTATCATTTAAACTCAACTTATGCTTTTCTGGAAAATTAAGGAGTGTATATCTCATGTTTAAAGGCTTAAAACAGCGCAGTATATTACCAGGCTTTGGATTATCTATGGGATTTGCCATTCTCTATTTAAGCTTGATTGTATTAATTCCTTTATCAGCGATTTTATTTAAAACCATGGGTATGACATGGGGAGATTTCTGGACAACTGTAACAGACGCCCGCGTTGTTGCCTCCTATAAACTTAGCGTTGGAGCTTCATTGGCGGGTGCATTGATTAACTGTTTTTTTGGTTTCATCGTTGCTTGGGTTTTAGTCCGCTATACATTCCCTGGTAAGCGAATTATCGATGCTTTAGTAGATTTGCCTTTTGCTCTACCGACAGCGGTTGCAGGGATTGCCTTGACTCAAATCTATTCCGCAAATGGATGGATCGGTAAGCTTGTGGAGCCATTAGGGATTAAAATTGCCTATACCCCCCTTGGGATCATTGTTGCGCTAACCTTTATTGGACTCCCGTTTGTAGTCAGGACCATTCAACCCATTTTGCAGGAATTAGATAAAGAGGTGGAAGAAGCCGCAGTTAGCTTGGGCGCTCGCCGCTGGAAAACCTTTATTCGTGTGATTTTCCCGGAGGTTTTTCCTGCTTTAATCACTGGAACTGCGCTTGCATTTGCTCGCGGATTAGGTGAGTATGGCTCTGTCGTTTTCATAGCGGGTAATATGCCCTTTAAAACGGAAATTACACCTTTGCTTATTATGACCAAATTGGAGCAATTTGATTACACAGGTGCCACTGCAATTGCATTAGTTATGTTGGTCTTTTCTTTTACCATGTTATTGATTGTCAATTTCCTGCAATGGCGGAGCAATAGACGGGTATCAACTGTCTAATGAAAGGATGTTAATTAGTGAAAAGCCATATTACCGAATCTCCGCTAGTGAAATGGATTTTAATTAGTATTGCCTTGTTATTCTTAGGTTTACTCTTGGTGCTGCCCTTAATTACCGTGTTTGTTGAAGCCTTCAGTAAAGGGTTTTCTGTTTATATAGCAGCTATTAATGAACCGGATGCATTATCTGCGATCAAATTAACGTTAACAACAGCAGCTTTTGCCGTGCCGCTTAATTTAATTTTTGGTCTTGCGGCTGCATGGGCGATTACAAAGTTTAAGTTTAAAGGAAAGAACTTGTTGTTAACGCTGATTGATCTTCCATTCGCTGTATCTCCAGTTATAGCCGGGCTTATTTTTGTCTTAGTCTTCGGTGCTAGAGGCTGGTTTGGTCCTTATTTATTTGAACACGATATTAAAATACTTTTTTCGACCCCTGGTATTATTCTTGCGACGATTTTTGTGACCTTTCCTTTTGTGGCAAGAGAATTAATTCCGTTGATGCAATCGCAAGGGACGTTGGAAGAAGAGGCAGCTGCGACATTAGGTGCTAAAGGCTGGAGAATATTCTGGAATGTCACCATACCCAACATTAAATGGGGGCTCTTGTATGGTGTTATTCTTTGTAATGCACGAGCTATGGGTGAATTTGGAGCTGTATCCGTCGTATCTGGACATATTCGTGGGGAGACCAATACGATTCCCTTACATGTCGAAATCTTATTTAATGAATATCAATTTGCTGCATCATTTGCCGTTGCCTCACTTTTGGTTTTACTTGCGGTTGTGACGATTATTGTGAAAAGCTTTATTGAATGGAAATACGAACAAGACCAAAAAGTGAGCGAGGTAATATAGGATGCATATCATTGTAAAAGGGTTAAATAAATCATTCGGCAGCTTTCAAGCTTCCAAGAATATTAACTTTGAAATTGAAAAAGGCAAGTTAATCGGTTTGTTAGGACCAAGCGGCGGTGGAAAAACGACGATTTTGCGAATGCTTGCTGGACTTGAGGAACCGGATACAGGAGATATTATTTTTCATGGGACCAAGGTGAATCATTTGCCTCCGCAGGAGCGTGGAATTGGTTTTGTCTTTCAGAACTATGCCTTGTTCAAGCACATGTCTGTTTTTGATAACATTGCGTTTGGTTTAACGGTGAAGAAGAAAACGAAACAAGAGATAAAAGCACGTGTGAGCGAGCTTATTGAGCTTACGGGCTTGAATGGCTTAGAATCCAGATTGCCGCATCAATTATCTGGGGGGCAAAGGCAACGGGTAGCCTTCGCGCGTGCTTTAGCACCAGAACCACAGCTTTTACTGCTAGATGAGCCTTTTGCCGCTATTGATGCTAAGGTGCGTAAAGAGCTCAGAACTTGGCTGAAGGAAATGATCGATCGTGTGGGCATTACGACGATCTTCGTAACGCACGACCAAGAGGAAGCAGTTGAGGTAGCCGATGAAATCATGATTATCAATCAGGGTGCTTTAGAGCAGAAGGGTACGCCTATCGATATCTATAAAAACCCGCAAACCCCATTTGTAGCGGGATTTGTAGGGGAATCGACTCATTTGGATCACATTGACGCGCTTAAAGGCTTTGGAGGAGCAAGCGTTAAAAACGCTAGAGCCATTGTTCGTCCGGAATTCATAGAAATCGGAAGTGTTCAAGAGCTTTCATTCCCTTCTGCTGCTGAAGCGGGGACGGTGCGTAATGTATACTTCCGTGGTACCAACTGGCAGGTCGATTTAGAAGTGAAGGGTCATCGTTTATTTGCTTATCGCTCAATGGAGCAAGAAACGCTTCACCCCGGGGATGATGTGCATGTTCTGATTCACCGCATTTATTTATTCAATCAAGAGCAAACCCAAACAGTGGAAAACTCTTTGAAATTTGATCCGATGCCAGTGTATATATGAGCTGTAATCTTAACTTCGTCTAGGGATAGTCGAGTAAAGACCTTAATACTTTGGTCATCCGTAGCTCAACCGCTAAATGATATTGTCCAAATAGTTGGTGAAAGTAAATATGAAGAAGCGATTTGTAAGGGCAGTGTTGATTTTCAAGGGTACTCCTTAACGAAAAAGTTTTTCGATTCTTTGTCTAAGCAGCACCCATTTCAGCATACGAGTAAATTTGCAGGTGATGTTTTTCTGGTTCATGGAACCTCGGATGAAGTCATACCTGTCGATTATTGCTTTCAATACCAACGGGTGTTTTGGTTGAGGTCAACAGGGCAATGTGATAAAGAAGTGATTTTACAAGCGGATCATACGTATTCTACAAATCAAAGTAATGAGCAGCTGCTGAATAAAACAACAGAATGGCTGTTGTCCAATGAAAAACGCAAGAAGGAATGGAATGATTGGACGATATAAGGGGGGAGTCACATGGAAAAGTCTTTAGAAATTGATGAACTGTGGTCAAAGCGAATCAGCCAAAGCTTGCATGGACTCGAATACGGTGCTGTACAAATCATCGTGCATGATGGACGAATTGTTCAGATAGAACGTACTGAGCGCAATCGCTTTGATCAAGCAGCTCGTATTCAGCAGCCAGATGTAACACAAACCAAACCTGTGAAAGCAACTGGAAAAAGTTTTCTTTAGCATTAATAAATTTTCAAATAGCATATAAGTCAACCAGTTAACTGGAGACTTCCGGACAACGTTATTAAGGCGGTGTTCTGAAGTCTCCTTCATTTTTTATACTCAGGTTACATGGACAGATAACGGCAGTGCTTTACTGTCGGATTATATCGCAACGCGTTTAGATGCCGCAATTCAAGAATTTTCCCAAGAGGCTTTATGGCAAGACAAAAATAAAATTATCCTAAAAGGGGTTTATGAAACATGAAGAAAAGTAGGAAGTTTTCAATATTAGCGGTATTGGTTATCAGAAATATGGCACAGTTAATTTTCTAAAAGCGCAAGGTAAACTGGATAAAGCTTTAGCGGATAAAGGGGTAAAAGTGGAATGGACTGAATTCCCAGGCGGCCCCCAACTACTAGAAGCATTGAATGTCGGGAGTATTGATTTTGGTCATACGGGTGAAGCACCGCCGATTTTTGCTCAAGCTGCAGGAGCACCTTTGGTTTACCTGGCACATGAGCCAGCAAGTCCAGAAAGTGAAGCGATTCTCATTCCTAAAGACTCCCCGATTAAATCCGTTGCTGAACTGAAGGGGAAAAAGGTTGTATTAAATAAAGGCTCCAATGTGCATTATTTATTGGTTAAACAGCTTGAAGCTGCAGGTTTGAAGTACACAGACGTTGAAACGATCTTTTTGAAGCCAGGTGATGCACGAGTTGCTTTTGAACAAGGTAAAGCAGATGCATGGGTTATCTGGGATCCATTCTTTGCAGCAGCACAAACCGCAACAGGTGCGAAAATTTTAGCGGATGGCAAGGATTCCGTATCGAATACTGAATTTTATTTGGCAACACGTACTTATGCTCAAAATAACCCGAATACGATTCAAGTTATTTTGGATGAATTGACGAAGGTAGATGCTTGGGCCAAAGATAACCAAGATGAGCTTTCTAAGCAATTAGCACCCTTATTAGGGATTGATATTCCGTCCTTGGAATTGGCTTCAAAAAGAAGAGGATATGGTGTATTACCTATCGATGACGAAATCATTGCACAACAACAAAAAATAGCAGATGCATTTCTAGCCGTTGAGCTTATTCCGAAAGCAATTGTCGTGAAGGATGCTGTTTTGCCTAAGACTCAATAACTCTACGAATGAGAATAGATCCGCACAGAAGGAGAAGGTAAATATGGAAGTCTTTTGGTTTATTCCTACACATGGAGATGGCCGTTATCTGGGAACAAGCTATGGAGCGCGAGCAGTAACTTATCCCTACGTGAAACAAATTGCTCAAGCGGCAGATGAACTGGGATTTAGTGGTGTCTTGATCCCAACGGGGAGATCCTGTGAAGATGCATGGATCACAGCATCTACTTTAATCCCCACTACTAAACAATTAAAATTTCTTGTTGCGGTTAGACCGGGTTTAATGTCGCCAACCGTTTTGAGGGAAACTATTTGCAGGTTAAAGGCGGGAAGATTTTTTACCCGCCTGTGCAAGCTCCATATCCTCCGTTGTATTTTGTCGGATCTTCCCCTATAGCACATCAGATTGCTGCGGATCATGTGGATGTTTACCTGACTTGGGGAGAACCGCCCGCCCAAGTGGCGGAGAAGATTGCGCAGGTTCGCAAGCTTGCTGCTGATAAAGGTAGAAAGGTACGATTTGGTATACGACTGCATGTGATTGTGCGCGAAACGGAAGAAGAAGCATGGGCGGCAGCAGAGCAATTGATTCATTATGTCGATGACGAAACCATTGCTAGCGCCCAAAAGATATTTGCTCGTATGGACTCAGAGGGACAAAAGCGCATGTCACAGCTGCATGCTGGAGATCGTTCGAAGCTAGAGATTAGTCCTAATTTATGGGCGGGAGTTGGACTTGTGCGAGGGGGTGCAGGAACCGCTTGTGGGTGATCCAGAAACGGTTGCTGCAAGAATGAAAGAGTATTCTGATCTCGGTATTGAGACTTTTATCTTCTCAGGATACCCTCACTTAGAGGAAGCTTATCGTGTTGCTGAGCTGTTATTTCCGCTTTTGCCTTTAACTAAGCCTGCTGATAATCCTACTGAGCCTTCTATGACTTCCTTTATAAGTCCTTTTGGTGAAATGGTAGGCAATGAACAAGTGCCTCCTAAGAAACAAAAGGAAGTGAGTCAGCTTGCGCGCTAGCACGAAAAAATCGCGTTTAGATTTGTGGATTCCATGGTTAATTCCATTTTTGGTGATTGTCATCTGGCAATTACTTGGTTATTTTGGATTCATTTCACAACGAATTTTACCTACCCCCTTTGAAGTGGTTGAAGCAGCTATTTTATTAACTAAAAAAGGTTTGTTATTTGAATATATTGGTATTAGCACATGCACGTGAATTTTACCAGATGGACGTCATTGTGCTTGGAATTGTCTTGTATGCTCTGCTTGGTAAGCTCTCTGATGGCATGGCAAAGTGGATGGAACGAAGATGGCTGCAATGGCATCCGAATTTTAAAAAGTAGTGGGGATGGTAACTATGGCGAAACGCCAGAGCGGATCACATCTATTCATAAAAGAAGTCAATAAAAGCTTCGGAAGCACTCAAGTGCTGAAAGGGATAAATCTGGATGTTGTACCCGGCGAATTCGTTGCAATCGTGGGTCGGAGCGGCTGTGGGAAAAGTACTTTGTTGCGATTGATTGCTGGATTGGAGAAAGCAACGGAAGGTCAGATCTATGCAGACAACAGCCAGATCAATGGGATCCATGAGGATACGCGTGTACTTTTCCAAGATGCTAGATTACTTCCATGGAAAAAGGCGATTGCGAATGTGCAGATTGGTGTGAAGTCTGGCGATAAGGCTCGGGCGGAGCAAGCCTTAGACCAGGTGGGTCTACTGCATCGTGCAGACGAATGGCCTGCTGTTTTATCAGGCGGTCAACGGCAGCGTATTGCTTTAGCAAGAGCTTTAGCGGGTGAGCCGCGGTTGCTTTTGTTGGATGAGCCATTAGGTGCATTGGATGCTTTAACGCGAATTGAAATGCAGCAGCTAATCGAAAGGTTATGGCTAGAACAAGGGTTTACAGTCTTGCTGGTAACGCATGATGTAAGTGAGGCTGTTACTTTGGCAGATCGAGTCGTACTAATCGAAGCAGGAAAAATTGCTTTGGATGTTCGGATCACCTTGTCACGACCAAGGGAGCGAGATGCTGGATTTGCCCATTTTGAGAAACTTATTTTGGATCACGTTATGGAAAAGTCAACTGGGTCTAACGAAGCGGCTAGTAAGCAGAGCACCCTGAATATTTTGTTGCGAGACAGTTTGATAATCAAGCGAATGTGAAGATTCATCGTGAAACAACCGGCCCTGAAATTGTAGAAGCAATTGAATCTCTGGATGGACGACTAGATGCTTTTATTTCTGGGGTTGGGACTGGAGGGACAATTACAGGTGCGGGTGAGGTCTTAAAGAAACGATTCCCAGATATCCGGATTATTGCCCTAGAACCAGAGAATTCACCTGTATTATCAGGCGGGAAACCAAACCTCATAAGATTCAAGGGATTGGAGCGGGTTTTGTTCCATCTATTCTCAATACGGATATTTATGATGAGATCATTCTAGTAAGTAATGACGATGCTTTTGAAACAGCACGCCGAGCGGCAAAAGAAGCCGCGATTTTAGGCGGGATTTCTTCAGGAGCAGCGATATTCGCAGCCTTGAAGGTAGCTAAGGAGCTAGGAAAAGGTAAACGTGTTGTTGCGGTTATAGCCAGTAGTGGAGAAAGATACTTAAGTACACCGTTATATCAGTTTGAAGAAGTAGAATAAATAAACATGGAGCAGACGCGAGCGTTAAATTCGTACTGCTCCTTCCATTTAGAGCTTTTAACGCTACACTAACAATAGAAAATATCTATATTTTAATAGAAAATCTTGATTGTTTAGCCGATTGACTGATGGCAAAAGCGATGATAAGATTTTTCTGTAACTGAGCTGGTGGTGGACAATCAGACTTCCCACGATATAAGTCCATTCTCGCTCTCGAGATTCGAGAGAGCTTCGTTGATTGCTAGGTAGCAGTGAATAGACATTATGTAAACCATTATTCGATAGGTACTTTTTCGATAAAAGATATGCAGAGGGTAGAATTCGCTATAATTTTCTAGATTACATATAAACACCTCGGAACCAAGCCTAAAGGCTCAGATACGAGGTGTTTATTACACCCAATACAACGCTTCAATGTATTATCTAATTGGAATTGCTATCCTTAAGACGTTCGATATCATCAATCGAGAACCCCGTGAGTTCCTGGATTAACGAGCTATCCAGCCCTTTTTTAAGCATAGTTAATACCACTTCGGATTTACCTTCAATCTTCCCTTCAGCTTTTCCTTCAATCTTTCCTTCCGAAATCAAACTATTTCGTTCGATTAGAGAATGCTCACGTGCTTCATAAAGACGCTGCGTTTCAGCATCGCTACTGAGCCATTCCAACCGTTCTTCCACCCGCTTAATCACTGGATCCATCTCCATCAACTCCTTCAATATAGGATAAGGCAATTTCTCGTCAAGAAATAGCAACCATCGATGCAAGGGATCGTTAAGATCTATTTCAGCCTTTAGGAACTTGTTATGCTCAATGAAATGAACTTCCATCGCATCTGTCAGCATCAGTAATTCTTCATGATCCTCATAAAAATGAAACGTTGTATGAAATCGTGAGATATCGAATAAATCAAAATCCACAATGTTTATAGTTACAGTACGTTTTAAATCCGCATATTTACCGCCTGATTTGATAGATCCTACATAAAGCTTACTAAGATAAAACAAGGTACGCCTTGCCATATTCTTCTGATTGACCACTTGCATCTCAATATCGAATTGTTGATTATCGCTCGTCTCTGCTCGTATATCCAACCTACCTGTTTTGTCGTCAATCCATTCTGGGACCAGTTCTTTACTTGCAATGACGGTTAAATCAAATATTCGTGCTGCTCCTTCCAAACGGAGAACTGCATTAAGTAAAGAAATGAGACCTTCTTTATCTTCCACGTTACCAAACAGTAATTGAAAAATCAAATCGTTTTTCGGTTTATTTCTTTTAGCCAAACCGACCCCAACCTTCCCTTAAGTATAACAAAAAAAGCACACCCCCTCCAGACCCTGAGGGCCCAGATTCGAGGTGTGCTTCACTCCCAAAACTATACTATAATTATATACTTTCAGTTCGTTCTAGTAAAGATAGAGTAACCAAAAATTCAATCTCTGTTCAACCTGAGGGAAGGGGATAAAGGTCAAAAAGAAAATGAAACAGCTTAACCCACTGCATACAAAGTGAGTTAAGCTGTTTCTTTAAATTCGCACATACCATTCGCCGGATATCCATTCCGTGGCTTTCCAGCGCAGCACATCGGGTGTGGCAAGATGTATGATCTCTTTGAGAAACTCCATTTTCCCAATATCTGTCAGATGGATGAAGCTTTTGTTTATGTGATACATTTCAACAGTTTTAATAAAGCTGCGGATGCATTGTTTTTATCACAGCCCTCCGTTACCGCAAGAATACAATCGTTAGAGCGTGAATTAGATACGAAGCTCTTTGAACGGGAAAACGATCTGCATGAATTAAGAATCGGCTACACATTAACTAAAGCCAAAGTAAAACAGTGAGATCAGCGGATATCCTGGATTATATAGAATCTTTTCTAAAGTCTTAATCATATTGTTTATATCGGAATAATAAGTTATACTATAAATATTATTTTATAGATAGGGAGGTGATTAGGATGCGGGGAATTCCAATGCCTTATATTAAAGCCAATCAAGTAGGGATAGTACTTTTTGTGCTTTTAGCAATATTTCTACAGCAGCCACTCTTGCTAACCGTGTTATGGGTGATTCAAGTTTATGGATTGGTATTCGGATTTAATATATTTGTACGGATTGTCAAGCCGATCTTGAATGTGAAGGGCTCTGAGACGCAAGCAGAAGAATTACAACGTTTTAATAATATACTTGCTATTGTCTTTCTCACTCTCGCGATAATAGGTTTTGCAACAAATTTACCTGTTATAGGTTATATTTTTTCGGCAATACTATTCTTAGCCGCCTTTGTTGCTATTTGTGGCTATTGTATTGGATGTACAGTATATTATCAATATAAGCAATTTATAGCTAGACAGAAGCGAGCTTAAACAATCAAAACCTACAAAGTTGGTGATTCCACTGTTATTTACTCCTTATAAGATTCGAGAGATACAACTTAGTAATCGGATTGTCATGTCACCGATGTGTATGTATTCATGCTTGGCAGAAGATGGTCAAGTGACAAGCTTTCATAAAACTCACTATACCAGTCGAGCTGCTGGTCAAGTGGGTTTAATTATGCTTGAAGCATCCGCTGTGACCGAGCAAGGGAGGATTACCCCACAGGACCTTGGCATTTGGAACGATGAACAGATCACTGGCTTGCAGGAGTTGGTTGGACTTGTACACGAGCAAGGCTCCAAAATTGGCATTCAACTTGCACACGCAGGAAGGAAAGCTATGATTGAAGGCGACATCCTAGCTCCATCAGCTATTCCATTTAATGATCAAATGAAGATTCCAAGAGAAATGGACCAAAACCAAATAAAGCAAACTATTCAAGATTTTAAAAAAGCAGCAAAGCGGGCGATTGAAGCAGGGTTTGATGTTTTAGAAATTCATGCTGCTCATGGCTACTTAATCAATACCTTTTTATCGCCTTTAACCAATCATCGTCAAGATCAATTTGGCGGAGATCGGGATAATCGTTTTATTTTTCTCGAGGAAGTGATACATGCTATTCGCTCCTTTTGGGACGGTCCATTATTTGTTAGAATCTCAGCTAATGATTACCATCCTGATGGTAATCATATAAGCGATTATATTTACTATGCTGCAAAAATGAAACAATTGGGTGTGGATCTAATCGATTGCAGTTCAGGTGCTGTTGTACCCGCAACCTTTAATATTTATCCAGGCTATCAGGTGGAGTATGCAGAGCAAATTCGTGAACATGCTGATATTGCTACAGGAGCAGTAGGTTTAATTACCGAGGCAGCACAAGCGAATCAAATTATTGTAAATGAGCAAGCTGATTTAGTCTTTCTTGGAAGAGAGCTTTTACGAAATCCGTATTGGGCCAGCCTTGCAGCTAAGCAACTGAATGTCACCATTCCATCGCCTAAGCAATATGTCCGAGCTTGGCTCTAAGCATCATTGAAGGAATTTAAGCATGTTCATTCTAAATGCAAAGGTGTGCGAATTATCGCGGTATAAACTGCACGACGTATATCGATTAATGACGACGAACAGTATTTATTATGCTGGACGTCGTTTTTTTTAAAAATATAAGAAAGTATAAGTTTCACACTATACTGATCTTATATTTCTAGATAAACGTGACTTGTCCTGAGAGGACGGTGAAGCCGTTTTTCCTTGTCTTAATTGTTTGGTTTTGTCTTCTTGTCTCAATTTTTTTACCCCCTATAGGTACTATTTTGTAGCTCTTTTGGCAGCTATCCCCTCCCTTCAGAAAGTTAACTGATAAATCCTAATTGACGAACAATTCTCTTAAACCATATGATGAACAATTCTATCAAATCTTTTGATACCATCCAAAAGGAGCTAAGTAGAGAAGGGCGCTTGAACAAAAATGCAACATTGGCATGGCAACCAGATGAAAATTTTTGACAAAAAGCGAGAACTAATTTAATATATGAACATATACTCATATATACAGAGAGAACAATGATTTTGGAGGAAACCATGGATAATATTGAGCTTATTGCTCCCAAGCAAGCATCTGAAACATTAGATGAAGAAACCTTGATAAGAGTTACCCAATCCTTCAAGGCTTTATCGGATGCTACCCGCATTCGTATTCTTTATTTATTGTCACAAAGGGAATGCTCTGTCAATGAAATAGCAGAGGAATTGCTTCTGCAGCAATCAACCGTATCGCACCAATTGCGATTACTTAAAAATTTACGTTTAGTTAAATTTCGTCGTTCTGGTACAACCCTGTTTTATTCCCACGATGATGAACATGTCGTTGATTTATTGAATCAAGCCATTCATCATGCTAGCCACGATTAGTATAGTATTGAAAAAAGGGGTGAACAGTTTGGAGCAATTTCGTGTTAAGGGACTTTCCTGTGCCAATTGCACACATGAATTAGAGCAACAAATTCAAAAGCTGGAGCATGGCCAAGGGGCTTCGCTCAGCTATAATAGCGGAAAATTGAAGGTGCATCCAAAGATATCACTTCAGCAGGTTGCACGAATTTTAAGCACGGAAGGCGCTTATATGGAACAAGTTAGGGACAATTATTCACATGGCGAGCATTCACATGATGGTCATGGGCATGATGAGCATGACCATGCTCACGCTATTCACTCTAATGACCGCTCCCATGATGATGAAGGCGAACATGACCATGCTCATTCAAAAGGCGGAGCATTGAAGTGGCTGATTGGCTCAGCTGTTATTTTCGTTGTAGCTTTATTGCTGAGAAACGAGCTGCCTGCTTATATCCTTGTTGGTCTCTATTTGGTTGCCATGATTATAAGTGGGTATCGTACATGGATTAAAGGCTTCAAAAATTTAATCAAATTTCACTTTAATATCGATACACTGATGACTATTGCCTTAGCCGGTGCTGTGAGTATTGGCCAATGGGAAGAGGCCACATTGGTCGCTCTTTTGTTTGGTTTAAATGAGCTGTTAGAAGGCTTGGGCATGGAAAAAGCGCGTCGTTCGATGCAAGCCTTACTGCAAGTTGCTCCTAAGGAAGCCCTGGTTTTAAAAGGTCATGCAGAGGTGCTAGTACCCGTTGCTTCACTAACAGCAGGTGATATTGTCATTGTTCGTCCAGGTGAGAAGATTCCTTCAGATGGAATTGTTGCAGAAGGGCGCGGCTCTGTCAACGAGGCGGTCATTTCCGGCGAGTCGCTTCCGAACGAAAAATTTGTTGGGGAGCCTGTGTTTGGCGGGAGCTTGAATAATGAAGGCGTATTAAAAATTACGATAACGAAAGCCTACAAGGATTCGTCCTTGGCGAAAATTTTACATTTGGTTGAAGAGGCACAGGAAACAAAGACACCGACTCAGCTGTTTATCAATAAATTCGCCTATTATTACACACCGATTATTATGGTGATTGCATTGATAACGGTTCTGATTCCAACATTGCTGTTTGATCGCAGCTGGATTTCATCCTTGTATGAAGGTTTAGCTGTACTTATTGTTGGCTGCCCATGTGCACTCATTCTGGCATCACCCATAGCCATAGTTGCCGGTATAACACGTAACGCACGTAACGGAATACTAATTAAGGGTGGCGTGTTTCTCGAGCAATTGGGCAAAATCGACACCATTGCTTTTGATAAAACCGGTACATTAACAGAAGGGGAGCCAACGGTAGAACAAGAATTGGTTTATGATTCAACCCGATTCTATTCAATTTCTGCTGCCTTAGAGAAAAACTCATCTCATCCAATAGCAAAAGCTATTATGAAGCAAATACAAGGTCAAGCCATTGAACAACTTGTGGTCGAAGAAAGTAAGGCTCTTCCGGGTATGGGTGTCACAGCGATAATCCAAGGGCAGCCGTATTGGATTGGCAATGAAAAAAGCATCCGGCATATTAACCTATCGGAAAGAGTTCACCGTGATATCGAGCAAATGAAGCAAAAAGGGCTGACAATCGTAATGGTTGTGGATTCATCCCAAGTTTTGGGTGTATTCGGGATCACAGATTCTATACGCCTAGAAAGCCGTTCGGTTATCGCAAAGTTGTACCAGTTAGGGATTCGTCAAACCGTAATGTTAACAGGTGATCACACCATTGTTGCAGAAAGGGTTGCTAAGATCATTGGGATCAAGCAGGTCTTTGCAAACTTACTTCCAGAGCAAAAAATAGCTGAAATTAACAAATTAGCGAAAAACGGAAATGTCGCAATGATCGGTGATGGGATTAATGATGCGCCAGCTTTAGCAACAGCACAGCTTGGTATAGCGATGGGCAAAGGCACGGACAGTGCAATGGAAACAGCGGATATTATTCTTCTGCAGGATCATCTGGGAAAGCTGCCAGAAGCTATCTCCATTGCAAAAAGTGTTAATCGACTTATTAAAATTAATATTTCCATAGCAATCGGCTTAAAGGTAATTGCTTTATTGCTAACAATTCCTGGTCTGCTCACTTTATGGATTGCGGTTATTTCTGATATGGGTGCAACTATATTCGTTTCTTTGCTTAGCCTGACGCTTTTGCTGCAGCCCAAATCGGGCAAATCAGCAGGGGTTCGTCGATGAATCCTTCGACTAAGAACTTGCTTGCTTTAATCATCGGAGGATTTATCGGCTCCGTATTGAGATTCGAAATAGGGGAGTGGATACCCTATGCCAAGGATGGATTCCCATGGAGTACGCTGATCATTAACTTGTTGGGTTGTTTATTTCTTGGATGGTTTTTAACGATTACTCTAAAAAAGATCCGGCTGCGACCGGAAATCCGTTTAGGCCTCAGTACAGGAATGACCGGAGCCTTTACAACCTTTTCCACATTTTCTGTACAATCGGTGCATTTGATGATGAGTGGACATTCGAAAACAGCTTTATTGTACATGATATCTAGCTCGGTGCTTGGCATCATATTAACCTTTTTGGGTATTGCTCTTGCGGGTATGCAAAGCGGAAAACGTAAGGAAGGACTTTACCCATGATAAATACAATGGATGTTTGGTTGGTTGGTTTAGGCGGAATCGTAGGTACGTTATGTAGGGTTTTTTTAGGGAAATGGATAGCGGGTCATGTAAAAGGGAGTTTCCCGTGGTGGACATGGGTAATCAATCTAACTGGATCTTTATTGTTGGGCATTCTTTTTGCCCTCCATAATCGGGAGCTCTTGTCGGATGAAGCTTGGTTGATGCTGGGAATTGGCTTTTGTGGAGCCTACACGACTTTTTCAACCTTTGGCTATGAAATGCAGCAATTAATCGAAAAAAAACATGTAATTGCCGCGGCAATGTACATGCTGTCCTCGATCAGCTTAGGTGTATTACTAGCCTGGAGCGGAATAGTTATCATTTCTTGAGCTTTAGATGTTTAGATGTTAGATGTCGCCCCAGTCCATGCCGGACGATTTACTGTAATTGGTGACCTTTTGCTCGAAAAAGTCAGTTTTCATCCCATTCATATTACTGAAGGTTTCTACCCATTTCATCGGGTGCTCGACAATCTCGGGATAGAGGATTTCTAAGTTTAGCTTCTGCAAACGATCATTGGATAAGTATTGAATATATTGCGTGATTACGGTGTCACTCAGTCCTGCGATTTTGTTTTGGGTGATATACAAACCCCAAGCAATTTCGTTCTCTACTGCGGTACGCATCATCTCGCGAAGGCTTTCGACCATCTCAGGTGTGAATAATGCAGGATTTTCATTGCGAATTTCACGAAAAATCCCTTGGAATAAGGCAAGATGCGTAAGCTCGTCACGTTGAATATATTTGATTTCGGAAACAGTACCTAACATTTTCCCTTGTCTGCCCAGAGCATAGAAGAAGCTAAATCCGCTGTAGAAATAAATGCCTTCGAGAATATAATTAGCCATAATCGTACGAAGCAGGTTGGTTGTAGAAGGATCATCAATAAATTTCTCGTATAAATCTGTAATGAAGCGATTGCGTTGTAATAAGTGTTTGTCCTCGCGCCATTGGTTATAAATTTCTTCACGTGCTTCCGAGGAGCATACACTATCTAGAATATAGGAATAGCTTTGGCTATGCACGGCTTCCTGAAAGGTTTGTACGGTTAGACAGAGATTTACTTCAGGAGCAGTGATGTACTCATTAATATTAGGTAAGTTAGCCGTTTGTAAGGAGTCAAGGAAAATCAAAAAGCTGATAATTTTATCATAGCTTGAACGTTCGGTTGGGTTCAAAAGCTTATAATCTTTAGCATCCTGTGCCAAAGGTATTTCTTCTGGAATCCAAAAGTTATTCATCATGGCACGATACATTTTTGTAGCCCACTCATATTTCACATTATTTAGTTGAATGAGGTTGGTTGTGTTACCCCCGATCATCCTGCGCTTGCCCCATTCGCGATCACCAAATTCATTGAATAATTTCTTTTTTGTTAATTTTTGATCGTTTGAATCCATATTTGGTATTGCCTCCTTTAATAAATGCCACTGCAGCAGCCATGCTTAGGCTGAGCAGCTAACGCAGTCTTCCACTTCCAAACTCTTGTTACGGCAGTAGTAAACGGTCTTGACGCCTTTTTCCCAAGCGGACATGTAGAGCTCAAGGAATTGCTTTGCCGAAGTTTCCGGCGTGATGTAGAGGTTGAAGGATTGCGCTTGATCGATATGACGTTGTCTAAGTCCGGCAGCTTGAATGCTCCAATGCTGATCAATTTTGTGAGCTTCTTTATAGTACCAAGTTGTTTCAGCAGATAAGTTGGGAGCAGTTTGCGGAATAACGGCATTCTTCTTCTCTTCAACGAAAAACTTATTGAAAATCGGATCTGTTCCAGCAGTTGAACCCGCAATTAAGGAGGTTGAAGCTGTTGGTGCGATCGCGAACATCCATGCATTGCGTACACCATATTGCGCTACTTCCGCTTGCAAGGCCTGCCACTTTGGACTTGTATAATCCCGTTGTGTGAAGTATTCACCTGTTTGCCAGTCACTTCCGGCAAACGCAGGATAAGTGCCCTTTTCTTTAGCAATCTCCATAGATGCTTTAATCGCACAATAATTGATCCATTCGTAGAGCTCATCTGCTTTATCCAAATGTGCTTGGGATTCCCATGTAATGTGGAGCTGTGCAAGCATTTGATGGTATCCGCTCGTTCCTAAACCTACAGCACGGTATTTCTTGTTCGTGATTTCGGCTTGCGGAATCGGGTAGTAGTTTAAGTCGATGACATTATCCATCATTCGCATTTGTGTGCTGACCACACGTTCAACATCTTCCTTCGAATAGGCTCTTCCAAGGTTAAGGGAGGATAAATTACAAACCACAAAGTCACCACTTTGAACTTTGGTTGTAATCATACCATCTTCGTGAGCGGTTGTAATCAATGAGCTAGGGCTCATATTTTGACAAATTTCTGTGCAAAGATTCGTGCAATAGATCATTCCCGCGTGCTTGTTTGGATTAGCACGGTTGACTGTATCGCGGTAGAATACAAAGGGAGTTCCTGTTTCAAAACAGCTTGCAAGAATTTTCTTCATGATGTCAATAGCAGGCACTTCTTGCTTGGACAAGCTTGTCTCAGCTACGCACTCCGCATATTTACGCTCAAATTCTTCGCCCCAGCTATCTTCAATGGAATAGCCCATCACTTGGCGAATTTCATAGGGATCGAATAAGAACCAGCTTCCACGCTCTTGAACTTTTTTCATGAATAAGTCGGGAATACATATACCTGGAAAAATATCATGTGCTTTCATCCGATCATCACCATTATTCGTTTTCAGATCTAGAAAATCAAAGATATCCGCATGCCATATATCCAAGTAAATCGCCACCGCACCGGAACGAACGCCCAATTGATCAACGGCAACGGCTGTGTTGTTATAATTTTTAACCCAAGGAATAACACCGCCTGCAACACCTTTGTAACCGCGAATATTCGAACCGCGACTGCGAATCTTGCCGACATAGATCCCCATGCCGCCGCCATGCTTGGATACTTGCGCAAAGCTCTGATCGACATTGTAAATACCCCATAAATTATCTGGAACTGTGTCGATGAAGCAGCTGGAAAGCTGGTGATGCGGTTTGCGAGCATTGGCAAGAGTAGGTGTAGCCACAGTCATTTCCAAACGGCTGAGCACATCGTAGAATTGTTTAGCCCATGTCACTTGATCCTTCTCCAACATTGCCAAATGCATGGCGACACCCATGAATAGCTCTTGTGGAAGCTCGAGAATTTGTTTATTTCTCCCTTTGATGATGTAGCGATCCGCCAAAGTTTTCAAACCGATGTAATTGAATAAATGATCGCGCTCTGGCTTAATATAGGCAGAAAGCTCATCAATTTGGTCTTTGGTGTAATGATCCAATATGTATGCACCGTAAACACCCATCTCCGTCAGGTGAACAATCAAATCATAAAGATTGCCTGAATAACCGAATTGGGTATATTGACGATGAATGCCTGCTTCTTTATATAAATCGTAGGCAAGTAGTTTAGCGGCAACAAACTGCCAATTGGGCTCGGTTGCACTTGTTTTCTCCACAGCTACTAGAATAAGCAATCGTTGAATTTCTTGGGTGGAAATATTATTACGGAATAAAGGCAATAACGCTGTTTCCAATTCCAATGGGTCACATTCTGGATAATCTTCACATGCGAAATCAATAACTTTCTTCATTTTCGAGAAAATTAAAGGCTCAACTGTGCCGTCTCTTTTAATTATGTCCATTTCATGTTACCTCCAAATATATACTAGCGGTTTAAACAGAAAAAGCATTACTGCTCTCTTGGATAAAAAAGCAAAAATACTTGTATCGCTTGTGTGATCCTATCCTAATCCATACAATATGTAGTTTACAAAAATAAATGTACAACAATATATAGTAATTGTCAAAAAGAAAAATGGGTATTGTCAATCATTGCTTGAATTTAGTAAACTTGAAGAAATACTGAATAAGAGGGGTGTGTTTACAGATGGGGTTTACAGATGGTTCAATCGTTGGGAGAGTTCTATATTTTGTTTAAGGAGTGAGTCGTTCTGGAGGTTTAGTGAGTTGTTATCTACTTGCAACTGTCTATTCTCGTCCATTAGAAGAACCAAATGATCCAGGATTTCTGGCACCCATAGAAAAACCATTTCATGACAAATGGTAACGATCAATAGTCTATCCGTGTCTACTAAAGTAAGCGCCTGCTGAATATCTAATAATTTATTATGATATATTGTAGGATTTTGCATTGTCACTATTCACATCTTTCCTAGTTGGTTAAGGAATGTATTTCATATATTACATACTTTATTAATAATGTAACACTAGTATTACATAGATGTCAAGGGGGATTTATGAATGCAAGAACTAGGTCAATTGCTCCGTCAGTTGCGTGATCATGAATCTTTACGTGAGGTTAGCAGTCGTTCAGGGATTAGTCATACATATCTTGGTGTTATCGAGAAAGGAATTGATCATCGTTCAGGTAATCCGGTGAAACCAACACCTGAAACCTTGAAGACATTGGCTAAGGCCTATAACTATCCGTATGAGGATTTAATGCGGAGAGCTGGATATTTACAAGAAAGTAGTGAGGCATATTCAGTAGAGAATCCCGTGGAACCTGCACCTCTAGAGCTGGAAAAGATACTGAAAAATAAGCGTGTTACCTATAAAGGGAAAAAGTTGAACGAAACCGAAAGAAAAAAAATTCTTGAGATGTTGAGATTGCTTTTTCAAGAGTAAACTTCTATTCTTAATTAAGATATTTTTAAATCACGAATTGAAGTGCGAAAAGAAAAATGTTGCATTTCTAAATAGAACATGATATATTAATTTTTGTCGCTAAAAAGCAGCGAGTAAGCATCGGGACGTAGCTCAGCTTGGTAGAGCACCTGGTTTGGGACCAGGGGGTCGCATGTTCAAATCGTGTCGTCCCGACCATTTTAGTTAAAAACAGCTTTATGCGGGTGTAGTTTAATGGTAGAACTTCAGCCTTCCAAGCTGATCGCAGGGGTTCGATTCCCCTCACCCGCTCCATAACCTAAAGTCACAAAGCCTTGCTGTGTAAGGCTTTTTTTTGTTGCATAGGACATGAGCATATCTGTATAATGAACGGGAACTGTATTATAGATGCGAAGTGGAATTAGTATGTTATAGAAATAAGGATGGATTCGAGATGTTTAAGAATAGCAAATTAATTTTAAAGCTGGCATTGCCCTCCATCTTGTCATTTGCAACGGTTACTTTGACAGGAACCATCAGTTTAATAATGGTAGGGCAATTGGGGGCATTGGTTATTGCAGTTGTGGGTGTATCCAATATCATTATGTATAACGCTTGGGCTCTGTTCTCAGGAACGGGGCTGACTGTAAATTATTTGGTGGCGCAGAATTACGGTGCAGGCGAACTGAAAAAAGCAGTAGAACGGACTTACATCGCATTATACTTCTGTATTGTTGTCGCTGTTTTGCTTGTTATTGCTGGATTTTATGCACCAGGCACTGTCTTGCGTTTGATGGGCGGTTCCCACGAGCTTATTGAAGTAGGCGAATTTTATTTACGCATTCGATTTTTTGCTATGGCTTTTTCTGTAGCTAGTTTTGTGCTACAGGGCTTTTTCCGCGGGATTGGCGATACACGGACTCCGCTGATCTTGGCCATTGCGGGGAATGCGGCAATGGTGTTCTTCACGTACGCGCTGACTTATGGTCATCTAGGCTTTCCAAAGCTGGGATTGCCCGGCGCAAGCTGGTCATTCCTGATTGGAGAAGCCTTGATTTTTCTAGGCAGCGCGTACGTATTCTTTGTGCGATTACACGCGCGTTTCGGAACACGCTCTCGTGTCACAGTGAGCGGCCCCGAACTGCGGCTTATCGTAGCGGAGAGCGGCAAGCTTGGCGTGCAGGAGTTTGCAGCTAGCGCAGCAATGTTCGTCTTTACGATGTTCGTGACAAGGCTTGGAACGTCTGCCCTTGCTTCTAATGAAGTGGCTTTAAACGTCATGTCATTTGGATTCATGCCGGCATTTGCGTTTAGTGCGACTGCGACGATTCTCGTGGGTCAAGCGGTAGGACGCGGCGACCCTGTACAAGCCCGTAAATTGGGAACAGAGACAGCCATACTGGGCAGCATATTTTTACTGATATTAGGTACAATTGAGTTTTTCTTCGCAGATGGGATCGCACGAATTTATACAAATGATCCACAGGTGCAAGAACTGGCTGCAAGATTAATTCGGGTATCTGCTTTTTTACAGCTGTTCGATGGATTATATAATTTCTATGCGGGCGGCTTGCGTGGTATTGGTGATACAACATTCATGGTGAAAGCTTCATTTTTATCGAATTGGCTTATCTTTGTGCCATTGGCTTATATACTTACCTTTATATTAGATATGGGAAGCATGGGTACATGGATCGCACTTTACACGTTTTTAGCTGTATATGGTCTCGCTATGTTATTCCGATTCTACCGTACGGACTGGCTTCTGGTTCAGATGAAAAAGTAAAACAGTCAAACCCCGGAGTTTCATTTCGTGTTGCTTTACGGAGATGAATTGCGCATAATATAGTTAAAATATGGAGGGCATGCCCCTTCGTCAAAGTGAGGCGCTAGCATGAGTGAAGTTATAGCAAATCTTTTGTACAGCAAAGAGCATGAATGGGTAAAGGTTTTGGACGAGAAGCGTGTTTTGGTTGGCATTACAGATTTTGCGCAAGCGCAACTTGGGAATATTGTGTTTATTGAGCTTCCAGAGCTTGCAAGTGGAGTTACAGCAGACGAAAGCATGGGCAGCGTCGAGTCTGTCAAAGCAGTTTCAGATATTTATTCACCTGTTACTGGCACTATTACAGTCATTAATAAAGCATTAGAAGCGAATCCGGAGAAAGTGAACCTTGATCCTTACGAAACGGGTTGGATTGCTGAGATCGAAATCAACGGAGTAAATGCTTTAAAGCACCTGTTGACAGCTGCCGAATATGAAAGTTTAATTGGCGAAGCATAAGTTCCAAAGTCCGTTTTAAGGAGTGAACGAGATGATCAATACGGAAATCGGTCGCAAGCCGGATTGGCTAAAAATAAAAATTCAAACAAACGATACTGTCAACGTGCTGAAATCAATGATGCGGGAGCGCAAGCTAAATACTGTATGCGAGGAAGCGAAATGTCCGAATATCCATGAATGCTGGAGCAATCGGACGGCAACCTTTATGATACTGGGTAAAATATGTACAAGAGCCTGTCGTTTTTGCGCCGTCACCTCAGGTTTGCCAAACGAAATAGATTTTGCAGAGCCTGGGCACGTAGCCCAATCTGTCATGGATATGGGTTTAAGACACGTTGTGATTACATCCGTTGCACGAGATGATTTAGCAGATGAGGGCTCATCTGTATTTGCTCAAACGATCCATGCAATACGCAAACTTAATCCGCTTACGGGAATTGAAGTGCTGATCCCTGATTTTGGCGGTAGAAAAGAGCTGCTGCAAATTGTCATGGACGCAAAGCCTGACATCCTCAACCACAACTTAGAAACAGTAGCGCGTTTATCCGATCAAGTGAGGTCGAAAGCGAAATACCAGCGCTCTCTTCAGCTATTGCGCAATGCTAAAGAAATTATTCCCGGACAAAAAACCAAATCGGGCATCATGCTGGGACTGGGTGAAATGCTAGACGAAATTCTCCAAACCATGCGAGATTTACGTGAGGCGGATTGTAATATTCTTACAGTAGGACAGTATTTGCAGCCAACGGTGAAGCATTTGCAGATTCGCAAATATTATACACCGGATGAATTTAAAGCGATTAAAGTCGAAGGCATGGCTATGGGCTTCTCTCATGTAGAATCCGGACCCTTGGTGCGGAGTTCTTACCATGCGCATGAACAAGTCAAACAAGCAGAGATGCACCAGAAAAGGTGAGGTTTAAACCATGACAAAGAATGCGGATATTGTTGTACTAGGCGGCGGCATCGGTGGATATACAGCAGCGATTCGTGCGGCTCAATTGGGTAAATCAGTGATCATAGTCGAAAAGGGGAAGCTAGGAGGCACCTGTCTTCATAGTGGATGTATACCTAGCAAAGCTTTATTGCGCAGTGCAGAGGTCTTCTCAACGATGCAGCACAGCGAGGATTACGGCATTGAAGCTTCGAATGTGAGCTTGAACTTCTACAAAGTGCAGGAGCGTAAACAGAAAATTGTCGATCAGCTGCACAAAGGCGTACAGTATCTGATGAAGAAGAATAAAATTGAAGTCATCGAGGGCGTGGGGCGAATTATTGGACCTTCGATCTTTTCACCGAAAAGCGGTGCAGTTGCTGTGGAATTAGCTAATAGTGAAATTGAGACGCTCTTATCGGAAAATTTAATCATTGCCACAGGCTCAAGACCTCGGATATTAGCCGGTATAGAAATCGATGGCAAATATGTGTTGACGAGTGACGAAGCTCTTCAGCTGGAAGCTCTGCCGAAATCGATCTTAATTATTGGCGGCGGTGTTATAGGCTTGGAATGGGCATCGATGCTGAGTGATTTTGGCGTAGAAGTTACAGTTATCGAATATGAGTCGCGTTTAGTACCGCTTGAGGATGATGAGATCTCCAAGGAGCTAGAGCGAATTTATAAAAAGCGTAAAATCAAGGTCGTTACAGGAGCCAAGGTTATAGCGGAATCTGTGAAAATTGTCAATGAATTCGTAGAACTTCAAGTGGAATATAAAGGTGATCAGATCACCTATCAAGCGGAAAAAGTATTGGTTTCCGTTGGTCGCTTGGCAAACATCGAGAATATTGGCTTGGAAAGCACAGATATTAAGCTCGAACGAGGGGTCATCCGTGTGAATGCCATGATGCAAACCTCAGAACCTCACATCTACGCAGTGGGTGATGTGATAGGCGGATTGCAGTTAGCGCATGCTGCGGGACATGAAGGCATAACAGCTGTTGAGCACATTGCCGGTCTTCATCTGCATAGCCATGCTCCGCATCTTACACCGAGATGTATTTATTCCAGACCTGAGATCGCCTCTGTAGGCTTGACGGAAAAACAAGCGATAGAGAGTGGGCACGAGGTCAAAATTGGCAAATTCAACTTTAAAGCGATTGGTAAAGCACTCGTTTATGGCGAGACCGATGGCTTTGTTAAAGTCATTGCCGATCAAAAAACCAATGATATTCTAGGTGTGCATATGATCGGGCCGCATGTGACCGACTTCATCTCCGAAGCAGCCTTGGCTCATGTTCTGGAGGCTACCCCTTGGGAGGTTGGCCAAACGATCCACCCGCATCCGACACTATCAGAGGCATTGGGAGAAGCCATGCTGGCGGTAGACGGCTTGGCGATTGGGATGTGAAAGCTTCCTACTGGAACAATTGTAAAATAAAAATGCTCGTGTAACCTAAATTAGGTCCGAAGAGCATTTTTTTTTTGTGACACAATGTATGGGGTGTTTGAGAAACACACCGTTCAGCTCGGCAATCAGATCCTCTTTCGGATCCTTTTAGCAGCCCCATTGCTAGACGTACGCCAGACGCTACGCCAGACGCTACGCCAGACGCTACGCCAGACGCTACGCCA